>NZ_RQJX01000010.1 GCF_003850045.1 Aeromicrobium camelliae | reverse complement strand
TCACCACAGGCCCCACTCCGCGCTCGGAGCACTACCACCCATCAGCAGGATCGAGAACAACCTGCCTGGACATCACACCTAGCCGGCCGTACCAACGCGTCGCATCGGCACGTGGAGGATGCCTGCCTCCATGAAGTTCTCGCCGCACCGCTCGTATCCGAACGAGGCGTACCACTGCTCGAGGTACGCCTGGGCGCCGAGCCGGATCTCCTCGTCGCCCCATCGCTCGTGCACCGCGCGCAGCAACGCGCTGGACAGACCGCGGCCGCGATGTTCGCGACGCGTCGCCACGCGGCCCACTTTCCGCACACCGTCGGCGCCGACGTAGGTCCGCAGGTAACTGGTGGGGCCGAGGTCGTCGGCAAACCACAGATGGGTCGTCGTCGAAATCAGATCGAGGCCGTCGACGTCGGGTTCGTCGCACTGCTGTTCGACGGCGAAGACGATGTCGCGAATGCGCCAGATGCCGTACACGTCCTGGGCGGTGAGATCGTCGCCGTTCTTGACGTACGGCGTGCCGGTCATGCGGCCTCCTTGTGGGCGCGGGTGATGAGCGCATCGGCCTGGTCGATGAGGCGGCGGCGCAGCGGCTCCGCTCGACGGGCGAACTCGCGTTGGTGCCGGACGTACTCTGCCTTGCCCTCGGTGGTCTCGATCGCGATGGGCGCGTAGCCGTGGTCTCGCAGGTCGTAGGGCGAGGCACGCATGTCGACCTCCCGGATGTCCGACGCGAGCTCGAACGCGTCGGCCACGAGAGACGACTCGATGAACGGGAGCATCCGGAAGGCGATCCGGTACAGATCCATGTTGGCGTGCAGGCAGCCGGGCTGCTCCAGCTCGAGCTGACGCTCCCGCGTGGGAGTGGGGCGGTTCAACGGCCGGGCGGCGTCGGTGTAGAACCGGAACGCATCGGCGTGGGTGCAGACGAGCTTGTGCGACTCCACGACCTCGTCGGTACCGGCAGCCCCGAGCCGCAGCGGCACGGCGTGACGGCGCTCCTGCGGCTCGCGGTACACCATGGCCCATTCGTGCAGACCGAAGCACTGCAGCCGCGGAGTGCGGCCGGCGGTCCGGCTGAGCAGGTCGCGGGTCCACCGCAGCCCCGGAAGGCGCGCGGCGAGCCGGGAAGCGTCGACTGTCACGCTGTCGTCGTCCCGGACGATGTAGGCGCTGGCAGCGCGGTACTCCGGGGCATCCGCCAAGGCGACGTCGAGGCCGGGGTGCCACCGTTCCAGCGCGCCGGGGGAGAGGTTGTAGTACTCGAAGAGGAAGTCGTGGACCGGGTGGGACTCACCGCGCTCGCGTCGCTCCACGCGGGCGCGCGTCCAGGGGAGGACGCGTGCACGATGGGCCGCGGCGCGTTCGGTCCAGTCGGCGCGGCTTAGGACGCGCAATCCCCGCACGTCCCGAAGATCTCGAGCGTGTGCTCGACGTCGCGGAACCCGTGGTCCTCAGCGACCGCGTCGGCCCAGCGCTCGACCGTCGGGCCCTCGACCTCGACGGTGCGTCCGCACACCCGGCAGACGAGGTGGTGATGATGCCCGGAGCTGCACCGCCGGTACAGGGTCTCGCCATCGTCGTTGCGCAAGGCATCGAGCAGATCCGCGTCGGCGAGCGCCTGCAGGTTGCGGTAGACGGTGGAGAGCCCGACCGACTCGCCGCGCTGCTTGAGGATGTCGTGGATCTGCTGAGCGCTCGCGAAGCCCTCGAGGTCAGCCATGATCGCCGCGACGGCGCGGCGTTGGCGGGTGTTGCGCTGGGGCGACTCGCTTGTGGTGCTCATCGAGGCCAGTGTAGTCAGCGACCGCGCAACGCGGTCACCCCGCGAGCCAGAGCCGCCAGCGCGAACAAGCCGAGCGCGAGCACGACGATCGTCGGGCCCGGCTGCGTGTCGATCTCGTAGCTCGCGACGACGCCACCGGTCGCGGCCACGACACCGACGATCATCGACACGAGGTGGGTCGCCCGGAAGCTCCGCGTGAGTTGCTGCGCTGCCGCGACGGGCACCACCATGAGTGCCGAGACCAGGAGGAGACCCACGGTCCGCATGGCCACGGTGATGGTGATCGCCGCGAGCACGGCGACGAGGAGTGTGTAGAGCCGGACGGGCACGCCGCTGACCCGGGCGTGGTCCTCGTCCTGGCACACCGCGAACAACTGCGGTGACAGCCCGAGCGCCGCGACGATCACGACGACGCCCAGTACGAGCACCGCTACGAGGTCGCTCATCGAGATGGTGGTGATCGCCCCGAACAAGTAGCGGTTCAACGTCGCGGCGGATTCGCCGGCGAGGTTGGTCAGCAGCACGCCCCCGGCGATGCCGCCGTAGAAGAGCATGGCCAAGGCGACGTCTCCGCTGGTCTTGGCGTACATGCGCAGCAGCTCGATGACGACCGCCCCGATGATCGCGACGATGACGGCGGTGATGGTCGGTGTGACGTGGGTCAGCAGACCGAGCGCCACGCCGGTCAATGCCACGTGCCCCAGTCCGTCACCGAGCAGGGCGAGCCGCCGCTGCACGATGTATGTGCCGATCGCCGGCGCCGCGAGCCCGGTGACGACCGCAGCGGCGAGCGCGATGCGCATGAAGTCGTACGAGAGCAGCTCGCTCATCCGAGCGGTCCCTCCTCCTGCACCGGACGGATACGCTCGGGCGCTCCGGAGTGGGGGTGATCGTGCGGATGGTCGGAGGGGATGTCCTCGACCCGCCCCTCGTAGGCGACGCGGCCTGCGTCCACCACCACCGCGCGGTCGACGAGGGGGCGCATCGGACCGAGCTCGTGCGCCACGAGCAACACGGCCATCCCGTGATCGCTCACCAGGTGCCCGATGAGACCGGCCAGCACCTCAGCGCTCTCCGCGTCGACGCCGGCCGTCGGCTCGTCCATGACCAGCAGTTGCGGATTGGCGACCAGCGCGCGGGCGATGTAGGCGCGCTGCTGCTGGCCGCCGGACAACTCCGTGATCGGCTGGTCGGCCTTCGCGGTCAGCCGGACGTGCTCGATGGCCTCGGTCACGGCGACCCGGTCGGAGCGCGATGCGAAGCCCATGACGGGGCGGTGGGAGAGCCGGCCGCTCGTCACGATCTCGCGAACGGTAGCGGGCACGCCCGCTGCGCTCCCGGGCCGTTGCGGGACGTACCCGAGGCGCCAGCGTTCGCGAAACCGCGTCAAGGGCGTGCCGAACAGCTCGATCGTGCCGCGGGCCGGGATCAGGCCGACGAGCGCGCGGACGAGTGTGGACTTGCCCGAACCGTTGGCGCCGAGCAGAGTGACGAACTCGCCTGTTCCGACAGTGAGGTCGATGCCCTTCACGACCGGCCCTCCCGCGAGGTCGACTTCGACGCCACGGGCGAGCAGGGGCGGTGTCATCGGCAGTCGTTGGCCTTCTGGAGGGCGGCGAGGTTCGCGCGCATGATCGACAGGTAGTCCTGGTCGGAGGTCTCGTCGGCGAGGCCTTCGATCGGATCCAGGGTAGCCGTCGTGGCTCCGGTCTCGCGGGCGACCGTCTCGGCGAGCGCGGGCGAGGCGAGCGTCTCGGTGAAGATGGTCGTGATGCCCTCCGTCTGCACGAGTTCGGTGATCTCGCCGAGTTGGGCCGTCGTGGGCTCGGCGCCCGGATCGATGCCGGCGATGGGCAACTGGTGCAGGTCGTACGCGTGAGCCAGGTACGCGAAGGCCGCATGACTGGTGACGAAGTCGCGGCGCTCGCAGGTGGCGAGCCCGGTCGCGAACTCCTCGTCGAGGGCGGTGAGGTCGTCGACGAGCTCCTGAGCGTTCGCCGCGTACTCGTCGGCGTGGTCAGGATCGGCCTCGGACAGCGCGTCGGCGAGCGACTTGGCGGCCGGCTCGAGGTTCGCCGGGTCCAGCCACAGATGGGGATCGACGTCGCCATGATCGTGACCGTGGTCGTGCGATTCCTCGCTCTCGTGGCTGTGGTCGTGCGACTCCTCGCCCTCGTGGCTGTGCTCGTGGTCGTGGGGATCCTGGGCGTCGAGCAGGTCCACCCCCTCGGCGAGATCGACCGTCGTCGCGGCGTCGCGGTCCGCCTGCTCCACCGCCTCGTCGACGGCTGTCTGGAACCCGTCGAGGTACACCAGGACGTCGGCCGACTGCACCGCACCGATCTGCTTCGCGGTCAGTTCCAGATCGTGCGCCTCGCCGCCTGGCGAGGTCAGCGTCTCGATGTCGACGAGGTCGCCGCCGACGCGCTCGGCGATGAACTGCGCGGGGTAGAACGACGCGACGACGCGCACCCCGCCGCCTCCGTCCTCGCCGGACGTGCCGCCGCCGCAGGCGGACAGGGCGAGAGCAGACACGACGAGGGCAGGGAGGGCCGAACGCTTCATGGGAATCATCGTCACTACTGCCGGGAACGATTGTCAAATCCGTCTGGACCCGTCGACCGGCGGACGTCCTCGAGCCCGCGCCGAGTACGCTGGTCCGGCCAGGGGCGCGGAGCGTTACGACGCACCGCACACGCCCTCCGACACCCAGCCGGAACGGAAGTCCTCCCATGCCGAACTCAGTCCTCGACACCGTCATCAGCCTCTGCAAGCGCCGCGGCTTCGTCTACCAGTGCGGTGAGATCTACGGAGGTACCCGCTCGGCGTGGGACTACGGCCCGATGGGTGTGGAACTGAAGGAGAACATCAAGCGCCAGTGGTGGCGTTCGATGGTCCAGGGCCGCGACGATGTCGTCGGTCTCGACTCTTCGGTCATCCTCCCGACCCCGGTCTGGGAGGCCTCCGGACACCTGGCCGCGTTCGTCGACCCGCTCGTGGAGTGCCTCGCCTGCCACAAGCGGTACCGGCAGGACCACCTCCAGGAGGCCTACGCGGAGAAGAAGGGTCTGGACGACCCCGACGCGGTCCCGATGAGCGACATCGTCTGCGCGAACTGCGGCACGCGGGGGCAGTGGACCGAGCCGCGGATGTTCAACGGCCTGCTGAAGACGTTCCTCGGCCCGGTGGAGTCCGAGGAGGGCCTGCACTACCTGCGCCCCGAGACCGCGCAGGGCATCTTCATCAACTTCTCACAGGTCATGACGACCGCGCGGAAGAAGCCCCCGTTCGGCATCGGCCAGATCGGCAAGAGCTTCCGCAACGAGATCACGCCGGGCAACTTCATCTTCCGCACGCGCGAGTTCGAGCAGATGGAGATGGAGTTCTTCGTCGAGCCGGGCACGGACGAAGAGTGGCACCAGACCTGGATCGACACGCGCCTCGCGTGGTACACCGAGCTCGGCATCGACCCGGAGAACCTGCGTCTCTACGAGCACCCGGCCGAGAAGCTCTCGCACTACTCCAAGCGCACCGTCGACATCGAGTATCGCTTCGGTTTCGCCGGCTCGGAGTGGGGCGAGCTCGAGGGCGTCGCGAACCGCACCGACTTCGACCTGTCGACCCACAGCAAGCACTCGGGCACGGACCTCTCGTACTTCGATCAGCAGAAGAACGAGCGCTGGACGCCGTACGTGATCGAGCCCGCAGCCGGTGTCAACCGCTCGATGATGGCGTTCCTCGTCGACGCGTACACCGAGGACGAGGCTCCGAACGCCAAGGGTGGCGTCGACAAGCGCACCGTGCTCAAGCTCGATCCGCGGCTCGCCCCGGTCAAGGCCGCCGTCCTGCCGCTCTCGCGCAACGAGGACCTGTCGCCGAAGGCCCGCGATCTGGCCGCGGAGCTGCGCCGCAACTGGAACGTCGATTTCGACGACGCCCAGGCGATCGGCAAGCGCTACCGCCGTCAGGACGAGATCGGTACCCCGTTCTGCATCACCGTCGACTTCGACACACTCGACGATCAGGCCGTCACGATCCGCGAGCGCGACACGATGAGCCAGGAGCGGGTCGCGCTCGACCAGGTTCCGGCGTACCTCGCGGCGCGCCTCATCGGCGCCTGATCGGCCGTCGTGCACGCTGCTGTCGTGAGAAGGACATGGCGCGTCACCGGACCGGTGCTGACTGCGGTACTGCTCCTGACCGCCTGCTCGGGAGAAGACGAGGAGAAGGAACCGGCCGGTCTCGAGTTGCCCAAGGGCGTCACGCTGACCGAGGGTGGCACCGAGCTCGACCCGGGGGAGCCGGCCACGGTCGCCTACCCCGAGGACGAGAAGGGTGCCACGGCACTCACCGTCGCGGTCGAGAAGATCAAGCAGGGCCGCATCGAGGACTTCGCGCTCTTCTCGCTGACGCCCGAGGACGCGGCATCGACGCCGTTCTACGTCACGCTCTCCGTGGTGAACGAGGGGCCGGGCACGCCTGGAACGACGGCTCTGCCGGTGTTCGCCAACGACGGAGAGAACACGCTGATCTCGCCGAACGCGATCGTCGGGACCTTCGAGCCCTGCCCGCCGGCAGCGCTTCCCGCCGACCTGCCCGCAGGTGATGAGGCCTCCCAGTGCCTGGTGTACCTGATGCCGAAAGGCGCGTCGCTCGCATCGATCGATCTGCAGATAGCGGACGCGGCCGACGCAATTCGCTGGCGTCCGGAGCAGAACGCGCCGTAGTATGTCACGCAGCAGTGCGCGAGAAAGGCGACGACATGAGCTGGGTGACTCCCCGGATCGAACCGGGACACAGTCTGCGTGAGCAGATCGAGGAGTCGCTGACGGCGGCCATCATCGCCGGGCAGGTACCCCCGCACGAGTTGCTCACGGTGCCGGTGCTCGCACAGCAGTACGACGTCTCGGCCACCCCGGTCCGCGAGGCGATGCTCAACCTCGCGCGGCGCGGCTTCGTCGTCCCGGTGCGCAACCGTGGCTTCCGGGTGCGTGAGGTCAGCCGCGACGAGCTCGTGCACCTCGTCCACACCCGCCGCATGCTCGAATGCCCGCCGATGCACGAGGTTGCCCAGGTCTTCGACGCCTCCGTGCGCTCCCGCTTCGACGAGCTGGTCGCCGCCATCAACGACTCCGCTGAGGCGCGCGACTTCGCCACGTACGTGCGATCGGACAAGGCCTTCCACCTCGGACTGCTCGGCTTGCTCGGCAACCCGGTGCTGGTCGACGTCGTCGGCAACCTGCGCGATCAGACCCGCACGGTCGGCATCGCCTCGAAGATCACCCCTGAGCAGTTGCGTGCCTCGATCGACGAGCATGCGATGCTGCTCGATCTGCTCGAGGCGGGCGATGGTCAGGGGGCGGCCGATCTCATGGACCGCCACATCGGGCACGTCCTCGGCTGGTGGAGTGGCGAGGCCGAGGAAACGGCCGCCACCGCAACGAATTGACTTTCGGTGACTTTCGCTGAAATCGTTCCGTCACCTGCGTCACATGGTATGTAATGTGTCACATTGCAACTTCGTTGGCGCTGGCTCGGGGACGCGCCCGGCAGAAAGGCACACGTATGACCAGCATTCGCTCCACCCGCGGGTGGCAGCGCGCTCGCTTCGCCGCTGTGAGCGCCGCCGTGGCCACCGTCCTGGCCGGCTGCGCCGGCGGTGTCGGCGGTAGCGGTGACGACGCGTCCGGCGACACCCTCAAGTTCGGCCTCCTCGCCCCGTTCTCGGGCTCCGAGAGCGCGTTCGGCGAGTACATGAAGAACGGCGCCCAGATGGCCGTCGACGAGATCAACGCCGACGGCGGCATCGACGGCAAGGAGATCGAGCTCGTCACGGAGGACGACGCCTGCGACGCGACGACCGCCGTCTCGGCCGCGAACAAGCTCGTGTCCCAGGGCATCGTCGCCTCCGTGGGCGGCTACTGCTCGGGCGCGACCCTCCCGACGCTCCCGATCTTCCTGCAGGCCGAGGTCCCGATGGTGATCCCCGCGGCCAACTCCAATGCTCTGCCGGAGTCGGACCAGGAGAACGTCTTCCTCATCAACGGCACCGGAACGCAGCAGGCCGAGGCCGCGGTGAAGTTCGCGCAGAAGGAAGGCGCGACCAAGGTCGCGGTCATCGACGACTCGACCGACTACTCCGTCGACCTCGCGGACTCGTTCGCCGAGCAGGCGTCGGAGGCCGGCCTCGAGATCGTCGAGGACGCCACGGTCACGCCGAAGGAGAAGGACTACGCCGCCGAGGCGAACAAGATCGTCGGCTCCGGCGCGGACTTCGTCTACTGGACCGGGTACTACCAGGAGGGCGCGCTCATCAACCGCCAGGCGAAGGACGCCGGCTACGAGGGCACGTTCCTGGTCGGCGACGGCTCGGTCGACGCCAGCTTCGCCGAGATCACGGGCGAGGGCTACACCGAGAACGTCTACGGCACGTTCACGCAGACGCCGGACATGCTCGAGGGTGCCGGTGACTGGATCGCCGAGTACAAGGAGAAGTTCGGCGCTGAGCCCGGGCCGTACTCGACCCAGTCGTACGACGCCGTGCGCGTCGCGGCCGAGGCCATCAAGGAGGCCGGTACGACCGACATGGCCGAGGTGGTCGACGCGCTGCACGGGCTCGACGGCTTCGAGACCTTCGCCGGCCCGCTCACCTTCACCGATCAGGGAACGCGCGAGCAGGGTGGCTTCGCGATCGTGACGATCGGCGACGACGGCACGTTCGTTCTGCACGACGACCTGCTCGACGACTGATGACACCCAGGCACGGGACGCGGTGACCCCGCGTCCCGTGCCGCCCCCTGCATCGGAGCAACCACCACATGTCTCAGATCATTCTCAACGGGCTTTTCGTGGGCTCGTTCTACGCGCTCATCGCGCTCGGCTACAGCATGGTGTACGGCATCATCAAGTTGCTGAACTTCGCCCATGGCGACGTCTACATGATCGGCGCGTTCGTCGGTTTCGTGACACTGACGTCCTTCGGCGGACTCACGGCCGCCGCCACCGTGCCCACGCTCATCCTGCTCATCCTCGTCGCGATGATCTTCACGGGTCTGCTCGGCGTCGGCATCGAACGCGTCGCCTACCGGCCATTGCGGACCTCACCGCGGCTCGCGGTCCTCATCACCGCGGTCGGGATGTCGTTCACTCTCGAGTACGCCGTGCGCCAGATCTTCGGCCCCTCGCCGAAGGCTTACCCGGTCCGGCTCAGCGGCGGATCGCTCGACCTGTTCGGTGCCCGCGTCTCCACGGCGCAGCTCGCCCTCATGGGCGTCGCGGCGCTGCTCATGGTCGTGCTCGCGTTCTACGTCAACAAGACGCGCGAGGGCCGTGCGATGCGCGCCATCGCGCTCGACCCGCAGGCCTCGACCCTCATGGGCATCAACGTCAACGGCGTCATCGCGCGCGTCTTCTTCATCGGTTCGGCGCTCGCCGGAGCGGCGGGCGTCATGGCCGGCGCGTACTACGGTTCGATCGACTTCCTCATGGGCTTCGTCATCGGCCTCAAGGCCTTCACCGCTGCGGTCATCGGCGGTATCGGCAACCTCTACGGAGCGATGCTCGGTGGCCTGACGCTCGGCCTGCTCGAGTCGTTCGGGTCGGCTTGGCTCGGCGGCGAGTGGCGTGACGTCTTCTCCTTCGCCTGCCTCATCCTCTTCCTGTCCTTCAAGCCGACCGGGCTCCTCGGCGCCCGCGTCGTGGAACGGATGTGATCGCGTTGTCCACCACCTCCACCCGATCCCCGTTGCGGGCGCCGGCGCCCACGCGGGAGCGGCCACAGCGCCGCCGCGGCTGGCGCAGCGACGAGGGCTTCGTCAGGCTTCTCGGAGCCCTGGCGTTCGTCTTCGTGCTCGTGCTGCCGTTCATCAACGCCTCGCCCTACGTCATCTCGATCATGACCTCGGCGCTCATCTACGTGATGCTCGCGCTCGGGCTCAACGTCGTCGTCGGATACGCAGGCCTGCTCGACCTCGGCTACATCGCCTTCTTCGCCGTCGGTGCCTACACCTCGGGCATCCTCACGACACACTTCGGCTGGCCGATGCTGTTCGCGGTTCCCGGAGTGATCGTCGCCTGCATCGTGGCCGGCATCATCATCGGCGGACCGACGTTGCGCCTGCGCAGCGACTACCTGGCGATCGTGACGCTCGGCTTCGGCGAGATCATCCGTCTCACCGCCAACAACCTCGAGATCACCGGCGGGCCCTCCGGCATCCACGGCATCCCGTCCTGGTCGTTCTTCGGCTGGGACTTCGCCGACGGTGTGACGGTCGGCGGCATCTTCTTCAACGGCAAGATCGTCTTCTACTACTTCGTCGCCCTCATCGTGGGCGCCGTCGGCGTGGTGGTGGTCAGCCGTCTGGCTCGCGGCAAGATGGGCCGCGCGTGGAAGGCTGTGCGTGACGACGAGGACGCCGCCGAGGCGATGGGCATCAACACGTACGTCACCAAGATCACCGCCTACATCATCGGCGCGGTGTGGGCCGGTCTCGCCGGGCAGCTCATGGGCACGCACCTCACCGCGATCTCGCCCAACAGCTTCCAGTTCCTGTACTCCGCCCTCATCCTCATGGCCGTGGTGCTCGGCGGTATGGGTTCGACCCCGGGCGTCATCATCGGCGCGCTGTTCGTCTCGCTCGCGCCGGAGTTCCTCCGTGAGTTCTCCGAGTGGCGCTTCCTGCTGTTCGGTGTGCTGCTGGTCGTGACGATGATCTTCCGGCCCTCGGGCATCTGGCCGGCGACGGCGGTGTTGCCCTGGTCGAAGGACAAGCACGTCGATGACGACGACACGGACAACGACCAGGACCCGCGCGTGGTCTCGCGGGAGGGATTCGAGAAGGACGCCGGCGCCGAGGGCGCCGCCGACCTGCTCAGTGGACGAGAAGGGAAGGGACGATGACCGACGGCACCGTCACGCAGGGGGAGACCCTGCTCGAGGTCAAGGACCTCCATCTGGCCTTCGGCGGCGTCAAGGCCGTCGACGGGCTGAGCATGTCGGTGCACGCCGGCGAGATCGTCTCGGTCATCGGACCTAACGGGGCGGGCAAGACCTCGGCGTTCAACTGCATCACCGGGTTCTACCGGCCCACCAGCGGGTCGATCACCTTCGACGGTCGCTCGATCATCCGGTCGTTGCCGTCGACGATCACCAAGCTCGGCATGGCCCGGACGTTCCAGAACCTGCGCTTGTTCAAGGAGATGTCGGTCCTCGACAACGTCAAGACCGCCATGCACGCGGACCTGAGTCAGCGGTGGTTCGATGCGATGCTGCACACGCCGCGGTACCGCCGCAGTGAGGCGCAGTGTGTCGAGGATGCGCGCGGTTGGCTCGACTTCGTGGGCTTCCGGGGCGACGAGGACCTCTACGTGACGCAGCTGCCCTACGGCGAGCAGCGTCGTGTGGAGATCGCTCGCGCCCTCGCGACGTCGCCGCGGTTGCTGCTGCTCGACGAACCCGCGGCGGGCCTGAACCACAGCGAGAAGCGCCAGCTGATCGACCTCATCCGCCGGATCCGCGAGCTGGGGATCGGCATCGTGTTGATCGAGCACGACATGGGACTCGTCATGGACATCTCCGAGCGGATCATCGTGCTCAATTACGGCAAGGAGATCGCCGACGGCACGCCTGAGCAGATCAAGAACGACCCGAAGGTGATCGAGGCGTATCTCGGCACCGATGAGGAGGGAGCGGCATGAGCGGTCTCGTCGTCGACGGCGTCGACGTGCACTACGGCCGGGTCCACGCCCTGCGTTCGCTGAGCTTCGAGGTGGGGGAGGGGGAGATCGTCTCCCTCCTGGGCAACAACGGTGCCGGCAAGACCACCACGATGAACCTGCTGTCCGGACTCGTCAAGGCGACCCGGGGCACGATCACGTGGAACGGCACCGACCTGGGCAGTCTTCCCGCGCACGACCTCGTGACGCACGGCGTCGTCCACGTTCCCGAGGGGCGTCGGATCTTCAGCACGATGACCGTGCACGAGAACCTCATGCTCGGCGGGTACCGCGTCGCGGACGCGTCCCTCGTCGAGAAGCGGGTTCAGCAGGCCTACGACCTCATGCCGCGGCTGCACGAGCGCCGCAAGCAACAGGGCGGCACTCTGTCCGGCGGCGAGCAGCAGATGCTCGCGATCGGACGTGCTCTCGTGGCCGGTCCGCGTCTGCTGCTGCTCGACGAGCCGTCCATGGGTCTCGCGCCGTTGATCGTCAAGCAGGTCATGGAGATCATCGCCGAGGTCAATCAGCAGGGCACCACGGTGCTGCTCGTCGAGCAGAACGCCAAGGCGGCGCTACGTATCGCGCACCGGGCGTACGTCGTCGAGACGGGCCACGTGACGCTGTCCGGCCCGGCCGCCGAACTGGCCGACGATCCGAGGGTCGTCGAGGCCTACCTCGGCGCCTGACCGGCACCTCCCTCGGCCCACGCCGGGGGAGGTGCTGGGGCCGGTAGTATGTGATATATTACCCTCGAGAGGAGGAGATCTCATGCGCGTTGTCGTGATCGGCGCCGGCATCACCGGCGCTGCCTGTGCCCGGGTGCTCGCCCGCGCCGGCTATGACGTCACTGTCGTCGAGCGAGGCGCCGTGGCAGGCGGCACGTCGGCCATGTGCGAGGGCAATCTCCTCGTCTCGGACAAGACTCCGGGTCCCGAGCTCGACCTCGCGGTGGACGCAGCGGTTCGGTGGCCGCTCGTCGCCCGCGAACTGCAGGACGAGCTCGGGCCCGGCTTCCCCTCCATCGAGTTCGAGCCCAAGGGCGGCCTCGTCGTGTCGACGACGGCCGAGGGCGCCGATCCGCTGCGCGGCTTCGCTGCGTCACAGCGTGACGTCGGGATCGACGCGCGCGAGATCGGAGCGGACGACGCCCTCGAGCTCGAACCGCACCTCAATCCCGAGATCACTGCGGCGGTCTACTACCCGCAGGACGCGCAGGTTCAGCCGGTCGCGGCCGTCGAGGCGCTACTGGCGTCCGCGCGGCGCGCGGGTGCTCGCGTGATGACGTCGACCGAGGTCGTGGGGGCATTGCGCGACGCGACCGGCCGGATCGCGGGCGTACGCACGTCCCGCGGCGACCTCCACGCCGATCTCGTCGTCAACGCCGCTGGCCCCTGGGCGGGTGCGGTCGCGGGGACGCTCGGCGTCGAGCTTCCGGTGCTGCCGCGTCGCGGGATGGTGCTCGTGACCACGCGCATGCCGCACCGCGTCTTCCGCAAGGTGTACGACGCCGACTATGTCGGAGCGACCCAGTCCGGTGATGCGGACCTGCAGACCTCGACCGTTGTGGAGTCGACGGCCGCCGGCACGGTGCTCATCGGGTCCTCGCGCCAGCGGGTCGGCTTCGACGATCGGCTCGACGTCGAGGTCATCCGAGAGATCGCGATGAAGTCGTTGCGGCTCTTCCCGTTCCTCGAGGACATGCAGGTCCTGCGGACCTACGGCGGCTTCCGGCCGTACATGCCCGATCACCTTCCCGTCATCGGTGAGGACCCGCGGTTGCCGAACCTGTATCACGTGACGGGCCACGAGGGCGCGGGCATCGGCTTGTCGGTCTCCTCGGCCGAGCTGTTGCTCGCCCAGGTGATGGACACGGAGTCTCCGTTGGATCCCGCGCCGTTCGCGATCGATCGCCCCACGTTGGCTCCCCACCTGCAGGAGGTCGCCTCATGAGCGCGCGCGCCGTCGACCCGCGACGTGACCCCATCCAACCGGGCCCCACGGACCCCGTGACGATCACCTTCGAAGGCCGCGAGTACGTCGGTGTCCGCGGCCAGTCGGTCGCCGGTGTCCTGTTGGCCAACAACGTCCTCGACTGGCGCACGACCTCCACGCGCCACGAGCCTCGCGGCCTGTTCTGCGGCATCGGTGTGTGCTTCGACTGCGTCGTCACCGTCGACGGCCAACGTGACGTCCGCGCGTGCCAGCGCACCGCTCGTGACGGCGCGCAGGTCGAGCGTCAGCACGACGAACTGCCCCGACGCGTCGAGGAGGCGGGATCATGACCGACGTCCTCGTCGTCGGAGCCGGCCCGGCCGGCCTCGCGGCCGCTGCCGCCGCACGTCGGCGTGGCGCCATGGTCCGCGTCATCGACTCCGCCGAGCGCACCGGCGGCCAATACTGGCGTCATCTTCCCGAGAGCCGTCCCTCGGGACGCGAGTCGGTCCTGCACCATCAGTGGGGCGCCTACCAGTCGTTGCGCCAGGCCCTGGAGTCGGACTCGGGATGCACGATCGACACCGAGACTCAGGTCTGGGCCATCGAGCGGCGTGCCGATGGCAGCCTGCGCGTCAACCTCGCGTACGGCGATGTCGACGGCACCCGCGTCACCGAGACCGTCGTGCCCGACCGCCTCGTGCTCGCCACCGGAGCGCACGACCGTGCGCTGCCGGTGCCCGGATGGACCCTGCCGGGCGTCTTCACTGCGGGAGCCGCCCAGGCCATGGCGAAGGGGGAGCGGATCGCCGTCGGCGACCGCGTCGTCGTCGCCGGCTCCGGGCCGTTCCTGTTCCCCGTGACCGCATCGCTCGGACAGGCCGGTGCTCGGGTCGTCGGCGTCTTCGAGGCGTCCCGCCCCTCGCGCATGGCTCGTCATTGGCTCGCGCGCCCCTGGGAACTGATGGGGGCGTCCCACAAGGTCAGTGAGCTCGCCGGCTACGTCGCGCACCACCTGCGCGGCCGCGTGCCGTACCGCACCGGCTTCGGCGTCGTGGAGATCCACGGCACCGATCGCGTCGAAGCGGTCACGGTCGCGCGACTCGACGCGGACTGGGCCCCGGTGCCTGGAACCGAGCGGCGCATCGCCTGCGACGCCGTCTGCCTGGGCCACGGGTTCACCCCGCGTCTCGAACTCGCCGTCGCGGCAGGGTGCGAGCTCACCGACGAGCGCTTCGTACGCGTGGACGGCGAGCAGCGCACGAGCGTGGATGGCGTGTTCGCGGCGGGCGAGATCACCGCGATCGGCGGAGTCGATCTCGCGCTCGCCGAGGGCGAGATCGCCGGCTGGGTCGCCGCCGGCGGCCGGAGCGCCGACGCATCGGTGCGCGCGGCGCGGCGCGCTCGTGACCGCTTCGCTCGGTTCGCCGAGCGCATCGCGACGGCCCATCCCATCGGCGCGTCGTGGTCTACCTGGCTGCAGGACGACACCATCGTCTGCCGCTGTGAGGAGGTCGACGCCGGGACTCTCGCCCGCGTCGCGGAGTCGACCGCGTCGGTCGGGCTGCGGTCCCTCAAACTCACGACCCGTGCCGGGCTCGGGCTCTGCCAAGGCCGCATCTGCGGCCGTTCGGTCGAGCAGTTGCTGTCCGGCTCGTCAGGGTGCGCCGCGTTCGCCGACGGGGCCACCACCGATCGGCGTCCCATCGCCGCCCCTTTGCGTATCGGCGACCTCGCCCGTGCGCCTCAGTCCACCGAAACATCCCCTCACCACATCCCGTGAAAGGACTCATCATGTCGGAGCCCACGATCGACCTCGGCGGTGTCGTCGTCGCGACCGCGCTGGCCTTCAAGGAGGACGCCTCGGCGCCCGCCGGCCTCGCGGTCGACTACGACAAGTTCGGCGAGCACGTCGACTTCCTCATGAGCAACGGCTGCCGCGGCGTCGGGCCCAACGGCTCGCTCGGCGAGTACTCGTCGCTCACCGATGAGGAGCGCCGCAAGGTCATTCAGGTCGCCGTCGACGCCGTCGACGGTCGCGGCATCGTCGTCGCCGGTGCCCACGGCGTCGGCTGGCACCAGGCCCAGAAGTGGACCCGGTACGCGCAGGAGGACGGCGCCGACGGCGTCCTCGTCCTGCCTCCCACCCTGTACCGCGCCAACGACGACGAGGTCGTCGAGCACTACCGCAAGGTGGCCGAGGTCGGCATGCCGATCATGGCGTACAACAACCCGTTCGACACGAAGGTCGACGTCACGCCGCAGCTCGTGGCCCGCATCGCCGAGATCCCCGAGGTCGTCGCGATCAAGGAGTTCTCCGGCGACGTGCGCCGCGTGTACGAGATCAAGGAACTCTGCGACATCGACATCATCGCCGGTGCCGACGACGTGCTCTTCGAGCTCATGGTCAACGGCGCGGTGGGCTGGTTCGCCGGCTACCCGAACGCCTTCCCGAAGGAGGCCGTCGAGCTCTACAACCTCTGCGCCGAGGGCAAGTGGCACGAGGCCAAGGATCTGTACGAGCAGCTCGTCGCGGTGTTCCGCTGGGATTCGCGCACCGAGTTCGTCCAGGCCATCAAGCTGTCGATGGACGTCTGCGGCAACTCCTACGGCGGCCCGACGCGCCCGCCGCGCGGCCCGCTCACCGAGGCTCAGACGGCTCAGGTGAAGGCCGACACCGAGCGCGCGCTCGCTGCGATCGCCGCTCGCTGATGCGCTGAGGAGGACGTCCGGCGCCTGCGTTTGCAGTGCGCCGGGCGTCCTTCACCAGGTGCCGCACATACTCGATTCAGGAGGTCACATGCGATCGTCACGCGTCTTCCACGCCGTCGACTCCCACACTGAGGGAATGCCCACCCGGGTGATCACCGGGGGAGTGGGCGTCATCCCCGGTGCCACCATGAACGAGCGGCGCCTCTACTTCATCGAACACCTCGATCACATCCGCCGGCTGCTCATGAACGAGCCGCGCGGCCACGCCTCGATGTCCGGCGCCATCTTGCAGCCTCCGACGCGTGACGACTGCGACTACGGCATCGTCTACATCGAGGCCAGCGGCTGCTTGCCGATGTGCGGCCACGGGACGATCGGCGTCGCCACCGTGCTTGTGGAGACGGGCATGGTCGAGGTGACCGAACCGGTCACCGAGATCCGTCTGGACACGCCCGCCGGGCTCGTCGTGGCGAAGGTGCGGGTGGAGGACGGCCGCGCCGCCGCCGTCACCCTCGCGAACGTCCCGAGCTTCACCGAGCGCCTGGACGAGGTCGTCGAGGTGCCCGGGTACGGCAGCGTTCCGTACTCGATCGCCTTCGGCGGCAACTTCTACGCGATGGTCGATCTCGACGACGTCCATCTGCCGTTCGACCGTTCGCGCCAGCAGGACATCATCGCCGCCGGGCTGGCGATCATGGACGCCATCAACAGCACGGCGCCGCCCAAGCACCCCACGATCGAGGGCGTCGACCACGTTCACCACGTCGAGTTCATCGCGCCGGGTTCGGACGCGGTGCGCTCGCGCCATGCGATGGCGATCTACCCCGGCTGGTTCGACCGTTCGCCCTGCGGCACCGGTACCTCGGCTCGCATGGCCGAGCTCTACAGTCGCGGTGAGCTCGCGCTGCACACCGACTTCGTCAACGAGTCCTTCATCGGCTCGGAGTTCACCGGCCGCCTGGTGGGCACGGCGACGGTCGGCGAGTACGACGCGGTGCTTCCCGAGATCACCGGCCGTGCTTGGATCACCGGCACGGCGCAGTACCTGCTCGACCCGCACGACCCGTTCCCCGCCGGATTCGAATTCTGAGGAGCCCCATGAACGTCAACGCCATCCTCGAGGCGGCCGCGCAGGCCGCTCCCGCTTTCGCCCGCACCACCCCGCGCGAGCGCGCCGGCGCCCTCGTCGCCGTGGCCGAGGCCCTCGACGCCGCCCGCGACGAGATCATCGCGCTCGGGCAGGAGGAGACGGGCCTCACCGAGGCGCGGCTCCGCGGCGAGCTCAACCGCACGTCGCAGCAGCTGCGTCTCTTCGCCGAGGTCGTCGTCGAGGGCGTGTACCTCGACGCGCGGATCGACGAGGCCGACCCCGACTACGTCGTGGGTCCCCGGCCGGACGTGCGACGTGTCAACGTGCCGCTCGGCCCGGTGCTGAACTTCGCGGCCTCCAACTTCCCGCTCGCCTTCTCGGTCGCCGGCGGTGACACGGCCGCCGCGCTCGCGGCCGGCAACCCGGTGATCCTCAAGGCGCACGACGGTCACCCGCGACTCAGTGAGCTCACCGGCCGCATCGTGACCGAAGCGCTCACCAAGGCGGGCATGCCTGACGGCACGTTCGCCGTCCTGTTCGGACGCGAGGAGGGGGTCGAGGCGCTCCGCGACCCGCGCGTTCGCGCCGCGAGCTTCACCGGCTCGACGCACGTGGGCCGGATGCTCGCGGACATCGCGGCGTCGCGCCCGGTGCCGATCCCGTTCTACGGCGAGCTCGGCAGCGTCAACCCCGTCGTCGTGACGCCGCAGGCCGTCGCCGAGGACGCCGCCGGCCTCGCCCAGGCGTACGTCGCCAGCGTCGCCGGATCGGCCGGCCAGCTGTGCACGAAGCCCGGATTCCTGTTCGTCCCGAGCGCCGAGCCGCTGCGCGAGGCCGTCATCGCGGCCGCCCAGGACGTCCCGCCGCACCGTCAGCTGACCGCAGGCATCACCGCCGGGTACCAGGAGCGTCGCGAGGCCGTCCTCAAGGCCGACGGCGTCGAGGTGCTCGTGGAGGGCGACGTTCGCGTCGACGACGACGGCCTCGGCTGGGCGACGCCCACCATCACCGCGATCACGCTCGCGCAGCTCGAGGCCGCCGGGGAGTCCGTCCTCGACGAGGCCTTCGGGCCGCTGTCGGTGATCGTCGAGTATGGCGACGACACCGCCGTGCTGCCCGAGGTGCTGGAACGGCTCTTCCCGGGCAACCTCACCGCGACCATCCACCTGGCGGCCGATGAGGACCCGCAGGCCTGGGCCGCGTTGCTGGAGGTGCTGGCCCGCACCAGCGGTCGCGTCCTGTTCGGCGGCTGGCCGACGGGTGTCTCGGTGACCGCCGCGATGCAGCACGGTGGTCCGGTGCCGGCGACCACGCAGGACGCGACGTCCGTCGGCACGGCCGCGATCGGGCGTTTCCTGCGCGCGGTGGCCTTTCAGAACGCTCCGCAGGCGGCGCTCCCGCCGGCGCTGCGCGATGACAACCCGTGGGGCATCCCGCAGCGCCGTAGCGCTGCCGGCCTGTCCTCGTCCTGGGGCGAGCTGACGGGGCGTTACTGACGTGCCCTGGGACGAGCTCGTCCGGACCGTCGACTATCACACCGGCGGCGAGCCGTTCCGCATCGTCACCGACCCGCCCGTCGCTCTGACGGGCGGGTCGGTCGCGGATCGGCGCGTCCGTGCGATGGCGAACCCGGACGTCGAACAGCTGCGCCGTTTCCTCTGCCACGAGCCACGCGGTCACGCCGACATGTACGGCGGTTTCCTCACGCCGCCGGACGATGCGGGCGCCGACTTCGGCGTGCTCTTCTGGCACAAGGACGGTTTCTCGACGGCCTGCGGCCACGGCACGATCGCCTTGGGCGTGTGGGCCGTGGAGTCAGGGCGGATCTCCGCCCCTGACGACGGGGTCACGCCCGTGACCATCGACGTGCCCTCGGGCCGGGTGGCGGCGCGCGTGCACACCCGCGGCGGCCGGGTCGAGGGCGCGGAGTTCGTCAACGTCCCCAGCTACGCAGTCGCCCGCGACCTCGAGATCTCGACGAGCCGCGGCGCGCTCACCGTGCACGTGGGCTTCGGCGGCGCCATCTACGCGCACCTCGACGTCGCCCAGCTCGGACTCACCGTGGCACCGGAACACCTCGACGAGCTGACGGCCGTCGGCCGCGAGGTCAAATGGCTGCTCAACGATCACGAGGTCGCCCGGCACCCGAGCGACCCGCGGCTGAGCGGCATCTACGGCACGACGATCTACGAGCGGCTGGGCACGACGCCCGACGGGCATCTCCACCAGCGCAACGTCACCGTCTTCGCCGACGGCGAGGTGGACCGCTCGCCCTGCGGGTCCGGAACCTGCGCGCGGGTCGCCGTCCTCGCTGCCCACGGCGAACTGGCACCGGGCCAGACCCTCGTGCACGACTCGATCGTCGGCTCGCGATTCCTCGCGACCGTCGAGGAGAACGTGCCGGCCGACGGCCGGGAGGGCGTCGTCGTGGCCGTCCGCGGTACCGCCCACCGCACCGGAGAACACCACTTCGTCGTCGACCCTGCCGACGACCTGACCCCAGGATTCGTACTGCGATGACCGACACCCTCTCGTACCTCGACGCCGCTGCCGTCGCGCGGCTGCGGCCCCGCGATGCCGTGAACGCACTGGTCGCCTCGCTTCGTGACGGGCTCGACCCGTCGACGTCGACGCCGCGCACCTTCGTGCCGCTCACGCACGGCGACTACATCCTCATGCCGGCCGAGCACGGTGCGGACACCGGCGTCAAGATCGTCACCGTGGCACCCGGCAACCGCGAGCACGGTCTGCCGCGCATCCAGGGCCTCTACCTGCTGTTCGACGCCGTCACGCTCGCGCCCCGCGCCGTCCTCGACGGCATCGAACTGACGGCACTGAGGACGCCGGCGGTGTCGCTCGCCGGGGTCCGGCAGCACCTGCTCGCCGACACCTCGCCGCTTCACGTCGTAGCGTTCGGCGCCGGCATCCAGGCGATCCGCCATGTCACGACGACGGCAGATGTGGTCGACGGCATCCGCGAGATCGCGTCGGTCACCTTCGTCGTGCGCGACCCCGAACGTGCCGACCTCCCGGCTGAGCTGGCGGGCGTCGCGTGTGACGTCGTGCAGGTGGGCTCGGCCGAGGCCGACCGGGCCGTCGCGCAAGCCGGCATCGTCCACTGCGCCACGTCGGCTCGCGAGCCGGTGTTCGATTCCGCCCTGCTGCGCGACGACGCCATCGTCATCGCGGTCGGGTCGCACGATCCAGACGCACGTGAGGTCGACGAGAAGCTGGTCGGCCGCGCGCGGGTCATCGTCGAAGACCGCGACCCGGCACTGCGCGAGGCCGGCGACGTCGTCATGGCCATCGAGGCCGGGACGTTCGATCCCGACGACCTCGTCACGCTCGCCGACGTGGCCGCGGAGGACGTTCACCCGGCCGGCCGGCCGGTGTTCTTCAAGTCCGTCGGCATGGCGTGGGAGGACCTCGTCGTCGCGGCCGCCGTGATGGACGCCGACCGGTGAAGGTCGCGATCCTCGGTCTCGGGTCGATCACCCGGGGCATCGTGGCAGCCGTCGGCGCGGCGCCGGAGGTCACGGAGGTGGTGGCGACGCGTCGATCCGCCGGCGCGCGCGACGGCGACCCGGCCGACCTCCCGATCCTGTCGACGGAACACGACCCTCAGGCGAACGTCCGCGCGGTCCGCGGAGCCGGGGTGGTGTTCGTGTGCGTCAAGCCCTACCAGCTGCCGCAGCTGCTCGAGGAGATCGCAGAGGAGATCAGCGAGGGGACGGTCGTCGTCTCCGTCGCCGCAGGGGTGAGCTTCGAGACGCTGCGCCGCCACGCCGGTCCTCGGCCGCGCCTGGTCCGTCTCATGCCCAACACTCCGACGGGCGTCGGCGAGGGCGTGATCGGGCTGCTCGTCGAGCCGGACGCGTCCGGTGAGGAGCGACTGCTCACCGAGTGGTTCTCCCGCGTCGGGCTCGTCGTGCCGTTGCCCGACGAAGCCGGCGTCAACGTGCTGAGCGCGGTCTCCGGCAGCGGACCGGCCTACGTGTTCCGACTTGCCGAAGCGATGACGAACGCAGCCCTCGAGACCGGGTTGTCCGCGACGCATGCTGAGGCGGCGGTGCGCCAGACGATCATCGGTGCCGCGGCCCTGCTCCAGGAGTCCGACGTCTCCGCGCAGGAGCTGCGCCGGCGGGTGACCAGTCCCGGTGGGACCACCGAGCGCGCGGTCGCCGTCCTCGAGTCGGCGGCGCCCGACGAGCTCTTCGTTCAGGCATTCGCTGCGTCGATCCGCCGGGCCGTCGAACTCGACCGTCCCTGAACTCGTCGCGACCGCGCTGAGCGAGACGCACTCCCGAACGCCAGCGGCGCGGCCCGGGGAGCATCCCCGGGCCGCGCCACTGGCGGTAGCGGGCGCGATCGCGTCAGCCGACGACGACGCCCCCGTGGATCACCGTCCGGGGACGGGCGAGATCCCACATCACGCTGACGTCCTCGTAGGGGTCCGCCGAGAGCGCCACCAGGTCCGCGGGTGTCCCGACGTCCAGGGAGCCGAGCTCCGGACGTCCGATCAGCGCGGCGTTCACCACGGTGACGGAGCGCAACAGTTCCTGCGGTGTCTGCGCCTCGGACTGCAGTCGCAGACCGTGGAGCTGGTCGTCCTCGAGGTCGCCCATGAGGTCGCTGCCGAAACCGACGGGCACGCCGGCGCGCGCGGCGAGCTCGATGGCCCCACGACCGGCATGCAGGACCTCGGCGTTCTTGGCCTGGCCGACGGCCGAAAGTCCCGCTTCAGCACCGCGACGGCTCATGGAGTCGTAGGGCGCCAGGGTCGGTACGAGGGAGGCGCCGTGCTCAGCCATGATCCGTGCGGCCTCCTCGTCGATGAGGTTGCCGTGCTCGATCGACCGGACCCCGTTCGTGACAGCGTGGATGACCGCCTCGCTGGAGTACGCATGAGCCGCGACGTAGCTGCCCCGGCGAGTGGCCTCGTCGGTCACCGCCTGGATCTCCTCCGCCGAGTACTGCGGAACCCGCAGCGGGTCCGTGGGGGAGACGACACCGCCCGACGCCATGATCTTGATCGCGTGAGCGCCTTGTCGGAATCGGTCCCGCACGGCACGCCGCAGATCGTCGACACCGTCGACCACCTCGTTCATGTGGCCGTGTCCGAAGCACAGGTCGAGATCTCCCGGACGAGGGTCGCCGTGGCCGCCGGTCTGGCTGAGCGCCGCGCCGGTGTAGAGGTAGCGGGGCGCGACGAACAGACGCTCCTCGATGGCCGACGCGATCCCCGGGTCGCCGCCCGCGACATCACGGACGGTCGTGAACCCGCGCCGCACCGCCGCCCCGAGGCGAAGGGTGGCGTTGACGGCGACGTAGCTGAGCGGTCGCAGTTCGAGCTCCAGCCCACCGAGACACGTCGAGTACGCGTGGAAATGGGCATCGATGAAGCCCGGTACGACGGTGGCGCCGCCCAGGTCGACGACCTCGGCGCTGACGGTGCCGACGTTGCCGACCTCGGCGATCGTCCCGTTCTCGACGAGGAGATCGCCCTCCACGACGTCGCCGGTCGCGGGATCGAGGAACCGCCCCGAGCGCAGGACGAGATCGGTGCCGGTCATGCGGTCGCCCGGGCAGCCTCGCGGCGCTCGGCCGTCGCGGTGTGGTCGATCGTGAACGCGTCGTCGATCACCACGCCGTAGAGCTCAGCGGCCTTGTCCCGGCTGACGAACCCGTCGATGACGTCCTCCAGGACACGCGCCGGGTCACGCTCGAGCGGGTCGCCGTAACCGCCGCCACCACCGGTGATGTTGGCGAGCGTGGTGCCGGCAGGCCGCGGGTACGTGCCGCCCTGGAGCACGCGCTCCTCGCTGGTTCCGCCGTCGAGGACGATCCTGGCCGGCACCGCTTCCTGGCCACCCTCGAGTGCCCACGGCGCCGACTTGGTCTTGTACACCAAGCAGATGCCGGTGGAATCGGCCTCGAAGCGGTACGTGCGGTTGACGCCGACGCCGCCGCGGAAGCGGCCGGCGCCACCGGAGTCGGGCACGTACCCGTAGGACTCGATGAACAGCGGAGCCTTCATCTCCAGCACCTCGACCGGGTTGTTGCGGCAACCGGGCTCGGACAGGTGCATGATGCCGTCTTCGCCATCGCCGCCTGCGTGGGCGCCGAAGCCGACGGCCTCGTTGGTGGCCTCGAGCCACGCTTCTCCCGTGCGCGGATCGGTGCCCCAGCCCATCATCGACGAGACGTCACCACCCGAGCACGCCGGAATCCGGTCGGGCATGCCCTGTGCGAGCGCCTTCAGCACGACCTCGCCTGCCAGCAGACCGGTCCAGAGTGTGAACGTCGGCATCGGGTGCACGGCATGCATGACCGAGCCGGGTTCGGTGACGACCCGCAACGGGGCGAAATTGCCCGCGACCACCGGACTGTCGGGAGTCGTGATGGCCTTGAACACGAGGCTCGACAACGCCTCGGTCTGACCCACGGGCAGATTGATGGGGCCCTTGACGTCCGTCGCGCTACCCGTCCAGTCGACGATCATCTCGTCGTCGGTGATGGTGACCGTGGCCTTCATCTTGACGAGCGTGTCGCGGTCGATGCCGTCGCTGTCGACGAAGTCCTCCGCGCTCCAGGTGCCCTTCGGCAGCTTCGCGAGCGCGAGCCGAGCGAGTTTCTCACCGTGCTCGTTGATCGCGACCATGGCGTCGAGCAGTTCCTGCGTGCCGTACTTGGCAGCGACCTCTTGCATCCGCCGCACGCCCGTGACGCAGGCCGAGACCTGGGCCTGGATGTCGCCGATGGTCCGCTCGGGCATCCGGCTGTTGAACCGGATGAGGTTGAGGATGTCGTCGTTGGGTTCACCTGCGCGGTAAAGCCGGCTTGCCGGAAAGACCAGACCCTCTTCGTACGCGTCGACCGAGTCCAGCACGTAGCCGGGGTTCTTCTGCTTGAGATCCAGCACGTGGATGCGGCACGAGGAGAACCCGATCAGTTCGCCGTCGACGTGGATCGGCGCGAACACCAGCGGATCGAGGGTGTGGGCCGAGGACCAGTACGGGTGGTTGACGATGAACACGTCGCCCGGCGCCATGTTCTCGGCACCGACGTACTCGATCGACTTCTTGATGCCGTGATCATTGCCGCGCGTGAAGATCGCGATGCCCGGAGCGTCCGCGACGACGTCACCGTTCGCGTCGTGCAGGCCGATGCCGTAGTCGTGGATCTCGTAGACGACGGTGTTGTAGGCGGTGCGGCACAGGTTGCGCGCCATCTCCTCCGCGCCGGCCAGCAGACTGTGTCGGATGACCTCGAGGGTGATCGCGTTGCTGCTCATCAGTTCTCTCCTTCGGCCTTGATGTGAATGACGAGCTCACCGAGCGGACCGACCACGAGGCGATCACCCTCGTGCATGACGGTGGTCGCGGTGTGCTCGGCGATGACGGCAGGTCCGGCGATCTCGTCTCCGGCGAGCAGCGACTCGCGGCTGAAGACCCGGTACTCGCTCGGAACGCCGGTCGTGTGGACGTCGCGACGGCTGATGGGTTCCGGTGCGCCCTCCGAGCGCTGAGCCATCCGCGGCCACGACGGCTTCTCCACGACGCCGGTGGCCTTGAGCCGCAGGGTGGTGATCTCGACCGGATCGCTCATCGTGTGGCCGTAGAGGCGGTGGTGCAGCACCGCGAACTCCTCCTCGATGGCCGCGATGACGTCCGCCGCGTCCTCGGGGTAGACGACGGTGGCGGAGTGCTCCTGGCCGGCATAGCGCACGTCCACGGTGCGCTGATAGGTGCGGTGCGTCGGGCCGAAGCCCTCCCGGTCGAGCGCCTCGGCGGCCTCGACCTCCATGGCACCGAACGCGTCGGCGAAGAACGCGGGGTCGACCTCGCGCAGCGGCCGCACGGAGGTCCGCGCGAAGTCGTGCTGCACGTCTGCCATCAGCATGCCCAGCGCCGAGAACGCGCCCTGGCCCGGCGGCACGATGACGCGCGGGATGTTGAGTTCGCGGGCGACGTCGACGGCAACGAGGCCTCCGCCACCACCGAAGGACATGAGCGCGAAGTCCTGCGGATCACGGCCGAGTTCGACGGTGATCGCGCGGACGGCGCCCACGATCTTCATGTTGGCGATCTGGACTGCGCCGCGCGCCAGTTCCTCGACCCCCATACCGAGCCGCTCGGCCACCGTCGCCAGTGCCTTGTCGGCGAGCTGCTCGTCGAGCTGGAGGTCGCCACCGAGGGCGACGTCGGCACCGAGGTAGCCGAGCGCCACGGCGGCGTCGGTGAAGGTGGGTTCGGAACCGCCGCGGGCGTAGGCGGCCGGTCCCGGATCCGCCCCTGCGCTCTGCGGGCCGACCTGAAGGGCGCCGGCTTCATCGAGCGAGATGATCGAACCGCCGCCGGCGCCGATCGTGTGGATGTAGAGCGAGGGGGTGTTGATCGGGAGACCCTCGAACTCCGCCCCCTGGTACATGACCGGCTCGTGGTCGAGGACGAGCGAGGCGTCGAGGCTCGTGCCGCCCATGTCGATGGTGATGATGTTGGGCTCGCCGAGTTCGTGCGAGAGCGCAGCGGCGCCCACGACGCCGCCGGCGGGACCGGACAGGATCAGGTTGACCGGCTGTTCCGCCGCAGCCTGCGCGGTCATCGCCCCGCCGCCGGAGCGCGACATCAGGAAGCGGCCGTCGAAATCGCCGCCGGCCAGTTCGTCGGAGAGCTCACGCAGGTAGTTGCGAACGATCGGCTTGATGTAGGCGTCGAGGACCGCGGTGCTGGTGCGCTCGTACTCGCGGTACTCGCGGGAGAGCTCGTGCGACAGCGTCACCTCGACGTCGGGCGCCACGCGGGCGAGGACCTCGCCCATGGCGATCTCGTTGGCGGGATTCGCGTAGGCGTGCAGGAACCCGACGGCGACGGCCTCATAACCGCCCTCGGCGATCTCGCGGGCGACGCGTTCGGCGTCGGCGACGTCGAGCGTGGTCTTGACGGACCCGTCGTAGAGGGTCCGCTCGGTGACCTCGAAGGTGTCGCGACGGCGGACGAGCGGAGCCGGCTTGCGATAGGTGATGTCGTACATCGCCCGGCGATCCGTGCGCCCGAGCAGGTAGACGTCCCGGAAACCGCGCGTGCCGATGATCGCCACCCGAGCACCAGTGCGGGTCAGCAGGGAGTTGAGTCCGAGCGTGGTTCCGTGGTTGAACGAGGCCACCTCGTGAAGCGGGGCCTCGGCCTTGACGAAGGCGTCGAGGACGCCGCGCTTCGGGTCACGCGGGGTGGTGGGAACCTTCTCGAATCGCAGGACTCCCGTGGTGGGATCCAGTTTGACGACGTCGGTGAAGGTCCCGCCGACGTCGATGGAGATGCGGGTACTCGGGGACATGTTCCTCTCCCGGTCGGTGGTCACGATGTGAGTAATATGTCACACCGCACTAAGCCGTGGCGAGACCCGAAGCACGGTTTTTTACACGACTGTCACATGAGGAGCCCGCATGATCCGCACCATCTTGACCTTCCGGCCGGCGCCGGAGGCCATCGCCGAGATTGAGAAGATCTACGCCGCCGGCGACGTGCTGGCCTATTCGCTCGAGCAGACCCGCGCCCTCGCCTCCGAGCTCGCGGTCGGGATCGACGACGCCGATCGGCCCGAGGTCGTCGTGACCGCCCTGTGGCCCGACGAGGCCGCGTACCAGGAGTGGCTCGACCACCCGCGCCGGGCCGCGGTCGCCCCCGGCCTGCCCGAGTTGGTGGGACCCGTGGGCGCTGCCCGGCGCTATGAGGTGCGTCAGCGGGTCGTGAAGAACGAGGACGGCAGTATCGGCCGCGATGCCTGAGGAGCAACGAGGATTTAACACGAAAGTGGTGGTGCGATGACGTGTCGTAGGTAATATGTCACACACCAGTGGGTGAGGCCCACGCCACACGGAAGGTACAGAAAGCACTATGCGCAGACCGCACAGCATGGTCCTCGGGGCGTCCGCCTTGGTAGCGACACTCACTCTGAGCGCTTGTGGGGCCGACGGCGGGGGGTCGTCCGACGGGTACCAGATCGCATTCCTCGCCGCCTCGAGCCAGAACGGCTACAGCCAGGCCGTCTACGAGGGCATCAAGCAGGCCGCGGAGGACGCCGACGTCGATGTCTCGGTGAAGATCCTCGACGGCCAGTTCGACGCCAACACGCAGCTGTCACAGTTGCAGAACGCGACCACGACGGGTCAGTACGACGGCGTCATCGTCGTTCCGAACGACGGACCCAGCCTCGCTGCGGCGTTCCCGCTGCCCAACGACATGCCGGTCGCCACCGTGCTCGCGCCGATCGGTCCGGACATCAACGAGATGGAGCCGCAGGTCGAGGGCGTCACCACCACCGTGGCGGTTCCTCCGGTCGACGCGGCGACCAAGCAGGCCGAGCAGGTCGTGGACTACTGCGCCGAGATCGATCCGTGCAAGGTCGTACTGATGCTGGGTCAGCTGGACACGCCGCTCGACACGGCGCGTCGTGAGGCCTACGAGAAGGCCTTCGCCGGAAACGACAACATCCAGGTCGTGGCGACCGTCGAGGGCGGGTACGACCGCGACAAGGCGATGACCTCGATGGCCAACGTCCTGCAGTCCAACAGCGATTTCAACGTGCTGCTCTCGAACGCCGACCAGGACGCCCTGGGCGCGACGCTCGCAATCGAGGACGCGGGCATTGACCCCTCCAGTGTGTTCATCACCGGCGGCGGCGGCACGAAGGAAGCGGTCGAGAACGTCAAGTCCGGACGGTGGGCGGCTGACTACCTCAACTTCCCGGTGAGCATGGGCAGCGCCGCGATGGAGCAGGTCCTCAACGCGCTCGAGGGACGCGACGTGGAAAGCTACGTCAACGCCGACGAGGTCGGCGGCACCGAACCGTACGCGACCAAGGAGACGCTCGGTGACTTCGTCGGCGAGTGGAATGGCTGAGCAAGTCCAGCCGACGGCCGGGCCCTCCACGGAGGGCCCGGCCGCCTTGGTCGAGGTACGAGGCGTCTCCAAGCGTTTCGGGGGCACGCTCGCTCTCGATGATGTGAGTGTCGTCCTCCGCCCAGGCGAAGTGCACGCCTTCGTCGGTGAGAATGGTGCGGGAAAGTCCACGCTGGGAAAAGTGGTCGCCGGCATCTACACGCCGGACGCAGGAGAGGTCTGGGTCCGTGGCCAGCACGTCGACCGCTGGGACCCTGCCCGGGCGCAGTCGGCCGGGGTCGCGATGATCGCTCAGGAACTCGCGCTGGTTCCTGAGCTCACCGTCGCTCAGAACGTCTTTCTCGGCATCGAGGAGCACCGCTGGGGCATGCTCCGCGGGAGCCTCGCCTCGCGTTACCGCGCGCTCGATGCTCGAGTGGGGTTCGGGCTCGACGGAAGCGCCGTGGTCGCCGAGCTCAGCATCGCCGATCAGCAGAAAGTCGAGATCCTCCGGGCGCTGGCGCGTGACGCCAAGGTGATCGTCATGGACGAGCCGACGTCCTCGCTGTCGGCGCAGGAGACGGCCCGTCTTCACGACGTCATCGCCGCACTGTGTGCGCAGGGCTGTGCCGTCGTCTATGTCTCGCACTTCCTCGATGCTGTGCTCGAGGTCAGCGATCAGGTCACCGTATTGCGCGACGGCGTGCGGATCCTGTCCCGTCCGGTGGCCGGCATGTCGAAAGAGGACATGATCGAGGCGATGCTGGGGCGCAAGCTCGAGTCGGTGTTCCCACCCAAAGCGCCACGCCCCGAAGCCGTCGAGCCGGTGTTGCGCGTCGAATCGCTCGCCACCGACACCGGAGTGGTGGACGCGAGCCTCACGATCCGGCCCGGTGAGATCGTCGGTCTCCTCGGACTGGTGGGCAGCGGCCGCTCGGAACTGGCGCGTGCCCTGTTCGGAGCGGACGCCCGCACCGGCGGATCGGTGTGGTTCGACGGACGCGAGCTACCGCAGCGCTGGTCGATCTCCGACGCGGTCGGCGCGGGCATGGCGTTCGTGCCGGAGAGCCGCCACCACGACGGCCTCGTCCTGGACCGCTCGGTCCGCGAGAACGTCTCGCTCGCTCATCTGGACCGTTTCTCCTCGACGGGCGCCTTGTCGAGTCGCTCCGAGAAGGACGTCGTGCGCCGCACGATGGAGGACCTGGAGATGCGGCCCCTGGCGATCGAGTTGCCTGTCGGCGGGTTCTCCGGCGGCAACCAGCAGAAGGCTCTGCTGGGACGCTGGCTGCTCGGCGAGCCCACGCTGATGATCCTCGACGAGCCGACGCGCGGTGTCGACGTGGGAGCGAAGCGCACGATCTACCGCGCGATCGCGGACATGGCGGCTCGAGGGATGGCCGTCCTGGTGATCTCGAGCGAGCACGAGGAAGTGCTCGGTCTCGCCCACAGGGCGTACTTGGTGAGCGGCGGCCGCACTGTCGCAGAAGTCGACCCGGACGCCGTGTCGACCGACGAAATCGTGAGGACGTTGTTCTCCGTCGAGGACGAGGAGTAAGACCATGGCAACCACAACCGCTCCGTCGTCGCGTGCCTTCAGCGGTCGCGACGCCCTGCTGTTCATCCGCGACTACGCCGTCCTACTGCTCATCGCAGTGCTCGTCGTGGTGCTGGCGGTGGTGTCGCCGTCGTTCTTCTCGGCGGCCAACCTCATGAACATCGTCAACCAGAACGTGCCGCTCGCGATCATCGCGGCGGCCGGCACGTTCGTCATCATCTCGGGCAACTTCGACCTCTCGACCGGCGCGATCTTCAGCGTCGGCGCGGTGGTCGCGGCCTACGTCGCGGTGGAGACCCAGAACCCCTGGCTCGCCCTGGCCACCGCTCCGCTGTGCGGTCTCCTGCTCGGTCTGCTCAACGGCGTCGCCGTCACGACGCTGAAGGTGCATTCGTTCCTGGCGACGCTGGCGACCAGCATGGTGTTCAGCGCGATCGCCGTGCTCATCACGAAGGGCTCGCTCATCACCGTCTCGGTCGACGGGTTCAGCGAACTGGGCCGCGGCCGGATCGGGATCGTGTTCTACGCCGTCATCGTGATGATCGTGTTCGTGGCTCTGTTGTGGTTCCTGCTGAACGGGACCGTCTTCGGGCGTCATGTCTTCGCCGTCGGCGGCAACCAGCACGCCGCTGAGCTGTCCGGCGTGCGGGTCTCCCGGCTCCGGCTCTCGGTGTTCGCGCTGAGCGGTCTGGCGGCCGGACTCGCGGCAGCGATCGGCGTGTCGCGTATCGCGAGCGGTCAGCCGCAGGTGGGCCTGGGTATGGAGCTCGACGCGATCGCCGCCATCATCCTGGGCGGAACGAGCATCAACGGCGGCATCGGCGCCGTCTGGCGTTCGGTCGCCGGTGTGTTCCTCATCGCCCTCATCGGCAACGGGTTCGACATCATGAACCTCAACCCGCAGCTCAAGGATCTGGCGACCGGCGTCATCATCCTCGCGGCGGTCGGGTTGTCCGCGATCGGCGGCCGCCGCCGCTGAGCGGAGGCCCTGATCACGGCCGCGACCCTCGGCGAGGGTCGCGGCCGTCGCCGTTGTCTGCTCTTGCGACACTGGATCCCATGCCCACCGCCACCCTTCCCGACCGGCTCGTGCTCGGCGATGTCGAGGTCGACACGCCCGTCGTGCTCGCTCCGATGGCCGGTGTCACCAACGCCGCGTTCCGCCAGCTGTGCGCGGAGCAGGGGGCGGGGCTCTACGTCTGCGAGATGATCACCTCCCGCGGCATCGTCGAGGGCGACCGCACCAGCCTGTCGATGCTGACGTTCGCGCCGAACGAGAAGGTCCGGTCGGTGCAGCTCTACGGCGTGGATCCGCGCACGGTCGGTGAGGCCGTCCGCATCCTCTGCGATCAGCACGGGGTGGACCACGTCGACCTCAACTTCGGATGCCCGGTCCCCAAGGTGACCCGCAAGGGCGGGGGAGCGGCGTTGCCGTGGAAGGCCACGCTCCTCGGCCAGATCCTCACCGAGGCGGTCAGCGCCGCGGCACCGTACGGCGTGCCGGTCACGATGAAGACCCGCAAGGGCATCGACGACGACCACCTCACCTCCCTCGACGCCGGCCGCATCGCCGAGGACACGGGCGCCGCGGCGATCGCCTTGCACGGACGTACGGCCGCGCAGCACTACTCCGGGCGGGCCGACTGGTCGGCCATCGGTGAGCTGAAGGCCGCCGTCACTTCCATCCCGGTGCTCGGTAACGGCGACATCTGGGAGGCGTCCGACGCCATCGCCATGGTGGCGCAGACCGGTTGCGACGGCGTCGTCGTCGGGCGCGGGTGCCTCGGCCGGCCCTGGCTGTTCCGCGACCTCGCCGCCGCTTTCGCTGGAGAGACGGTGCAGGAGCTGCCCACGCTGGGCGAGGTCATGCAGGTCATGCGCCGCCATGCCGAATTGCTGGGGGACTGGCTGGGCGAGGAGCGCGGCTGCGTCGAGTTCCGCAAGCACGTGGCCTGGTATCTCAAGGGCTTCCGTGCCGGCAGCCGCGTGCGCGAGAGCCTCGGCAAGGTGTCGTCCTACGCTGCGTTGGACGCGCTGCTCGCCGAGCTCGATCCGACCGAGCCGTACCCGGTGTCGGAACTGGGCAATCCGCGGGGCCGGCAGGGGTCTCCCAAGAAGGTGCACCTGCCCGAAGGGTGGCTCGACTCGCGCGAGCTCGTGGGCAGCGTCGACGCCGCCGCCGAGGACGCCACCAGCGGCGGGTGACGCCTCGCCTGAGTCCTCAGTGCTCGTCGGTCACGACCGGGGGCGCGGAGGCGGCCGACGGTGGCGGGAGATCGCGGGCGCGGTCGAGCTGCTCGAGTGCGACCGCACGCGCGGTCGGCGCCTCGAGATGTTCGCCGACGGCGTCCACGGGACCGGGCGGGGTGTGGACCTCGACGCTGGCCACATTGCGCCAGCGCTGGAGCGGGCCCTGGCGCAACGCCACGGACTGCGTCTTGTGGTGCGGCACGAGATCGGTCGTGCGCTGAATCCACCCCTCCTGGGCGAGGAAGGTCCGCGGTGTGGCGCCGACCCATCGGAACCGCCATCCGATCGGCGCGAACAGCCACGAGCGGGGCGAGGCCGGAACGCGTAGGACCGCGTCGGGGTCCGACAGCGGGATGAGCTCCTCGGCGACGGCGCGGGCGAGCTGGGGGTCGGCGATCGGGAGCAGCGTCGTGTCGGAGACTCCGCTCTCCTCCTCCGAGGACACCCCGTATCCGGCGACGTCGACGGACAGCCGTTGCCACCCGATCTTGCGCCACAGGAAGGGTTCGACGACGGCGATGCCCTGGACGCGTTCGAAGGGGATCGTCTGGGAACTGCGGGACAGCAGCCCCCGTTCGATCCGCAGGCCGCGCGCGCCGCGCGACAGGGTGAAGTTCCACTGCGCGATGACGCGCGTGCCGACGATCTGCACCACCCAGAAGCCCGCCGGGATGATGCCGCCGAGCAGCGCCCACGCGTCGGGGATGATGAAGCCGGCCGCCAGTAGCAGGACGACGGCGCCGGCGGAGATGAGGAAATCGAGCGAGAGCAGCGTGCCGACGATGATGCGATCGGGGGAGACCACGGCGATGACCGTGCGTTGCTCCTCGGCGATCGGCTGGCCCTCGTGCACGTCGGTGCCGTGGGCCCGCGACAGCAGGACGCGGCGCAGTTGACGGGCTTCGTCGAGCCGCAGGAACCGCAAGGTGGTGCGCGACTCGCTGCCGCCGGCCATCTCCATGTGCAGCTCGGCGAGGCCGAAGAGACGCGCGAGGAACGGTTCGTCGATGTCGACCGACTGCAGGCGCTCGTAGGGGATGCGGCGCGACGTGCGGAACACGACCCCCGACTCGATCCGTGCCTCCATGCCGTCGATGAAATAGCGGGTGAAGCGCCAGCGCAGGTAACCGGCTACGAGTCCGATGACGAGGCCGCCGACGACCGCGGCCGCCAGGCTCAGCAGGCCGCGGACGACACCGAACCCCTCGCCGTTGAAGAAGGCGTTGAACAGGCCGATCGCGCCGCCTGCGGCCCACAGGCCGCCTTGGACGACCGCCGTCAGCGGGTGGGTCCGGCGACCCTCGGTCTGGGCGCCCTCGGGCACCGCGGGGGTACCGGAGGCCTCCGGGGGCCCCAGCGGCAGGTCGGTCTCGTCGTGCGGTTCAGACACCGGCGCCTCGCGAGTCGCCGAGTTCGGTCAGCCGGTTGCGCAGTCGGTTGGCCTCGTCGATCGGGACGCCCGGGATGCCCGCCGCCGTCTTGGTGCTGGCCGTGTGCAACGTGACGGTCGCGAAGCCGAAGTGCCGCGCGACGGGACCGGCCTCGACGTCCACGAACTGCATCCGGCCGTAGGGGACGGCGACGAGGCGGCGGAACATGATGCCGCCGCGGACCACGAAGTCCTCCGGCGCCTCCGTATAACCCCAGCTGCGCTGATTGCGCGGAGCCCACCACCACACCCAGACCGCGACCATCACGCCGACGACGACGAGCGGGATACCCGCCCACCAGGCGATCAGAATGGCGAGAACGACGCCGATCAGCGCCAGAACGGCGCCGACGATCGCGCCCACGATGGTGCGGGCGACGGCCAGGCGCGGCGAGACGCCCACCCAGTCGCCGGTCGGGGACGTGAACAAGTCAGACACCGTTCCACCCTATTTGACCGTCCTCGCGAGGCGGTGAGATACTGGCAGATGGCAGTCATCGCTGCCTTTCCATCTGCATCTTCCTGCAAAGGACAGTCATGGCCAAAGCGCTCGTCGGTTACCTGGCAGGCCCGTCGTACGATCATGCCGCCCCCGAGCTCGCCCGGCTTCGCCGCCGCGTCGCCGACCTCGAGAACGAGGTCGCCCGACTGAAGGCCGAGAACGACGGCCTCGTCGAGGCGCTCGGTTCGCGTGTGGACGATGTCAGCGAGCTGCTGGAGCCCGTCACGCGCTGATCGCTGCGGCGACACCCGGACGGCTCCCTGGAGCAGGGGGCGGTCCGGTCTAGGGTGAGCCCTAGCAGTCCAGTCCGCCGTCAGGAGCCGTGGTGTACCTCAAGACCCTCACGCTGCGGGGCTTCAAGTCCTTCGCGTCGTCGACGACGCTGCAGCTCGAGCCCGGTATCACCGCCGTGGTCGGTCCGAACGGCTCCGGCAAGTCCAACGTCGTCGACGCCCTCTCCTGGGTCATGGGAGAGCAGGGGGCCAAGTCCCTGCGCGGCGGCAAGATGGAGGACGTCATCTTCGCCGGCACCGCCGGCAGGCCGCCGCTGGGCCGAGCCGAGGTCGTCCTGACCATCGACAACTCCGACGGCGCCCTCCCCATCGACTACACCGAGGTCACGATCTCGCGGACGATGTTCCGCAGCGGCGGCTCGGAGTACGCGATCAACGGCAACACCTGCCGCCTCCTGGACGTGCAGGAGCTCCTCAGCGACTCCGGCATCGGCCGCGAGATGCACGTCATCGTCGGACAGGGACAGCTCGACAGCGTGCTGCGCGCGACCCCCGAGGAGCGGCGCGGCTTCGTCGAGGAGGCCGCGGGGGTGCTCAAGCACCGCAAGCGCAAGGAGAAGGCGCTCCGCAAGCTGGAGGCGACGCAAGGCAACCTGACCCGGCTCGGCGACGTGCTCACCGAGCTGCGCCGCCAGCTCAAACCGCTCGGCCGCCAAGCCGAGGTCGCGCGCAAGGCCGCCGTGATCCAGGCCGACGTGCGCGACGCCCGGGCACGACTCCTCGCCGACGACATCGTCGCGGCGCGCGACACGATGGCCACGGAGCTGGCTGACGAACAAGCCTTGAAGGAGCGCCGGACGGCGGCCGAGACCGCGCTGCGCGAGGCCCGCGAGGCAGAGGCGCAACTCGAACAGGCGTTGGCCGCCGACGCGCCGACCCTCGCCACGGCCCAGGAGACCTGGTACGCCCTGACGAGCCTGCGCGAGCGGTTCAACGGCATGGCCGGGCTCGCCCGCGAACGCATCCGGGTCGCGGAGTCCGAGGCGGACGACCGGGTGCCGGGGCGGGACCCCGACGAGCTCGAGGCCGACGCGCGCCGGGCCCAAGAGGAGTACGCGGCGCTGCAGCAGTCGGTCCAGCAGGCAGCGGAGGCACTCGACGCGGCCATCGCCCGTCGCACCTCGGCGGAGGAGGAGTACACCGCCGAGGAGCGACGGATCGCCGGGTTGTTGCGCGCCGCCGCCGACCAGCGCGAAGGCCTCGCCCGCCTGCATGGGCAGCTCAACGCGCTGAAGAGCCGTGCGGCCGGGGCCGACGAGGAGATCGGCCGGCTCGAGTCGTCGGCGGCCGCCGCGCGCGAACGTGCCGCGCAGGCGCACCGCGAGTTCACCGCTCTCGAGAGCCAGATCGCCGGTCTCAGCGCCGGCGAGTCGGGGCTCGACGAGGAGCTCGAGGCCGCCGAGACCCAATTGGCCGAGGCTGAAGCGACGGTCGAGTCGCTCACGGCGCGCCGCCACGAGGCCGAGCGCCGCCACGACGCGCTGCGGGCGCGCACAGAGGCGCTCGAACTCGGTCTCTCGCGCAAGGACGGCGCCGGCGCGTTGCTCGCCGAGCCCGACGCGCTCGACGGCCTCCTGGGTTCGGTCGCCTCGCTCATCACGGTTCACGCCGGCCACGAGGTCGCCCTCGCCGCCGCGCTGGGAGCCGCCACCGACGCCTTGGCCGTCGCCGACGTCGACGCCGCCATCGGTGCGATCGAACGCCTGCGCGGCGACGATCTCGGCCGCGCCCGCATCGTCGTCGGAGGGGCGGCGGACCACGCCGGCGCATGGCCGCAGCTTCCGTCCGGCGCCCAGTACGCGATCGACCTGGTCGATGCTCCCGCGCCTTTGCGTCCGGCCCTGCGACGGCTGCTCGACAGAATCGCCGTCGTCGACGACCTGGCCGCTGCCCGCCAGGTGGTCGCACAGGTGCCCGAGGTTCAGGCGGTCACCCGCGACGGTGATCGGCTCGGCTCCCATTTCGCCGAGGGCGGTTCGTCCGCGAGTCAGAGCCTCATCGAGGTCACGGCGGCGCTTGACGAGGCTGAGGCCGAGCTGACGGAGGTCAAGGCCACCCTGGACCGACTTCGCTTCGAGGGCGAGCAGGCGGACGAGGCGTTGACGCAGGCGCGCGAACGCGTCGACGCCGTCCTCGAGCGGCTGCACGAGTCCGACGCGACGATGTCCGCCGTCGCCGAGAAGCTCGGCGAACTCGGCACCACGAGCCGCGCCTCCACCGAGGAGGCTGAACGACTCGAAGCGTCCATCGCGCAGGCCAAGGCGGCACGTGAGCAGGCGATGAGCGGGCTCGCCGAACTCGAGGAACGGGTCGCGCTGGCCGAGCAGGCTCCCGACACCGAGCCCGACACCACCGAGATGGAGCGGTTGGCGGAGGAGGCGTCCGCTGCGCGGCGGGCCGAGACCGATGCGCGGCTCGCGTTGCGCACCGCCGAAGAGCGCGCCCGTGCGCTCGCCACACAGGTCGAGTCGATGCTCGCCGCGGCAGCTGCCGAGCGTGAGGCACGTCAGCGAGCAGCAGAGCGACGTGAGCGACGCCGACGGGAGGCCGCCGTCGCCGCAGCGGTGCTGCGCGGTATCGAGGTGGCGCTCTCACGCCTCGAATCGTCCATCGCTCTCGCGGCGGCACGGCGCGCGCAGATCGAGCAGGATCGTTCGGGGCGCGAGGAGCAGTTGCGGCAGACACGGTCGCGGCTGCGCGATCTCGAGGCCGAGCTCAAGCAGCTCACCGATTCGGTGCACCGCGACGAGATGGCGCGCTCGCAACTCGTGCTCAAGCTGGAGCAGCTGCACGAGCGTGCTCTGCAGGAGGTCGGCATCGAGCCCGACACGCTCGTCGCGGAGTACGGCCCCGATCAACTCGTCCCCGTGGTGGGGGAGGACGACGCCGAACCGGTCCCGTTCGTGCGGGAGGAGCAGGTCAGACGGCTGCGCAACGCCGAGAAGTCGCTCGCGATGCTGGGCAAGGTCAACCCGCTGGCGCTCGAGGAGTTCTCGGCGCTGGAGGAGCGGCACCAGTTCCTGTCCGAACAGCTCGACGACCTGAAGAAGACGCGGCAGGACCTCCTCGACATCGTCGACGAGGTGGACCAGAAGGTCGAGCAGGTCTTCACCGAGGCGTGGCAGGACGTCGAGCGGGAGTTCACCGACGTGTTCAGCCGCCTGTTCCCCGGCGGCGAGGGCAAGCTCGTGCTCACCGACCCGTCCTCCATGCTGACGACCGGCATCGATGTCGAGGCACGCCCGCCGGGCAAGAAGGTCAAGCGCCTCTCGTTGCTGTCCGGCGGCGAGCGATCGCTGGTCGCCGTCGCGTTCCTCGTCTCGCTGTTCAAGGCGCGGCCCAGCCCGTTCTACATCCTCGACGAGGTCGAAGCCGCGCTCGATGACACCAACCTGGGTCGTCTGCTGGAGATCTACGAGGAGCTGCGCGCCACCAGTCAGCTCATCGTCATCACGCACCAGAAGCGCACGATGGAGGTCGCCGACGCGCTCTACGGCGTCTCGATGCGCGGTGACGGCGTTTCGGCGGTCGTCAGTCAGCGCCTTCGCGAGGAAGAGGAGTCGGCGTAGTGGGGGAGGAGCGCCTCCGCGGCGACTACCCGGTCGTCCGCACGATCGGCACGCGATGGGAGGACGAGGACGTCTACGGACACGTCAACAACGTCAAGTACTACTCGTACTTCGACACGGCCGTGAACGGTTATCTCCTCGACGCGACCGGCATCGACATCCGAAGGCTGAACGCTTACGGCATCGTCGCGGAGACTGGCTGCCGGTTCCTGCGCGAACTGCGGTTCCCCCTTCCGGTCGAGGCGGGGCTGGCGGTCACGAAGCTCGGTCGTTCGAGCGTCGTGTACGAGATCGGTCTCTTCCAGGGCGGGTCGTCCGAGCCCGCCGCGGTGGGCAAGTTCGTCCACGTCTACGTCAGGGGAGCCGACCGCGCCGTCACCCCCGTGCCGGAACCGATCCGGTCCGTGCTGGAGCCCCTCACCCGCTGACCCCGCCGCGCGCCACACCACTCCCGGCCCCCGCCCACATTCCTGAACCGCGAGTGGCGCACATTCGCGGCTCCGCCAGCCGGATCGTCGCGAATCTGCACCACTCGCCGGCGTCACGTCGTCCCGGCTGCGGCGAACCCGCACGCCGCCTGCGGATAGCCCGCAGCAGGATCGGCACCGATCTGAGCACAGTACGGGCGTGGAGGTCCTCCGGCACGACACCCACCTCCCGAGCGCGACGCTGTTCGACGCTGAGTGGTGCAGATTCGTCATCGCACGGACCGACCGGGCGCCGAGGTGCACCACTCGCGGAGGTGTGCGGGCGCGCACTCGGCGAGTTGGTGAAGGACGTCACGACGGACTCGTGAAGAATGTCACAAGGGCTTTGAGAAGAATGTCACAAAGTGCCGTTTGTCCTGGCTTTCCAGTCTTTCACCGGCCTACGATCGAGGCGTAGTACAGCGTCGTGCTGCACGGTGAAAGGGAGGATCCGCGATGGAGGTTCTCGACCTCGCGCGCTGGCAATTCGGCATCACAACCGTCTATCACTTCTTCTTCGTCCCGATGACGATCTCGATGGCCTTCCTCGTGGCCATCATGCAGACCGCCTGGCGTCGGACGGGCAACGAGACCTGGCTTCGACTCACCCGGTTCTTCGGCAAGCTCTTCCTCATCAACTTCGCGATGGGCATCGTCACGGGCATCGTCCAGGAGTTCCAGTTCGGGATGAACTGGTCGAGCTACTCACGATTCGTCGGCGACATCTTCGGTGCGCCGCTGGCGATCGAGGGGCTCCTCGCGTTCTTCCTCGAGTCGACGTTCCTCGGGCTGTGGATCTTCGGATGGGACCGGCTCAAGCCCAGCCTGCACCTGGCATGCATCTGGATCGCCGCGATCGGCACGGCGATCAGTGCGTACTTCATCCTCGCGGCCAACTCGTTCATGCAGAACCCCGTCGGCTTCACCTACAACGCAGAACGCGGACGGGCGGAGTTGGAGAGTTTCGCGGAGGTACTCACCAACAAAGTCGTCCTCATCACGCTGCCGCACACGCTCTTCGGCGCGTTCATGGTCGGTGGCGGCTTCGTGGCCGCGGTCGCCTTCTGGAAGCTGGTCCGCAAGCCCGACGGCGACGGCGAGACGTACCGCGGTGCGGTCAAGCTCGGGGCGATCACCTTGCTCATCGCCGGCCTCGGCACGGTCATCACGGGTGACATCCAGGCCAAGGTGATGACCGAGGTCCAGCCCATGAAGATGGCGGCCGCCGAGGCGCTCTACGAGGACGAGCAACCGGCGCCGTTCTCCGTGCTGACGATCGGCACCCTGGACGGACGCGAGCCGATCTTCCAGCTCGAGGTGCCTCGCCTGCTGTCGTTCCTGTCGACCGGTTCCTTCGACGGGGAGGTCCGCGGCATCAACTCGCTCAACGAGGAGTACCGCGAGACCTACGCCGACTCCGGCATCGACGACTTCGCGCCGAACATCCCCCTCACCTACTGGAGCTTCCGCCTCATGATCACGGCGGGGGCGCTCGCCATGGTCGGCGGCGCCTGGGTGCTGTGGTCGATCCGCAAGGGCCGGACACCACGGCTCGGGGCCCGCTCCACGCGGTACCTGCTGTTCACGGCGGTGCTCCTGCCGCTGCTCCCGCTCGCGGCCAACAGCTTCGGGTGGATCTTCACCGAGATGGGCCGTCAGCCCTGGGTCGTCTTCGGCCTGATGCCGACCGCGGCGGGCGTGTCGCCGTCAGTCTCGGCAGCGCAGGTGTGGACGTCGATGCTCGGCTTCACCGCGCTGTACGGGATCCTCGCGATCGTCGAGGTCAAGCTGCTGCTGCGCTACATCCGCAAGGGACTGCCCGACGCGAACCCGCCGGCCGAACGTCCCGACGACGACGCCGACGCGCCTCTCGCGTTCGCGTACTGAGGAGGACACCCATGGAACTCACCACCGTCTGGTTCGTCGCCGTCGCATTCTTGTTCGTCGGCTATTTCGTCCTGGAGGGATTCGACTTCGGCGTCGGCATGCTCGTCGGCGTCCTCGCCCGAGACGACAAGGAACGCCGCGTCCTGGTCAACACCATCGGCCCGGTGTGGGACGGCAACGAGGTGTGGCTCATCGTCGCCGGCGGGGCCATGTTCGCCGCCTTCCCGGAGTGGTACGCGACCTTGTTCAGCGGCTTCTACCTCCCGCTGTTCCTCATCCTCGTCGCGCTGATCGTCCGCGGCGTGGCGTTCGAGTACCGCGGTAAACGCTCCGAGCCGGAGTGGAAGCGGCGCTGGGACGCGATGATCATCGTCGGCTCCGTCATCCCCGCCGTGCTGTGGGGCATCGCCTTCGCGAACATCGTGCGCGGCGTCCCCATCGACGCCGACTCCGAGTACGTCGGCGGTTTCTTCAACCTGCTCAACCCCTACGCGCTCCTCGGCGGCCTCGTCACGCTGAGCGTCTTCCTCGTGCACGGCGCACTGTTCGTCGCGCTGAAGACGGTCGGTGACATCCGCGCGCGGGCGCACCGGATGGCGCAGCGGGTAGGTGTCGTGGCGGCCGTCCTGGCGGTGGGGTTCATCGTCTGGACGGGCTCGATGCATGGCTCCACCGCCGTGTGGGTGCTGGGGGCCCTCGCCGCCGTCGCCTTCGTGGCGGGGCTGTCGGCCTCCCTGGCCGAACGTGACGGCTGGGCGTTCACCGGCACGGCGGTCGCGGTCGGGCTGGTTGTGGTCATGCTGTTCGTGGCGCTCTTCCCGGACGTCATGCCGTCGTCGCTCGATCCCGCGTACAGCCTCACGGTGGAGAACGCTGCGTCGACGTCGTACACCCTCACCATCATGTCGTGGGCGGCGGTGGCCTTCCTCCCGATCGTCATCGGCTACCAGGCGTGGTCCTACTGGGTGTTCCGCAAGCGCATCGGGACCCACAACATTCCGGCCGATGTCCATTGAGCCCCTCGACCCGCGGCTCGTCCGCCGGTCCGCGAGCGTGCGGCGCCACCTCGCGTGGAGCGTCGTGCTCGGGTCCATGACGGCCGTGCTCATCGTCGTCACCTCGTGGTTCGTCGCCGACGTCGTGGCCTCCCGGTTCGCCGGCGAACCGGTGGTGGCGTTGCCGCTGGGCATCGCGGTCGCGTTCGCTCTGCGCGCCACGATCGCGTGGGCGCATGGCGTAGTGGCCGAGCGGGCGTCGGTGCGCGTCAAGCGCGAGCTGCGCGACGAGCTGGTGGACGATCTGCTCGATCCGCGGCGGCTGGGGCCGCGTCCGGAGAGCTCGCGGGTGATGACGTTGCTCGGCCCCGGCATGGACGCCTTCGACGGTTACGTGGGTCGCTTCCTCCCGCAGCTCGCCCTCGCAGTGATCGTCCCGGGAACCGTGATCGCGGTGATCGCAACGGTCGATCTCCTGTCGGCGGCCATCATCGTGCTCACCCTGCCGCTGATCGGCATCTTCATGGCGCTCGTGGGCCTCATGACCCGCGACAAGGTTCAGCGACGCTGGGCGGCGATGGAACGTCTCGGACGTCATTTCGCCGACGTCCTCGACGGGCTCGTCGTCTTGAAGGTGTTCGGTCGCCGGCAGGAGGAGGGGCTGCGCGCGGTGGGAGAGAAGCACCGCAAGGAGTCGATGCGCGCGCTGCGGTTGGCGTTCCTCTCCTCCCTGGTACTGGAGCTGTTCTCGACGATCTCGGTGGCGCTCGTCGCCGTCAGCATCGGCTTGCGGGTGGTCGAAGGACACCTCGGCCTCGCCCCGGCGATGTTCGTGTTGCTGCTCGCCCCGGAGGCCTACCTTCCCGTGCGCCGCGTCGGAACGCTCTTCCACGACAGCACCGAGGGCGCACAAGCCACGGTGGACGTGCTGGAACTGCTCGACCACGAGCGTCACACCGGCAGCATCTCTCCGCCCGTGCACCCGGCCGAACTCGCCTTCGACGACGTCGAGGTGCGGTTCCCCGGTCGCGGCACGCCAGCGCTTCAGGTCGATCGACTCCGCGTGAGTCCGGGTGAATTCGTCGCGCTCGCCGGACCGTCGGGCGGCGGCAAGTCGACCGCGCTGCACGTACTGCTCGGATTCCTCGCCCCGGACCGCGGATCGGTGCGCGTCGGTGGCAGTGACCTTCGTGACCTGGACGTGACCGCGTGGCGCGAGCACGTGGCGTGGGTGCCTCAGGTGCCCGGGCTCGTCGCGGGAACGGTGCGCGACAACGTGACGATGGGGCTGCGGGCGGACGACGACGAGGTGCGCGAAGCACTCGACGCCGCCGGTCTGCCGTTCGAGCTGGACCGGCCGGTGGACGAGAACGCCGCCGACGTGTCCGCAGGCGAGCGGCGACGCCTTGCGGTGGCCCGCGCGCTGCTGCGGGTGCGTCGAGGAGCGTGGCTGTTGCTGCTCGACGAGCCCACGGCAGGGCTCGATGCCGCGCACGAATACGAGATCGTGCGCGCGATCCGCGCGTCCGGGGCGACCGCGGTCGTCGTCGCGCACCGGCCCGAGACCATCGCGGCGGCCGACCGGGTCGTCGCCGTCGCTGCCGCGGAGGAGGCCGCATGAAGGGACGTACTCGACGGCTGTCGCTGGGAATCGCGCTGGGCGTGGCCTCCCAACTCGCTGCGATCGGACTGCTGCTCGCCGCGGCCTGGCTCATCGTGCGCGCTGCGCAGCATCCGCCCGTCCTCTATCTGATGGTCGCGATCGTGGCGGTCCGCGCCTTCGGCATCGCGCGCGCGGTGCTGCGCTACGTGGAACGGCTGCTCACCCACGACGTCGCGCTGAGTGACGCGACCCGGACCCGCGTCGCGGTCTACCAGCAGTTGGACCGGGTGGCTCCGCGTGGTCTCGCCGGCCACCGCCGCGGCGACGTGGTGAGTCGTGTAGTGACTGACGTCGATCGGCTGCAGGACCGGCTGCTGCGGCTGCGGATGCCGTGGTGGACCGGGCTTGCCGCGGCGCTCGTCGTGGTCGGGGTGATCGGGACTATCGATCTGCGCTCGGGTTTCGTCGTCGGCGCCGCGGTGACGGTCAGTGCGGTGGCCATCCGGCTCGCCGTGCCGCGTCTTGCTGCCCGGCGCGGTGGAGGCGCATCGGCGCAAGCGCAAGGCGACCTCGCCGCCGAGGTGTCCCACCTCGTCCTCGCCGGCCCCGATCTGGTGGCCTACGGCGCGGGAGAGCAGGCTCGGGCGGCGGCCCACCGCGCCGTCACCACGCTCGCCTTCGCCCAGAAACGCGGGGCAGGTGCTGCCGGGCTCGCCTCGGCGCTCGTCCTGGCGGTGACCGGAATGGCGGTCGCGGCCCTCGCGGCCTGGTCAGCCGGCTTGCCGGTCGTCGTCGTGGGCGTGGTGCTGCTCGCGCCGATCGCGCTGGCCGAACCACTGGACGCGTGGGGGGACGCCGAGCGACGTCGGCCCGAGGTCGACGCTGCAGCGGAGCGCCTCGACGCGCTGGCGGGCATCCCGGCTCCGGTCCACGAGCCCGCGACCCCGCGCCCGCTTCCCGACGTCTGGGACCTCTCCCTCGCCGATCTCGCGGTCGGCTGGGACACCACGTTGGTGGAGGGGATCGATCTGGACCTGCCGCAGGGCTCGGCCGCTGCCATCACGGGGCCGAGCGGCACCGGGAAGTCGACCCTCGCGCTGACCCTGCTGAAGCTCGTCGAGCCGCGATCGGGGACGATCCGGCTGGGTGGCGTCCCCGTGGCCGAGCTCGCCGGCGACGACGTGCGCCGCCGCATCGGCTATCTGGGGCAGGACGACGTCGTCTTCGACACGACCATCCGAGAGAATCTGCGCATCGCCGCGCCGACCGCGAGCGACGAGGAGTTGCTGCGGGCCCTCGACCGGGCCGGCCTGGGCGCGTTCGTGCGGGCGCTTCCCGACGGACTGGACACCACGGTGGGTGAGCGCGGCGGACGCCTCTCCGGCGGGGAGCGTCAGCGGCTGTGCCTGGCTCGGCTGCTGCTTGCCGACCACCGGATCGTCATCGTCGACGAGCCGACCGAACACCTCGACCGGCCGACCGCGGACGCCCTGATGGACGACATCCTCGCGCTCGTGCCGCACCGCACCGTCGTGGTGATCACGCACGCGCCGGAGGTCCTCGCGCGGTTCGGTCAGGTGGTGACCCTCGGCGCGGAGGCGGTCCCCGCCGTGACGGCCGCGACCTCATAGGGTGGTCGTGTGACCACGGAACTGCTCATCGCCCTGCTCATCGGCGTCGTCGTGCTGGCCGGCGCCGGCATCGGACTTCTCGTCTCGCGCAAGAGCCGCGGCCTGCCGCCGCCGGACGAGCTCGACGCCATCACCGAGCGCACGATCGAGCATCCGGAGGAGCCCGAGCCCGGCCCCGTCGACGACGGGCTGCTCGAGGACGACTTCGTCGAGATCGTCGAGGTGCCGGCCGAGCCGGAGACTCCCGCGGCTCCGGCCGCGCCCGCGATCGAGCGTCCCGAGGCGCCGCAGGGCCGGCTCGTGCGCCTGCGCGCCCGTCTCGCCCGTTCGCAGAGCAGCCTCGGTCGCGGACTGCTGAGCCTCCTCGGCGGCGGCGACCTCACCGAGGACGACTGGGAGGAGCTCGAGGACACCCTGCTGGCGGCCGACGTCGGCGTCGAGCCGACGCGCGAGCTCGTCGACAACCTCCGCAACCGCCTTCGCGTCGAGGGCGTGTCCGACCCGGCACGCGCGCGCGAGATCCTCCGCGAGGAGCTCATCGGCGTGGTCGGTCCCTCGCTCGACCGCTCCCTGAAGTCCACCGGCGATGACGGCAAGCCGGGCGTGGTGCTCGTCGTCGGCGTCAACGGCACGGGCAAGACCACGACCGTCGGCCGCCTCGCGCGGGTCCTGGTCGCCGAGGACAAGACCGTCCTGCTCGGCGCGGCGGACACCTTCCGCGCGGCGGCCGCCGACCAGCTCCAGACCTGGGGCGAGCGGGTCGGCGTCCCGACCGTGCGCGGCCCGGAGGGCGGCGACCCCGCCAGTGTCGGGTTCGACGCCGTCAAACAGGGCATCGCCGACGGCACGGACGTGGTGCTCGTCGACACCGCCGGCCGCCTGCACACGAAGGCCGGCCTCATGGACGAACTCGGCAAGGTCAAGCGGGTCATCGAGAAGCAGGCGCCGGTCACCGAGGTCCTGCTGGTCATCGACGCCACCACCGGGCAGAACGGCCTCACCCAGGCACGCGTGTTCTCCGAGGTCGTCGACGTCACCGGCATCGTCCTGACGAAACTCGACGGCACCGCGAAGGGCGGCATCGTCATCGCCGTCCAGCGTGCCCTCGGCGCCCCGGTCAAGTTCGTGGGCCTGGGGGAGGGCGCGGACGACCTCGCGCCGTTCGACGCCGAAGAGTTCGTCGACGCGCTGCTCGCCTGACATCGAGCCGTAACATCGGCCGCTCGCTCGTCACGTGATCGCAACAGACGCGTGCCGATCGCGAAACGGCGGAACCCCACTGTGGGACAGGGCGCAATCGCGTCCCTGTCGTCCCAAGGGGAGGTTCCATGGATACCGGCCACGCCGCCTGGATGCTGGCGTCGAGTGCGATGGTGCTGTTGATGACGCCCGCGTTGGCGTTGTTCTACGGCGGCATGACGCGCTCGAAGTCCGTCCTGAACATGATGATGATGTCGTTCGGCGCGATGGGCGTCGTCGTCCCGATCTACATCCTGTGGGGCTGGTCCGCGTCCTACGGCACCGACCTGTTCGGTGACGGCGCGGCCGGACTCATCGGCAACCCGTTCGAGATGTTCGGTCTCGCCGACGTCCAGGGCGCGATCGGCGAGGACGGCTCGGGCGCACTGATCAGCGTCGCGTTCCAGATGACCTTCGCGATCATCACCGTGGCGCTCATCAGCGGTGCCATCGCCGACCGCGCCAAGTACGCCACGTGGCTCGTGTTCGCCGGCATCTGGGTCACGCTCTCGTACTTCCCGCTGGCGCACATGGTGTGGGGCGGCGGCTTCCTCAGCGGCGAGGACGGCAGCCTCGCGAGCCTGCTGTACGACGGCGTCGCGCCGATCGACTACGCCGGTGGCACCGTCGTCCACATCAACGCGGGCGTGGCCGGGCTGGTGCTCGCGCTCGTCATCGGCGCCCGGCGCGGCTTCGGCAGCGAGCCCATGCGGCCGCACAGCCTGCCGCTCACGATGCTGGGAGCCGGAATCTTGTGGTTCGGCTGGTTCGGGTTCAACGTCGGCTCCTTCGTCTCCTACGACGACCTCGACTTCGCCGCGTCCTGGGTCGACGAGACCGGGCTGGTCTGGGTCAACACCACCGCGGCGACCGCCGCCGCCATCCTCGGCTGGCTCGTGGTGGAGAAGATCCGCGACGGCAAGGCCACGAGCCTCGGTGCCGCCTCGGGCATCGTCGCCGGCCTGGTCGCGATCACCCCCGCGTGCGGCGCCCTGAGCCCGGTGGGCTCGCTCGTGCTCGGCCTGGTCGCGGGCGCCCTGTGCGCGCTGGCCGTCGGCCTCAAGTACCGCTTCGGCTTCGACGACTCGCTCGACGTCGTCGGCGTGCACCTCGTCGGCGGCCTCGTGGGAACGGTCGGCATCGGCTTCCTCGCGACCTCAGGCGGTCTCTTCTACGGCGACGGGGTGGCGCAGCTGGTGGTCCAGACGGTCGTGGCGCTCTTCGCCGTCGTCTGGTCCGGCGTCGTGACCTTCGTGATCGCGCTCGCGCTCAAGGCCGTGATGGGCTGGCGGGTCGATCCCGACGACGAAGTCGCGGGCATCGACTTCGCCGAGCACGGCGAGTCCGCATACGATCTGGCCAGCACTGGCGGAACCACGTTCAAGACGGGAGCCTGACGATGAAGCTCGTGACAGCGGTCATCAAGCCGCACAAGTGGGAAGAGGTGCGCGAAGCCCTCGCCGCCGCCGGCGTGGCCGGCATGACGGTCACCGAGGCCAGCGGCTACGGCCAGCAGAAGGGCCACACCGAGGTGTACCGCGGCGCGGAGTACGACGTCTCGCTCGTCCCCAAGATCCGGCTCGAGATCGTCGTGGACGACGTCGACGTCGAGACGGTCGTCAGCACCGTCACGTCCGCCGCGCAGACCGGCAAGATCGGCGACGGCAAGGTCTGGGTCGTGCCGGTCGAGTCGGTCGTCCGGGTGCGTACCGGCGAGACGGACGAGGCCGCCCTCTGACCGAGGTCCCCTGGTCCTCGGACCTCTCCACCCAGCTGGCGCAGCAGCGACGCGATCGGTCCGATGAGGCCGACCGGCTGCTGCGCCAGCTCTTCATGGAGACCACCGGCTCCAGCGAGTCAGGCGGCCTGGCCCTCGTGGCCATCGGCGGGTACGGGCGGCGCGAGCTCTCACCGTTCAGCGACCTCGACGTGGTACTCCTGCACGATCCTGCCGTGTCCCCCGTGCGCGTGGAGGAGGTGGCGAACGGCATCTGGTATCCGCTGTGGGAGCGCCGCGTCGCCCTCGATCACGCGGTCCGGTCGACTCCGCAGATGCGGGCGCGCGCCGACGACGACTACCGCGCCGCCATGGGCATGCTCGACGCCCGCAGCGTCGCCGGCGATGAGGACCTCGTCACGGCGTTGCGCGCCGACGTGCTCCGCGCATGGCGGCGTCGTGCCCGCGAGCGCGTCGCGGAGGTGCGGGCGGCCCGCGCAGCGCGCATCGGGCGTGCGGGATGGCTCGCGCACGACGCGATGCCCGATCTGAAGGAATCCGGCGGGGGCCTGCGTGATTCGGTGACGCTGCGCGCCCTGCTCGCCACGTGGCTCGTCGATCTGCCGCGCAAGGACGCCGAACGACTGCGGGCGCGACTGCTCGATGTGCGCGACACCGTACACGAGGCCGCGGGGCGTCGGACCGACAAGCTGATCCCCGAACTGGTACCCGAGTTGGCCGAGCGCTGGTCGCTCGCACCGACCGACTTCGACGTCGGGGTCCGCGACGTCGGACGACGCATCGCGCACCTGGCCGCCGTCACCTGGCATCGCCTCGACGAGTCGCTGGAGCGTGATCGACACCGCCGCGTCGGGCGTCGGGGTCCTCGGATCGAGACGGAGGCACCCGGTGTCGGCGTCCTCGATCGCGAAGTGGTCATCACCCGCGATGCCGATCCGCGAACCGACCCCGAGGTCATGCTGCGGTTCGCCGCGACCGCCGCGCGTCGTCGTCTCCCGATGAACGCCGCCGCGGTGCAGCGACTCGTGCAGGATCTCGGAGAACTGCCCGAGCCGTGGCCGGAGACGACGCGCCGCTGGTTCGTCGAGCTGCTCAGCGCCGGCAGGGGCGCGGTCGAGGTCTGGGAGGAACTCGATCTCGCCGGCCTCATCGACCGGCTCCTTCCCGAGTGGTCCGGCATCCGACTGCGAGGTTCGTCGTCGCCGGTCCACCGGTTCACGATCGACCGGCACAGCCTGGAGGCCTGCGTGCAGGCCGACGCGCTGAGCCGGGACGTCGCCCGGCCCGATCTCCTCGCGGTCGCCGCCCTTCTGCACGACATCGGCAAGGGACGCCGCGGCGATCACAGCGAGGTCGGAGCGGTGCTGGTTCGAAACATCCTGCGCCGGTGGGGTTTCCCCGACGACGAGGTCGACGTCGTGTCGCGCCTCGTCCGTTGGCACCTGCTGCTCCCGACCGTCGCGACTGGACGCGACATCGAGGACCCGCTGACGGCGGCGAACGTCGCGGAGATCGTGCGCTCCTCATCGTTCCTGGATCTGCTCGCCGCACTCACCGCATGCGATGCGATGGCGACGAGCGACCAGGCGTGGAGCGGTTGGCGACGCGGACTGGTGCTCGGGCTCGTCGAGAAGGTGCGGTCCGTGCTCGCGGGGACGGACGACGAACGGCCCGGATACGAGGGGTGGCCGCCGGATCGGCCGATGCCCGAGCTCTCGGGAGTCACCGAGCAGACGGTCCGCGTCGCCACCGAGAACCATCACGACGGGTCGCTGGTGACGATCGTCTCGGGCGACCGGCCCGGACTGCTCGCCGATCTCGCCGGAGCGTTGTCGACCGCAGGCCTGTCCATCCGCTCCGCACGCATCGTCACCGAGGCGAACGTGGCCGTCACCTTGTGGGAGGTCAGCAGACCCGACCTCGACGCGCAGGTCCTCCAGCAGCGCGTCCGGCGCGTCCTCGACGGGGCGGTCGACCTCGCCGCGCGGCTCACGGCCGTCGAGGACCACCCGCGGGTGGGGGTGCTCGACGCGATGGAGCAGACGGCGACGCTGATCGAGGTCCGGGCCCTGGATCGCCGGGGGCTGATGTGGACGGTCGCCCGCACGATCACCGACGCCGGCCATCTGATCCGCTCGGCCCACACGAGCACGTACGGCGACGAGGCGCGCGACGTCTTCTACGTCGTCGACGCCGACGGCGCCCCGCTGGCGCCTGCGACCGCGTCCGGCCTCTGCGATGCGATCACCGCCGCGCTCACCGCCGGACCGTCTGCACGACGAGGAGACTGAACGCTGCGGCACCGGGGAGGTCGGCCGGGGGACTGCGCACCCTCGGATACCCTGGAGCCCTATGTTCGATTCGCTCCAAGACCGGCTCCAGTCGGCGTTCAAGACGCTCCGCGGCAAGGGCAAGCTGTCCGACGCCGATATCGACCAGGTCGCCCGGGAGATCCGGGTCGCGCTGCTCGACGCCGACGTGGCCGTGCCCGTGGTGCGCGAGTTCATCGCGAACGTCAAGGAGCGGGCGCGCGGCGCCGAGGTCAGCCAGGCGCTCAACCCGGCGCAGCAGGTCATCAAGATCGTCAACGACGAGCTCGTCGGCATCCTCGGCGGTGAGACGCGGCGCATCCGGTTCGCCAAGAACCCGCCGACCGTCATCATGCTCGCCGGCCTCCAAGGTGCCGGTAAGACGACCCTCGCCGGCAAGCTCGGCAAGTGGCTCAAGGAGCAGGGCAACTCGCCCATGCTCGTCGCGGCCGACCTCCAGCGTCCGAACGCCGTCAATCAGCTTCAGGTCGTCGGTGAACAGGCCGGGGTCACCGTCTACGCGCCCCAGCCGGGCAACGGCGTGGGCGACCCGGTGCAGGTCGCCCGCGATGCGATCACCGAGGCCAAGCGGACGCTGCATGACGTCGTCGTGGTCGACACCGCGGGCCGCCTCGGCATCGACGCCGAACTCATGCAGCAGGCCGCCGACATCCGCGCTGCGGTCAACCCCGACGAAGTGCTGTTCGTCATCGACGCGATGATCGGTCAGGACGCGGTCGGCACCGCGCAGGCCTTCCTCGAGGGCGTCGACTTCACCGGCGTCGTCCTGTCCAAGCTCGACGGCGACGCCCGAGGCGGTGCCGCGCTGTCGGTCCGCTCGGTCACCGGACGGCCGATCATGTTCGCCTCGACCGGTGAGAAGCTCGACGACTTCGACGTCTTCCACCCGGACCGGATGGCCTCGCGCATCCTCGACATGGGCGACGTCCTCACCCTCATCGAGCAGGCGGAGAAGGCGTTCGACGCCGAGGAGGCGGCCAAGGCCGCCGAGAAGGTCGCCGGCGGAACATTCACCCTCTCGGACTTCCTCCAGCAGATGGAAGCCCTCGCCAAGATGGGCTCGATGACCAAGTTGCTGGGCATGATGCCCGGCATGGGCCAGTTCAAGGACCAGCTGGCCAACTTCGACGAGCGCGAGGTCGACAAGATCAAGGCGATCATCCGCTCGATGACGCCGGCCGAGCGCGAGAACCCGAAGATCATCGACGGCTCCCGCCGCGCCCGTATCGCCCGGGGCTCGGGCACGCAGGTCAGCGACGTGAACCAGCTCGTCACCCGGTTCTTCGAGGCCAGCAAGATGATGCAGAAGATGGCCAAGGGCGGCGGGATGCCGCAGATGCCCGGGATGGGCGGGATGCCCGGTCTGCCCGGCGTCAGCAAGCGGGCCGGCGCCAAACAGAAGCCGCAGTCCAAGAAGGGCAAGAAGGGCAAGAAGGTCTCGGGTAACCCGGCCAAGCGCGCCGCCCAGGCGCAGCAGGCGCCGGAGAAGAAGCCCGATGGTGCGGCTGCGTTCGGCTACGACCAGTCCGCCGGTGGCGACTTCGAGCTGCCCAAGGAACTGCGCGACCTGCTCTGATGACCCCTCGCGGGCGCGTCCTCATCAGCGGCGTCGTCGTTCTCGTCGCTCTCACGGTCGTCGGGGCGCTGGCGGCGTGGACCGAGCGTGACGCCGGACCTCGCAGCACGCCTGCCGGTGCCGCACCCGGCGTGGTGGCCGCCGACACCCGCTTCCTCGACCGTCCCGACGGCGCCGAGGTCACCGTCGTGGAGTTCATCGACTTCGAGTGCGAGGTGTGCCGCGCGTTCCACCCGGAGGTCGAGCGACTCCGCGGCGCGTACGGCGATCGGATGGCCTTCGCCCTGCGCTACTTCCCGATGCCCGGACATTCCAACTCGGTTCCTGCGGCGCTCGCAATCGAGGCGGCCGCGCAACAGGACCGGCTCGAGGACATGTATCGGATGCTGCTGAACCGGCAGGCCGAATGGGCCGAGGCCGGTGACGTGGACAGGGCGCCGGTGTTCCGTGAGTACGCGGTCGAACTCGGGCTCGATATGGCGGCCTATGACGCCGCGGTGGCCGACGATGCGACGGTGCTGCGCGTCGCCGCCGACTTCGAGGCCGGACGCGCCCTCGGCGTCGACGGCACGCCGACCTTCTTCGTCGACGGCAAGCCGGTCGAGCTCACGTCGCTGGGCGACCTCGAACGCGCCATCGTCGCGGCCCTGGAGGACTGACCACCGTACTTCGGCCGCCGTGCATTCACGCCCTTCCCCGCGAATGGCGCAAAGTGGTGACCCAGTGGCGCAATCTGGGGCTGTTCGAGCCCGAAAAGGCCCCATATTGCGCCACTCGCGGAACCGGGTCGCGTGACCGGAGCGGCCGGTCTGGCGTCCGCGGTCGAGTCGACCTAGGGTCGTCACCATGACCGCACCGCCCCTCGTCGTCGTCATGGGGATCTCGGGCACGGGCAAGTCCGCCGTGGGCCACGCGGTCGCCGACCTGGTCGACGTGGAGTACGCGGACGGGGACGACTTCCACCCGGCCGCGAACGTCGAGAAGATGTCGCAAGGGATCGCGTTGACCGACGAGGACCGTTGGCCCTGGCTCGAGGACATCGGTCGCTGGCTTGCCGATCATGACGAGCGCGGCGGAGTCATCAGTTGCTCGGCCCTGCGGCGGGTCTATCGCGACGTGCTGACGCGTCACGCGCCGCGCACCATCTTCCTGCATCTCGTGGGCGACCACGAGCTCATCCGTGAGCGGATGGAGCACCGCGATCACTTCATGCCGGCCTCGCTGCTGCAGTCACAGCAGGACACGCTGGAACCGCTCGAGCCCGACGAGAACGGCGGCGTCTTCGACATCACGCTGACACCGGAGGACATCGCGCGTGCGTTCCTGCGGCGCTACCAGATCCCCGAACGGACGGTCTGATCCTCGTTGTCGGCACGGGGTCGTAGTCTGACGAGGTGCTGATCGGACTGCTGCGTCGCCACCTGCGTCCGTACCGCTGGCAGGTCGCGGTCGTATGCCTGTTCCAGCTCATCCAGACCATGGCGACGCTCTACCTGCCTGGGCTCAACGCCGACATCATCGACGACGGCGTCGCCCAGGGCGACACCGGTTACATCTGGCGGGTCGGCGGTCTGATGATGGCCGTCACCGTCCTGCAGGTCGTCTGCAACGTCGTGGCGGTCTACATCGGCTCCAAGGTCGCCATGGCGGTCGGACGCGATCTGCGCTCGGCCGTCTACGGCGCCGTCGAGGGCTTCGGGTCGCGCGAGATGGCCCAGTTCGGCGCCCCCACGCTCATCACCCGCTCCACGAACGACGTCCAGCAGGTGCAGCTGCTGCTGTTCATGGGACTGACGATGCTGGTCGCCGCTCCGATCACCGCGGTCGGCGGGCTCGTCATGGCGCTGCGCCAGGACGTCGAGCTCTCGGGCGTCCTGCTGATCGTGCTGCCGGTCCTCATCGTGAGCCTCGCCCTCATCATCCGGCGGATGCAGCCGCTCTTCCGGCTCATGCAGACCCGTATCGACGCGATCAACGGCATCATGCGCGAGCAGATCGCCGGCATCCGCGTCATCCGGGCCTTCGTCAAGGAGCGGCACGAGATCGAGCGGTTCGCGGAGGCCAACGCGCAGTATCGCGATGTCGCGATCTCCGCCGGCCGGCTGATGAGCACATTCTTCCCGTTGCTCATGGGGATCATGAACCTCTCGGTCGTCCTCGCGATCGGCTGGGGCGCTCACCGTGTGGGTTCCGGCGATCTCGAGGTCGGCGCGCTCACCGCGTTCCAGAATTACCTCATCCAGATCCTCATGGCGGTCATGATGGCCACGTTCATGCTCATGCTGTGGCCGCGAGCCCAGGTCTCGGCCGAGCGCATCGGCGAGGTTCTGGGGACCACCCCGGTCATCGACATGACCCCGGACGTTCCTGCGGTCCGGATCGAGGAGGGCCGCATCGACATGCAAGGCGCCTCGTTCGCCTACCCCGGCGCCGAGCACGACGTGGTCCGGGACGCCGACCTCGTCGTGCGGCCGGGGCAGACCACCGCGATCGTCGGTGGCACCGGCAGCGGCAAGTCGACGGTGCTGGGACTGATGACCCGCCTGTTCGACGTGACCGGCGGCCGGGTCCTGCTCGACGGGCACGACGTGCGCGACCTGCGGCCCGCCGACGTGTGGGCCGCGATCGGGCTGGTCCCGCAGAAGGCGGTGCTGTTCAGCGGCACCATCCGGTCGAACCTCCAGTTCGGCCGGCCCGAGGCCACCGACGATGACCTGTGGCGGGCCCTCGAGATCGCGCAGGCGCGCGACTTCGTCGAGCGCATGCCCGGCGGCCTCGACGCCCCCATCACACAGGGCGGCTCCAACGTCTCCGGCGGCCAGCGCCAGCGGCTCGCCATCGCTCGCGCCCTCGTCAAGCAGCCGCGGATCTACTTGTTCGACGACTCGTTCTCGGCCCTCGACTACGCCACCGACGCCGCGCTGCGGCGCGCTCTCGTCGACGTCACGGCCGACGCCGCCGTGGTGATCGTCGCCCAGCGCATCAGCACGATCCGCGACGCCGACCGCATCGTCGTGCTCGACCGTGGCAACGTCGTCGGCACCGGAACGCACGACGAACTGATGGCCGACAACGACGTGTACCGCGAGATCGTCCTCTCGCAGCTGAGCGAACAGGAGGCCGCGTCATGAGCTTCCAGGGTCAACCGCCGGCCAAACCGGCCGACTTCCGCGCCACCTTCGGCCGCTTGATGCGGCTGCTGCTCGCCGACCGACTCATGGTGTGGGGCCTCGTGGTCTTCGGCCTGGTCGGCACCGTCCTGGCCGTGATCGGCCCGCGCATCCTCGGCCACGCCACGGACCTGGTCTTCGACGGCTTCCTCTCGAGCCGGTTCCCGGCGGGCGCGACCAAGGAGCAGGTCGTCGAGCAGTTGCGTGCCGACGGGCAGGACCGGCTGGCCGACCTCGTCGGCTCGGTCGATCTGCGTCCGGGGGAGGGCATCGACTTCTCCGCACTGACGTGGGTGCTGCTGGGCGCCGTCGTCCTGTACCTCGTGTCCTCGCTGTTCATGTGGCTGCAGGGCGTGCTCGCCACCACCGTGGTCCAGCGGATGGTCGCCGGTCTGCGTGGCGACGTCGAGGACCAGATCCACCATCTCCCACTGGCGTACCTCGACGGTCAGGAGCGCGGCGAGATCCTCTCGCGCACCACGAACGACATCGACAACGTCGCCCAGTCGCTGCAGCAGACGCTGAGCCAGATGATCACGAGCCTGCTGATGGTGCTCGGCACGCTCGTCATGATGCTGACGATCTCGCCGTTGCTGACGCTCATCGCGGTCGTGACGATCCCGGTCGCGATCGGCATCACCGGGGTGATCATGAAGCGCTCCCAGCCGCAGTTCATCGCGCAGTGGACGCAGACGGGCCGGCTCAACGGGCACGTCGAGGAGACGTTCTCCGGTCACGAGGTGGTCAAGGTGTTCGGGCACCAGCAGCGAGCTCGCGAGCAGTTCGACGAGAGCAATGACGCGTTGTTCGGCGCGGCGTTCCGAGCGCAGTTCATCTCCGGCGTCATCCAGCCGGTCATGATGTTCGTCTCCAACCTCAACTACGTGCTGGTGGCCGTCATCGGCGGCGTGCAGGTCGCCTCGGGGCGGTTGTCGATCGGTTCGGTGCAGGCGTTCATCCAGTACTCGCGACAGTTCACCCAGCCGCTCACGCAGGTCGCGGCCATGGTCAACCTCCTGCAGTCCGGTCTCGCGTCGGCGGAGCGGGTCTTCGGCCTGCTGGACGAGCCCCGCGAACGTCCCGACACCGTCACCGCCGCTGCGGTCGAACCGGTCCGCGGACGCGTGGCGTTCGAGGATGTCTCGTTCTCCTACTCCGATGAGCCCCTCATCGAGCACCTGTCGCTCGTCGCCGAACCGGGCCAGACGGTCGCGATCGTCGGCCCGACGGGCGCCGGCAAGACCACGCTGACCAACCTGCTGTTGCGCTTCTACGAGCTCGACGGCGGGCGGGTCACGCTCGACGGCGTCGACATCGACGATCTGCGCCGTGCCGAGTTGCGTGACGACTTCGGCGTCGTCCTCCAGGACACGTGGCTGTTCTCGGGCACGATCCGCGAGAACATCGCCTACGGGGCGGAGGACGCGACACCGGAGCAGGTGGTGGCGGCGGCCAAGGCCGCGCACGCCGACCACTTCATCCGCACGCTGCCCGACGGCTATGAGACCCGCATCGACGACGAAGGCGGGGGAGTCAGTGCCGGTCAACGCCAGCTCCTCACCATCGCCCGCGCCTTCCTCGCCGACCCGGCGATCCTGGTGCTGGACGAGGCCACGAGCTCGGTCGACACCCGCACCGAGGCGCTCGTGCAGGAGGCGATGAGCCGGCTGCGGAGCGGGCGCACCAGCTTCGTCATCGCGCACCGGCTCTCCACGATCCGCGACGCCGATCTGATCGTGGTGATGGAGCACGGGCGGATCGTCGAGCAGGGGACGCACGAGGAGTTGCTCGCCGCCGGTGGTGCGTACCAACGGCTGTACGCCGCGCAGTTCGCCGCACCCGCCGGCTGAGCTCGGCGCGGCCTGTTTGGTGGGCCGTGCGGTCCTCTGGCACAATGGGTGATCGTGTCCGGTCGGCTCCCAGACCCTCTCAGCTGCGAGTCGCCGGCCCTGGATGCCGCCGGGCCCACCCCACACGTCACGGCGTCGTCACCGACAGCTCAGATCAACAAGGAGACACCACACTCGTGGCAGTCAAGATTCGCCTCAAGCGGATGGGCAAGATCCGCACGCCGTTCTACCGCATCGTCGTCGCCGACTCGCGCACCAAGCGCGATGGTCGCGTGATCGAGGAGATCGGCACCTACAACCCGAAGACCGAGCCGTCGACCATCCACGTCGACTCCGAGCGGGCGCAGTACTGGCTGGGTGTCGGCGCGCAGCCGACCGAGGCCGTCGCGGCGATCCTCAAGCTCACCGGCGACATCGAGGGCGGCAAGAACACCCTCAAGCACCCCGAGCCCAAGCGCGACAAGGCTGAGGCCTTCGACGAGGCGCTCAAGGAGCTGCACGCCGAGCCCAAGAAGTCGGCCACGACCACCAAGTCGAGCAAGCCTAAGGCTGAGGAGCCGGCTGCCGACGAGGCCAAGGCCGAAGAAGAGACCCCGGCCACCGAGGCCGAGTGACCATGGGTGCGCCCCTGCGCGAGGTCATCGAGCATCTGGTCGCCGGCATCGTCGACCATCCCGACGACGTCTCGGTCCGCACCAAGCAGACTCGCCGCGGTGAGCTGTTCGAGGTGCGGGTGAACCCGGACGATCTGGGCAAGGTGATCGGTCGCGCTGGGCGCACCGCCACGGCGATCCGCACCGTCGCCTCGGCCCTCGCGGGCCGCGGCGGCGCGCGGATCGACTTCGTGGACGTCGACCGCCAGCGCTGAGTTGGGGTCGACGATGCTGGTCGTCATCGGCCGGATCGGCCGCGCCCACGGCATCCGCGGTGAGCTCGCCGTGGAACTTCGCACCGACGAGCCCGAGCGACGTTTCGCTCCGGGCTCGTCGGTCGTGTGCAAGGGTCGCGCGCTCACCGTGAAGGCTGCCCGGCCCCATGGCGGCAAGCTGCTCGTCACGTTCGACGAAGTCCCGGATCGCACTGCCGCCGAGCAGTTGCACGGTACGGTCATCGAGGCGGAGGTCGACCCCGCCGAACTGCCTGAGGACGACGACGCGTTCTACGATCATCAGCTCATCGGGCTGCGCGTGGAGCGTCCCGACGGAGCCGCTGTCGGCGAGGTCACGGACGTCCTGCACCTGCCGGCACACGACACCCTCGCCGTGGACGTGAACGGTCGCGAGATCCTCGTGCCGTTCGTCGCGGCCCTCGTTCCCGAGGTCGACATCGACCGTGGCGTGCTCGTCGTGGCCGACGTGCCCGGACTTCTCGATCCCGACGCCGCGGAGACCGTCGCTCCGCCCGAAGGGCGCTGACGTGCGCATCGACGTCATCTCGATCTTCCCCGACTATCTCGCTCCGCTGGACCTCTCGCTGCCGGGCAGGGCGCAGCGCGCAGGCCTGCTCGAGGTCGTCGTCCACGACCTGCGCGACTGGACCCACGATCGGCACCGCACCGTCGACGACACGCCGTACGGCGGCGGCGCCGGCATGGTGATGCGACCCGAGCCCTGGGGGGAGGCGCTCGACGCGGTCTGCCGCGACGACAGCATCGTCGTCGTGCCCACCCCCTCGGGCATCCCGTTCACGCAGCGCCACGCCGAATCGCTCAGCGCGGCGTCGCACCTGGTCTACTGCTGCGGCCGCTATGAGGGCATCGATCAGCGCGTCATCGACGAGGCGAACGACCGCTGGACGGTGCGGGAGCTCTCGCTCGGCGACTTCGTGCTGAACGGGGGAGAGGTGGCCGCACTCGCGATGACCGAGGCGATCGTGCGGCTGATTCCGGGATTCATGGGCAATCCGGAGTCCCTTGCCGAGGAGTCGCACACCGCCGAAGGCCTGCTCGAGTACCCGGTGTACACCAAGCCGGCGTCGTGGCGGGGTCGAGAGGTCCCCGAGGTGCTCCTGTCGGGGCACCATGGCCAGATCGCCGCATGGCGCCGCGAGGAGGCCCTGCGCCGCACGCGCGAGCGCCGGCCCGACCTCGCGCCCTGAATGTCGCTGAATTTAACGATCGCCGCCCTCGCGTAACGGTGAGGAAACACCTGCGGTAGGGGGACGTAACGCCTCTTCGTGAGCATCGATGAAGTGCCAGTCGCGGCAGCGCCGCCGTGTCGTGGCCTCTCGTTCACCGACTCGCAAAGAGGTTGATATGGAACCCGGAACAATCTGGCTGCTGATCACCGCGGCGCTTGTTCTCTTCATGACGCCCGGCCTGGCCTTCTTCTACGGCGGCCTCGTCAAGGCCAAGAGCGTCGTGTCGATGATGATGCTGAGCTTCGGGGCGATGGGGCTCGTCTTCGTGCTCTGGATCCTCTACGGCTACAACATGGGCTCGAACGGCGACGACATCATCGGCGGTGTCCTCGCCAACCCGTTCTCGGACTTCGGGTTGAGCACGATGGCCGCGGAGAACCCGGCCGGACTCGCCAGCGTGGCGTTCGGTTCGACGTTCGCCGTCATCACGACCGCGCTGATCTCCGGCGCGGTCGCGGACCGGGCACGGTTCTTCCCCTGGATGGTCTTCGCGGGCCTGTGGGCGACGCTGGTCTACTTCCCCTCCCAGGGCTGGGTGTGGGGCCTCGACGGCGAAGGCAACCTCACGGGCTGGATCGGCACGTTCGGCTTCGGAGACACCGAGGTGCTGGACTGGGCCGGCGGCACCGTCGTCCACATCAGCGCCGGCGCCGCCGCCCTGGCCCTGGCCCTCGTGCTCGGGCAGCGCAAGGTCGGCTTCTCGAAGGAAGACTCGGCTCCGCACAATGTGCCGCTCGTCCTCATCGGCGCCGCGATCCTGTGGTTCGGCTGGTTCGGCTTCAACGCCGGGGCCGCCGGCGACGACGGCACGGGCGCCCTCATCTTCATCAACACGATCGCCGCTCCGGCCGCCGGCGTCATCGGGTTCCTGGTCGTCGAGCACGTCAAGGACGGCAAGGCGACGGCGGTGGGCGCCGCCTCGGGCGTCGTCGCCGGACTCGTCGCGATCACCCCGGCCTGCGCGAACCTCACACCGTGGTGGTCCATCGTGCTCGGCCTGGTCGCCGGCGTCGCCTGCTGCTTCGCCATCGACCTGAAGTTCAAGCTGGGCTTCGACGACTCGCTCGACGTGGTGGGTCTGCACCTGGTGGCCGGCTTCATCGGCTGCCTCTACCTGGGCTTCTTCGCGACGGACACCGGTCTGTTCACCGGCGGCGGTATCGACCAGCTGCTGACGCAGATCGTTCCGGCGCTCGCGGTCGCCGTCTACTCGTTCGCCATCGCCTATGCGCTAGGCGTCGCGATCGACAAGACGATCGGCTTCCGGGCTCGCGAGGAGGACGAGATCGCCGGGATCGATCTCGCGCTGCACGGCGAGGGGTACAAGTTCGACTGACCACTCGTCCGGCGGTTCGAAGGGGCGCCCTCGGGCGTCCCTTCGGGCGGTCGGGGCGAGGCCGGATTTCGCGGCTGCGGGGCCGTGTGGCAAAATGGTTCCTTGGTGCCGACGCCTCTGCCACAGGGGAGACCCGTCGTCTACAGCACCGCCCATCATCGTTCAGCGTCCGTTGGTGACCTGTGGCACCGGCGAGGAGTAGACATGACCAACGTCATCGATCAGATCGCCAGCAGCCAGCTGCGCGACGACGTCCCCGACTTCCGTCCCGGCGACACCCTCAAGGTGCACGTCAACATCGTCGAGGGCAACCGCTCGCGTGTCCAGATGTTCCAGGGCGTCTGCATCAAGGTGCAGGGCTCGGGCATCGGCAGGACGTTCACCGTCCGCAAGGTGAGCTTCGGCGTCGGCGTGGAGCGGACCTTCCCGGTCCACTCGCCGGTCATCGACAAGATCGAGGTCGCGACCCGCGGTGACGTGCGCCGCGCGAAGCTCTACTACCTGCGCAACCTGCGCGGCAAGGCTGCCAAGATCAAGGAGAAGCGCGAGGACTGAGTCCGGCGACCTTCTTCTTCACACACCACGGCCCCGCTTCGGCGGGGCCGTGGTGTTTCTCTCGGGGGCGCGTCTGCCCGGACCCGCGTCGGGGAGACCGGTACGCTCTTCGAGTGACCGAGAAGCGCCAGTTGCCCGTGTGGCAGGAATCCATTCTCCTGGTCGTCACCGCAGTGGTCCTGGCCGTTATCGTCAAGACGTTCTTCGTGCAGGCGTTCTACATTCCGTCCGAGTCGATGGAGCCGACGATGCAGGTCGACGACAAGCTGCTCGTGCAGAAGGTCTCCTACTGGGGCGGTTCACCCGACCGCGGCGACATCGTCGTCTTCGACGATCCGGGAGGATGGCTGGGGTCGGCCGACGCTTCGGCACCCAGCAACGTCGTCCAGAAGGCGCTGGAGGTCATCGGTCTCTACCCGTCCGGCGGTCACCTCATCAAGCGTGTGGTCGGCGTCGGGGGCGACACGGTCGAGTGCTGTGACAGCGCCGGCCGGTTGATGGTCAACGGTGAGCCCGTCGAGGAGTCATACCTGGCGGACCAGGCGGCCAACGCCGAGCCCACCTTCACAGTGGAAGTGCCGGACGGCTACCTGTGGGTCCAGGGCGACAACCGCGGCAACTCCTCCGATTCGCGGTACCACCTCGGCGATCCTGGCGGCGGCTTCATCAGCGAGGACGCCGTCGTCGGCAAGGCGTGGCTGCGGGTGTGGCCGTTCAGCCGGTTCGGATTCATCGAACACAGCGACGCGTTCGAAGGGGTGCCGTGACGACCTTGCTCTCCGGTCCCACGATCCGTCGTGACGCCGGTCTCTACGGCTACGAGCGCGCGTTGGCGCGTCGTGGCCTCGCGCCCGTCGCCGGTGTCGACGAGGCCGGACGCGGGGCGTGTGCGGGGCCCCTCGTCGCCGCGGCGGTCATCCTGGACCGCCCGATCGACGGACTGGCCGACTCCAAGCTTCTGACGCCCAAACGCCGCGAGGCGTGCTTCGAGCGCATTCACGAACGCGCACGGGCGGTGTCGGTCGTGATCGTCGAGGCTGCCGAGTGTGACGCGCTGGGGCTGCATCGCGCCAACGTCGCCGCGCTCCGACGTGCGCTGGCCCGGCTCGAGCAGCCCCCGGCCTACGTCCTGACCGACGGGTTCAGCGTCGACGGCCTGGGAGTGCCCGGGCTCGCGGTCTGGAAGGGCGATCAGGTGTCGGCGTCGATCGCGGCGGCGTCGGTGGTGGCGAAGGTGACCCGCGACCGGATCATGGAGCGGTTGCACGACGGTTACCCGCAGTATGACTTCGCCGTGCACAAGGGCTACTCGACCCTGCGGCATGAGGAGGCCCTGCGCGCGCACGGCCCGTGCCCGGAGCACCGGATGACCTACGCCAACGTCCGCGCCGTGCTGACCGCGCGGGAAGAGGAGAGCACGTCATGAGCGCTGAGGATCTGGAGCGGTACGAGACGGAGATGGAGCTCGCGCTGTACCGCGAGTACCGCGATGTCGTGCGGATCTTCAAGTACGTCGTGGAGACCGACCGTCGGTTCTACCTGTGCAACGCCGTCGACGTGAAGGTGCGTTCCGAGACCGGTGACGCCTACTTCGAGGTCACGATGGCCGATGCCTGGGTGTGGGACATCTACCGTCCCGCCCGGTTCGCCAAGAACGTCAAGGTGCTGACCTTCAAGGACGTCAACGTCGAAGAACTGCAGGACTCGGACTTCAAGCTTCCCGAGGACTGAGGCCGCCCTCCACAGGCGGAGGTCGTCCACAGTTCCGCGCCGACCGCTGGCACGCTGCGAGCTGCCACCGCGAGGCTCGGAGCATGACGTACGCACGCAACAAGGCGCTGGGCGCCTACGGCGAGCAGGTCGCTGTGGATCACCTGCGGTCGGAGGGGCTCGTCATCCTCGCCCGGAACTGGACGTGCCGTTACGGCGAGGTCGACATCGTCGCCCGCGAGGACGCCACGCTCGTCGTGTGCGAGGTCAAGACCCGCACCGGGGACCGGTACGGCTCACCGCTGGAGGCCGTGGGCCCGCAGAAGGCCGCTCGGCTGCGTCGTCTGGCCGCGCATTGGCTCGAGGTCCACGGGCTCCACCCGCCGAGCGTGCGCATCGACGTCGTGTCGGTGCTCGTGCCCACCCGTGGCGCCCCGCAGGTCGAGCGCATCACCGGAGTGGCCTGATGGCGGGCGTGACGCGCTCGGTCGCACTGGACGGGTTGCGGGGCCGGCCGATCGAGGTGGAGGTCGATGTCTCCAGCGGCATGCCCGCCACGGTCGTCGTCGGCCTCGGCGACGCCACCGTGAGCGAGGCGCGTGACCGGGTGCGGTCCGCGGTCGTCAACTCCGGCACGTCGTGGCCCGACCACCGCGTCACCATCAACCTCGCGCCCTCGTCCTTGCCGAAGAACGGCTCTCACTACGACCTGCCGATCGCCGTCGCGGTGTTCGCGGCCAAGAAGCTGGTGCCACCCGAGCGCATCGCCGACACCGTGTTCCTCGGCGAACTCGCTCTCGATGGCCGCATCCGGGCGGTGCGCGGGATTCTGCCCGCGGTCCTGGCCGCGGCCGAGGCCGGCGTCTCACGGGTCGTGGTGCCGGAGGCCAACGTCAGCGAAGCCGCCCTCGTCCCGGGCGTCACCTCGGTGGGCGTGCGCTCCTTGCGGCACACCATCGCCCTGCTCACCGGCACGGAGGTGCCGGACGATCCGCCCGTCGAACCGCTCGACGTCGCCGAGGAGTCGGGCTGGTCGAGCCATCGGGTCGACCAACTCGACCTCGCGGACGTCGCCGGGCAGGACGACGCGCGGCTGGCCGTCGTGATCGCCGCCGCCGGAGGTCACCACGTGTTCATGACCGGCCCGCCGGGGATCGGTAAGACGATGCTCGCGCGGCGGCTCCCGCGGCTGCTGCCCGATCTGGATCTCGCGGCATCGCTCGACGTCAGCGCCGTGCACTCGGTCGCGGGTGTGCTGCCCGCCGACGCACCGCTGCTCGCACGCCCGCCGTTCGTCGACCCCCATCATTCGGCCAGCGCGGCAGCGATCGTCGGTGGTGGGAGCCGGCAGATCCGTCCGGGGGCGATGAGCCTGGCGCATCGCGGGGTGCTCTTCCTCGACGAGGCGCCGGAGTTCGCGGTCAACGTCATCGACGCATTGCGCCAGCCGCTCGAGAGCGGCCAGATCGTGGTGTCCCGATCCGCGCAGACCGTCGCGTTCCCGGCCCGGTTCCAACTGGTGCTGGCGGCCAACCCGTGTCCGTGCGGCTACCACGGGTCGGTGACCGAACGCTGCGAATGCCCGCCCGTCGCCCGGCGACGCTATCTCGACAAGATCAGCGGGCCGGTGCGCGACCGGATCGACATTCACCGGGTGCTGCGCGCGCCGACCCGACCGGAGCTTGCCGGTGTCGGGTCGCAGCGCAGTAGCGCGGCGTGGGCCGAGGACGTCCTGGCAGCGCGTGATCGGCAGCGACTCCGCCTCGGCGACGCGGGCTACCGGCTCAACAGCGAGGTCTCCGGCGTCGAACTCCGCAAGGTGTTCCCGCCCACGGTCGAGGGCCGCTGCGTCCTCGAGGAGCAGGTCCAGGCAGGCAAGCTCAGCGCCCGCGCCGCCGACCGGGTGCTTCGCGTCGCCTGGACCGTCGCCGATCTCGTGGGCAGCGAGTCACCGACGGCCGATGACATGGCGACCGCCCTGGCGTTGCGACGGGGGACCGCGATCGGCGGTCCGCTGCGCGGACGGCTGGAGGCAGCGTGAGCGATGCCAACGACCGTCTGATGCTGAGTCTCGTCGTCGAACCAGGCGACCCCCGCGTGGTCTCGGCGATGCGTGAGCGCGGCGGTGCTGGTGCCGTCCTCGATGCACTGCGAGCAGACCCTGATGACTGGCCCGGGCCGTGGCGGCACGGCGTCGAGGACGTCGAGCAGCGGGCGGAGAACGCACTGTCCCGCGCGCGGGAGGAGGGGCTGCGCTGGGTCACTCCTGGACACCGGGAGTGGCCCGAGCAACTCAGCGGGCTGGATGAGGTGGAATCCGCGGCAGGAGCCGGGGGAGCACCGCTCGGCCTGTGGTGCCGGGGCCCCGGGGACGTCCGACTCCTCACCGAGCACGCGGTGGCGGTGGTCGGGGCGCGCGACTGCACGACCTACGGCGCGGAGACAGCGGGGGACATCGCCGCGGCGGCGGCCACGTCCGGTTTCACGGTGGTCAGCGGAGCGGCCTTCGGCATCGACGCCTCCGCCCACCGAGGTGGTCTGGCGGTCGGCGACCCCGGGATCGCCGTACTCGCGTGCGGAGCCGACCTCGACTATCCCCGAGCTCATGCGTCCTTACTGGCCCGGATCGCCGAACACGGCACCGTCGTGTCCGAGTACCCGCCGGGATGCCCAGCCGCTCGTGCGCGCTTCCTGGCGCGCAACCGGGTCATCGCCGCGCTCGCCGACGGTCTGGTCGTCGTCGAAGCCGCCCACCGCAGCGGTTCGCTCAACACACTGCACTGGGCAGACCGGCTGGGGCGCACCACGATGGCCGTCCCCGGCCCCATCACCTCGGCGCAGTCGCAGGGCACCCACGATGCCGTGCGCTCCGGCAAGGCCGTCCTCGTCGGCAGCGGTGCCGACGTGGTGGCCGAACTCGTCGGCTTCCACGGTCGGGTCGCCGATGTGCGGATGGCGTCGTTCGATCCGGTAGCGGATGCAGTGCTCGCCGAGCTCCAGGAGCCGGGACCGCGGCGCGCTGCCGAGATCGCGCGGGGTCTTCGCATCGGCACGGTTCACGCGGTCCGCGCGCTCGAGCGGCTTCGCAGCGCAGGCCAGGCGGAAGAGAGAGATGGCGGCTGGCAGCGGACCACGGCGTCCCCACCTGACACCTGAGAGTTTCGATCCTCGCCGCGTGGTGAACGGAACTGATGACAGAGACATCGAAACTGCGGGTGAGGAGCAGCGCATGTCGCACGCGAACCCCGAGGGCACCGACGCTACGACGTCGGCGTCGCCCTCCAACCCTACGACCGGCGAACTGCTGGCCCGACTCTCCCAGGAGACCTCGCGGCTCGTCCGTGACGAGATCCGGCTGGCGCAGGCCGAGCTCAGCGAGACCGGAAAGCGCGCCGGGGTCGGCCTCGGGCTCTTCAGCGCCGGCGGCGTCCTCGCGTGGTTCGGTTTCGGCGCACTCGTCGCCGCCGCGATCCTCGCCCTCGACCTCGTGATGCCCGCCTGGCTTGCCGCCCTCATCGTCGCCATCGTGCTGTTCGTCGCGGCGGGCATCGCGGCTCTGATCGGCAAGAAGCAGGTTCAGCAGATCTCCCCGAAGCCAGAACGCACCGTCGACACCGTCAAGGCCGACATCGACGCCGTCAAGGAGGCTCGTCACCGTGACCACACCCGCTGACCCCACCCCGGAGCCGCCCCAGGGCGCCACTCCCGATCAGATCGAGGCCGACATCGCCGCCACCCGCGAGCGGCTGGCCGATACCGTCGACGCCCTCGGCGAGCGTCTGGACGTCAAGGAGCAGGCCAAGCGCCGCGTGTCGGAGGTCAAACACCAGGCGCAGGACACGTTCGGACAGACGAAGGACAAGGCGACTCGCGCCGCGCAACGCAGCGGTCCGGCGTTGCCGGTGGGCGCCGCGGTGGCGGTCGTGCTGATCGGGGCCCTCGTCCTGTGGAGGAAGCGCCGATGATCTTCGGGCGGAAGAAGAAACGACAGCAGGAGACCCGAGAGGCACCCGCCCGCGAGCGACACGAGGCGCCGTCGCCAGAAGACGACCGCAAGCCCGACGACATCACCGACATCTCCAAACCCTCGTGGTTCTACGTCGCGCGCAAGACCGCGCGTGAGTTCTCCAAGGACCAGTGCACCGATCTGGCGGCCGCGCTCGTGTACTACGCGGTGCTCGCGCTGTTTCCCGCCCTTCTGGCGCTGTTCTCACTGGTCGGCCTCGTCGGGCAGGGCCAGAGCACCGCACGGACCGTCATCGACGTCGTCGAGCAGCTCAACCCGTCAGCCGCCGAGATCCTCACCCCGACGATCGAGCAGCTCGCCACCTCCGGCGGGGCGGGATTCGCTCTCATCACCGGCCTCGCGCTCGCCCTCTGGTCCGCATCCGGCTACGTCAACGCGTTCAGCCGGGCGATGAACCGCATCTACGAGATCGGCGAGGGCCGACCGATCTGGAAACTGCGGCCGATGATGTTGCTCATCACGCTCGTCGCCCTCATCCTCATCGCGATCGCCGCAGTCGCGCTCGTCGTCAGCGGCCCCGTGGCGGAGGCGATCGGGGAGGCGCTGGGCGTCGGTTCGGCCGCCGTGACGGTGTGGAACATCGCCAAGTGGCCGGGCGTGCTGATCGTGGTCATCGTGGTCGTGGCGATCCTCTACTACGCGACCCCGAACGTGCAGCAACCGAAGTTCCGATGGTTGAGCGTGGGAGCGGTGGTCGCGATCGTCACCTGGATCGTCGCCTCGGTGGCGTTCGGCCTCTATGTCGCGAACTTCTCGAACTACAACCGCACCTACGGAGCACTCGCGGGCGTGATCGTGTTCCTGCTGTGGTTGTGGATCACCAACCTGGCGCTGCTGTTCGGGGCTGAGCTCGACTGCGAACTCGAGCGGGGGCGTGAGCTTCAGGCGGGTATCCCGGCCGAGGAGTCGGTCCAGCTCCCGCCGCGCGACACCCGCAAGATCGAGAAAGACGAGGAGAAGGAGCGGACCTACGTCGAGCAGGGCCGGGCGCTGCGGGAAAGCCGCGGCGACCACGCCGATCCCGACCGCTGACACTGTTCCTCAGGGAGCGTTGACCCAGTCGTCGGAGCCATCGGCGTAGAACTGGTGCTTCCAGATCGGCACGGTGGCCTTCACGTCGTCGACGAGATCGGCCACCGCGTCGAACGCCTCGCGCCGATGTGCCGACGCGACTGCGGCGACGATCGCCGTGTCACCGATAGCGAGCGGGCCCGTGCGGTGCACCACGGCGACGCGAACGCCGTCATGCCGCTCGACGATCCGTTCGGCGCTCGCCTGGATATAGGCGGCCGCGTCCGGGTGCGCCTCATATTCGAGGCGGGTGACCTTCCGGCCGCCGTCGTGATCGCGGACGACGCCGGTGAACGTGGCGACGGCCCCGGCGCTCTCATGGGCGACCAGCGCGATGAGCTCGGTGAGGTCGAGATCAGCATCGCGCAAGTCGGCGAGTTCGACGGTCATGCAGGGGTTCCTTCCCGAGGAGGATGGCGCTGGTCGTCCGAGGTGTGACCGAGTTGGGCGAGTGCGTGGGCGACGAACTCGTCGAGAACGGCGAGCCCGTCGCGGACGCCACCGCGTGAGCCGGGCAGGTTGACGATGAGCGTGCGCCCGGCGATTCCGGCGATGCCGCGCGAGAGCACCGCGAGCGGAGTCTGCGCCAGGCCGGCGTTCCGCAGCCGTTCGGCGATTCCCGGCGCATCCCGGTCGATGACGGCGCGCGTCCGTTCGGGCGTCTCGTCGTCAGGGCTCAACCCCGTCCCGCCGGTTGTCACGACGAGTGCGCTGCCGACCGCGACGAGTTCGCGCAGCGCGCGCTCGACCGGCAGACCGTCGGCGACGACGTGCGGACCGTCGGGCTGCCATCCGTGGTCGTGTATCCACTGCTCGATCAAGGGGCCGGTGGTGTCGTCGGCTTCGCCGGCGGCCGCCCGGGTGGACGCCACGACCACTCCCACGCGCACGTCAGGCATCGTCGCGTTCCCAGTCGGTCGTCCCGCCGTGCTTGCGATCGACCCGGATCTCGCTGAGGACGGCCGCGCGGTCGACGGCCTTGATCATGTCGTAGAGCGTGAGGCCCGCGACGCTGACGGCGGTGAGGGCCTCCATCTCGACACCGGTGGGCGCCGTCGTCCGCACGGTCGCGGTGATGAGGACCTGATCGCCCGACGGGTCGAGGTCGATCTCGACCTTCGACAGCGGCAGCGGGTGGCACAGCGGAATCAGCGACGACGTCTGCTTCGCGGCCAGGATCCCCGCGATGCGTGCCGTCGCGAGAGCCTCGCCCTTCGGAAGGGACCCTTCGGCGATCTGCTGCACGACGTCCGGGCGCGTCAGGACCCGCCCGGTCGCCGTCGCGGTGCGGGTCGTCGGTGGCTTGCCGGAGACGTCGACCATGTGGGCCGACCCGTCGTCGCGGTAGTGGCTCAGTGCGCTGCGATCCTCCACCAGGCCACCGTATCGCCGGCCGCGAGGCGACCGGCCTCGGCGGGAACGAACACGAGGTGCGACGCCGCTGCGTAGCTGCTCAGCAGGTGCGAGCCGGCCCCGCCGACGAGGTGGACGAGACCGTCGTCGTCCACCCGGCCGCGACGCACCTGGAGCTTGCCGAGCGGCGATTCGAGCGCCTCGGCCAGCGGGCCGGTGCCCGTGGGGCGGTCCGGGCTCACCACACCGCACGCGCGCGCCAGCACCGGACGCACGAACAACTCGAAGGAGATGAGTGTGCTCACCGGATTTCCCGGGAAGCAGATGATGGGCAGGCCGTCCCAGACCGCCCAGCCCTGCGGTCCGGCCGGCTGCAGCGGCACGTGGTCGAACCACGCGTCGCGGAGCGGCTCGAGCACCTGGCGCACGACTTCGTACGCGCCGGCACTGATGCCTCCGGTGGTGAGGACGAGATCGCTCGTCGCGCTCAGCTCCTCGAACAGCGCGCGGAGTTCCGCCTGGTCGTCGGCGACCACGTGCCGCGTGGGGGAGGCGCCGAGTTCGCGGACCGCGGCGGTCAACGCGACGCCGTTGCCGTCCGCCAGCTGCCCGGAGGCGATCTCGTCGCCCGAGCTGACGATGGCCACGCGCAGAGCGGTCTCAACGCGCACGCTGCGGACTCGCGCGGCGGTCAGCGAGCCGATCGTCGCGGGAGTGGTCCACGTACCTCGCGGCAGGAGCACCGCGCCGCGGCTGACATCGTCACCCTGGGGACGGACGAACTGGCCGGGAGGCGGGGGAGTGGAGAAGCTGATCTCGGAGACGTCGAATCGGGAGGGCTCGACCTTCTCGATGGGGACGACGGCGTCGGCACCCTTCGGTACGGGCGCTCCCGTCATGATGGGGGCGGCCGTACCTGGGGTGTGCACGCCTGCGTCGGCACCGGCGGGAATAGGCGCGGCGACCGGGAGGGTGATCGGCCGCTCAGGCGTGGCTCCCGCGAGCTCGTGCGCCGCGACTGCGTAGCCGTCCATCTGCGAGTTGTCGAACGGCGGCAGGTCCTGGGCGGAGAGCACATCCTCGGCGAGCCGCAGGGGCGAGGACAACGCGGTGACGTGCACGTTCTCGGTGCGCGCGCCTCGTCGCGCGTCGGCCTTCTCCACCAGCCGAGCCACAGCGGCGCGATGCTCTGCGAGGGACGTGCTCATATGCTCACTGTAGCCCGCGTCACGCCGCCGCAGCTGCGGCATTACAGTACAGTAGTGATTATGACGCAGATCCGTGTTTCTGAGGCCGCTGCGTTCCTCGGGGTCAGCACCGACACGGTGCGCCGGCTGATGTCCTCGGGTGAACTCGAGTCCGCGGGCGGAAGTCCGGCGACGGTGGACGGTGCGAGTCTGGGACGCTACGCCCGCGATCACGCCGTCGCGCCGGCCGACCGGCTTGGGGTGGCGCGTTCGGCGCGCAACCGTTTCGTCGGGATCGTGACCGAGGTGGTCAGCGACCCGGTGATGTCGCAGGTCGAGTTGCAGTGCGGTCCCCACCGGGTCGTCTCGCTCATGAGCACCGAGTCCGTGCGCGACCTGGGGCTCGAGCCCGGGGTGGTGGCGACGGCGGTCGTCAAAGCAACCACGGTGATCGTCGAGACGGCGGAGGGCGACCGATGAGGCGCGCGGTACTCGCGATCGTGCTGCTCGCGCTGGCGACCACCGCCGCGTGCTCGAGTTCGGCCGAGAGCGACCGACGCACCCTGACCGTCTTCGCCGCGGCGTCGCTCACCGACGTGTTCGAGGAGGCGGCCGCGGACTTCGAGGCCGAGCACCGGGGAATCGACGTCGTGTTCTCCTTCGCCGGATCGTCCGATCTCGCCCAGCAGATCGTGGAGGGTGCGCCTGCCGACGTCTTCGCAGCCGCCGACGAACGCACGATGTCCACTGTCGTGGACGCCGGTCGTGCCGAACGAGCCCGCTTGTTCGCCACGAACAGGTTGATCATCGCGGTCCCGGCGGGGAATCCGGCCGGAGTGACGGACCTCGCCGACCTCGCTCGGCCGGATGTCACGACGGTGCTCTGCGCTCCTCAAGTGCCGTGCGGCGCGCTCAGCCTGCAGGTCCTCGAGCGCGCAGGTGTCGCCGTTCGGCCGGCGAGCGAGGAGTCCTCGGTCAGCGGCGTACTGACCGCGGTCGGGGAGGGGCAGGCCGACGCCGGACTCGTGTACGTCACCGATATCGAGCGCGGCAACGATCGAATCGAGGCCGTCGAGCTGGCGGACGCGGCCCCCGAGGACGTCGTGCGGTATCCGATCGCCGCGTTGCACGGGTCCGAGCAGGATGAGCTCGCCGCAGAATTCGTGGACTTCATCGTGTCCGGCACCGGTGCCGAGCGACTGCGCGCCGCGGGATTCGGCGCCCCATGAGACACCGTGCCGTCGGCGTGCCGCGGTCGGCGCTCGCGATCGCCGCACTCGCGACCGTGGCGATGGCGCTCCCGGTCGTCGCGCTCGTCGCTCGTGTGGAGGTGACGCGTCTTCCCGAACTGCTGACGAGTGAGAGCGCGCTCACCGCCCTGCGACTCAGCCTGCTCACGACCTCGGTCGCCACGGTCGTGTGCGTGCTCGTCGGCGTGCCGCTCGCGCTGGTGCTGGCCCGCTGCTCGTTTCCCGGCAAGGCGTTCGTGCGCGGGCTGGTACTGCTGCCGCTCGTGCTGCCGCCGGTCGTCGCCGGCGTCGCGGTGCTCAGCGCCATCGGCAGGCGAGGCCTCTTGGGGGCGACGCTGGAAGCGTGGGGCATCGAGCTGGCCTTCAGCACCGCTGCGGTCATCATCGCTCAGGTGTTCGTGGCGATGCCGTTCCTCGTCCTCAGCGTCGAGGGAGCGCTGCGTGCCGACGACGGCGGATACGACATCGCGGCGGCCACCCTCGGGGCCAGCCCGGCTCAGGTCTTCTGGCGCGTGACCGTTCCGCGGATCGCTCCGGCGCTCGCGGCCGGGACGGTTCTGGTGTTCGCCCGAGCACTCGGTGAGTTCGGCGCGACGATCACTGCGGCCGGCAGCCTTCCGGGAGTCACCCGCACACTGCCACTCGAGATCTATCTCCAGCGAGAGACCGACCCGGAGGGCGCCGTGGCCCTCTCGGCGCTCCTGCTCGTCGTCGCGGTGGTGGTCATCGTCCTGACGTACGGACGTCAGCGCAGTGGGCCGTGGCGGCGCCGGCCCGGTCCGGACGTCGCTGCGGTCGAGTGGGACGCCCCGTCTCCGGGCAGCCCCCTGTCGGTCCGAGCAGCGGTCCCCGAGCGCGGCCTTGACGTCGAACTCGACGTCGCAGCGGGCGAGACCGTCGCCGTCGTGGGGCCGAACGGCGCCGGCAAGTCCACCTTGCTGTCGGTGATCGCGGGAGTCGTCCAGGCGCCGGGCTGTGCGGTGACGGTGGACGGGCGCCCCGTCGAGGAGGCGCCGCCGCATCGGCGAGGAGTGGCGCTGCTGACCCAGCGCGGTCACCTCTTCGGCCATCTCACCGCCTCCCACAACGTGGCGTTCGCGCTGCGCGGTTCCGGCCGGCGGGCCCGTGCACGAGGCGTCCTGCGTCGGCTCGGCGCTGAGCAGTGGCGCAGCAGGTACCCGGATCAGCTTTCGGGAGGGCAGGCGGCACGGGTCGCCGTGGCGCGTGCCCTCGCCGCCCAGCCCCGCGTCGTCCTGCTCGATGAACCACTCGCCGCGCTCGACGTCGAGTCGGCGGTCGACGTCCGGGCGGCGCTCGCCGAACTGCTCGGCCCCTGCACGGTCGTGCTCGTGACGCACGACGCGGCCGATCTCGCGGCCCTGGCCGACCGTGTCGTGGTCCTCGAAGAAGGACGCGTCGTGGACGAGGGGCCGGTGGACGCGGTCCTGACGCGCGGTCGTACGACCTACGTCACACATCTTGGGTCGTCCGGGTCATACTGAGGGACATGTCCCAGTCGGTCGTGTCGCACAGCGCGGGTCTCGGCCTGGTCGATGCCCACGGCCGGGTCGCCGACGACCTGCGGATCTCCCTGACGGAACGCTGCAACCTGCGATGCACGTACTGCATGCCGGCCGAAGGTCTGCCGCTGGCTCCCGACGACGCCTTGATGACTCGCGAGGAGATCGTCCGGCTGGCCACGCTGGCCGTGCGAGACCTGGGCGTGCGGTCCATCCGTCTCACGGGTGGCGAGCCGCTGCTGCGCCGTGACCTCGTCGAGATCGTGGCCGAACTCGCGCCGCTCGACGTGGACCTCAGCCTCACGACCAACGCCGTCGGGCTCGCCTCGCGTGCGCAGGCGCTCGCTGACGCCGGACTCGAACGCATCAACATCTCCCTCGACACGCTCAATCCGACGCATGCCCAGCTGCTGAGCCGCCGATCACTGCTCCCACGCGTCCTCGAAGGCATCGACGCGGCGGAAGCGGCGGGGCTCACGCCGATCAAGATCAACGCGGTGCTCATGCCGGGGATCAACGACGGCGACGACGCCGTCGAGTTGCTCGAATGGTGCCTCGGCCGCGACTTCGAACTGCGGTTCATCGAGCAGATGCCGCTCGACGCCGACCGCACCTGGGATCACTCCACCTTCGTGACGGCGGCGAAGGTGCGCGAGCTGCTCGAGGATCGCGGCGTCGAGCTGCGCCCGCATCCCGCGCCTCGCGACGGGGCACCGGCGGAGCGTTTCGACGTCTTCGCCACCGACGGCACCCGGCGCGGCACCATCGGCATCATCGCCTCGATCAGCGAGCCGTTCTGTGCCGACTGCCGGCGCACCCGCCTCACCGCCGAAGGCACGGTGCGACACTGCCTCTTCGCGCGTACCGAGACCGACTTGCTCGGTCCGTTGCGCGACGGTGCCGACGACGCGCAGATCGCCGAACTGTGGCGAGCCGCGATGTGGGGCAAGCCCGCAGCGCACGGCATCGACGCCAGTTTCGTCGCTCCGGAACGGTCCATGAGCCAGATCGGAGGGTGAGTGGTCATGACGACGATCCGACTCTTCGCCGCCGCACGGCACGCCGTCGGCCGTAGCGAGTTCACGCTCGAAGGACTCGGGCTCGGGGCACCCACCACGGTCGGCACCGTGGTGCAGGCGCTGAGCACCGTGTCGCCCGCCGCACGTCCGGTGCTGGAGGGGTGCTCCGTGTTGGTCGACGGCGAGCGCCGTGGGCCGCTGGGCCGGGTCGACGGCGATGCCGAGACGGTCGACATCCTGCCGCCCTTCGCAGGGGGATGAGTGCCTGAGGAGGCGATCGGCGAGCGGTGGGCGCAGACGCTGGGCGAGTACGAGACGCATCTGGCCCGCGAGCGCGATCTGTCCGAGCACTCGGTCCGTGCGTATCTCGTCGATCTTCGCAGTCTCGCGGTGCATGCGGCACGACTCGGCATCGACGATCCGGCGCGGCTCGATCTGCGCGCGTTGCGCAGCTGGCTGGCCAACCTCAAGACCCGCGGGGCCGCCCGGACCACACTGCAGCGCCGCTCGACCGCGGCGCGGGTCTTCACCGCGTGGCTCGCCCGGACCCGTCGAGCCGAGCACGACGCCGGTGCGCTGCTGGCCAGCCCCAAAGCGCACCGCGAACTCCCGCCGGCGCTGAGCCAGGACGACATCCGCGCCGTCATCGACGCGATCGAGGTGGACGAGGACGATCCGGTCAGTCTGCGCGACCTCGCGATCGTCGAACTGCTCTACGCCACGGGTATCCGCGTCGGTGAACTCGTGGGCGCCGACGTCGACGACGTCGACCTCGAACGTCGCGTGGTGCGGGTGTTCGGCAAGGGTCGCAAAGAGCGCGCCGTCCCTTACGGGGCGCCTGCGGGAGCCGCGCTCGACGAATGGGTGCGCCGCGGCCGGCCGCAGCTGGCCACGGCCCAGAGCGGGCCGGCCCTGTTCCTGGGTGTGCGTGGCGGCCGGATCGATCCGCGCGCCGTGCGCCGGGTCGTTCACGACCGCCTCGGAGCCGTCGAGGGCGTCGCCGATCTCGGTCCCCACGGCTTGCGCCACACCGCGGCCACCCACCTTCTCGAAGGTGGCGCGGATCTGCGCTCGGTGCAGGAGATCCTCGGTCACGCCTCGCTCGGTACGACGCAGATCTACACCCACGTCAGCAACGAACGTCTCCGGGCCGCCTACCGGCAGGCACACCCCCGTGCTTGAGTGACCCGGTGCTACCCCTGCGCGGACAACGGGTCGACCGGCGCGCCGTCGACGAGCAGCATGAGGTGCAGATGGCATCCGGTCGAGCGGCCGGTGGACCCCACCGCTCCGATGACGTCGCCCGCGGCCACCTGATCCCCGGCCTTCGCTTGTCGCCGGCTGAGGTGGCTGTAGGACGTCGCCCGCCCGTCGGCGTGCACGACCTCGACGTGCTCGCCGTAGGCACCGCGGTACTCCGAGCGGCTCACTCGACCGCTCGCCAGTACAGGGACCGGCGTACCGCACGCCGCCCCGAGGTCGACGCCGTCATGCAGTTTCCGCTCTCCGGTCACGGGATGCACCCGCATCCCGAACGGTGATGTGATGGGTCCGCCGAGCAGGTTGACGAGTCCCGAGCCGTTCCACGACGGCGGTTCCGGTGGCGGGCCCTCGGGCGAGATGAGGCGGAATCTCCCTTCGGCGCGGAGGCGGTCGGCAGGATCGAGATAGTCCGAACCGCGCAGTCGGCCCAGATTGAGGCAGGTCGACGTGCAGGAGGGGTGTGACGGCAGCAGCGTGCCCAGCCGGTCGCCGCGGCGCACCGCGTCACCGGGCGCGACCGAGGCGGCCACCGGCTGGTACGTCGACCGCTCGACGCCGTGATCCACGGTCACGGTCATGATCCCGCCGACCTGGCCGGCGAACGTGACGGTGCCCGCCGCGACGGCACGCACGTCCTCGCCGGGCCGACCGGGGATGTCGACACCACGGTGCCCGGGGCCGTACTCGCTCTGCGGGGGTGCGAACGCGCGCTCCACCCGTTGCGTCGACAGCGGCCACTCCCATGAGGCGGAGCGGTCCTGGGGAAGCAGCGTGAGGGGGAGTGCGACGACAATGGCGGCGAGCGCGGGGAGTGGAGCCATGCGCCCAGTCCATCGGCGTGCGCGGCGCGAACGCGAGGGGCCGAGCGACGCTCTGTGGAGAAGCAGCCGGGGCCGTCGGCGTGTGGATTTCGTCATCGGGGTCCGGACGGCTAGACTTGCCGCATCGCCTCCAACGAGGCGAAATTCGCGCGCCCGGCACCGTATGACGCTCATGCCGAATGCGGGGCACGGCCTGGTCCCATCACCGATGGGCGGCTCGTGTCGGTCCGGACGCCAGGGGCATCGTCGCTCGACGGTGCCGTGAACCAGGCAGAAAGGAATACGGCCATGGCCGTCGTCACCATGCGTCAGCTGCTCGTGAGCGGCGTGCATTTCGGACACCAGACCCGTCGCTGGAACCCGAAGATGAAGCGTTTCATCTTCACCGAGCGCAACGGCATCTACATCATCGACCTGCAGCAGTCGCTGGCCTACATCGACGCTGCGTACGACTTCGTCAAGAGCACCGTCGCCCGCGGCGGCACGATCCTCTTCGTCGGCACCAAGCGCCAGGCGCAGGAGCCGATCGAGGAGCAGGCCAAGCGCGTCGGCATGCCCTACATCAACCAGCGCTGGCTGGGCGGCATGCTCACCAACTTCTCGACCATCAGCGCGCGTCTGCAGCGTATGAAGGAGCTCGAGGAGATCGACTTCGACGACGTCGCGGGCTCCAACCGCACCAAGAAGGAACTCCTTCAGATGAAGCGCGAGTACGACAAGCTCTCGCGCACGCTCGGTGGTATCCGCGACATGCACCGCACGCCCAACGCCGTGTGGATCGTCGACACCAAGAAGGAGCACCTCGCGGTCGACGAGGCCAAGAAGCTCGGCATCCCGGTCGTCGCGATCCTCGACACCAACTGCGATCCCGATGACGTCGACTACCCGATCCCGGGCAACGATGACGCCATCCGCTCGGTCGGCCTGCTGACCCGCGTCGTCGCCGACGCCGTGGCCGAGGGCCTCATGGCTCGCGGTGGCGCCAAGTCGGGCGAGGAGACCCCGGGCAGCGAGCTCGGCGCCGAGGAGCCCCTGGCCGATTGGGAGCGCGAGCTGCTCGAGCGCAAGGACGCCGCGCAGACCGGTCCCGTGTCGCCGTCGGCCGCCGAGGGCGACGCGCCCGCCGAGGCCGCCTCGATCGAGGACGCGAAGGCCGAGACCGCCGACCCCACGCCGGCCGAGACCGCGGAGGCTGCCGCCCCCGGCGCCGACAAGCCGGCCGAGTGACCATCTGACACGACCCAGAAACGAGACACATCTCATGGCAATCACTGCTGCCGACGTCAAGAAGCTCCGCGACGCCACCGGCGCCGGGATGATGGACGCCAAGAAGGCCCTGACCGAGGCTGACGGCGACTTCGACAAGGCCGTCGAGCTGCTCCGCATCAGCGGGGCGGCCAAGGCGGCCAAGCGCGGCGCCGAGCGCGAGGCCTCCGCGGGCCTCGTGGCCAATGCGGGCACCGCGATCGTCGAGCTCAACTCCGAGACCGACTTCGTGGCCAAGAACGACCAGTTCATCGCGCTAGCCGAGCGTCTCGCCGCTGCCGCGGACGCCGCCAAGCCGGCCGACGCTGAGGCGTTCAAGAGCGTGACGCTCGATGACGGCACCACCGTCGAGGACACCATCACGGCCCTCGCCGGCGTCATCGGTGAGAAGATCGAGCTCGGCCGCGTCGCCGCGTTCGACGGCCAGGTCGCGACCTACATGCACCGCCGCGCGAGCGACCTGCCGCCGGCCGTCGGCGTCCTCGTCGAGTACGAGGGTGACGATCTCGACGCCGCCCGCGGCGCCGCCATGCAGATCGCCGCCATGCGTCCGCGCTACCTCACCCGCGAGGAGGTGCCGGTCGAGACCGTGGAGAAGGAGCGCGAGATCGCCGAGGCCACCGCGCGCGAGGAGGGCAAGCCCGAGCAGGCGCTGCCGAAGATCATCGAGGGTCGCGTCAACGGCTTCTTCAAGGAGGTCGTGCTCCTCGACCAGCCTTCGGTGACCGACAGCAAGAAGACCGTCAAGCAGGTCCTCGACGAGGCCGGCGTGACCGTCAAGCGCTTCGCGCACATCGAGGTCGGCGCCTGATCCAGGCCGATCCAGGCGAACGCCCCGCGGAAATGTCCGCGGGGCGTTCGTCGTTCTCCCGCCGCGCAGCGGACCGCCTCGCCACCCCGGAGGCTGCGTGAGCCGATCCGATAGGCTCGTGGTCATGTCGCGTCGCGTTTTGCTCAAGCTCTCCGGTGAGGTTTTCGGCGGCGGGCAGATCGGTATCGATCCCGACGTCGTGAGCGGCATCGCCGTTCAGGTGGCCGAGGCCGTGCAGGAGGGCATCGAGGTCGCCATCGTCGTCGGCGGCGGCAATTTCTTCCGCGGCGCGGAGCTGAGCCAGCGCGGCATGGAACGTTCCCGGGCCGACTACATCGGCATGCTGGGCACCGTCATGAACGCGCTCGCGTTGCAGGACTTCATCGAGAAGACCGGCGTGGAGACGCGCGTGCAGAGCGCCATCACGATGGCGCAGGTCGCCGAGCCCTACATCCCGCGCCGGGCCATGCGTCACCTCGAGAAGGGGCGCGTCGTCATCTTCGGTGCCGGGGCGGGCATGCCGTACTTCTCGACCGACACGGTCTCGGCGCAGCGCGCGCTGGAGATCAAGGCCGACGCGGTGCTGATGAGCAAGAACGGCGTGGACGGCGTGTACGACGCCGATCCGCGCACGACCCCCGACGCGCAGAAGTACGACCAACTGACGTTCGACGAGGCGTTGGCACGCGGCCTCAAGGTCGTCGACGCCGCCGCCTTCGCCCTGTGCATGGAGAACCGTCTGCCGATGATCGTGTTCGGCATGGAGAACGACGGCAACATCGCCCGCGCGCTGCGCGGTGAGAAGATCGGAACACTCGTCCACGCGGGATGACCCTGCGTGCGACCCCCGACAAGGAGCAATTGACGTGATCGACCAGACCCTGCGTGATGCCGAGTCCAAGATGACGAAGGCCATCGCCCACACCCGCGAGGAGTTCGCTGCGATCCGCACCGGACGCGCGCATCCGTCGATGTTCTCGCAGATCACCGCGGACTACTACGGCACGCCGACCCCGCTGCAGCAGCTCGCGGGCTTCCAGGTGCCCGAGGCGCGCACCGTCATCATCAGCCCCTACGACCAGGGTGCGAAGAGTGCGATCGAGAAGGCCATCCGCGACTCCGATCTCGGCGTCAACCCGACCGACGACGGCAAGGTGCTGCGCGTGACGCTGCCCGAGCTCACCGAGGAGCGCCGCAAGGAGTACATCAAGCTCGCCCGGTCCAAGGCCGAGGAAGGTCGCGTGGCGATCCGCGCCGTGCGTCGCAGTGCCAAGCAGGCCCTGGACAAGGCCGAGAAGGACTCCGAGATCAGCAAGGACGAGAACGTCGGTGCTGAGAAGCGTCTCGACGCGCTGACCAAGAAGTACGTCGATCAGGTCGACGAGGCGCTCAAGGCCAAGGAAGTCGAGCTCCTTGACATCTGAGTCTCCCGCGCCCGTTCCGCCGACCGGGCGGGCCGGGCGCGATCTGTCGGCGGCGATCGGCGTCGGCGTGGGACTCGTCGCGGTGGTCCTGGCGTCACTGTTCTTCGTCAAGGACGTCTTCGTTCTCGTCGTGGCGCTGGCGCTGACGGTGGCTGTCCTCGAGCTGAGCAAGGCCCTGGCGTCGGCCGGCATCAGAGTGCCGGTGCCGCCCGTGCTCGCCGGCGGCCTCGTCATGCTCGGCGTTGCCTACTACGACGACATGGAGACGGCCGCGGCGGTCCTGGCGCTCACCGTGCTGGCGACCCTCGTCTACCGGCTCCCCGGCGGCGCTGACGGGTTCGTGCGTGACGCCACGAGCGGGGTGTTCTGCCTCGCCTACCTGTTCCTCATGGGCTCGTTCGTCGTGCGCATGCTCGACAACCCCGATGGTGCGTGGCGGATCGTCGCGTTCATCGTCGCGACCATCGCGTCCGACATCGGCGGCTATGCGGCGGGTGTGTTCTTCGGCAAGCACCCGATGGCCCCGACCATCTCGCCGAAGAAGTCCTGGGAGGGCTTCGCCGGGTCGATGATCACCGGCATCGTCCTCAGCACGCTCGTCGTGGTCTACGGCCTCGAAGGCGAGATCTGGGTGGGCGTCGTCCTGGGTGCCACGGCGGTCATCATGGCCACCGTCGGCGATCTGTGCGAGTCGCTCATCAAGCGCGACATCGGGGTGAAGGACATGGGCACGATCCTGCCCGGGCACGGCGGTGTGATGGACCGCCTCGACTCGCTCATCGCGGTGGCCCCCGTGGCGTATCTCATCCTCTACCTCCTCGTGCCGGTCTCCTGAGATTCGTTCTGTTCAGGGGGCGTCTGGGAGAATGGTCGTTATGACCGAGCAGATCCGGGCCCTTCCGCTCGTGCTGACCCCGCCCAAGGGCCGTGGCAAGCCGCCGCGGCATCTCGCCGACCTCGACGCTGCGGAGCGCAAGGCCGCCGCCGAGGCTCTGGGGGAGCCGCCGTTCCGGGTCAAGCAGGTCGCCACGCATTACTTCGGGCGGCTTGAGCGCGACCCCGCGCAGATGACCGACTTGCCGGTCGCCAGCCGTGACCGCATCGTCGAATCGCTGTTGCCGCCGTTGCTCACGTCGGTCCGCACGCTCGAGGCCGACGGGGGCACCACTCGCAAGACGCTGTGGCGCCTGTTCGACGGCGCGCTCGTCGAGTCCGTGCTGATGCGGTATCCCGATCGCGCCACCATCTGCGTGTCGAGCCAGGCCGGATGCGGCATGGCGTGCCCGTTCTGCGCGACGGGCCAGGGCGGCTTGCAGCGCAACATGAGCACGGCGGAGATCATCGATCAGGTCGTCGACGGCGCCGCGGCGATGGCGCGCGGCCTCGTCCCCGGCGGACCGGGCCGTCTTTCCAACGTCGTCTTCATGGGCATGGGCGAACCGATGGCCAACTACAAGGCCGTCATCGGGGCCGTGCGCCGCATGGTCGCTCCGGCGCCGGACGGCCTCGGGATGTCGGCGCGCAACATCACGGTCAGCACCGTCGGACTGGTGCCGCGTATCCGTCATCTCGCCGGCGAGGGCATCCCCGTGACGCTCGCGCTCTCCTTGCACGCTCCCGACGACGAGCTGCGCAACGAACTCGTCCCGATCAACACGCGATTCTCGGTCGCGGAGACGGTCGAGGCGGCGTGGGAGTACGCCCGCACCACCAAGCGCCGTGTCTCGATCGAGTACGCGATGATGCGCGACATCAACGATCAGGCGTGGCGTGCGGACATGCTCGCCGACGTGCTCAACTCCTACGGCGACTGGGGGTGGGTGCACGTGAACCTCATCCCGCTCAACCCGACGCCCGGCTCGAAGTGGACCGCCTCGCGGCCCGAGGACGAGCGCGAGTTCGTGCGCCGCCTCGTCGCCAAGGGCATCCCCACCACCGTGCGCGACACCCGCGGCTCCGACATCGACGGCGCCTGCGGCCAGCTCGCCGCCGCGGACGTCTGATGGAGCATCCCGCGGACGCCACCGAGTTTCCGAACGCCATCGGCCGTCCGGCGGCCGCCGCACTGCGGGCCCACGACATCACCACGTACGCCCAGCTCGCCGAGTTGTCCTCGGACGCCCTGCTGGAGATGCACGGCGTCGGCCCGAAAGCCGTCCGGGTCCTGTCCGAGGAGCTCAGCGCACGTGGCCTCGCCTTCGCCGACGGTGCGGACCCGGGGCGCCGGCGCTGACGCCACTCGCTACGGTGGCGCCATGTCCTCCGATGCGATCCTCGACACCTCCCGGGACGGCGCCGTCGCGGTGCTGACCCTGCGCCGCCCCGAGCGGCGCAACGCCCTCGACCTCGCGCTGTGCCGCGCGATCGACGCGGCCGCGCAGGCAGCGGTCGACGACGGTGCCCGCGTCCTCGTCATCACCGGCGACGGTACGGCGTTCTGCGCCGGTGCGGATCTCGGCGGCGTGTACGGAGACGAGTTCCTCGAGGCCCTCTACGGCATGCTGCACGGCCTGACGCGGCTGCCCGTTCCGGTGATCGCCGCAGTGAACGGACCGGCCATCGGCGCCGGAACCCAGCTCGCCATCGCCTGCGACCTTCGCGTCGCCGACGCGACGGCGCGCTTCGCCATCCCGACGGCGAAGAACGGCATGGCCGTGGACGCGTGGACCATCCGAACCCTGGGCAAGCTGGCCGGCATGGGCCCGGCCCGCCGGCTCATGCTCGCCGCCGACGCTCTCGACAGTGACGCGGCGCTGGCGTGTGGACTGGTCGACCGAGCCGGCACCGTGGAGGACGCCGTGGCGTGGGCGCACGAGATCGCCACCCTCGCGCCGCTGACGCTCGCGTACAACAAGCTGGTGCTGAACGGCTCGCGCGCCGACGATGCGACGATCGACGCCGAGTTCTCCCGGGTGTGGGCGAGCGAGGACGTCAAGGAAGCCGCCCGAGCGCGCGCCGAGAAGCGCCCTCCCGTCTTCCAGGGGCGATGATGACGAGCCTGGCCTTCCGCGTCCTCGACCACCACGTCGTTGCAGGCCGCGCTGACGATCCCGCTCTCGTGACCGACGACGGCACGCTGTCCTACGCCCAGCTCCTGCACGAGTCGGCGTCGCTCGCCGGCGGGCTGCGCGATCTCGGCGTGGGGCGGGGGACCCCCGTGCACGTCGAGGTGCCCGAGCGGCGCATCTGGGTGCTGTCCGTGCTGGCCGTCGTGCGGCTGGGCGCAGAACCCGACCCCGATGCCCGCTTCCGGATCGCCGGGAGCCCGGCTACCGTCACCACGCCGGACGAGAACTACGACCTCGATCTGGTGCTGCGGGCCGGTCGGGTCGATCCAGCCGTCGCCCCGGTCGGCGATCCGGAAGGGTACGCCGAGCGGATGACGCAGCGGTACGGCGACGTCATCGCCGCGTTGCTCCACGGCGGGACGCTCACCTGACGCGACTGGTCAGACGAGTCCGGCGTCGTGCATGCGGATGGCGACCTGGACGCGGTTGGTCACGCCGAGCTTCGTGAACACGTGACCGAGATGGACCTTGACCGTCGCCACACTCATGAACAGCTGCGCGGCGATCTCGGCGTTCGAGGCGCCCCGAGCCACCGACAACGCCACCTCGCGCTCACGGTCCGTGAGCTGCTCGATGGCCTTGCGCGCCTCGGTCGAGATCCCTGCGGCCGTGACGTGACGGATCAGCTGGCCCGTCACGCTGGGGGAGAGGATCGGCTCGCCCGCCGCGACTTTGCGGATGGCCTCGACGATCTGCGGCGGCGGGGTGTCCTTGAGCAGGAAGCCGCTCGCACCCGCGGCGAGCGCACGCATCACGTGTTCATCGGCGTCGAAGGTCGTCAGCACGATGACGTGAGGAGCCGGCTCCTCGGCGAGCAACCGCTCCGTCGCCGCCAAGCCGTCCATGATCGGCATCCGGATGTCCATCAGCACGACATCGGCCGCCGGAGCGACCGAGAGCGCTGCCGCTCCGTCCCCCGCCTCGGCGACGATCTCCACATCGGGGGCACCACCGAGCACCATGCTCAGTCCGGCCCGCACCAGTGGGTCGTCGTCGACGATGGCGACGCGGATGGGGGCGCTCATGCGGGCCACGGTAGCCGGGCGTGGATCTCGAACCGGCCGTCGGGCGTCAATCGGTGACCGAACTCGCCGCCGGCGAGATGAACCCGTTCGGCCAGCCCGACCAATCCCAGGCCGGCACCGGGCGTGCCGTTCTGAGTTCCACCGAGCGGCAGCGGATTGCTGATGGCCATGTCGATGCCGGTGCCCGGGCTGCCGTGTACGCCGACGAACACGGCGGTGTGCGGCGCGTGCTTGCGTGCGTTGGTGAGCGATTCCTGGATGACCCGGTAGGCGGTGCGGCCGGTGCCTACGGGAAGGGCGTCGAGGTCGGCCTTGATGCTCTCGTCGATGACCATGCCGGTGGCGCGTGCTTCGGCGATGAGAGTGGCGATGTCGCGCGCCGACGGCTGCGGGAGCTCGGGCGCGGCGTCGCCCGAGTCGTCGCGCAGCACGCCGAGCACCTCTCGCAGTTCGACCAGGGCCTCGTGGGAGCTCGACTGGATGATCTCGGCACTGCGCCGGATCTCCTCGGGGCTGAGATCGGTGCGGTAGGCGAGCGCGCCAGCGTGCAGCGAGACCATCGAGATCCGGTGAGCGAGCACGTCGTGCATCTCGCGAGCGATCCGGGCCCGCTCGGCCGTCCGTGCTTGCGCCACGCGAGCGGCCTGCTCGGATTCGGCGGTCTCGGCCCGATCGACGAGAGTGCGCAGCAGCTCCCGGCGCGAGCCGACGTACATGCCCCACACGACCACGAGCGCGGTCAGACCGACGTTCGATGCGAGCGAGACCAGCAGCGGGTCGCGCAATGCGGGATCGAACTCGCTCACGACGAGACCCGCGGCGATGGTGGCGAGGCTGAGCGGGATGATCTCGCGCCAGCGACGGCGGGTCGCGACCGACACGAAGGCGAGGAGCGACGGTCCGGCCACGCTGATGCACGGGACGGAGACCGCCGTGAGCACCAAGGCGATCGTCATCGGATAGCGGCGCCGCCAGTGCAGCGCGACGAGGCTGGCCAGTCCGACCAGGATGTCGACGACGAGGAGCCAGTCCGGGTAACTCGGGAGCTCGGCGTACCGGGCGACGACGATCATGGCGCCGATGAGGGTGATGAGCGCATACCGCCAGGTCTCTCCCCACAGGGTCAGCGGGGGCGGGGGAGGAGTCGTACGCACGCAACCCAGCGTAGGAGCCGTGAGGCGGCCGATCTCTACGACCATCGGCCAGGTTTCTCATCCGCGTGTCCGATGCGGACGGCCGATCGGCTCGGCCACGATGGAGGCATGATCACGGTTGAGAACCTGACGAAGACCTACGGGCACTACCGGGCCGTGGACAACGTCTCCTTTGTCTGCCGGCCGGGCTCGGTGACGGGCTTCCTCGGGCCCAACGGCGCCGGCAAGTCCACGACGATGCGCATCATCGCGGGACTGACGCCGGCCGATTCGGGAAGCGCCACGATCGGCGGCGTCCGCTACCACGACATCCCCAACCCCGGCACGCAAGTCGGCGTCCTGCTCGATGCGTCCGCGCAGCACGCGGGCCGCACGGGTCGGGAGATCCTCACTCTCGGGGCGCGGACGATGGGCCTGCCGACGAGCCGCGTCGACGAGATGCTCGAGCTCGTGAGCCTCACGCCGAGCGAGGCCAAGCGCCGGGTGCGCAACTACTCGCTCGGTATGCGCCAGCGCCTCGGCATCGCGCACGCTCTGCTCGGCGATCCCAAGATCCTCATCCTGGACGAGCCTGCCAACGGGCTCGACCCCGCCGGTATCCACTGGATGCGCCAGCTGCTGCGCACGTACGCGGACCGCGGCGGCACGGTGCTGCTGTCGTCGCACCTGCTGCATGAGGTCGAGGTCATCGCCGACGAGCTCATCGTCATCGGGCGCGGGCGCATCGTGGCCGAAGGCCGCAAGGAGGAGTTGCTGCACGCCGCCGGCACCTACGTGCAGGCCGTACCCGATCACGCCGAGCGACTGACGACCGCCTTGCAGTCCGCCGGCATCACGGCGACGCCTCGCGATGCAGGCCTGCAGACCGAAGCCACGGCCGAGCAGGTCGGCCGGGCCGCGGCAGCTGCCGGGGTCGCCCTCCTCGAACTGCGCCGAGCCGAAGGCGCCGGCCTCGAAGCCATGTTCCTCCAGCTCACGTCCGACACCCAGCGTGAGCAGCCCACGACGGGAGTCTCCGCATGAGCACCACTACGTACTCCATCGACACCCAGCGCCCCGGTGTCTCCTTCGGCCGCTTGATCGCGGTCGAGTTCCGCAAGTCCTTCGACACGCGGGCGGGGCGCTGGTTCACCGGCGTCGTCGTGGCGCTGGCGTTCGCTGCGATGCTCATCCAGGCCCTGCTGTTCGTCGAGGGCTTCCAGGACCTCAACGACTTCACGATGGTCGGGAACGGGGTCATCGGCTTCTTCATCCCGATCATCCCGATCCTGTTGGTCACCCAGGAATGGGGGCAGCGGACGGCGCTCGTGACCTTCACGCTCGAGCCGCGGCGCATGCGAGTCGTCATCGCCAAGCTCATCGCCAGCGTCCTCGTCGTGCTCGGTGTCCTCGTCGTGGCCCTGGCGATCGCCGCGCTGGGAACGGCGCTCGCCGGTGGTGTGCGCGGCTTCGACGTCGACTGGTCGCTCAGCGCCGAGATGCTCCGCAACGTCTTCATCGGCAACCTCATCGCGGCGATCCTGGGCTTCGCGCTCGCCATGCTGATCATGAGCACACCGGGCGCGATCGTGACGTACTTCATCTACATGTTCGCCGTGCCCACAGTGCTCGAAGTGGCGGCAGCGTTCCTCGACTGGTTCGCCGACGTGAGGCCGTGGATCGACTTCGCATCGGCCCAAACGCCGCTGTTCAGCACCGGCGGACCTAGTGGTGAGCAGTGGGGCCAGCTCCTGGTGTCCTCGCTCATCTGGCTCGTCCTGCCGCTGGTGCTCGGCGTGTGGCGGTTGCTGAAGACCGAGGTCAAGTAGCACCCGCCCGACACCCGGGGTGCGAGAATGGCGGCATGCGTCGAACGCGTGTCGCCATTCTCGGATCCACGGGCTCCATCGGTACCCAGGCACTGGACGTGATCCGGGTCGCTGCGGAGCGGTTCGAGGTGGTCGCGCTCGCGGCCGGCGGTAGTGATCCGCGGCTCCTGGCACGCCAGGCGCTGGAATTCGATGTCCCGTTGGTGGCTGTCGCCAAGGCGAGCGCACTGGAGGACGTGCAGCTCGCCCTCTACGCCGAAGCGCAGCAGCGCGGCTGGTCCGCGGGGGACCTGCGGCTCCCACGGCTGCTCGCCGGGCCCGACGCCGCCACGGAGGTCGCCCGCGTGGACTGCGACGTCGTTCTCAACGGCATGACCGGCGCCGTCGGGCTGCTGCCCACGCTCGCCGCGCTCGAAGCGGGGCGCACCTTGGCGCTGGCGAACAAGGAGTCGCTGATCGTCGGCGGGCCGCTGGTCAAGGACCTCGCCAAGCCGGGCCAGATCGTTCCGGTGGACTCCGAGCATTCGGCCCTCGCGCAAGCGCTCCGCGGAGAGCGGGTCGAGGACGTCCGGCGCCTGCTGGTGACCGCGAGCGGCGGGCCGTTCCGCGGCAAGACGCGCGCAGAGCTCGCCGACGTCACGCCCGAGCAGGCGATGGCGCACCCGACGTGGGACATGGGACCGGTCATCACCATCAACTCGGCGACGCTCGTCAACAAGGGGCTCGAGGTCATCGAGGCCCACCTGCTCTTCGACATCGGCTTCGATCGCATCGACGTGGTCGTGCACCCCTCGTCGGTCGTGCACTCGATGGTGGAGTTCGTGGACGGTTCCACGATGGTCCAGGCCTCGCCGCCGGACATGCGACTGCCGATCGCGCTGGGCCTGGCGTGGCCCGAACGGGTCCCCGGCGCCGTGCCCGCCTGCGACTGGGCCCGACCGGTCTCATGGGACTTCTTTCCGCTCGACGACGACGCGTTCCCCGCGGTACGCCTCGCCCGGCAGGCCGGCGAGTTCGGTCGCACGGCGCCCGCGGTCTTCAACGCGGCCAACGAGGTCTGCGTGGACGCCTTCGTGGGCGGGCACTTGGACTTCCTCGGCATCGTTGACACGGTGGGCGAAGTGCTCGAGGAGCACCTGTCCGACCCGGACTCCGCCCTCGACGACCTCTCGCTCGAACGTGTCCTCGCGGCCGACGCCGCGGCGCGCGTCCGAGCGGCCGAGCTGGTGGAGCGACGACGATGACCGCTGTGATCTACGCCCTGGGCGTGGTGGTGTTCCTGCTCGGTGTGGCGCTGTCGATCGCCCTCCATGAGATGGGGCACATGTGGCCCGCCAAGAAGTTCGGTGTCAAGGTCACCCAGTTCTTCGTCGGATTCGGCCGCACCGTGTGGTCGTTCCGGCGCGGGGAGACCGAGTACGGGCTCAAACTCGTGCCCCTGGGCGGATTCGTGAAGCTCGTCGGGATGCTGCCGCCCGAACGCGACGACGACCCCTCGCACGCACGGACTTCCAACACGGGCCTGTTCACCCAGCTCGCGAGCGACGCCCGGCAGCTGGAGTACGAGACCGTCACCACGGCTGACACCGACCGGCTGTTCTACCGCAAGCCCTGGTGGCAGAAGGTCATCGTCATGGCAGGCGGTCCGACGGTGAACCTCATCATCGCGACCGTGCTCTTCTCGATCTCGTTCATGGGCTTCGGAGTCGCGACGCCCACGACCACGGTGGGGCAGGTGGCCGACTGTGCGATCACCGACGCCGAGGCCGGACGCGCCTGCACCGACGCCGACCCGCCGACTCCGGCGAAGCAGGCGGGCCTGCAGGCCGGAGACGTCATCACGTCGTTCGACGGCGAACCGATCACCTCCTGGGATCAGCTCACCCGCCTGATCCGGGCCAACGGCGACGAGACGGCGACGATCAGCTTCGAGCGCGACGGCAGCGAGCAGACGGTGGACGTCACCACGTCGGTGCTCGCCCGCGCCGCGCTGGACGACCCCGAACGCGTCGAGAACGTGGGCTTCCTCGGCGTGACGCCCACCAGCGTGATCGAACGACAAGGTCCACTCTTCGTCGTGGAGGAGATGGGCCGCATGATCGGTCAGACCGCCGAGGCGATCGTCCATCTCCCCGCGCGCATGGTCGAGGTCGTCAAGGCCGTGTTCGGTGCCGAGCGCGAGCAGGACAGCCCGATCAGCATCGTGGGCGCCAGCCGGGTGGCGGGCGAGCTGGTGACCGTGGATCAGCCCACGCTCGCCGAGGGCACGCAGCGCATCATCACGTTGCTGGCCGGGCTCAACCTGTTCCTTTGGCTGTTCAACCTGATCCCGTTGCTGCCGCTCGACGGGGGACACATCGCCGGCGCGCTGTGGGAGGCGCTGCGGCGCGGATGGGCCCGGCTGCGCGGGCGCCCGGATCCGGGCTATGTCGACGTCGCCAAGATGTTGCCGATCGCTTACGCGGTTGGCTCGGTGCTTATGCTGATGGGTGTGGTCTTGATCTTCGCGGACATCGTGAATCCGGTGAGTCTCTCATGAGCGCACAGCCCATTTCGCTCGGCATGCCCGAGGCCCCGGCGCCGGTTCTCGCGCCCCGTCGTCCCTCCCGGAAGATCCGGGTGGGTTCGGTCGAGGTCGGCGGCGACGCCCCGATCTCGGTGCAGTCGATGACCACCACCCTGACCGCGGACGTCAACGCCACGTTGCAGCAGATCGCCGAGCTCACCGCCGCCGGCTGCGACATCGTCCGCGTCGCGTGCCCCAGCCAGGACGATGCCGACGCGCTTCCCGCGATCGCGCGCAAGTCGCAGATTCCGGTGATCGCCGACATCCACTTCCAGCCCAAGTACGTGTTCGCCGCGATCGACGCCGGCTGCGCGGCCGTGCGGGTCAACCCCGGCAACATCCGCAAGTTCGACGACCAGGTCGGCGCCATCGCCAAGGCTGCCGCCGACGCCGGCGTCTCGCTGCGCATCGGTGTCAACGCGGGCTCGCTGGACAAGCGCCTGCTGGAGAAGTACGGCAAGGCCACGCCGGAGGCGCTCGTCGAGTCCGCGGTGTGGGAGGCCTCGCTGTTCGAGGAGCACGACTTCCACGACTTCAAGATCTCGGTCAAGCACAACGACCCGGTGGTCATGGTCAAGGCCTACGAGATGCTGGCCGAGCGGGGCGATTGGCCGCTGCACCTCGGGGTGACGGAGGCCGGCCCGGCGTTCCAGGGCACCATCAAGAGCGCCACCGCCTTCGGTGCGCTGCTGAGCAAGGGCATCGGCGACACCATCCGCGTCTCGCTCTCGGCCCCGCCGGTCGAGGAGGTCAAGGTCGGCCTGCAGATCCTCGAGTCGCTCAACCTGCGCCCGCGCCGGCTCGAGATCGTGTCCTGCCCCTCCTGCGGACGTGCCCAGGTCGACGTCTACAAGCTCGCCGACGAGGTCACCGCGGGGCTGGACGGCCTCGAGGTCCCGTTGCGCGTCGCGGTCATGGGGTGCGTCGTCAACGGCCCGGGCGAAGCGCGCGAGGCCGACCTCGGTGTCGCGTCCGGCAACGGCAAGGGCCAGATCTTCGTCAAGGGCGAGGTCATCAAGACCGTGCCCGAGAGCAAGATCGTCGAGACCCTCATCGAAGAGGCCATGCGCATCGCCGAGGGCATGGAGCCCGTCGAGGGCGGCTCCGCCTCCGTCACCGTGAGCTGAACGCCATGAGCGGCGCCGGTCCTGCTGAGTTAGGCTCCCAGCCATGACCGACGTGGCCGCCGCGGCTACCTACGTGCGCTCGCTGTCACGACACGACTTGCCCGAGCTGGTCGCGTTGCTCGACCGTGACCCGCTCACGAACCTCTTCGTCCGCCACCGCGTCGACGCCACTCGCATGGACCAGCGCTGGCTGGGCGCACAGATCTGGGGCTACTTCGAAGGCGGGACGTTGACGTCCGCCTGTCATGTCGGCGCCAACGTGGTGCCCGTCGAGGCGACGCCTGCGGCGATCGACGCCTTCGCGCACCGGCTCGCGCGCCGCGACTCGCAGTCCCGCTCGATCGTCGGACCGGCGCACGTCGTCGGGCCGCTGTGGGAGCGGTTGCGCCCGCACTGGGGGCCGGCCCGATCCGAGCGACTCGACCAGCCGTTCCTGATGATGGACAACGACAGTCCCGTCCCGCCCGACGATCGCGTGCGCCCGGTGGCACTGGACGAGGTCGACGCGCTGTACCCGGCGAGCGTGGCGATGTTCACCGAGGAGGTCGGCATCGACCCGACGGTGGGCGATCGGGGCGGCTACCGGGCGCGGGTGACGCAGTTGGTGTCCGAGGGGTGCTCCTACGCGATCATCGAGAACGGCGAGGTGGTCTTCAAGACCGAGGTCGGTGCCAGCACCGCCGCGGCCTGCCAGCTCCAGGGCGTGTGGGTCGACCCTCGATACCGGGGGAGGGGGATCTCGGCTCCCGCGCTGGCGGCCGTGGTGTTCCTCGTCCGGCGCGCCTTCGCCCCGACGGTCACGCTGTACGTCAACGACTTCAACGTTCCGGCGCGTCGTCTGTACGAGACCGTCGGGTTCCGCCAGGTGGACACCTTCGCGACGATCCTCATGTGAGGGGGCTGCCGCGCGCATCGGCGGGCGGGGCCTCGCTACCCTCGTGGCATGCGAATGTCACGGCTCTTCCTGCGCACCCTCCGCGACGATCCCGCCGACGCCGAGGTGCCGAGCCACAAGCTGCTCGTCCGCGCCGGGTACGTCCGCCGCGTCGCTCCCGGCATCTACTCCTGGCTCCCGCTGGGTCTGCGCGTCCTGGCCCGCATCGAGCACATCGTGCGCGAGGAGATGGACGCGATCGGCGCTCAGGAGGTGCGCTTCCCGGCGCTCCTGCCGCGCGAGCCGTACGAGGCGAGCAACCGCTGGACCGAGTACGGGCCGAACCTGTTCCGGCTCCAGGACCGCCGTGGCAATGACATGCTCCTCGGCCCGACGCACGAGGAGATGTTCGCCCTCGTGGTCAAGGACATGTTCTCGTCCTACAAGGATCTGCCGCTGAGCCTGTATCAGATCCAGACGAAGTACCGCGACGAGGCGCGTCCGCGCGCGGGCATCCTGCGCGGCCGCGAGTTCGTCATGAAGGACTCGTACTCCTTCGACATCGATGACGAAGGGCTCGAACGTTCCTACCAGGCGCATCGCGCCGCCTACATCCGCATCTTCGACCGGCTCGGGTTCGACTACGCGGTCGTCCACGCCGACTCCGGTGCGATGGGCGGGTCCGCGAGCGAGGAGTTCCTCGTCGTGGCAGAGACGGGCGAGGACACCTTCGTGCGCTCGCCCGGAGGGTACGCCGCCAACGTCGAGGCCGTCACCACGGTCGTGCCTGAGCCGCAGCCGTACGACGACGTGCCGCCCGCTCACGCCGAGATCACCCCCGACACGCCGACGATCGAGACGCTCGTCGATCACCTCAACGAGGCGTTCGCGCGCGAGGACCGGCCCTGGACGGCCGCGGACACCCTCAAGAACGTGCTCGTCACACTGCGCTACCCCGACGGCACGAGTGAGCCGCTCGCGATCGGCCTGCCCGGCGACCGCGAGGTCGACACCAAGCGACTGGAGACCCAGGTGGCGCCCGCGGAGGTCGAGCCCTTCGGTGAGGCGGAGTTCGCTGCGCACCCGGCGCTGGTCAAGGGCTACATCGGACCGGGCGTGCTGGGGGAGAAGAGCGAGACCGGCATCCGCTACCTCGTCGACCCGCGCGTGGTGGAGGGAACCCGCTGGGTCACCGGCGCCAACGTCTCCGGTTCCCACGTCATCGACCTCGTCTACGGCCGCGACTTCACGGCCGACGGCACGATCGAGGCGGCCGAGGTCAAGCCCGGCGACCCGGCGCCCGACGGCAGCGGTCCGCTCGAACTCGCCCGGGGCATCGAGATGGGCCACGTGTTCCAGCTCGGACGCAAGTACGCCGAGGCGCTCGGCCTCAAGGTGCTCGATGAGAACGGCAAGCTCGTCACCGTCACCATGGGGTCGTACGGCTTCGGCGTGTCGCGGGCGGTCGCGGCGATCATCGAGAACTCTTACGACGAGCGCGGCATCATCTGGCCGCGCGAGGTCGCGCCGTTCGACGTCCACCTCGTCGTGGCCGGCAAGGACCCGGCGCAGTTCAGCGCCGCCGAGGAGCTCGTGGCTCAGTTCGAGAGTGCCGGACTCGAGGTGCTCTACGACGACCGGCCCAAGGTCTCGCCGGGGGTCAAGTTCAAGGACGCTGAACTCATCGGCATCCCGACGATCGTGGTCGTGGGCAAGGGGCTGGCCGACGGTTTCGTCGAGGTCAAGGACAGGGCGACCGGGGAGCGGCACGACGTCGCCATCGGCGAGGTCGTCGGCACTCTGACCGCGGGGCACTGAGGAGGGGCGTCAGTCCAGGCCGGGGAACGGCTCGGGCTCGGCGCCCCAACCCAGGGCCCGCCGTGCCGTGTCGCGCAGCGCGTCGACAGCCGCGGAGCGGAGGTCGCCCTCGACCAGGCCGACGAGCCGCACGATCGCGGCGCAGATGCGCGCCTCGACCGAGCGAGCGGCCTGCGAAGCTTCCTCGGGCGTGCTGAGCGCGCCGACGTCGTAACTCACCTGCGGTCCGGGTGGTTCGGCGTTCGCATCGCTGAACACGGCGACCAATTCGTCACGACGTTCCACATGCGCGTCGAACGCCTCCGCAGCGGAGCGTCGCAGCGCGTCGTGCCGTGCGCCGATCACGGGATAGAGCCAGACGGCCTCGAGCTCGAGAGCCAGCCAGTCACTCCAGGCCTGGGCTTGCGCCTCGTTCACGCCCCTCCTCCCACCGGTCGCGCCGCCAGCTGCGTGAGTCCGGCCGACATCGAGGCGAGCGTCATGGCGACGTCGGGCGCCACCGCGCCGGACGCGTCAGCCGCCCGGTGCGCGGCAGCGGCCCGCAGCTCGGCGCGCAGATCTCCCCGAGCGGGTTCGGTCGTGGGAGTGCCTCCGAGCTGAGCGACCTGGTCGCTCAGGAGCGCGACGGCGTCATCGGCGCCGTCCGTGCCGAGGGCGATACCCAGCAGCCGCTGCTGGTCCTCGAGCACGGCCTTGACGAGGCTGACGTCGGAAGCGCGGGGACGAGGTCGGGGCTTGACGCCGACGGCGCGGACGACGTCGTCGAGGGCGTCCGTGGCGCCCAGGGCGACGATTCCGCCCACGGCGACGGCACCGGCGAGGAGGGCACGTCGGCTGGTCACCACCGCAGCGTAACGCTCGCTACGATGGTTCCACGCACGTGAGACGCCGCGCCGACCGAACTGAATAGGGGCACACCGTATGAATGACCGTATCGCCGATCTCGTGGGCCCCGTGGTGAGTGCCCTCGGCCTCGATCTGGAGGCGGTCGAACTCTCGGGGCAGGGCCCGAACCGGCGCCTTCGCATCGCCGTCGACGGCGACGAGGGCGTCGACATCGGCACGATCGCCGACGTCACCCGAGCCGTCTCCGCCGAACTCGACGCGACCGACCTGCTCGGCAGCGCGCCCTACACCCTCGAGGTCACCTCGCGCGGCGTCGACCGCCCGCTCACCGCGCCGCGCCACTGGCGGCGCAACGCCGGCCGCCTCGTCGAGGCACGACTGACCGACGGGCGCACCCTGGTCGGCCGTATCGGCGACAGCGACGACGACGGCGTCGATCTGCTCGCCAAGGGTGTGCCGACGCGATACTCCTACGCCGACATCGAACGCGCCGTGATCCAGATCGAGCTCAACAGGAAGGACGTCTGATGGACATCGATATGAGCGCGCTGCGCCTCCTCGAGCGCGAGAAGGGCATCTCCGTCGACGTCGTGGTCGACGCGATCGAGACCGCTCTGCTCTCGGCGTATCACAAGACCGCCGGTGCCCATCACCACGCGCGCGTCGAACTCGACCGCACGACCGGACACGTCACGGTCTGGGCCAAGGAACGGCTCGCCGACGCCCCCAGCGAGGACGGGGACGCGCCGCAGGCGCGGTTCAGCGACGAATTCGACGACACTCCCGAGGACTTCGGCCGGTTCGCGGCCACCGTCGCCCGCCAGCTCATCATGCAGCGTCTTCGTGACCTGGAGGACGAGCAGAAGTACGGCGAGTTCTCCGGACGCGTCGGCGACATCGTGTCGGGCGTCATCCAGCAGGGACAGCGTCCCGGTGACGTCATGGTGCACCTCGGTTCCATCGAGGCGATCCTTCCGGCGACCGAGCGCGTCCCCGAGGAGCGGTACTCGCACGGCGAGCGCATCAAGGCCTACGTCTACGAGGTCGACCGCACACCGCGCGGCCCTCGGGTCAAGGTCTCGCGGACGCACCCCAACCTCGTCAAGCTGCTGTTCGCGCTCGAGGCGCCGGAGATCGCCGACGGGTCGGTCGAGATCGCGGCCATCGCCCGCGAGGCCGGCCACCGGACGAAGATCGCAGTGCGCGCCACCGCGCCGGGCGTCAACGCCAAGGGGGCCTGCATCGGCCCGATGGGGCAGCGCGTCCGCAACGTGATGAGCGAGTTGCACGGCGAGAAGATCGACATCGTCGACTACAGCGAGGACCCGGCGGAGTTCATCGCCCATGCGTTGTCGCCGTCGCGGGTCACGAGCGTGACGATCCTCGATCGCACGGCGAAGGCCGCGCGCGTCGTGGTCCCGGACTTCCAGCTCTCGCTGGCGATCGGCCGCGAGGGGCAGAATGCCCGGCTTGCCGCCAAATTGACAGGATGGCGCATCGACATCCGCTCGGACACCGAAACGCCTGGTGCAGCCGCTGCGCCGAACGTTTCGGCGAACGGCTAGACTTGTCGATGGTGATCCGCACGTGCGTCGGCTGCCGGCAGCGCGCGGACAAGTCCACTCTGGTGCGCGTCGTCGCTCGCCGGGAGGGAACGGAGTGGTCCGTTCTTCCCGATGCGCGGGGCACGCTGCCGGGGCGGGGTGCGTATCTGCACCCGTCGCCCGAGTGTCTGGACCTGGCGATCCGTCGCCGTGCGTTCGGTCGAGCCCTTCGAGTCGAAGGGCGTCTCACGACCGATGCGCTCGGCGCACTGTTCGCCCAGAACCAGGACCAGAGCACCTGACCCCGAGGGGGCCCGACCGGGCTTCCTCCCGACCGAAAACGGAGCACACGCTCATGAGCACTCGATGAGTACTTCGCAATGAGCCTGTACGTCGACTAGCGGTCCAGCCCCTTCAGGGTTGGACCCCCTGAAGGAGAAGAGTGGCTGTCAGAGTCCACGAACTCGCACGTGAGTTCGGAGTTCCCAGCAAAGTCGTGCTGTCCACCCTCAAGGAGATGGGCGAGTACGTGAAATCGGCGTCCTCCACTGTGGAGGCGCCGGTCGTCCGCCGCCTGAACGAGGAGCACGGCGACAAGCTCCGCGAGATGGGCGCGGGCAAGAAGAGCGCCAAGAAGGCGGCTCCCAAGCCCGAGCAGGCTGCGACTCCCGCGCCTGCCCCCGCTGCCCCGTCGGCTCCTGCCGCCGAGGCCAAGCCCGCCGCTCCCGCGGCACCCAAGCCGACGCCCGCCCCTGCTGCGCAGCCCGCAGCCGAGGCGCCGACGCCGGCACCGGCTCCCCAGCGTTCGGCCACCCCGAAGCCGGGCCCCAAGCCGACCCCCGCACCCGGTCCCAAGCCCGGCCCCGCCGCCGGCGCCCCCAAGCCGGGACCCCGTTCTGCTCCCAAGCCGCAGGGTGGCCCCCGGCCTGGACCGCGGTCGGGCGCTGCTCGTCCGGGCAACAACCCGTTCTCGTCCAAGCAGGGCATGCAGCAGGACCGTCCGCCGCGTCCGCCGGCCGCCCGTGAGGGTGGTGGCGCAGGCGCCAGCGGCGGCCCGCGTCCGGGCATGCCGCGCCCCAACCCCGCGATGATGCCGAAGCGCTCGTCGGTGGGCGGGCCCGAGGCTCGTCAGGGCGGTCGCCCCGGTGGTCGTCCCGGCGGCGGTGGCCGTCCGGGTGCCGGTGGCCGTCCCGGGGGCGGCGGCGCCGGAGCCCCGCGTCCCGGTGGCTTCGGAGGTCCTCCGGGCCGCGGCCCGCGTCCCGGTGGTCGTGGTGGCACGCAGGGCGCGTTCGGTCGCGCCGGTGGTCCGCCGCGTCGTGGTCGCAAGAGCAAGCGCGCGAAGCGCCAGGAATTCGACCAGATGCAGGCGCCGGCGATCGGCGGGGTCCGCGTCCGCAAGGGCAACGGCGAAACCGTTCGTCTCGCACGTGGCGCGTCGCTGACCGACTTCGCCGAGAAGATCGGTGTCGACGCCGCGTCGCTCGTGCAGGTGCTGTTCCACCTGGGCGAGATGGTCACGGCGACCCAGTCCGTCAACGACGAGACCCTGCAGATCCTCGGTGAGGAGCTGAACTACGACGTTCAGGTCGTCTCGCCCGAGGACGAGGACCGCGAGCTGCTCGAGTCCTTCGCGCTGGGCTTCGGCGAGGACGAAGGTGCCGACGAGGACATGGCTCCCCGTCCGCCGGTCGTCACGGTCATGGGTCACGTCGACCACGGCAAGACGAAGCTGCTCGATGCGCTCCGCAACGCCAACGTGGTCGCCAAGGAGGCCGGTGGCATCACGCAGTCGATCGGTGCCTACCAGGTCACGACCGAGGTCGACGGCCAGGAACGCGCCATCACCTTCATCGACACCCCCGGTCACGAGGCGTTCACCGCCATGCGTGCCCGTGGTGCGCAAGCCACCGACATCGCCGTGCTGGTGGTCGCCGCCGACGACGGTGTCATGCCGCAGACGGTCGAGGCGTTGAACCACGCCCAGGCCGCCGGAGTGCCGGTCGTCGTCGCGGTCAACAAGGTGGACAAGCCGGACGCCGATCCGTCCAAGGCGCGCGGCCAGCTCACCGAGTACGGCCTCGTCCCCGAGGAGTACGGCGGCGACACGATGTTCGTCGACGTCTCCGCCAAGGCGGGCACGGGTCTGGACTCGCTGCTGGAGTCGATCGTCCTCACGGCGGATGCGGAGCTGGACCTGCGAGCAAACCCGGATCAGAACGCGGAGGGCCTCGCGATCGAGGCGCACCTGGACCGCGGCCGCGGTGCTGTCGCCACGGTCATCGTCCAGCGCGGCACGCTGCGCGTCGGCGACACGCTCGTCGCCGGTTCGGCCTTCGGTCGCGTCCGTGCGCTGCTCGACGAGTTCGGCAACAACATCGAGGAGGCTCCGCCGTCGCGCCCCGCGCTCGTGCTGGGTCTGACCGCGGTGCCGGGCGCCGGTGACAACTTCATGGTCGTCGACGACGATCGCATCGCCCGGCAGATCGCCGAGAAGCGCGAGGCTCGCGAGCGCAACGCGGCTCTTGCCAAGCGCAGTGGCCGCCGCACGCTCGAGGACCTCATGCGCGAGGTCGAGCAGGGCGAGACCACCGAGCTGCTGCTCATCCTCAAGGGTGACAGTTCCGGTTCGGTCGAGGCGCTCGAGGACTCGCTCAGCCAGATCGACGTCGGCGACGAGGTCGACCTGCGGGTCATCGACCGCGGTGTCGGCGCGATCACCGAGGCGAACGTCAACCTGGCCGCGGCGTCCAACGCCGTCATCGTCGGGTACAACGTCCGCGCTCAGGGCAAGGCCACCGAGCTCGCCGACCGCGAGGGTGTCCAGATCAAGTACTACTCGGTCATCTACCAGGCGATCGAGGAGATCGAGGCGTCCCTCAAGGGCATGCTCAAGCCGGAGTTCGAGGAGCACCAGCTCGGCCAGGCGGAGATCCGAGAGATCTTCCGCTCCAGCAAGATCGGCAACATCGCCGGCTGCATGGTCACGAGTGGCGTCATCCGCCGCAACGCCAAGGTCCGCATCCTGCGCGACGGCACCGTGGTGGCCGACAACCTCGACCTGGCCAGCCTCCGCCGGGAGAAGGACGACGTCAGCGAGGTCCGCGAGGGCTTCGAGTGCGGTGCCGTCGTCCGGAACTTCGGTGACATCAAGATCGGCGACATCATCGAGGCCTTCGAGATGCGGGAGAAGCCGCGCGACTGAGGCCGTCGCCCGCTGAGTGTGACGTTGAGGCGGACCACCGCTGACGCGGCCCGCCTCAACGTCACACTCACGGGCAGAGTGAGAAGAGGGAAACATGCCCAGTCCACGCAACGCCAAGATCGCCGACCGCATCCAGACGATCGTCGCGGGACTGCTCGAACGACGGATCAAGGATCCGCGCATCGGATTCATCACCATCACCGATGTGCGTCTGACCGGCGACGGGCAGCACGCGTCCGTGTTCTACACCGTGATGGGCGACGAGTCCTCGCGCGAGGGCACGGCCGCCGCGCTGTCCAGCGCGACCGGACTGATCCGGTCGGAGGTCGGCAAGCAACTCGGCCTTCGTCACACGCCGACGATCGAGTTCTTCCTCGACGCCGTGCCTGAGCAGGCGCGCGAGATCGAAGACCTCATCGCGCGCGCCAAGCAGGCCGACGCCGAGGTCGCGGCGCGCGCGGCCGGTGCCGCGTACGCCGGTGAGCCCGATCCGTACAAGAAGCGCGACGACGAGGACGACGAGGCCGAGTGACGACCACGGCAGGCATCGTCGTCGTCGACAAGCCGGCCGGATGGACGTCGCACGACGTCGTCGGTCGCATGCGTCGGCTCGCGCAGACGCGCAAGGTGGGGCACGCCGGAACACTCGATCCGATGGCCACAGGAGTCCTGCTCCTGGGCATCGGCCGGGCGACCCGGCTGCTCGGCCACCTTCAACTCGCCGACAAGGAGTACCTCGCGACGATCCGGCTCGGGGAGTCGACCGTCACCGACGACGCCGAAGGTGAGGTGACTGCTTCCAACGACGCGTCCGGTCTCAGGCGCGAACAGATCGTGCAGGCCATGCGGCCCCTGACCGGGGACATCGAGCAGGTGCCGTCCAAGGTGTCCGCGATCAAGATCAACGGGCAGCGGTCTTACGCCCGCGTCCGTGCCGGGGAAGACGTCGAACTCCCCGCCCGTCCCGTCCACGTCGGCGTGTTCGACGCCACCGACGTACGGCCGGGGGAGCGGACCGTCGATGTGGACGTCCGCGTGGTGTGCTCCAGTGGCACGTACGTGCGCGCGTTGGCTCGCGATCTGGGAAGTGCGCTCGGCGTCGGCGGGCATCTCACGATGCTTCGGCGCACCCGGGTCGGCGGGTTCACTCTCGCCGAGGCCCACACCCTGGAGGACTTGGAGCGCCGGCTCGATGTCGTCGACATCGACGGCGTCGCCGCCCGTTCGTTCCCCGTCCACCGGCTCGATGACGCCCAAGCTCGGCTCGTCAGCCACGGCCGGGTCCTGCCTGACACGACGCTGCCGACGGCGGGGACCGTGGCGATGCTCGATCCCTCCGGCCGGTTCCTGGCGCTCTACGAGCAGCGCGGGTCCGCGGCTCGCCCCGTCGCTGTCTTCGTCTGACGACAGATAGGCTGACAGCCATGCCCTGGTCGAAGCTCTCCGCGCGTCAGCTCCTCCGCCGCTTCCTCCTCGGGTTCTTCATGGTGCAGACCGCGGCGATCGCCTCGTTGATGGCGACGACGCGTGTGCGCAAGATGCTGCGCGGCAAGGGCATCGAACCGCTTCCGCGGGTCGAGCCCCGCAGCTTCGCCGTCGGCGACAGCAACGAGGCCAACGTCTACGTCAACGGCGCTCCGCTGTACGAGGACATGCTGGCGGCGATCGCGCAGGCCGAGCACCGGGTGCTCTTCGAGTCCTACATCGTCAAGGGCGACGCGATGGGCCGCCGGTTCAAGCGCGCGCTCATCGACGCCGCCGCCCGCGGTGTCGAGGTCTACGTCATCTATGACGGCTTCGCCAACCTCGTGGTCCGGCCGTCGTTCTACCGGTTCCCGCCCTCGGTGCGGGTGCTGCGGTACCCGGTGCTCGCCTCGGGCCTGCGGTTCTGGAATCCGCGGAACTACGGCCGTGACCATCGCAAGATCCTGGTGGTGGACGACAAGATCGGCTTCGTGGGCGGCTACAACGTCGGCCAGCTGTACGAGGACGAATGGCGGGACACGCACCTGGCCCTCAGCGGTACGGCGGTATGGGACCTGGAGAACGCGTTCATCGACTTCTGGAACGTGCACCGTCCGCACGAGGGCATCGAGCAGGCGATCCGGCCGACGTGGGAGCCGACCATCCGGGCGCACCGCAACATCCCGAAGCAGCTGATCTTCCCCATCCGGGGCATGTACCTCGAGGCGATCGATCGGGCCCAGCACACGATCGAGCTCACGACCGCCTACTTCATTCCCGACGCCGACATCCTCGAGGCGCTCATCGACGCCAGCCGCCGCGGGGTGCAGGTCCGCATCCTGCTGCCGCGGGTGTCCAACCATGTCGTCGCCGACTTCCTCGCCCGCGGATTCTTCAACCGACTGCTCGACGCCGGGGTCGAGATCTGGCGCTACACCGACCACATGGTGCACGCGAAGACCGCGACGATCGACGGCGAGTGGAGCACCGTCGGCACCGCGAACATCGACCGCCTGAGCCTCACCGGCAACTACGAGATCAATCTCGAGATCATCGACGACGAGTTCGCCAAGGGCATGCGCGACGTGTTCGCCGACGACGTCGAGAGCGCGGAGCTTCTGACCGCGGAGTCCTGGCAGGGACGGCCCGTCGTCGCACGGCTGTACGAATGGGTCCTCAAACCGCTCAAGCCCTTGCTCTGACCCGGCTCCCGCACTGTGGCACAGTGTCACCGTGGCGATCTGGAAGGCAGTCGACGGAGCACCGACGGAGCGGCTCGAAGGACCGAGCGTGGTGACGATCGGCGTCTTCGACGGGGTCCATCGCGGTCACCAGGCCGTGCTGTCGGCCGTCCGCGAGAAGGCCGACGAGCTGGGAGCGACGGCCGTGGCGATCACGTTCGACCCGCACCCGGTCGCGGTCCTGGCGCCGGACAAGGCACCCAAGCGGCTGACCACGATCGAGCGTCGGGTGGAACTCCTACAGGCGCACGGCGCCGACGCCGTGCGTGTCCTCGCGTTCTCCGCCGAGATGTCGGCGTGGACACCCGAGGAGTTCATCCAGCGGGTCGTCGTCGAGCAGCTCGGCTGCCGGCACTTGATCGTCGGCGAGAACTTCCGTTTCGGCAAGCGGGCCGCCGGGTCCGTGGACACGTTGCGAGACGCGGGGGAGCGCGACGGGTTCAGCGTCGACGGGTGGTCGCTCGTCGGCGACGAGGAGACGTTCTCCTCCACGCGTGCCCGCAACGCCGTCGCCGCCGGCGATCTGCCTGGTGCCGCGCGCGTGCTGGGCCGTCCCCACGAGGTCTCCGGCACGGTGGTGCAGGGGGATCGGCGCGGCCGCGAACTCGGTTACCCGACGGCCAACGTGCCGGTCGACGAGGCGTACGCCGTCCCGCCGGACGGCGTGTACGCCGCCCACCTCGTCCGGGCCGACGGCACGCGGCTGCCGGCCGCGGTGTCGGTCGGCACGAACCCGACGTTCGAAGGGGTCAGCGGCCGCCGGGTGGAGTCCTACGTCCTCGACCGCGACGACCTCGACCTGTACGGCGAGCACGTGCGGGTGGAGTTCGCCGAACGGCTGCGCGGCATGGTGGCGTTCGGCTCCGTCGACGCGCTGATCGCCCAGATGGACGACGACGTCGCCGCGACCCGGCGAGCGCTCGATGCAGGGCATTGGGCCTGAGCCTGGTAGTCTTGAGACGCCGTCAGATCGGCCACGGATCGTAGTGCCCCGGTGAACCGGCCCGGGCGCGCCGTGCAACGAGAAGAACCCGAGGAGACGCGTGTCGAAGAAGACCGCTGCGCCCACCGTCGCAGACCTGTCCAAGGACGAGATCATCAAGCAGTACGCCCTCAAGGACGGCGACACCGGATCCCCTGAGGTCCAGATCGCACTGCTCACGGCGCGTATCAGCCAGCTCACCGAGCACCTGAAGACCCACAAGCACGACCACCACAGCCGTCGCGGACTGCTGCTGCTGGTCGGTCAGCGTCGTCGCCTGCTCAACTACCTGCAGAAGAACGACATCGAGCGCTACCGCTCGCTGATCGATCGCCTCGGCCTGCGCCGTTGATCATGCCTGAGCGGCCGTCCCTGTCGGGGCGGCCGCTCTCGCACAACTGAACACCACCGACGAGGTCGGCCCGTCACGCTCGGTCCTCGGTAGTGGCTTTCGGATCATGGGATCCGCGAGCCTCGATCGAAGACCGGCGATCGGTCATTCGGCCCCTTGTCTGGCCGCCTCGTCCTGACAGCAGGTCTTGGCCTGCGGAAGGGACACTTCATGTCCGAACCCACCGTCCACGCCGTGGAGACCGTCATCGACAACGGCTCCTTCGGTACCCGCACCGTGCGCTTCGAGACGGGCCTGCTGGCCCGTCAGGCCGGGGGCGCCGTCTCCGCGTTCCTCGACGACGACACGATGCTGCTGAGCACCACGACCGCCAGCAAGCAGCCCAAGGAGCACTTCGACTTCTTCCCGCTCACGGTCGACGTCGAAGAGCGCATGTACGCCGCCGGACGCATCCCCGGCTCGTTCTTCCGTCGCGAGGGGCGCCCCAGTGAGGACGCGATCCTCACCTGCCGGTTGATCGACCGCCCGCTGCGCCCGACCTTCAAGAAGGGTCTGCGCAACGAGGTCCAGGTCGTCATCACGGTCATGGCGCTCAACCCCGACACCCCCTACGACGTGCTCGCGATCAACGCCGCCTCGGCGTCGACGCAGATCTCCGGTCTGCCGTTCAGTGGGCCGATCGGCGCCACGCGCGTCGCCCTCATCGACGGCCAGTGGGTCGCGTTCCCGAGTCACAGCCAGCTCGAGAACGCCGTCTTCGACATGGTCATCGCCGGCCGCATCGCCGGTGACGACGTGGCGATCATGATGGTCGAGGCCGAGTCCACCGAGGCGACCTGGGATCTGGTCCAGAGCGGCGTTCAGGCGCCTACCGAGGAGATCGTCGCCGGCGGCATGGAGGCGGCCAAGCCGTTCATCCGCCAGCTGTGCGAGGCGCAGGCCGAGCTTGCGGCGGCCGCGGCCAAGGAGGTCCAGGAGTTCCCGGTCTTCCTCGACTACGAGGACGACGCCTACGACGCGGTCGCCGAGGTCGCCACCGAGGACCTCAAGGGCGCGCTGACGATCGTCAGCAAGGCGGCCCGCGAGGAGCGCGAGAGCGAGATCAAGGCCTCGGTCATCGAGCAGCTCGGCGAGCGCTTCGAAGGCCGCGAGAAGGAGCTCGGCGCCGCTCTGCGTGCGCTGACCAAGTCGCTCGTGCGCGAGCGGGTGCTCCGCGACAAGGTCCGTATCGACGGCCGCGGTCTGGCCGATATCCGCGAGCTGAGCGCCGAGGTCGGCGTCATCCCGCGGGTTCACGGCTCTGCCCTCTTCCAGCGCGGCGAGACGCAGATCCTCGGTGTCACGACGCTCAACATGCTCGATCTCGAGCAGAAGCTCGACACGCTGAGCCCCGAGACCACGCGTCGGTACATGCACAACTACAACTTCCCGCCGTTCTCGACCGGTGAGACCGGCCGCGTGGGCTCGCCCAAGCGCCGCGAGATCGGTCATGGCGCACTCGCGGGCCGCGCGCTCGTTCCGGTGCTGCCGACGCGCGAGGAGTTCCCCTACGCGATCCGTCAGGTGTCCGAGGCGCTCGGCTCCAACGGCTCCACGTCGATGGGCTCGGTCTGCGCCTCGACGCTGGGTCTGCTCAACGCCGGTGTGCCGCTGCGCGCTCCGGTCGCCGGCATCGCGATGGGCCTCATCTCCGGTGAGGTCGACGGCGAGACCCAGTACGTCACGCTGACCGACATTCTCGGTGCCGAGGACGCGTACGGCGACATGGACTTCAAGGTCGCCGGCACCCGCGAGTTCGTCACGGCGCTGCAGCTCGACACCAAGCTCGACGGCATCCCGGCCGACGTGCTGGCGGGCGCGCTGACCCAGGCGCGCGATGCGCGTCTGACGATCCTCGACGTCATGGCCGAGGCCATCAGCGAGCCCGACGAGATGAGCCCGCACGCCCCGCGGATCATCACCGTGACGATCCCGGTCGACAAGATCGGTGAGGTCATCGGCCCCAAGGGCAAGATGATCAACCAGATCCAGGACGACACCGGCGCGAAGATCTCGATCGACGACGACGGCACCGTCTACATCGGCGCCGAGGGCGGTGACGCGGCCGAGGCGGCCAAGAGCGCCATCAACGCGATCGCCAACCCGACGATGCCCGAGGTCGGCGAGCGCTACCTCGGCACGGTCGTCAAGACGGTCGACTTCGGCGCGTTCGTCTCGCTGCTGCCGGGCAAGGACGGCCTGCTGCACATCAGCAAGCTGCGTGAGCTCAACGGTGGCCAGCGGGTCAACAACGTCGAGGACATCGTCAAGGTCGGCCAGAAGGTCCAGGTCGAGATCGCCGAGGTCGGCGACCGCGGCAAGCTCTCGCTCATCCCCGTCGTGGAAGGCAAGAACGACGAGGATAAGGCCGAGGAGCCGGCCGAGGCCTGAGCCGACGCCTGAACCGAACGGCGCCCCGAGGAGTTCTCCTCGGGGCGCCGTCGTCGTTGTACCCCGTCGCGGGTGGGCGCCGGGGTGCGCCCTAGCATCGAACCCATGACGCGAGTGGCGGTGCTGGGTGCACGAGGACGGATGGGTTCCACGTCGGTGGGAGCGATCGAGGCGGCCGACGGGCTGGAGGTCGTGGCGCAGATCGACGCCGATGATTCCCTTGATCTGATCGCCGAGAACGGCGCCGAGGTCGCGCTCGTGTTCACCACGCCGGACGTCGCCCTGGATCACGTCCGCTGGTGTGTCGAGCACGGTGTGCACGTCGTGGTGGGAACGTCCGGATTCGACGACGCCAAGGTCGCTCAGGTCCGCGAGTTCCTGGCCGACGCCCCGGGCGTGGGTGTCCTCATCGTCCCGAACTTCTCGATCGGCGCGGTGCTGATGATGCGGTTCGCGGCAGTCGCCGCGCCGTTCTTCGAGTCGGTCGAGGTCATCGAGATGCACCACCCGGACAAGGTCGACGCGCCCTCCGGTACCGCTGTGCGCACTGCGGAGATGATCGCCGACGCGCGTGCCGAGGCCGGTTCACCTGAGCTTCCGGACGCGACGACGACCGACCCCGAGGGTGCGCGTGGCGCGAAGATCGCGGGCATCCCTGTCCATGCTGTGCGGGCTCGGGGTTTCACTGCCTCCCAGGAAGTCCTGTTCGGCGACCCGGGCGAGATCTTCTCGATTCGGCACGACTCGTCGACGCGTGAGAGCTTCATGCCTGGCGTGCTCGCCGCCCTGCGCGCGGTGGCTGACCGTCCGGGAGTCACCGTGGGTCTGGACGCCGTACTCGGTCTCGACTGAGTCAGCGAGACGAGGTCGTCAGAACCAGAGCCGCACCAGGGCGGCACTGCCGGCCGCGACCCCGACCACGACGAGGAAGGGCATCCGCCACCATAGGAGGACGGCGGCGACGCCGAGTGCGGCGAGCCGCGCGTCGAGGACGAGTGCGGAACCATCGGCGAGCACCTGCACGGCGATGAGCGCGCCCAGCAGCGCGACCGGAATCAGCGTCGCGATGCGGACGGTCAAGGGATGGTCGAGGACGCGGTCGGGCACCGACAGGCCGGCGAGCTTGAGGGCATAGCAACCGGCCGCGGTGAGCAGGATGCCGATCCAAAGCGTCGTCATGCGCCCTCACTCCGCCGTTGGAGGAGCAGCCCGACCAGTACCGCGACGGCCCCGCCGACGATGATCGGGATGCCGGCGGGCGTCAGGGGAACGAGGCCGAGAGCCACGGCCGCGCCCGCGATGGCGACGACGCGGGTCAGCGCGGAGTCCAACCGTGGCCAGAGCAGCGCCAGGAACGCCGCACCGACGGCCGCGTCAAGACCGAAGTCGCGCGGATCGCCGATCGCCGTTCCGGCGAGCGCGCCGACGAATGTGAACAGGTTCCACAGCACGAAGATCGAGATGCCGGTCCAATAGAAGGCGACCCGCGCCTGATGCGAGGAATCGCGGGTCACCGCCATCGCGGTGGACTCGTCGATGACGAACTGCGCGGTGACCGGCCTGCGCCACCCGTGGACGTCGAGGAGCCGCGCCAGGCTCACCCCGTAGAACAGATTGCGGCCGCCGAGGAGGACCGAAGTCACGGCGCCGGTGATGGGGGAGCCGCCGGACGCGACAACGCCGACGAAGGCGAACTGGGAGGCGCCCGTGAACATCAGCAACGACATCACGCAGGTCTGCCACACGCTCAATCCGGCCGCAGTGCCGAGGGCACCGAAGGAGATGCCGTAGGCACCGGTAGCGAGTCCGACGCCGAGCGAATCGGTGATGATCGCGCGATCGGATGCTGACGTGCTCACACCAGCCTCGTGTGGAGACGAACCTGTTTGACGGTGGCGCCGGTGGGAGCGGCGAGTTCGCGGTGGGCGCCGTCGGGTGCCCAGCCGGCGGTGGTGGCGAAGGTGCGCGTCGCGTCGTCGGTGGACCGCAGCCACCACACGGCGCGGGTGAAGCGGTCAGCCCGTAGCGTGTCCGCGCAGGCCTGGAGGAGCCGCGACCCGTGGCCGTGGCCGCGATGCTCGAGCGCCACCACGAACTCGCCGATCTCGCCGTCCTGGATCTGGTCGGCATCGTCGTCGAAGCACGGGTGCACGATGGCGAATCCGCGGAGCGTGGCGCGCTCGAGTGCCACGAGCACCCGTTGTCGCGCGTCGCGCGGCGCGTTGACGGTCGCGGCCCAGCGCTCGGTCAGGTCGGACGGAGCGAGCTCGTCCAGCTGGGTACCGAGAACGTCCGTGTAGCTCTCGCGCCAGACGGCTAGTTGCAGCGCAGCGATGGCGGGCGCATCGTCCGCCCAGGCGAGACGGACGCTGACGTCGGCCGTCACCAGCCCTCCGAGAAGTACGAGCGACCGCCCGCACGATCCAGACGCTGCTCCACTCGCGAGATGGTCGACGGCGTCGGCCAGAGCGACGCGACCATGGCGATGAGAGTGGGAACGCCGGCGATCAGTGCGGGCCAGGCGCCGTGGTCGACCACGAAGCTCATGGCGATGCCGATGAGCAGTGGCGCCTCGAGGATGGCGACGCGGACGAACAGGTTCGCCTGGAACGTCTGAAACGCTTGGGACATCGCCTGCTCGCGGTGCGTGCCGAGGGGGATCGGCGTCAGCTGTGACTCCATGGCGCGGGCGACGCCGAACGCGCCGGCAACGAGCAGCAGCAAGCCCACGATCATCCACAGCGGCGGCAACGTGGCGTCGGAGAATCCACCGAGGACGAAGACGACCACGACGAGAATGAACAACGGCGCTGAAGTCATCGCCATGATGATCAGACGGAGCGTGGCGGCTCGTGATGCCGGCGTGGACGGGACGGTCATGGGGCCGAGTCTGTCACATGGCGACCCCGCATCCGCTCAGGACTCGAAGGCCTCCAGCAGCCCCGACGAAGCGCCGTCTGCCTCCAACGCCGTGGCGACCCGAGCGACGTTGCGCACACTGGGCCACGTCTCGAATGCCAGCGCGACGACAGTGGGAAGCGCGACCAGGATGACCGGCCAACCGCCGTGGTCGCTCACGAAGGCGTACAGGGCCGACAGCAGCAAGGGGATCTCGATGAGGAGGAAGGCGCGCGCCATGTGCCGTTGGTACGCCGCGAGGGAGCCGGCGACCGCTTCCGCACCCGTCTGTTCAGGGTCGAGGGGCGGGATGCGGATCCACGAACGCTCCACATTGAGGATCGCCGCCGCGAGAACGACGTAGAGGCCGGCGAGGATCCACCACGGCGGAAGATCGGCGTCGGTGCCGCCCAGCATCAGCGCGATCAATGTGGAGAACACCGTCGCTACGACGAGCTGGAACACGACGAAGACCCGGATCTGCCTGACCTGCTGGGCGTTACGGTCCATGACGTCCTCTCTCGCGGTGCGGCGTCAGTATCGCACGCCACGCACGTCACTCGGTCAGGATCGTTCCGCCGACGTCCCACGCCCACTGCCCGTCGTGCTCGATGGGGATCGCGTGGTCGATGAACCGTCCCGGCGTGTCCGGAGAGCTGATTCATTGGAATGATCACTCTCATGGCACGACCCAGCAAGTACCCGACCGAGTTGCGTGAGCGCGCGGTGCGCATGGTGATTGAGTCCCGGGAG
>NZ_RQJX01000009.1 GCF_003850045.1 Aeromicrobium camelliae | reverse complement strand
ACGGGACTACCAGCCCCAAAAACAACAAGGTCCGAACCCACTTCCGTAGGTTCGGACCTTGCAGATGTCCTGAGACATCACAGGGTGCCCCCGGCAGGATTCGAACCTGCGCTCCCGCCTCCGGAGGGCGGTGCTCTATCCCCTGAGCTACGGGGGCCGATATCGCGTCAGCGAGCCTACCGCATGCTCCGCTAGCGTGGTGCCGTGGCCACCGTGCTCGTGGTCGACGACACCCCGTCGATCCGCTTCCTGATCCGGACCAACCTCGAGTTGGCGGGTCATCGTGTGATCGAGGCGTTCGACGGTCAGGACTCGCTGGACATGCTCGCGGCCTGCGATCCGCTGCCCGATGCCGTGACGATGGACATGATGATGCCGCGCATGGACGGAGTGACCGCGGTCGAGCGCATCCGTGCGGACGAGCGTTGCCGCGAGCTGGGCATCGTGATGGTCACCACCCAGGGTCAGCAGTACGACGTCGCGCGCGCCGGGCGTGCCGGGGTCGACGCGTACGTCACCAAGCCGTTCCACCCCGACGCGCTCGTCGCCACGATCGAGCGCGTCATCGCCGACCGACAGGCCGAGCGCAGGTGACGCGTCGGTAGGCTGGGACGGTGACTCCCGACCAGCTTTCCGCGGCAATCGTCGCTGCCCTGCAGTCCCTCGTCGACGACTCCTCGCTCACGCTGAGCGACGGCGTCCCCGCCTCCGTGCGCGTCGAGCGACCCAAGGTCAAGGAGCACGGCGACTACGCCACCAACGTCGCGATGCAGCTGACCAAGAAGGCGGGACGGCCGCCGCGCGAGATCGCAGAACTGCTCGCCGACCGGTTGAGCGTCTCCGACGGCATCGCTAGCGCCGAGGTCGCGGGACCGGGATTCCTCAACATCCGGGTGGCCGCCGGTGCGCAGGGCGACGTCGCCCGGCACGTGCTCGAGGCCGGGGAGTCCTACGGTCACGCAGCGGAGTCGACGGGCCGCCGGATCAATCTCGAGTTCATCAGCGCCAACCCCACCGGCCCACTCCACCTCGGTCATACGCGGTGGGCGGCCGTGGGCGACGCCCTCTCGCGCGTACTCCGTGCCGCAGGCAATGAGGTGACCAACGAGTTCTACATCAACGACCGCGGGTCGCAGATGGACAAGTTCGGTGCCTCGCTGCGCGCCCGCGCTCTCGGGCATGAGCCGCCGGAGGACGGTTACCACGGTGCGTACGTCGCCGACCTCGCCGCGCAGGTCGTCACCGCGCACCCGGGCATCCTCGAACTGCCGGAGGACGAGCAGCTGCTGGCGTTCCGCGAGGAGGGCTACGCGATGCAGCTCGCCGAGCAGCGCAGCGAGCTGGAGGAGTTCCGCACCGTCTTCGACGTCTGGTTCTCCGAGCGGTCGCTCCACGAGTCCGACGCCGTCGAACACGGCATGAAGCGCCTGCGCGAGCAGGGCCGCCTGTTCGAGTCCGACGGGGCGACGTGGATGCGCACCACCGACTTCGGCGACGACAAGGACCGGGTGCTCGTCCGCTCCAACGGCGAACTCACCTACTTCGCCTCGGACACGGCGTACTACGTCAACAAGCGCGAACGCGGCTTCGACCAGTGCCTCTACCTGCTCGGCGCCGACCACCACGGCTACGTGGGGCGGCTGTCGGCCATGGCCGCGTGCGTCGGCGACACCCCCGGCGAGCAGATCGAGATCCTCATCGGCCAGTTGGTCAAGATCCTGTCGAACGGGCAGGAGCTCAAGTTGAGCAAGCGCGCCGGCACGATCGTGTCCCTGCGCGAGCTCATCGACCTCATCGGCGTGGACGCGCTGCGATACACGCTGATCCGGTATCCGGCCGACTCGCCACTGACCCTCGACGTCGCCGAGATGACGCGCAAGAGCAACGACAACCCGGTCTACTACGTGCAGTACGCGCACGCGCGTCTCGCGTCGATCGTCCGCAACGCCGCGGATCTCGGCCTCGTCTTCGATCTCGAGCGGTTCGACCCCTCGCAGCTCTCCACCGAGCGCGAGGGTGACCTGCTGCGGTCGCTCGCGGAGTTCCCGCGGGTCGTCGCGCAGGCTGCTGAGCTGCGCGAACCGCACCGGATCGCGCGGTACCTCGAGGACACCGCCTCGGCCTTCCACAAGTTCTACGACACCTGCCGGGTGCTGCCCCAGGGTGACGAGGAGATCAGCGACGTCCACCGCGCTCGCCTCGTCCTCGTCGCCGCCACCCGCCAGGTCGTCGCCAACGGGCTGACGATGCTCGGCGTCTCGGCCCCTGATCGGATGTGATGATGCGCGCACACGAAGCAGGTGCCCTGCACGGGCAGGCCGGAGATCGCGGTCCCGCGTGGTTGCGCCACCCCGAGGACGTCAACGCGCTCGTGCCCTCGCTGTGGGCCGAGAACGTCGCCAAGAGCGACGGCGTCGTGACGGTCGCAGGCGTCGGCGTCGACGAACTCGCCCGTGAGTTCGGCACGCCGCTGTACGTGCTCGACGAGGCGGACTTCCGTCACCGCGCCCGGTCTTTCCGCGAGGCCTTCGCCGGCGCTGACGTGTACTACGCGGGCAAGGCGTTCTTGTCAGTGGCAGCCGCCCGGTGGATCGCCGAGGAGGGGCTGAACCTCGACGTGTGCACCGGCGGTGAGCTCGCCGTCGCGTTGCGCGCGGAGTTCCCGCCCGAGCGCATCGGTCTGCACGGCAACAACAAGTCCGTGGCCGAACTGCGTCGCGCGCTTGAAGTGGGCGTCGGCCGGATCATCGTCGACTCCTTCGAGGAGATCGGCAGGCTCGGCGCGTTGGCCGGCGAGCTGGGCGTGCGCGCACCGGTGATGGTGCGCGTCACCGCGGGCGTCGAGGCACACACGCACGAGTACATCTCCACCTCGCACGAGGATCAGAAGTTCGGCTTCTCGATCGCCGGCGGCGACGCTATGGAAGCCGTGCGGCGCATCCTCGCCGACGAGGGTCTCAACTTCCTCGGCTTGCACTCGCACATCGGCTCGCAGATCTTCGTCACCGACGGTTTCGAGGTGGCGGCGCGGCGCGTGCTGCGACTGCACGCGCAGATCGCGAGCGAGCTCGGGGTGGTCGCGCCCGAGCTCGACCTCGGCGGCGGATTCGGCATCGCGTACACCACGCAGGACGATCCGAGCAGCCCGGAGACGCTGGCGCGCGGCATGCGCGGGATCGTCGAGGGGGAGTGCGCAGCACTCGGCGTGGACGTTCCGCGCCTGTCGATCGAGCCTGGCCGCGCGATCGCCGGGCCCTCGACGTTCACGCTGTACGAGATCGGCACGACCAAGCGGGTCGCGCTCGACGGGGGCGGGGCGCGTCACTACGTGGCCGTCGACGGCGGCATGAGCGACAACATCCGGCCTGCGCTCTACAGCGCGGACTACTCCTGCACCCTCGCCTCGCGCGAGTCGACGGCGGAGCCCGTGCTCAGCCGCGTGGTCGGCAAGCACTGCGAGAGCGGGGACATCGTCGTCAAGGACGAGTACCTGCCGGCCGACGTCGCGCCCGGTGATCTCCTCGCCGTGCCTGGCACGGGGGCGTACTGCCGCTCGCTCGCCAACAACTACAACCACGTGCCGCGCCCGGCGGTCGTCGCCGTGCGCGACGGCGAGGCACGCCTCCTGTTGCGTCGCGAGACCGAGGACGACCTCCTCGCCCTCGACCTCGGCTGAACTCCCAGGACCCGAAACGAGCGACCGGCTGCCGGGTCAGGTGGTCGAGTAGCGACCGAGCGACGAGGGAGCAATGGAGCCGTGGCAGTAAGGGCGTAGCCGCCACGGAGCGAGACCATGAGGCAATGTGGTCTCGATGCGGTCGGTCGCTGAGCGACCTTCCTACTCGACCACCAACGACTCGTTCCTGAGCGTCTGTGCGGGTGGCATGCGGCGGGGGCCGGGACCTTCGGCGGCGAGGCGGTCGTCGGGGTTGTAGAGGCTGCAGGACTTGAGGGACAGGCATCCGCACCCGATGCAGCCGTCGAGCTGCTCGCGCAGACGCTGGAGGCCGGCGATCCTCTCGTCGAGTTCGTCGCGCCAGGAACGGCTCAAGCGCGCCCAGTCGGCCTTCGTGGGGGAGTGATCCTCCGGCAGCGTGCTCAGCGCCTGGCGGATGCGGGTCAAGGAGATGCCGACGCTCTGGGAGACGCGGATGAAGGCGACGCGGCGTAGAACGTCCCGGTGATACCGCCGCTGATTCCCCGCGGTGCGCTCGCTGCTGATCAGTCCTTCGCGCTCGTAGTAGTGCAGCGTCGAGACGGCCACGCCGGTACGGCGGGCGACCTCGCCCGGACCGAGGGCATGGCTGCGTAATGCGCGGTGAGACACGTCACCCTCCTTCGAATTGACCTCAACCTTACTTGAGGTTGTTCGATCAGTGTCATGACGATCTCATGGCTCGCAGTACTCGCCGTCCTCGCCCTCCCGACCACGAACGACAGGCCCTCCGCCGCGCCCCTGCGCGACGTCGAGCACGCCCGCTGCGTGCGGGAGGCGCTGCGTGATGCGGCCTTGGCGCGGGTCGTGCGATGACGGCGGTCGAGTCGGGCGTCTCGTGGCGGACCGCCGGATTGAGCGCCGCTGTGGCCGGCCTGTTCACCACCGCGTTCCTCGTCGCGTTCGAGTCCTTGGCCGTCGCCACGGCGTTGCCGATCGTCGCCGACGACCTCGACGGTCTGTCGTTGTACGCGGTGTCCTTCGCCGCGCCGGCCGCGACGGCCGTGGCGGCGATGACCGTGGCCGCCTGGTGCTGCGACCGGTACGGCCACGCCCCCGTGATGGTCGCCGGTGTGCTCGTCTTCGCGCTCGGCCTGGTGGTCGCCGGAGTCGCCTCGACGATGACGCAGTTCGTCGTCGGGCGTGCGGTGCAGGGCGTCGGCAGCGGACTGATCGGTGTCGCGCTCTACGTGCTCGTCGGGCGTACGTTTCCGCCCGAACTTCGACCGCGCGCGTTCGTGGTGCTCACCAGCGCGTGGGTGCTACCGGCCGTCGTCGGTCCGGCCGTCGCCGGGACGGTCGCGGAGCATGTGGGGTGGCGATGGGTGTTCCTCGGCGTGCCGGTGCTTGCGTTCGTCGCCCTTGCCCTGCTGCGTCCGGCGCTCGCCACGTCCCACGGCGACGCCTCGGTCGTGGCGGATCGTGGGCGCGTGTGGCGCTCGCTCGTGGTCGCGGCCTCGGTGTTCGCGGTGACGATCGGCGGTCAGCGCACCGTCGCCTGGTGGCCGCTCCTCGTCCTCGGCGGCGCGGTGGTCGCGCTCGCCTCGGTCGTCGCGCTCCTTCCGCCCGGGACGTTCCGCGCGCGTCCGGGCCTGCCGTCGGTCATCGCCACTCGCAGCCTCACGAGTACCGCCTTCTTCGTGGCCGAGTCTTTCGTGCCGCTTGGGCTCGTCCAACTCAGAGGATTGTCACCGACCGTCGCCGGACTGTTCCTCACCGCGACCGCGGTTCTGTGGTTCGCAGGCTCGTGGTGGTCGACTCGCTCGAGGTGGTGGCGCTCGCGCCGCCGTCGCGTCGTGGTGGGTGCGGCCGCGGTGGTGGTCGCCGTCGTCGCCGCGTCAGCCGTCGTGATCGACGCGGTCCCGATCGCCGTGATCGCGGCCGGGTGGGCCTTCGGCGGTCTCGGGATGGGAATGGCGATGCCGACGCTCAGCGTCCTCGTGCTCGACCTGTCGACCCCGGACACTCAGGGACGCAACAGCGCCTCGATGCAGACGAGTGATGCGGTGCTGCAGGCATTGGTCATCGCCGTGTGCAGCGGTGTCTTCGCCGCCCTGCTCGCGCAGGGCGGTGCCACTCCGTTCGTCGGCGTCTTCGCGATCGCCGCTGTGGTCGCCGTCGTCGCCGTGCCGGTGGCGACGCGTGTCGGCCCCGACGAGAGTCGTTGACCGCGGGTCGGGACATGGCGTCGGCGCTCACGACGACGCCGATAGGCTGAGCAGGTGACCAGTATGCCTCTCGCGGACCGCCGCCCTCTGCGCATCGCCCTGCTCGGGTGCGGTGTCGTCGGCACCGAAGTGGCCCGGGTCCTCACGAGCGACGCCGAGGAATTCGCCCGCCGCATCGGTGCCCCCGTCGAACTCGTCGGCATCGCCGTGCGCCGTGCCGGCCGCCGTCGTGACCTGGACGTCCCCGAGGAACTGTTCACCACGGACGCGATGGGACTCGTCACCCGAGGCGACGTCGACGTCGTGATCGAGGTGATCGGCGGCATCGAGCCCGCGCGCGAGCTCATCCTCGCCGCGCTCGAGCACGGCGCCTCGGTCGTCACCGCCAACAAGGCGCTGCTCGCCGAGGACGGAGAGACCCTGTACGAAGCGGCAGCCAAGGCCGAGCGCGACCTCTACTACGAGGCCGCCGTGGCCGGGGCGATCCCGATCGTCCGCCCGTTGCGCGAGTCCCTCGCCGGCGACCGAGTCACGCGGGTGCTCGGGATCGTCAACGGCACGACCAACTTCATCCTCGACGCCATGTCCACGACGGGCGCCGGATTCGCCGACGCGCTCGACGAAGCCCAGCGCCTCGGCTACGCCGAGGCCGACCCGACAGCGGACGTCGAGGGCTTCGACGCGGCCGCGAAGGCGGCGATCCTCGCCGGTCTGGCCTTCCACACCCGCGTCACGATCTCCGACGTGCACCGTGAGGGCATCACCGAGGTCACCGCCGCCGACGTCCGCTCCGCCGAGGAGATCGGATCGGTGGTCAAGCTGCTCGCGATCTGCGAGCTGGACGCCGAGGGCGCCGTATCGGCCCGGGTTCATCCGGCGATGATCCCCACGTCGCATCCGCTCGCGAGCGTGCGGGGCGCGTACAACGCCGTCTTCGTCGAGAGCGAGGGCGCCGGACAGCTCATGTTCTACGGGCCGGGTGCCGGTGGAGCTCCCACCGCGAGCGCCGTCCTCGGCGACGTGGTGACCGTGGCCCAGCACCGGCTCGCCGGAATCAGCGGCGTGGGCGAGTCCGCGCACGCCAGCCTCGAGATCGTGCCGATCGGGCGAGCCCGTACCCGCTACCACGTCGCGATCGACGTCGACGACCGTCCGGGCGTCCTCTCGGCCGTCGCGCAGGCGTTCGCGGCGCACGACGTCTCGATCAAGACCGTTCGTCAGGAAGGCCACGGCGGCGATGCGCAGCTGGTCGTGGTCACGCACGAGGCCGAGGACGCCGCGCTGTCGGCGACCGTGGCCGACGTGCGCGAGCTCGACATGGTGCGAGGCGTGTCGTCCGTCATGCGCGTGGAAGGAGTGTCCTGAATGGCGCAGCCGTGGCGCGGAGTCATCACCGAGTATCGCGAGTGGCTCCCGGTCACCGATGCGACGCCGACCATCACCCTCGGTGAAGGCGGCACGCCGCTCGTGCATTCGTCGTGGCTCTCCGAGATCGTGCGCGGCGACGTGTTCATCAAGGTCGAGGGCGACAACCCGACCGGCTCTTTCAAGGACCGCGGCATGACCGCGGCGATCTCGGTCGCGGCCGGTGAGGGCGCGAAGGCCGTGGTGTGCGCATCGACCGGTAACACCTCGGCGTCGATGACCGCGTATGCGGCACGGGCCGGGCTCACCCCGATCGTCCTGGTGCCGCACGGCAAGATCGCCGCCGGCAAGATGGCGCAGGCGGTCATGCACGGCGCCGACATCATCCAGGTCCGCGGCGGCTTCGACGAGTGCCTCCAGGTGTCGCGTGCGCTGGCCAAGGACTACCCGGTCGCTCTGGTGAACTCCGTCAATCCGGTGCGGTTGGAGGGACAGAAGACCGCCGCGTTCGAGATCGTCGATGTGCTCGGCAAGGCGCCCGACATCCACGTCCTCCCGGTCGGCAACGCCGGCAACATCTCGGCCTACTGGATGGGGTTCCGCCAGTACGCCGATGCCGGCGTCGCCGACCATCGCCCGGCGCTGTGGGGATTCCAGGCCGCGGGAGCGGCCCCGCTCGTGCGCGGCGAGATCGTGCGCGAGCCCGACACCGTCGCCACCGCGATCCGCATCGGCAACCCGGCGTCCTGGTCTCTCGCCGAGGCCGCGCGTGACGAGTCCGGCGGCCGCATCGACGCCGTGACGGACGAGCAGATCCTCGACGCCCAGCGCGAACTCGGTGCCCACGAGGGCGTCTTCGTCGAGCCTGCCTCGGCTGCGGGCGTCGCGGGACTTCTCGCCGCCGCCCGCGCCGGTGAGGTTGCGACCGGCCAGACGATCACCATCACGGTGACCGGTCACGGGCTCAAGGACATCGACACCCCGCTGTCGCGGATCGAGTCCATCGTCGACGACGTCATCGATCCCAGCGTCGAGGCCGCGGCCGAGGTGGCGGGGTTGGCATGAGCTTCGTCCAGCATCCCGTCACCGTGCAGGCGCCGGCCACGAGCGCGAACCTCGGCCCGGGCTTCGACGCGCTGGGTCTCGCGCTGACGTTGCGCGACACGGTCACTGCCGAGGTCGCGGGGGAGGGCCTGACGATCGACGTCCGCGGTGAAGGTGCGCAGGACGTCCCGCGTGACGCCTCCCATCTGCTGTACCGCGCCATGTCCTCCGCGTTCGACCTGCTGGGCGAGACGCCCCCCGGGCTGCGGCTGACGTGCGAGAACGTCATTCCCCACGGTCGCGGTCTCGGTTCGTCCGCGGCGGCGATCAGCGCCGGCATCGTGCTGGCCCGCGCGCTCGTCGAGGGCGGACACGATCGTCTCGACGACCGGGCGGTCCTGCAGCTGGCGACGGATCTCGAAGGTCACCCGGACAACGTCGCGGCCGCCTTGTCGGGCGGCTTGGCGATCGCGTGGATCGACGGGGCGGCCGCGGAGGCGGTGCGGCTCGACGTCGACGTCGACGTGACCGTTTTCGTCCCCCAAGAGCCGGTGCCGACGCACACGGCTCGCGGCCTGCTCCCGAGCGAGGTGTCGCACGCCGACGCCGCCTTCAATGTGGGCCGCGCGGCGCTGCTCATCGCCGCCCTGCGCGACGATCCGTCCCGGTTGATCTCGGCGACCGAGGACCGGCTGCACCAATCGTTCCGTGCTGACGCCATGCCCGGGTCGTACAAGCTGCTGCGTCAGCTGCGGGTCGAGGGAATCCCGGCGGTCATCTCGGGTGCCGGCCCCAGCGTGCTCGCGTTCACGCACGGTATCGGCGACGCCGCGCCGGACGGCTGGAGCGTTCACGAACTCGGTGTGTCGAAGCTCGGCACCCACATCGTCGGCTGACGCTCGGCCGCGACACGCGAAAGTGCCACCCCGGAGGAAATACTCCGTCGAGTCGGGGTGTTACAGTGGTGTACGTCGGAGTCGAGAAGTCTTCTCCCCGACGCCATGCCACTCTCAGTGCCCGTCAGATGCGGGCCCGCCCATGTTGAGAATCCGCTCGGGTCGTGGTGCTTTCCATACCGAGCCAATGGGTTCGTGGCTGTCCAGAAGGATTGAAACCGAGTGACTGAAACCAGCACCACCGAGACCGAAGCCGCGCCGAAGAAGCCGGCGCGCAAGTCCGGAGGCTCCCTCGGCGGCAAGGTGCTCGCCGAACTGCAGGAGATCGCCGCGGGCTTGGGCATCGACGGTTCGAAGATGCGCAAGGGCCAGCTCATCGACGCCATCAAGGAAGCGCGTGGAGAGGCCCCCAAGGCCGAGAAGCCCGCTGCCGCTGCTCCCGCCGCCCATGAGTCCGGCACGGCCGAGACGCAGCAGGAGGCCGCGCCGAAGCGCCGCTCCCGCCGCTCCGCCTCGCAGGCCGATCCCGCCGCCACGGACGCGCCGGCCGCGGCCGATGATTCCTCCGCCACGGCGCAGCCCGCCGACGCGACCGAGGTCAAGAGCGACAAGAACGACAAGGGCGCCGACGCCAAGAAGCACGACGGCGACCGCAACGACAAGAACAAGAACGATCGCGGCGACAAGAACGACCGCGGCGACAAGAACGACCGTGACGACAAGTCGAAGTCCGACGGTAAGAACGATCAGCGCGATCGTGGCGGCAACGACAACCGCGGCAACCAGCGCGACGACAACCGTGGCGGCAACGACAACCGCGGGAACCAGCGCAACGACAACCGCGGGAACCAGCGCAACGACAACCGTGACGACGACAACGCCGGGGGCAACCGCCGGCGCAACCGTCGTGGTCGCGGGCGCGGCAACAACCGCGGCATGGAGGCCGAGCCCACGTTCACCGAGGACGACGTCCTGGTGCCCGCCGCGGGCATCCTCGACATCCTCGACAACTACGCGTTCGTCCGCACCACCGGCTACCTGCCCAGCGAGAACGACGTCTACGTCTCCATGTCGCTCGTGCGCCGGCTCGGCCTGCGCCGCGGTGACGCCGTGGTCGGCCAGGTGCGCCAGCCCCGCGAGGGCGAGCGCAAGGAGAAGTTCAACCCGATGGTCAAGATCGACTCGGTCAACGGGATGGACCCCGAGGAGGGCAAGCGTCGCGTCGACTTCGGCAAGCTGACGCCGCTCTACCCGTCGGAGCGTCTGCGCCTCGAGAGCGAGGCGGGCGGACTCACCGGCCGCGTCATCGATCTCGTCTCGCCCATCGGCAAGGGCCAGCGCGGCCTCATCGTCTCGCCGCCCAAGGCCGGTAAGACGATGACGATGCAGCAGGTCGCCAACGCGATCACCGCGAACAACCCCGAGTGCCACCTCATGATCGTGCTCGTCGACGAGCGCCCCGAGGAGGTCACCGACTTCCAGCGCACCGTCAAGGGTGAGGTCATCGCTTCGACCTTCGACCGTCCGGCCTCGGACCACACCGCGGTCGCCGAGCTGGCCGTCGAGCGCGCCAAGCGTCTCGTCGAGCTCGGTCACGACGTCGTCGTGCTGCTCGACGGCATCACGCGCCTGGGCCGTGCCTACAACCTCGCCGCGCCCGCCTCCGGACGCATCATGTCCGGCGGTGTCGACTCCTCGGCGCTGTACCCGCCGAAGAAGATCTTCGGCGCTGCGCGCAACATCGAGGACGGCGGCTCGCTGACGATCCTCGCCACTGCGCTCGTCGAGACCGGCTCGCGCATGGACGAGGTGATCTTCGAGGAGTTCAAGGGCACCGGCAACTGGGAGCTGCGCCTGCGTCGCGACTTCGCCGAGAAGCGCATCTTCCCGGCGATCGACGTCGACGCCTCGAGCACCCGCCGCGAGGAACTCCTCATGGCCAAGGACGAACTCGCGATCGTGTGGAAGCTGCGTCGTGTGTTGTCGGGCCTGGAAGGTCAGCAGGGACTCGAGCTCGTGCTCGACAAGCTCAAGAAGACCTCGAGCAACGTCGAGTTCCTCATGCAGATCAACAAGACGATGCCCGGCGGCGCCAGCAACGGCGACGACTGAGCGTCCCTCACTGACGACGGGCCCCTGGGGGAGCTTCGCAGTCACCAGCTGACAGCGAAGCTCCCCGCAGGGCGCAGATGTCCTCCATCTCCTGGTCATCGGCGCCCGGGAACAAGGCGGGCCCGAAGTTGGTTGTACGAGAAGCAACTGGCAGAATTGCCCCTTGGTTCTGGTTCACGGACTGCGCCGTGGTCCGACCCAGCGACCTGACGAGAGGACCCACCATGAAGCAAGGCATCCACCCCGAGTACGTGGAGACCCAGGTGACCTGCACCTGCGGCAACACGTTCACCACGCGCAGCACCGCGACCGAGGGCACCCTGCGTGCCGACGTCTGCTCGGCCTGCCACCCGTTCTACACGGGCAAGCAGAAGATCCTCGACACCGGCGGACGCGTCGCTCGCTTCGAGAAGCGCTACGGCAAGAAGTAACGCCGTCAGAACGCCGGTCCTGCACCGCAGGGCCGGCGTTCTCCTGTGTTCAGGACGAACCCGAGGATCGATCGAGTAAGGAGCCGGTGTGTTCGAGGCGGTGGAGTCGCTGGTCCGCGAGCATCGCGAGCTGGAGAGCGCGATGGCCGATCCGGCCGTGCACGCCGATCCGGCGCGCGCGAAGAAGCTCGGGCAGCGGTACGCGGAGCTGACGGCGATCGTGCGGACCTACCGCGAGTGGCAGCAGGCTTCCGACGACCTCGAGGCGGCGCGCGAACTCGGCCTCGACGACGAGGTCGGCGATCTCGAGCAGCGCATCCCCGAACTCGAGGAGCGCCTGCAGCGGCTCCTCGTCCCGCGCGATCCCTCCGACGGCAAGGACGTCATCCTCGAGATCAAGGGCGGCGAGGGCGGCGAGGAGTCGGCGTTGTTCGCCGGTGACCTTCTGCGCATGTACACCCGCTACGCGGAGCAGCGTGGGTGGCGCACCGAGATTCTCGACGCGACAGAGTCCGCGCTCGGCGGGTACAAGTCGGTGACCGTCGCGGTCAAGGCGAAGGGCACCCCCGAGCCGGGGGAGGCGCCGTACGCGCTGCTGAAGTTCGAGGGCGGTGTTCACCGGGTTCAGCGCGTCCCCGTGACCGAGTCGCAGGGCCGCATCCACACCTCGGCCGCCGGCGTGCTCGTGCTTCCCGAGGCCGAGGAGATCGACGTCGAGATCCACGACAACGACCTGCGGATCGACGTGTTCCGCAGCTCCGGTCCGGGCGGTCAGAGCGTCAACACGACGGATTCGGCCGTGCGCATCACCCACCTGCCGACCGGCATCGTCGTGAGCATGCAGAACGAGAAGAGCCAGCTGCAGAACAAGGAGCAGGCACTGCGCGTGCTGCGGTCGCGACTGCTCGACGCCGCCCAGGCCGCCGCCGACGCCGAAGCCGCGGACGTGCGCAAGTCGCAGGTCCGCACCGTCGACCGTTCCGAACGTGTGCGCACCTACAACTTCCCGGAGAACCGCATCTCCGACCACCGCACCGGGTTCAAGGCGTACAACCTCGACCAGGTGATGGACGGGGCGCTCGACGACGTCATCGCCTCGCTCGTCGACGCCGATCTCGCCGAACGGCTGGCCTCGCTGGAGTCGGCGGAGTGACCACCAAGGCACTCCTGGAGCAGGCGACCCAGCAATTGGCCGAGGCGGGCGTCGCCTCGCCGCGGGTCGACGCCGAACTGCTGCTCAGCCACGTCACCGGCGTACCGCGCGCGCTGCTCGTGGTGGCGGCCCGACTCGATGACGTGCAGCGACGCAGCTTCGCCGAACTCGTCGATGCGCGGGCGCGGCGCGTTCCCCTGCAGCATCTCACCGGCAGCGCGGGCTTTCGTTACGTCGACCTCGAGGTCGGCCCGGGCGTGTTCGTTCCGCGCCCCGAGACCGAGCTGCTGGCCGGCTGGGCGATCGAGGCGGCTTCGCCGCAGGAGCGGCCCGTCGTCGTCGATCTCTGCACCGGATCGGGAGCGATCGCGCTGTCGATCGTCCACGAGGTGCCGCACGCCCGCGTTCACGCGGTCGAGCTCGACGAGCTGGCGTTCGGCTGGGCGCAACGCAATCTCGACGGCACCGGGGTCGATCTGCGCCAGGGGGACATGGCCGACGCCTTCACCGACCTCGACGGGTCCGTCGACGTCGTGGTGGCCAATCCGCCCTACATTCCTCTCGAGGCCTGGGAGAGCGTCGCTCCCGAGGCGCGCGACCACGACCCGGAGCTCGCGCTCTGGTCCGGTGACGACGGCCTCGACGCGATGCGCGTGCTCGAGCACGTGGCCTGGCGTCTGCTCAAGCCCGGGGGCGTGGTGGGCGCCGAGCACGCCGACGCTCAAGGGCAGACGGCTCCGGGCGTTTTCGCCGGGCGATGGACCGATATCCACGATCACCTCGATCTCGCCGGTCGTCCGCGCTTCGTGACGGCACGAAAGCCGGGCTGACGTCGGCGGGCGGAGGCCGCAGCGTAGGGTTGACGCGTGAGCGCGCAGTTGCCCGGTCCGGGGCCGTTCAAGACGATCCCGAACCTCGTCACGATCGTGCGGACGGTGGCAGCCACCGCGCTCGGCCTCATCGCACTCGGCGTCGATGACCGCGTTCCGTGGCTCATCGCGGGCTATCTGACCTACTGGCTCGGGGACAGCCTCGATGGCTTGCTCGCCCGTGTGCTGGGCCAGGAGACGCGGGCCGGGGCCGTCTTCGACATCTGCAGCGACCGGCTCTGTACGGCGATCCTCGCCTGCGGTCTCGTCCTCGAACAGCCGCACTTGGCGGTGCCGATCGCGATCTTCCTCCTGAACTTCATGGTCGTCGACAACGTGTTGTCGCTGGCGTTCCTGCTGTGGCCGATCGTCAGCCCCAACTACTTCGGGCGCGTCGACCAGACGGTGTTCCGCTACAACTGGTCGCACCCGGCCAAGGCGCTCAACAATGTGGGCATCGTCGTCGCCGTCGTCATCGGCAACCTGTGGCTCGCCCTCGTGATCGTCATCGCGCAACTGGCCGTCAAGATCGCGAGCGCGGTGCGGGTGGCCCGGTTGAGCACCCACCGAGAGACGGTGGCGTGACCGATCTCCTCACCGTGCTCAGCGCGCTGGGCTTCGGTGTGCTGTCCTCGATCATCCCGCTGTTCAACTCCGAGCTGTACGTCGGCGTCGTCGCCGCCGCGACGCAGCCGCACGTGGCCGCCATGGCCGTCCTGGCGATGGCGGTCGGGACCGTCGCCGGCAAGCTCATCCTCTTCGTGCTCGCCAGTCGCGGCTCGGAGAGGTTCGGCGTCGGCAAGGCGCTCAACGGCGACGACAAGCCGATGCCGACGACGCGGTTCAAACTGTGGCTTCGCCAGACGAGCGACCTGCTCATGGCCTGGCTCGGCGACTCGCGCCTCGGCCCCTTGACGATTCTGTTGGCGGCGTCGATCGGCATCCCGCCGTTGTTCGTCGTCGCCGTCATGGCCGGAGTCGCCCGCCAGAACATCGTGCTGTTCGGCATCGCGGTCTTCGTCGGCAGGCTCGCCCGCTTCGCGGTGGTCGCCGTGCCCATCGCCCTCGCGGCCCATTGACGGGCCCGGCGCCCCACCCGCCGTCCCGCCGCTGTTCGCGCCGGCATGCCGGTCGGCGGGCGGTCGCGGCGGGGGCGTGCCGCGTCCGGGGCACGCGGGTGCGGCGGCGGCGACTACGCTGGCCCGCGTGAGAATTCACGATCTGACGCAGGACCTCGAGGCCGGTATCGCCGCGGCCGAACGCGCCGTCCGCGACGGCCACCTGGTGGTGCTGCCGACGGACACCGTGTACGGCGTCGGTGCCAACGCCTTCGCTCCGGCCGCGGTGCAGCGGCTGCTCGAAGCGAAGGGGCGGACCCGGCAGAAGCCTCCGCCGGTCCTGATCGGCCGCGTCGGAACGCTCGACGCCCTTGCCATCGACATCCCCGGATGGCTACGCCGGATGCTCGATGAACTGTGGCCGGGCGCCCTCACGGTCGTACTCCGCGCCCAGCCGTCACTCACCTGGGACCTCGGCGAGACGCACGGCACCGTCGCCGTCCGCGTGCCGGGCGACGAGCGGGCCCGACGTCTGCTGGATGTCACCGGACCGCTCGCCGTGAGCAGCGCCAACCGCACCGGAGAACCGGCGGCGACTACCGTCGAGGAGGCGCAGGAGATGCTGGGCGACAGCGTCGCGGTGTATCTCGACGGAGGGCCCTCCGGGGATGCCGTGCCCTCGACGATCCTCGACATCACCGGGACCACGCCGCGTATCCTGCGGCAAGGCGCCCTTCCGCTGGAGCGACTGCACGAGTTCAACAACACCATCGAACCGGCAGCGGGGGAGTAGTGCGCGAGTACCTCGTCGTCTTCGGCATCGCTCTCGGCGTCACGTACCTGCTGGCGTCGATCGCCCGGCAGTCGGCCCATACGCTCGGCGCCGTCGCCCGTGTCCGGGAGCGGGACGTGCACGCGGTCCCGATGCCGTACTTCGGGGGTCCGGCGATGCTCGGCGGCCTCGTGGCGGCCTACCTCGTCGCGACGCACCTGCCCTTCCTCTCGCGCGGCGACGCGACGGTGTTCGAAGACGTCCGCGCGGTGATCGTCGGCGGAGCGCTCATCTGCGCCGTGGGCATCGTCGACGACGTCTTCGAGCTCGACGCGCTCAGCAAGTTCGCAGGCCAGGTGTTCGCCGGTGTCGTCGTCGTGGCCATGGGCGTGCAGTTCGTCTACCTGCCGCTGCCGGGCACCTACTTCGGCCTCGATCAGTTCCAGGCGATGATCTTGACCGTCCTGCTGATCGTCGCCACGGTGAACGCGGTCAACTTCGTCGACGGGCTCGACGGTCTCGCGGCCGGCATCGTCGGTATCGGGGCCATCGCGTTCTTCACTTACGCCTTCGTTCTGGCGGTCGAGAACGGCGAGTCGAGGGCGATGTCCTCGGCACTGCTGACCGCCGGTCTCGCCGGCGTGTGCCTCGGCATCCTGCCGCACAACTTCTTCCCGGCGCGGATGTTCATCGGCGACTCGGGCTCGATGCTGATCGGCTTCGTCCTGGCCTGTTCGGCCATCAGCCTCACCGGGCAGTTCCCCGCGACGAGCATCTCAGAGGGGATCGGGGGATCGGACGCCAGCTTCGTCGCGGCGTTCCTCCCGCTCATCCTGCCGTTCGCGATCGTGTCCATCCCGTTCGTCGACATGGGCCTCGCCGTCATCCGGCGTACGCGCGCCGGCCGTTCGCCCTTCAGCCCCGACAAGATGCATCTGCACCATCGTCTGCTCGAGATCGGCCACTCGCACCGGCGCGCCGTGCTGCTGATGTACGCGGCGGCGGCGCTCGTGGCGTTCGGCGTGGTGATCTTCAGCCTGTTCAGCGGATGGCAGCTCGTGGCCGTGTTCGGCCTGCTGACGGCGCTCGTCGCTGCCGCCATCGTGCTGCTGCCGCGCTTCGAGGCGAAGGTCTGGAAATGAGCGGACCGCGCCGGATCACGGCTGCCGTCGCCCTGGTGGTGATCGCCGTCTGTGCTGCCGTGGGAGCGAGCCGCAGCGGACCGGCGGGGGCCGTCTCGGCGCTCGTCGGCGGTGCCGTCGTCATCGTCTTCCTCGGCTCGACCGCGGCAGTGCTCGGGCCCATGGTCAAGGTGCTGCCGCACGCGTCGATGGCCACGTCGATGCTGTTCTACCTGACCAAGATCGCGGCGCTGCTGGCGCTGTTCATCGTCCTTCAGGACTTCACGCGTCCCGCTGGACCACTTGACCGGGTCATCCTGAGTGGTACGGTCATCGTCGCCACCATCGTCTGGCTCGTGACCCGCACCATTGACGACACCCGCGCGAGGGTGCCGACCTTCGACCTGCCTGACGACCCTGACAGTGCCCCTGATAAGTTGGAGGGGCAGTGAGCGGCGTCTCTCCCGCGCACTGTGCTCCCGTGACGCAAGCCCAGGCGGTTCGCCACGCAACCGCGCCACAGAAGGATTGACGACTTGACGATCGCGACCGTGATCAGCGCCGCTTCCGGCGGTGAAGGGTTCGCCCCGCCCGGACCCGCCGATTTCCACTTGCCGCCGTTGTTCGGCGAGGTCACCAAGCCGATGGTTCTCGTCGTGCTCGCCGCGATCCTCGTCTTCGCCTTCACCTATCTCGCTGCTCGCCCGGCCGCCGTTGTGCCCGGGCGTTTGCAATTCGCGGGCGAGTACGTCTACGGGTTCGTGCGCAATGGCATCGCCCGCGAGAGCATCGGCTCCGAGCACTTCATGAAGTTCGTGCCGTACCTGTTCTCGCTGTTCCTGTTCATCGCAGTGAACAACTACTTCGGCCTCATCCCGTTCATCCAGTACCCCACGATGTCGCACTTCGGCTTCCCGTTGGGTCTGGCACTGCTGACATGGGTCCTCTACATCGGCGTGGGCATCGGCAAGCACGGTTTCCTCGGCTACCTCAAGCACGTCACGATCCCCACCGGCGTCAAGGGCCCGGTCCTCGTGATCATCATGCCGCTGGAGTTCCTGTCGAACATCCTGGTGCGGCCGGCGACGCTCTCGCTGCGTCTGTTCGCCAACATGTTCGCCGGTCACCTGCTGCTCATGCTGTTCGCCTTCGGTGGCGAATACCTGCTCTTCGAGTCCACGAGCCTCATCAACGGCGTCGCCGGCGTGCTGTCGTTCGTGATGTTCGGCGCCGTCACCGTCCTCGAGCTGCTGATCATGTTCCTGCAGGCGTACGTCTTCACCCTGCTGACGGCCACCTACCTCGGGGAATCGCTCGCCGACGAGCACTGAGCCACCAGACTTCGCTCCGGCCACGGAGCGGCACAACTGAATACGTCCCACCATTCCCGGACCGCTCGGGTCCAGAACAGACGCTTGGAGCGTCACGACGAAAGGAAAAGCCGTGGAAGGCTCCCTCAACATGCTCGGCTACGGTCTCGCGACCATCGGTCCGGCCGTCGCCGTGGGTCTGATCTTCGCCGCGTACATCAACGGCGTCGCCCGTCAGCCCGAGGCGCAGTCCCGTCTGCAGCCGATCGCCATTCTGGGCTTCGCCCTCGCCGAGGCTCTCGCCATCATCGGTATCGCCCTCGCGTTCGTGATCTGATCGCCGGCGACCGACTGGCGTACTAACACCAAGGAGCAGCATGTCCGAATCGCTCATGGCGGCCGCCGGCGAGCCGAATCCGCTCGTCCCGCATACCGTCGAGATCGTTCTGGGCGCGGTCGTCTTCCTCCTGCTCGTCGCCGCGATCGCCAAGTTCGTGGTCCCGCGCTTCGAGAAGGCGTACGCCGAGCGGACCGCCGCGATCGAGGGGGGCATCGCCGAGGCCGAGCAGGCACAGAACGAGGCCAAGGCCGCACTCGAGCAGTACACCGCGCAGCTCGCGGACGCCCGCCACGAGGCGGCGGCGATCCGCGAGGAGGCCAAGGAGCAGGGCGCCCAGATCATCGCCGAGATGCGGGCTCAGGCTCAGGCCGAGGCCGAGCGCATCACGTCGACCGCGCACGCGCAGATCGAGGCCGAGCGCGCCCAGGTGGTGGCTCAGCTCAAGAGCGAGGTCGGCGCCCTGGCCACCGAGCTGGCCGGTCGCATCGTGGGGGAGTCCCTCGCCGATGATGACCGTCAGAAGCGCACGGTGGCCCGGTTCATCGACGAGCTCGAGGGGTCAGCCAACTGATGCGCGGAACGTCAGCGACATCGCTGGACGCCGTCCTGGCCGCGGTCGACGCGGCCCAGGGCGACGCCCGTGATCTCGGCTCCCAGCTCTTCACCGTGGTCGACGCGATCGATCGGGCACCGGCGCTGCGCCGGGTCCTGACCGACCCGTCGACGGCGACCGAGGCGAAGCAGGCCCTCGTCCGGTCGATCTTCGGCGGCAAGGTCTCGTCTGACACCGAGAAGGTGCTCGACGCGGCCGTTGCCGGACGGTGGGCCGCTGGCCGCGACTTCACCGACGGCTTGGAGCAGGCCGGTATCGTGGCCTATGTGCGAGCCGCTGAAAATGCTGGAATCGCAGAGCGGTTCGAGAACGAGCTGTTCGAGGCCGGCCAGGTCGTCATCGACGACATGGGCCTGCGCCGGGCGGTCAGCGACAAGGCGGCGCCCGCGTCGCTGAAGAAGCAGCTGCTCACGGAGGTCTTCGGCGGCAAGGTGACCGACGAGACGCTCGCCGTCCTGCAGCAGGCATCCGTGGGCCGCACGGGCTCCTTTGAGAAGGTGCTCCGCCGCTTCGACCGGCTCGTCGCTGCGCGTCGTGGTCGCACGGTCGCCACGGTGCGCGTCGCGTACGAGCTCGATGCCTCCGAGCGCGACCGGCTCGCCGCAGCCCTGCAGCGCAAGTACGGCAACGACGTCCAGCTCAACGTGATCGTCGATCCTGCCGTCGTGGGCGGCATCGCCGTCACCGTGGGCGACGAGGTCGTCGACGCCACGATGTCCACCCGCCTCGAGACCGCCCGCCGGGCGCTCGCTGGCTAACCCCGATCTCTACCTCAAGAAGGCAGGCACAAAATGACGGAACTCTCGATCCGTCCGGACGAGATCCGCGACGCGTTGCAGAAGTTCGTGTCGGACTACTCGCCGACCGCGGACAAGGCCGAGGAAGTCGGCATCGTCGCGGAGGCCGGTGACGGCATCGCCCGCGTCGAGGGTCTTCCCTCGGTCATGGCCAACGAGCTGCTCGAGTTCGAGGACGGCACCCTCGGTCTCGCCCAGAACCTCGACGTGCGCGAGATCGGTGTCGTCATCCTGGGTGACTTCGCCGGTATCGAGGAGGGCCAGCAGGTCCGCCGCACGGGTGAGGTTCTCTCCGTGCCGGTGGGCGAGGGCTACCTCGGCCGTGTCGTCGACCCGCTCGGCAACCCGATCGACGGTCTCGGCGAGATCGAGACCGAAGGCCGCCGCGCCCTCGAGCTTCAGGCTCCCTCGGTCGTCCAGCGCAAGAGCGTGCACGAGCCGCTGCTGACCGGCATCAAGGCGATCGATTCGCTGACGCCGATCGGTCGTGGTCAGCGTCAGCTGATCATCGGCGACCGCCAGACCGGCAAGACCGCCATCGCGATCGACACGATCATCAACCAGAAGGAGTTCTGGGAGACCGGCGATCCGAGCAAGCAGGTCCGCTGCATCTACGTCGGCATCGGCCAGAAGGGCTCGACCATCGCCTCGGTGCGCGGCGCGCTCGAGGACGCGGGCGCGCTGGAGTACACGACGATCGTCGCGGCCCCCGCGTCGGACTCGGCGGGCTTCAAGTACCTCGCCCCGTACACCGGCTCGGCGATCGGCCAGCACTGGATGTACCAGGGCAAGCACGTCCTGATCGTCTTCGACGACCTGTCGAAGCAGGCCGAGGCCTACCGCGCCGTGTCGCTGCTGCTGCGTCGCCCGCCGGGCCGTGAGGCGTACCCCGGCGACGTGTTCTACCTGCACAGCCGGCTCCTGGAGCGTTGCGCCAAGCTGAGCGACGAGCTCGGCGCGGGCTCGATGACCGGTCTGCCGATCATCGAGACCAAGGCCAACGACGTGTCGGCGTACATCCCGACCAACGTCATCTCGATCACCGACGGTCAGATCTTCTTGCAGTCGGATTTGTTCAACGCCAACCAGCGTCCGGCCGTCGACGTCGGCATCTCGGTGTCGCGCGTGGGCGGTGCGGCGATGACCAAGTCGATGAAGGCCGTCACCGGCTCGCTCAAGGTCGAGCTCGCCCAGTACCGGGCGATGGAGGCCTTCGCGATGTTCGCGTCCGACCTCGACGCCGCCTCGAAGGCGCAGCTGGCCCGCGGTCAGCGCCTGATGGAGCTGTTCAAGCAGGACCAGTACCAGCCGTTCCCGGTGGAGCAGCAGGTCGTGTCCATCTGGGCCGCCACCACGGGCAAGCTCGACCCGGTGCCTGTCACCGACGTGCACCGTTTCGAGACGGAGTTCCTCGACTACGTCAAGCGCTCGCACGCGGGTGTCCTGGACGCGATCCGCGAGAGCGGCAAGTTCGAGGACGACAGCGAGCAGGCTCTCGAAGCCGCGTACGACTCGTTCCTGGACCAGTTCGAGACCAGTGAGGGTCACTCGATCAAGGCCGGGCGCGAGGAGTTCGAGGCACTCGGCGACGAGGACGTCGAGCAGGAGCAGATCGTCAAGCAGAAGCGAGGCTGAGCATGGCCGTTTCGCTCCGCGAATACCGCGCGAAGATCAAGTCGACCCAGTCGATGAAGAAGATCACGCGCGCCATGGAGCTGATCGCCGCCTCACGCATCATCAAGGCACAGCAGCAGGCGGCGGCGGCAGCGCCGTACGCTCGTGAGCTGACTCGCGCGGTCTCGGCGGTGGCGACGTTCTCGGACGTCGACCACCCCCTGACCACCGAGAAGGAGAACCCGACCCGGGCCGCGGTGCTGGTCATCTCCAGCGACCGTGGTCTGGCGGGTGCCTACTCGGCCAGCGTGCTCAAGGAGGCCGAGCGCCTCGCCGAGAAGCTGCGCGGGGAGGGCAAGTCGGTCGACTACTACCTCGCCGGACGCAAGGCCGAGACGTACTTCAAGTTCCGGCAGCGTGATTTCGTCGAGTCGTGGACCGGTTTCTCGGACAAGCCCACGTACGACGATGCACGCACGATCGGCAACACGCTCGTCGCGGCCTTCCAGGCGGACGAGTCCGACGAGTCCGACGAGGATGCGGTGGACCCGCGCCTCGCCGTGGACGAGTTGCACATCGTGTTCACGCGCTTCCGGTCGATGCTGACGCAGGAGCCGTCGACGATCCGTCTGCTCCCGCTGGAGGTCGTCGAGGGCACTGAGCCGCCCGCCGAAGGTGATCTGCTCCCGCTGTACGAGTTCGAGCCGAGCACCAACGAGGTGCTGGACGCGCTGCTGCCCAAGTACGTCCACAGCCGGATCTACTACTGCCTCTTGCAGGCGGCGGCCTCGGAGCTGGCAGCGCGCCAGAAGGCCATGAAGTCCGCGACGGACAACGCCGAGGACCTCATCCAGAAGTACACCCGCATTGCCAACCAGGCCCGCCAGGCTGGCATTACCCAGGAGATCAGCGAGATCGTGGGTGGCGCGAACGCGCTCGCCGACGCCGCTGGGAGTGAGTGAGAGACATGACTGCCACCGTCGAAGAGAAGAAGACCGCCACGGGCCGCGTCGCCCGGGTGATCGGTCCGGTGCTCGACATCGAGTTCCCGTCCGACGCCATGCCCGACATCTACAACGCGCTCAAGGTCGACACCGAGGTCGCGGGTGTGAAGGAGACCCTCACGCTCGAGGTCGCGTTGCACATCGGTGACGGCATGGTCCGCGCGATCAGCCTCCGTCCCACCGACGGCGTCGTCCGCGGCAGCACCGTCATCGACACCGGGGAGCCGATCACGGTGCCCGTGGGCAACGCGACGCTCGGCAAGGTGTTCAACACCACCGGCGACGTGCTCAATCTCGAAGAGGGCGAGACCTTCGAGGTCGAGGAGCGCTGGGGCATCCACCGCAAGGCTCCGGCGTTCGACCAGCTCGAGTCCAAGACGCAGATGTTCCAGACCGGCATCAAGGTCATCGACCTGCTGACCCCGTACGTGCAGGGCGGCAAGATCGGCCTGTTCGGTGGTGCCGGCGTCGGCAAGACCGTGCTGATCCAGGAGATGATCGCCCGTGTCGCCCGCGACCACGGCGGCGTTTCGGTGTTCGCCGGCGTCGGCGAGCGCACGCGTGAGGGCAACGACCTCATCGCCGAGATGGAGGAGGCGGGCGTCCTCGGACAGACCGCGCTCGTCTTCGGTCAGATGGACGAGCCCCCGGGAGCGCGTCTTCGCGTCGCCCTGTCCGCCCTGACCATGGCGGAGTACTTCCGCGATGTTCAGAAGCAGGACGTGCTGCTGTTCATCGACAACATCTTCCGGTTCACGCAGGCCGGCTCGGAGGTCTCGACGCTGCTGGGCCGCATGCCCTCGGCCGTCGGCTACCAGCCGACCCTCGCCGACGAGATGGGCGTGCTGCAGGAGCGCATCACGTCGACGCGCGGCCACTCGATCACCTCGATGCAGGCGATCTACGTGCCCGCTGACGACTACACGGACCCGGCTCCGGCCACGACGTTCGCGCACCTGGACGCCACGACCGAGCTCAACCGTGAGATCGCGTCGATGGGCATCTACCCGGCCGTCGACCCGTTGACCTCGACGTCGCGCATCCTGGACCCGCGCTACATCAGCCAGGATCACTACACCACCGCGACGCGCGTGAAGTCGATCCTGCAGCGCAACAAGGAGCTCCAGGACATCATCGCGATCCTCGGTGTCGACGAGCTGAGCGAAGAGGACAAGACGATCGTGTCGCGCGCTCGTCGCATCCAGCGCTTCCTCAGCCAGAACACGTACGTCGCCAAGCAGTTCACCGGCATCGAGGGCTCGACCGTCCCGCTCGACGAGACGATCGACGCCTTCACCAAGATCTGCGACGGCGAGTACGACCACGTGGCCGAGCAGGCCTTCTTCATGTGCGGCGGTCTGGACGACGTCGACAAGAAGTGGGCCGAGATCCAGAAGAACTCCTGATGGCGGGGCCCTTGCAGATCGAGCTCGTCGCGGCCGACCGTGTGGTCTGGTCCGGCGAGGCGTCGGAGATCATCGCGCGCACGTCCGAGGGCGACCTCGGCGTGCTCGCCGGCCACGCGCCGCTGCTCTCGCTGCTGGTTCCGGGCGTCGTCATGATCAAGCCGATCGAGGGCCCGATCGTCCAGGCCGCGGTGGGGGACGGGTTCCTCTCCGTGGCGGATGATCACGTGTCGATCCTCAGCGAGGACACGTGGCTGCTCGAGGAGATCGACGAGGCCGAGGTGCGCCACGAGCTCGCCCAGGCCGAGGCGGCCGACGACGACGACGCGCGTCATCGCGCCGAAGTCAAGCTGCGCCTGCTCGGTAAGGCGGCCTGAGTTGGGCGAGGGAGTGAATCATGCCGCTGTGGCTGTGGCTGGTTGACTCCCTCGCCCTCCTCGTCCTCCTCGGCGTGGCGTTGCTCATCACGCTCGCCGTGCGTCGCCGGTGGCTCACCCGCCGCGGCGGCGCCTTCGAGATGAGCGTCAACCGCAACGAGGACGCGTCGGCACGTGGTTGGATCCTCGGGATCGCGGTCTACGGCGCCGGCGACGTGAGCTGGTACCGCACGTTCTCCCTGTCGCTACGACCCAAATACCGGTTCCCTCGAGGCGACGTGCTCATCGAGGGCAGGCGCGAACCGCAGGGCGCCGAGGGGTACGCGATCCACGACGGACACGTGGTGGTGCGCACCGAGAATCCCACCCCGGTGCGCCAGCTGGCGCTGAGTCCCTCCGCGTTGACCGGTCTCCTCGCGTGGCTCGAATCGTCACCACCGGGCCGCGGGGTCAACAAGGTCGTGTAGTCGCGATAGCCGAAAAGGCGTGCGCGACCTAGTTCTTCTGTGTCAGGATGAAGACGTGAAGAAGATGATCGCCTCCACGTTCGTGGCCGCCGCGGTTGTGCTGAGCATCCCGGCCCCCTCGAACGCTGCCACAGTGGACACCGCCAAGAGTGCCGTCACCAAGCCGGCCAAGCCGGCGATCGACTGGTACACGCCGACTCGTATCGACTGGTACTGAGAGACGCACGACGAAGGGGCCGTCCGACCGGACGGCCCCTTCGTGGTGTCAGCTCGTGGTCCCGCGTTCCCCGCCGGGCACCCAGAGCACGTCGCCGTGCTCGCGGTTCGCGTAGCGGGCGAGGATGAAGAGCAGATCGCTGAGCCGGTTGAGGTACTTCGCGGTGAGGACGTTCATGCTGTCGCCGTGTTCCTCCAACGCGGACCACGCCGAGCGCTCGGCACGACGGGCGACGGTCCGCGCGACGTGGAGTTCGGCGGCCGCCCGGGTGCCGCCGGGAAGGATGAACGATCGCAGTTTGGGCGTGGCCTCGTTGTAGCTGTCGCACCACTGCTCGAGCCGGTCGATGTAGTCGGGCTCGACCCGCAGCGGGGGATACTCCGGGTTCTCGACGACGGGAGCGCCCAGATCCGCCCCGACGTCGAAGAGGTCGTTCTGGATGTGGGTGAGTACCGCGACGACGTCGTCGTCGAGTTCGCCGAGCGACAGCGCGACGCCGATGTGGCAGTTCGCCTCGTCCACGTCGGCGTAGGCGACCAGGCGCGTGTCGTTCTTGGACGTGCGGCTCATGTCGACCAGCGCCGTCGTGCCGTCGTCGCCGGTGCGCGTGTAGATGCGCGTCAGATTCACCATGACCCGAGTCTAGGCGCGAGCGGCCGCACCGAGGCCCGTCCCCTCCGGCCCGCGTCCGTCCCGAATTCCCCGCGCCCGGGCCCGCGAGTGGTGCAGATTCGTCACGCCACCGCCGCTGCGAGGACGAATTCGCACCGCTCGCGGGCGCATCCGCACCACTCGGCGGGCGTCGATCAGCGTTCGATCCCGGTGCGGGCGACGAGCGCGGCAGCGTCGACGGTCGCCGGGAGGGTGCCGTACTCCATGCCGCGGTCCTCGCCCAGACGCGCGGCGACGAACGCGTCGGCCACGACGGCCGGAGCTTCGCGGATGAGGATGGACGCCTGAAGCGCGAGCGCCATCGACTCGATGACCCGCCGCGCGATCCGAGGAGCGGCCTGCGGGTCGGCGGCTGCCTCGCCGAGGAGCGCGTGCAATTGCTTGAGATGCGCATCGAAGGTCGTCGAATGCCCGGCCGCGTGGCCGACCTCGCGCACGAACGCATCGACCGCCTGCGGCTCGCGGGCCATCGCGCGCAGCACGTCGAGCGCGATGACGTTGCCTGAGCCCTCCCAGACCGCCATGACGGGTTGTTCGCGGTAGCGGCGGGCGAGCGGGAAGTCCTCCGTGTACCCGTTGCCGCCGAGGCACTCGAGCGCCTCGTAGGCGTGGTGCGGCCCACGCTTGCACACCCAGTACTTCGCGACGGCCGTGGCGAGCCGGGCGAACGCGGCCGACTCGTCGTCGTCCGCGTCGAAGGCCGCGCTGGCGCGAATCGCCGTCCATGTCGCCGCCTCGGCCTCGAGTTGCAGGTCGGCGATCACCGCCGTCATCGCCGGCTGGTCGACGAGGGTCGCGCCGAACGCCTGGCGATGTGCCACGTGCCAGGACGCCTCCGCCACGGACTGACGCATGCCGGCGGCCGAGCCGAGGATGCAGTCGAGCCGCGTCTGGTTCACCATCTCGATGATCGTCCGCACGCCGCGGCCGGGCTCGCCGACGAGCCAGCCCGATGCGTCGACCAGTTCGATCTCCGACGAGGCGTTGGACTTGTTGCCGAGCTTGTTCTTGAGGCGCTGAATGAAGAAGCCGTTGCGCTCGCCGCCGGGAAGGACCCGCGGAACGAGGAAGCACGACAGTCCTTCGGGCGTCTGCGCGAGCACGAGGAACGCGTCCGACTGCGGGGCGGAGCAGAACCACTTGTGCCCGGTGAGACGCCACGTACCGTCGCTTGCCGGAACTGCGTGCGTGGTGTTGGCGCGCACGTCAGAGCCGCCCTGCTTCTCGGTCATCGCCATGCCGAAGACCGCACTGTCCTTCGTCGCGGGGTCGCGCAGCTCCGGGTCATAGGAGGTCGAAAGGACTTTGGGAAGCCAGAACTCAGCCACCTCGGGCGAGGCCAACCGCAGCGACGGCACGACGGCGTGGGTCATGCTGACCGGGCAGGCATGCCCGGGTTCGATCTGGGCGAACGCCATGAACGTCGCAGCGCGAGCCACGTGCGCCCCCTCGCGGGACCCGGACCAGCACGACGTGTGCGCTCCGTGGGAGATCGCGTCGCCGAAGATGCGGTGATACGCGGGGTGGAAGCGGACCTCGTCGACGCGGTGTCCCCAGCGGTCATGGCTGGAGAACTCCGGTGTGAAGACGTTGGCGAGCTCGGCGTCGCGCTGGAAGTCCGCCCGCCCGACCAAGGCGCCGATGTCCGACAGTCGGTCGTGCGCCCAGCCCCCGCCGTAACGGTGTACGGCCTCGACGAGCGCAGGGTTGCTGGTGAACTCGTTGATCCCGGTACGCGGGGGAGCTTGGTTGGTCACCTCGTGGGTCGCTGTGCTCATGGTGTCTCCTGACGGCTGGTTGGGACAGAGGTGGATGCGCCGAGGGCGCGGCAACAGAAGGTGACGATGGCGTCGACGATGACGGCGTCCTCCAGGGCGTCGAGACCGTCGTAGCCGACGGGATTGAGCCGACCGACGAGCGACTCACTGATCGCTCCGATCAGCGCGGCACCGCTGAGCCCGACGTTCTGCGGCGCGAAGGTACCGTCGGCGATGCCGTCGCGCAGGATGCTCTCCGCGAGGTCGACGTAGGCGCGGCGATACGTTAAGCGTTCGGCTTCGACGATGGGGGAGACGGGCTCGAACAACAGCGACCATGCGAGCTGGCGTCCGCGCAATGCGCGCCCGGCGAACGTGCGGATGAACGCGTCGAGACGTGCGTGGGCTGCGGGATCGGCGGCCGCCGTCGCCGATCGCACCGCAGTCAGCTCGTGCGATGCAGACTCGCGAAAGACCGTCGCCAGGAGTTCGTCGCGATTGTCGAAGTAGGTGTACACGAGGCCCACGCTCGTGCCGCACTCCTGGGCGATCGCGGTGATCTTGGCTCCCGCGAAGCCGTGGCGCGCCACCAGCTCCCGCGCGGCGCGAAGCAGACCGGCGCGGCGCTCCTCGGCGCGCCGGCGCGTGGCGTCCGTCTCACGGTAGGGCACGGGTCACACCCTCACGAAGGAATGAAACATGGTTCAATACTACCCACACCCCCGGAGCAGGAGGAAGACCATGCACCTGACAGCGGTACTCGAGCGCGCCGCCCGCACCACGCCAGAGAAGGTGGCGGTGGTGGCCGACGACGTCACCTTGACCTACGGCGAGCTGCTGGATCGGGCCCGGCGCGCGGCGTCCGCCTTCGTCGACCGGGGTGTGCAGCCGGGAGACCGTGTCGCTGTCATGGCCTTCAACACCCCCGGTTTCGTCGTCGCTGCCTTCGGAACCTGGTTCGCGGGTGGCGTGCTGGTGCCGGTCAATCACAAGCTCACCGTCCCCGAGGTCCGTTACGCCGTCGAACACAGTGGAGCGGTGGTCGGTGTCGTCGCCGCTGACCTCGCTTCCATCGCCACGGACGCAGCTTCGGGCATCACCTGGATGACTACAGAGGCCGTGGTCGACGGCCTCGAGGCGTTCGACGAACTCGCCGAGACGTGCACGCCGATCGAGAGCGCGGTGGACGACGACATCGATGCCCCGGCCCAGTACCTCTTCACCTCCGGCACGACAAGTTCGCCGAAGGCGTGCGTGCACACGCATCGGACGATCAGCAGCGCCTCGCCCTTGATGGTGTCGACGCTCGGTTTCACGCGTGATGAACGTTTCCTCATCGCCATGCCGATCTGGCACGCAGCGCCGCTCAACTGCTGGTTCCTCACGATGATGTTCCTCGGTGCGACGGTGATCCTGCAGCGCGAGTACCACCCCGTGCAGATGCTCCAGAACGTCCAGCGGCACCGGGTCACGGCGTTCTTCGGAGCCCCGATCGCCTACACGATGCCGGTCCAGCTCGCTAAAGCCGGCAAGCTCGACCTGGCGGCGTTCGACCTCTCCAGTGTGAACAAGTGGATCTACGGCGGAGCGCCGCTCGGCCGGGAGGTGGCCATCTCGCTCATCGAGGCGTACGGCACGGACCGGTTCTTCCAGGTCTACGGCATGAGCGAGATGGGACCGGTCGGCACGGCCCTGTACCCGGACGAGCAGGTCACCAAGGCCGGGTCCGTCGGTCGCGGCGGGCACCCGGGGGTCGACCTGCGTGTGGTCGGGATCGACGGATCGGATGTCGGCCCGGGCGGCACCGGCGAGATCTGGTTGAGGGCCGACACCCGCATGTGCGGATACCACGACAACGAGGACGCCACCCGTGAGAGCTTCGTCGGACCGTGGTTCCGCACCGGCGACGTCGCGCGCGTCGACGAGGACGGCTACCTCTTCATCGTCGACCGCCTCAAGGACATCATCATCGTGGGCGGTGAGAACGTGCACTCTCAGGAAGTGGAGGAGGCGCTGCGCGGGCACCCGCGCATCGCGGACATCGCGGTGGTGGGCCGGCCGGAGCCCGAATGGGGCGAGGTCGTCGTCGCCGTGTACGTCAGTGCCGACGGCGAGGACGTGTCGATCGAGGAGCTTCGCGCGCACCTCGCTGACAAGGTCGCCCGGTACAAGCTCCCGCGCGAAGCGGTGCGCGTCGAACAATTGCCGCGCAATCCGTCGGGCAAGCTCACCAAGCATGTCATTCGCGAGGAGCTGCTCGTTCCGCGCAGCTGAGCGGTGACGGCACCTCGACGTGGTCCGCATCACAGTCCGGCGGGTGCCCAGTTCCGTTACCTAGCGGTAACGTGTGGCCATGCCAGACAAGCCTTGGGTGATGCGCACCTACGCCGGCCACAGTTCGGCCGCGGAGTCGAATGCGCTGTACCGTCGCAACCTCGCCAAGGGACAGACCGGTCTCTCGGTCGCCTTCGACCTGCCGACGCAGACCGGCTACGACCCCGACCATGAGCTCAGCCGCGGGGAGGTCGGCAAGGTCGGGGTGCCGATCCCGCATCTGGGGGCCATGCGCCGGCTGTTCCAGGACATCCCGCTCGGCGAGATGAACACGTCGATGACCATCAACGCCACGGCGATGTGGTTGCTGGCGATGTACCAGGTCGCGGCCGAGGAGCAGGGCGTCGACGCCGCGGCTCTCGCCGGCACGACGCAGAACGACATCATCAAGGAGTACCTCTCGCGCGGCACGTACGTGTTCCCGCCGGAGGCGTCGATGCGGCTGACCACCGACATGATCGCGTACACGGTCAACCACATCCCCAAGTGGAATCCGCTGAACATCTCGAGCTATCACCTGCAGGAGGCCGGCGCCTCGCCGGTGCAGGAGCTCGCGTTCTCGCTGTCGACGGCGATCGCCGTGCTCGACGCGGTCAAGGACTCCGGCCAGGTGCCTGAGGACAAGTTCGAGAAGGTCGTCGGCCGCATCTCGTTCTTCGTCAACTCCGGTGTGCGCTTCATCGAGGAGATGTGCAAGATGCGCGCCTTCGGTGAGCTGTGGGACGAGATCACGCGTGAGCGCTACGGCGTGCAGGACCCCAAGATGCGCCGCTTCCGCTACGGCGTGCAGGTCAATTCGCTCGGCCTGACCGAGGCGCAGCCGGAGAACAACGTGCAGCGCATCGTGCTGGAGATGCTGGGCGTCACGCTCAGCAAGAAGGCTCGCGCTCGCGCGGTGCAGTTGCCGGCCTGGAACGAGGCGCTGGGTCTTCCGCGTCCGTGGGACCAGCAGTGGTCGCTGCGCCTCCAGCAGGTCCTCGCCTTCGAGTCCGACCTGCTCGAGTACGACGACATCTTCGACGGCTCGCATGTCATCGAGGCCAAGGTCGCCGAGTTGGTGGAGGGCGCGAAGGCCGAGATCGACCGAGTGCAGGCGATGGGCGGTGCGGTGGCCGCTGTCGAGTCGGGCTACATGAAGCAGGCGCTGGTGTCCTCGCACGCCGAACGTCGGGCCAAGATCGAGTCCGGCGACATCAAGGTCGTCGGCGTGAACTCCTACACCGAGACCGAGCCGTCGCCGCTCACGGCCGACCTCGACGCGGCGATCATGGTCGCCGACCCGCAGGCCGAGGCCAACGCCATCGCCGACGTGCAGGCGTGGCGCGAGCAGCGCGATCAGGCGGCGGTCGACGAGGCGCTGGCCAAGGTGCAGGCCGTGGCCAAGACGGACGAGAACCTCATGGAGGCGACGCTCGCCGCCGTGCGTGCGGGCGCCACGGTCGGCGAGTGGGCCGGGGCGCTGCGCGAGGTCTTCGGCGAGTACCGCGCCCCGACCGGTGTCAGCGGCGTCGTCGGCGTCACCGAGGCAGGGGCGGAGCTCACCGCGGTGCGCGAGCGGGTCAAGGCGACGGGGGAGGAGCTCGGCGGACGCCGGCTCCGGTTCCTCGTCGGCAAGCCGGGGCTCGACGGCCACTCCAACGGCGCCGAGCAGGTCGCCGTGCGCGCCCGCGATGCCGGGTTCGAGGTCATCTACCAGGGCATCCGCCTGACGCCGAGCCAGATCGTCTCGGCGGCGGTGGCCGAGGATGTCGATGTCGTCGGGTTGTCGATCCTGTCCGGCTCGCACATGGAACTCGTGCCCGAGATCCAGCGCGGACTGGTCGAAGCCGGGCTGGACAACGTTCCGGTCATCGTGGGCGGCATCATCCCCGAGTCGGACGCACGGCGGCTCGAAGCCGCCGGCATCGCCGCGGTCTTCACCCCCAAGGATTTCGGCATGACCGAGATCATGGGCCGCGTGGTCGAGGAGATCCGCAAGGCCAATGGTCTGAGCTGATCACGACGAAGGCCAGGCACACCCAACGTCGGTGTGCCTGGCCTTCGTAGCGCGACAGGATCGACTCGCCTAGGCTCGGAATGCCGCGCGGTCAGGCGGCCTTGCTGGTCTGGTCCTTCTTCTTGACCTTGACGAGCTTGCGCTTTTTGACCGTGTAGCCGTCGGGAAGTGTGCCGTCCTTGAGCATGCGGATGGGGCAGCGCTTACAGCGCGGCTTGCTCTCGCAGCACTTCTTCTTCGGCTTGGGCACGTTGCGAGATTATCACCGGAAGTGAGGCTGCCCTCACTTCGCGAGACAGGAGAACATCACATGGCCGCTCCGGCATTCGTCGAGAAGCTGCAAGAGCAGATCGGGCACGAGTTCGCCGCCCACCAGCAGTACGTCGCGATCGCGACGTACTACGACGCGCTGACGATGCCGCAGATGGCAGCGCTGTTCTACGCGCAGGCCATCGAGGAACGCGACCACGCGATGATGATGGTGCAGTACCTCTTGGACGCCGACGCCAAGGTCGTCATTCCGGCGCTCGAGGCACCGATCATGGACTTCGCCGACGTCGTGGCGCCCGTCCAGCTCGCGCTGGACCAGGAGAAGCGCGTCACCGCGCAGATCAACGAACTCACCCGCATCGCCCGCGAGTCGTCGGACTTCGCGTCCGATCAGTTCATGCAGTGGTTCATCAAGGAGCAGGTCGAGGAGGTCGCCAAGATGAGCGATCTGCTGGCCGTCGTCACCCGCTCCAAGGACGACCTCGAGCGCATCGAGGACTGGGTCGCCCGCGAGGAGACCGGCGAGGAGTCCGACCCGACCGCACCGCCCATCGCCGGCGCCTAGACCCCAGATTTGCGCGCTAAGCGTCGACCCGCGCCCCGCGCGGTTGACGGTTAGCGCGCAAATCTGGGTTCAGAACAGGCGCAGGCTCGGGTCGTCGATGCCGCGGAGTTCGTCGTAGTCGACGACGACGCAGGTGATGCCGCGGTCCTCGGCCAGCACGCGGGCCTGCGGCTTGATCTCCTGCGCGGCGAAGATGCCCCGCACCGGCCGCAGCGCCGGATCACGGTTCATGAGTTCGAGGTACCGAGTGAGCTGCTCGACGCCGTCGATCTCGCCGCGACGCTTGATCTCCACGGCCACCGACGCTCCGGCCGCATCCCGGCACAGCAGGTCGACCGGGCCGATGGCCGTCATGTGCTCGCGGCGCACCAGGCTCATGCCCTCGCCTAGCGCCGCGGTGTGCTCGGCGAGCAGTTCCTGGAGGTGCTTCTCCACACCGTCCTTCTGCAGGCCCGGATCGACGCCGAGGTCGTGCGAGGAGTCGTGGAGGATCTCCTCGATGCGAATCCGCAGTGTGTCGTCGGACTTGGTCGCCGAGACCGTCCACTCGATGACGCCGTCCTCGGCCACGCCCTCGCGGAGGCGGCACGGCGGGCTCATCCAGTTGAGCGGCTTGTACGAACCTCCGTCGGAGTGCACGAGCACCGAGCCGTCCGCCTTGACCATGATGAGCCGGGTGGCGAGCGGCAGGTGGGCGGTGAGCCGACCGGCGTAGTCGACCTGGCAACGGGCGATGACGACCCTCAACGCGAGTCTCCCCTCCGGGTAGGTGTGGCGTGGGCTACGCTTTGCTACCAGCCGGTAACCGGCTCGTGCAAGGACGTCCCGAAGGAGACTATGGCATGCAGGACATCGTGGACCGCATCGTGGCCGACGACCGCGACGGTCAGATCGCCCGGACGCTGCTCTACCCCTACCTCAACCACGCCGCGACCATGTTCGGCAGCGGCTACGCGACGGCCGCCGACATCGACGCCGGCATGAAGTTCGGCTGCGGCTACCCGGTAGGCCCGCTCACTCTGATCGACGCCCTGGGTGCCGAGACGGTGGTCGCGGGGCTGCGCGAACTCCACCAGCGCACCGGCGACCCGCTGCACGAGCCGGCGTCCGTTCTCACCGAGCACGCCGCCGGCGACGGCTCGTTCTCCGAAGGCCCGGATGCGGCCGCGGACGCCCCGCAGATCCGCCGTCCGATCAGCACTGTCGGTGTCGTGGGCACCGGCACCATGGCCTCGGGCATCGTCGAGGTGTTCGCCAAGTCCGGATACGACGTCGTCGTCGTCGGCCGGGGCGAGGAGAAGGTGCAGGGCGTTCTGGACCGCATCACCAAGAGCCTCGACAAGGCGGTCGCGCGCGGCAAGCTCGACGAGGACGGCAAGGCCGCGGTGCTCGCTCGGCTGACGGGTGCCACTGAGCGCGAGGCGCTCGCCGACGTCGATCTCGTCGTGGAGGCCATCGCCGAGGACCTCGACATCAAGCTGCAGCTCTTCGCCGACCTCGACCGGATCTGCAAGCCCGGTGCGATCCTCGCCACGACGACGTCCTCGCTCTCGATCGCGCAGTGCGCCGGCGCCACCAGCCGCCCGGCCGACGTCATCGGCATGCACTTCTTCAACCCCGCCCCGGTCATGAAGCTCGTCGAGGTCGTCACCACGGAGCAGACCGCCGAGGACGTCGACGAGACCGTCCGCGCGCTCTGCTTCGCCACCGGCAAGCACCCCGTGTCCTGCGGAGACCGTGCCGGGTTCATCGTCAACGCACTGCTGTTCCCGTACCTCAACGACGCGATCCGCTTGCACGAGGCCGAGGGCGCCTCGCTCGAGGAGATCGACGACGCCATGAAGGCGACGGGTCTGCCCATGGGGCCGTTCGAGCTGCTGGACGTCGTGGGCAACGACGTGTCGCTGGCGATCCAGCAGACCCTCGTGGGCGCGTTCGGGCACGAGGGCTGGACCCCGGCGCCGACGCTGGAGAAGCTCGTCGCCGACGGCAAGCTCGGTCGCAAGACCAAGGAGGGCTTCCACAGCTACTGAGACATCGCCACGGGCCCTCGCCCGTAGGATGGACACATGTCTCGACGCAAGGCCGCTGCCGCTCGCGCGCAGCGGCTTTCGCGTCCCCAGGGGCCGGTACGCCCCTCCGAAGAGCTCGTCGAGAAGCGGGACGGCCGCTGGTGGGTGCGGTCGCTGACCGGCTCGTCCTCGACCAAGGCGTACACGTGTCCGGGATGTTTCCACCCCATCCGCCCCGCCACACCGCACGTGGTGGCGTGGCCGGAGCTCAAGTCGCTGCTCAGCGACGACGCGATCGACGAACGCCGGCACTGGCACACCGCGTGCTGGCGACGAAAGGTGTGACGTGGCCGAGAAGATCCGCGGCAACTCGATGCTCCCCGCCCGCCGCGAGCCGATCGAGCTGCACACGGCCGACGGGCTGACGCTCATCGGCGAGGTGGCGCTACCCGCCGACCGCCCGCCGGTGGCCACGATGGTCTGTCTCCATCCGCTGCCCACCCACGGCGGCATGATGGACAGCCACGTCTTCCGCAAGGCCTCGTACCGCCTGCCCGCGCTCGCCGGGATCGCGGTCCTCCGCTTCAACACCCGCGGCACCGAGAGCGTCCAGGGCAAGAGCGAGGGTGAGTTCGACCGGGCCGTGGGGGAGAAGTGGGACGTCGCCGCCGCCCTCGAATACGCCGAGTTCCACGATCTGCCCAACATCTGGCTCGTCGGGTGGTCGTTCGGCACCGACCTGACGCTGATGTACGGGCTCGACCCGGCCGTGCAGGGCGCGGTGCTGCTGTCGCCGCCGCTGCGATACAGCGAACCCGAGCACCTCGCAGCCTGGGCCGAGGCGGGCAAGCCACTCACCGCCATCGTCCCCGAGCACGACGACTACGTGCAGCCGCCCGAAGCGCGGGAGCGGTTCGCCGCGGTGCCGCAGGCCGAGGTGGTCGCGGTCGAGGGCGCCAAGCATCTGTGGGTCGGCCACACCGAGCGAGTCCTCGACGAGATCGTCGCGCGCCTCGCGCCGGACGTGCCCCTCCCGTTGCCGCAGGCGTGGGACGGACCGATCGAGCAGGCCGACTCCTCGGCCTACGCCGATCGCACCACCGCAGTGTTCAAGGACGTTCCGCGCTGACGCTGGGAACACGACAGGGCCCTGTCCCTGACGGTACCGGGCCCTGCGAGCGAGCGATCAGACGCCGCGGAAGCGGTTGATCGCGTCGAGGTGCTTGGCGCGCTTCTCCTGATCGCGCACGCCCAGTCCTTCCTCGGGGGCCAGCGTCAGCACGCCGACCTTGCCCTGGTGCTTGTTGTGGTGCACGTCGAGCGCCGCCTGTCCGGTCTCGGCCAGCGGGTAGACCTTCGAGACGGTCGGGTGGATGAGGCCCTTGTCGATGAGGCGGTTGGCCTCGTAGGCCTCGCGGTAGTTCGCGAAGTGCGAGCTCTTGATCTGCTTGAGGTTCATCCACAGGTAGCGGTTGTCGTACTCGTGCATGTAGCCCGAGGTCGACGCGCACGTGATGATCGTGCCGCCCTTGCGCGCGACGTAGACCGACGCGCCGAAGGTCTCACGGCCCGGGTGCTCGAAGACGATGTCCGGGTCCTCGCCGCCGGTGAGCTCGCGGATCTTCTTGCCGAACCGCTTCCACTCGCTCGGGTCCTGGGTGCTCTCGTCCTTCCAGAACTTGTAGCCCTCGGCCGAGCGGTCGATGACGAGCTCGGCGCCCATCGACCGGACGATCTCGGCCTTCTCGGGGCTGGAGACCACACACACCGGGATCGCGCCGCCGTTGAGGGCCATCTGGGTGGCGTACGAGCCGAGGCCGCCGGACGCACCCCAGATCAGGACGACGTCGCCCTGCTTCATGTTGGCGCCGTTGCGGCTCACGAGCTGGCGGTACGCGGTCGAGTTGACCAGACCCGGGCTCGCGGCCTCCTCCCACGACAGGTGCGCCGGCTTGGGCATGAGCTGGTTCGTCTTGACGATCGCCAGCTCGGCGAGGCCGCCGAAGTTCGTCTCGAAGCCCCAGATGCGCTGCTCGGGGTCCATCATCGTGTCGTCGTGGCCGTCGGGGCTCTCCAGCTCGACCGACAGGCAGTGCGCCACGACCTCGGCGCCCGGCTTCCAGGCATTGACGCCCGGACCGGTGCGCAGGACGACGCCGGCGAGGTCGGAACCCACGATGTGGTACGGCAGGTCGTGCCGCTTCGTGTACTCCGACAGGCGTCCGTAGCGCTCCAGGAAGCGGAACGTCGAGACGGGCTCGAAGATCGAGGTCCACACGGTGTTGTAGTTGATGGCGCTGGCCATCACGGCGACCAGAGCCTCGCCGGGTGCCAGTTCCGGCACCGGTACCTCGTCGAGGTGCAGGCTCTTGCGCGGGTCCTTCTCCTTGGTGGCGATGCCCTCGAACATCGTCTCGTCCTCTTTGTGGACCGTGATCGCACGGTAGGACTCAGGAATGTCGATGGCGGCGAAGTCCTCCGAGGAGGTGTCGCCCGCCATGATGGCGTCGAGAATGTTCTGCACGGGATGTCCTCCGGTGTCGGGGTGTTGCCGTGATGTTACCGACGAGAAACTTGGTCCGCCACGCTCCGGAGTGTGACGCAGGTCTCCCGCCGCTGGACTCAGTGAGGGTCGGTGGCCGGTTCGACCAGCTCGACGAGAACGCCGCCGGCGTCCTTGGGGTGCACGAAGTTCACGCGGCTGTCGGACGTACCGCGCTTGGGGGCGTCGTAGAGCAGGCGCACGCCGCGCTCGCGCAGCGTCGCCGAGACGGCGTCGATGTCGGTGACGCGGTACGCGAGCTGCTGGATGCCCGGGCCGTTGCGGTCGAGGAACTTCGCGATGGTGGAGCTGTCGTCGAGGGGGGCGAGCAGCTGGATGCACGAGCCGGAGTCACCGACGGCGAGCATCGCCTCGCGTACTCCCTGCTCCTCATTGACCTCCTCGTGAACGGACTGGAGGCCGAAAACGCGAGCGTAGAACTCGAGCGCGTCATCGAGGTCGGGCACGGCGATGCCCACGTGATCGATGGCCACGAGCAGGTGGCCGGGGACGAGGTGTTCGCTGGACATGCTCGCAGCGTAGTGGCACGTCGACGGCCCGTCCTGTGACCCCTGCCACACGGGTACCCGCGAATGTTAACCGCGAGTAAAGTGAGCCCAACGTCACGCGAAGGAGCTTTCCCATGACCCAGTCCGTCATCGTCGCCGGTGCGCGCACGCCGATCGGACGGCTGCTCGGCGGCCTCAAGACCCTGTCCGGTTCCGATCTCGGCGGTATCGCCATCAAGGGGGCCCTCGAGCGAGCCGGCATCTCCGGCGATCAGGTCGATTACGTGATCATGGGCCAGGTACTCGGTGCCGGTGCCGGGCAGGTGCCGGCCCGGCAGGCCGCGTACAAGGGCGGCATCCCGCTCGATGTCCCCGCGATCACGATCAACAAGGTGTGCCTCTCGGGCATCAACGCCATCGCGCTGGCCGACCAGCTCATCCGCGCCGGAGAGTACGACATCGTCGTCGCCGGCGGTCAGGAGTCGATGACGCAGGCTCCGCACCTGCTCACCGGTTCGCGGGAGGGCTTCAAGTACGGCAAGACCACGATGCTCGACCACATGGAGTACGACGGCCTGTGGGACGCCCTGACCGACCAGGCGATGGGCTCGCTCACCGAGCAGCGCAACGCGTCCGTCGAGTCCTACAGCCGTGAGGAGCAGGACGCCTTCGGTGCCCGCTCGCACCGGCTCGCCGCGCTGGCGCAGAAGAACGGCGTGTTCGACGACGAGATCGTCCCGGTCGAGATCCCGCAGCGCAAGGGCGACCCGATCGTCATCAGCTCCGACGAGGGCGTCCGCGGTGACACCACGGCCGAGTCGCTCGGCAAGCTGCGTCCCGCCTTCGCCAAGGACGGCACCATCACGGCCGGCACCGCCAGCCAGATCTCCGACGGTGCCTGCGCCGTCGTGGTGATGAGCAAGGCCAAGGCCGAGGAGCTCGGCCTGACGTGGCTCGCCGAGATCGGCGCCCACGGCACGGTCTCCGGACCGGATTCCTCGCTCCAGGACCAGCCCGCCAACGCGATCGTGAAGGCGCTGGACAAGGAGGGCCTCCAGCCGACCGACCTCGATCTGGTCGAGCTCAACGAGGCGTTCGCGGCGGTCGGCATCGCGTCGACCCGCAAGCTGGGCATCTCCGAGGACATCGTCAACGTCAACGGTGGCGCCATCTCGCTCGGCCACCCCATCGGCATGAGCGGCGCGCGCGTCGTGCTGCACCTGGCGATGGAGCTCAAGCGGCGCGGCGGCGGACTCGGCGCTGCCGCGTTGTGCGGTGGCGGCGGTCAGGGCGATGCGCTGATCATCCGCGTCCCGAAGAACTGAGTGGGCTCCCGGCCCCACGACGTCGCCGACCTGGTCTCCCGCGCCCGTCGCGGTGAGGCCAGGTCGGTCGCACGTCTGATCTCTCTCGTCGAGGCCGAATCGCCTGTGCTCCGCGAGGTCAGCGCGGCGCTGGCACCGCACGCGGGGCGTGCCCACGTCGTCGGGTTGACCGGTTCGCCCGGGGTGGGCAAGTCCACCAGCACCTCCGCACTCGTCACGGCGCTGCGCCGTCAGGGGCGCACGGTCGGCGTGCTCGCGGTCGACCCGAGTTCGCCGTTCACCGGCGGTGCGCTGCTCGGCGACCGCATCCGGATGGAGGAGCACGCCACCGATCCGGGCGTGTACTTGCGCTCGATGGCCAGCCGCGGTCACCTCGGCGGCTTGTCGTGGGCGACGCCGCACGCGATCCGGGTGCTCGATGTCGCCGGGTGCGACGTGATCCTGGTGGAGACCGTGGGTGTGGGGCAGTCCGAGGTGGAGATCGCAGGGCTGGCCGACACGACGCTCGTGCTCGTCGCGCCCGGGATGGGCGACGGCATCCAGGCGGCCAAGGCCGGCATCCTCGAGGTCGGCGACGTGTTCTGCATCAACAAGGCGGACCGCGACGGCGCCACGACCACGCGCCGCGAACTGCGCACCATGCTGTCCATGACGCACCGCTCGGACGGGGCGTGGACGCCGCCGATCGTCATGACGGTGGCGACCTCGGGTGACGGCATCGACACCGTGGTGCAGGCGATCGATGACCACGGCACGCATCTGCGTGACAGTGGAGAGCTGCGGCGACGGCGCCACGCCCGGGCGCGTCGGGAGGTCGAACGCATCGCGCTCGCCGAGATGAGCCGCCGCTTCGAGGTGGGCAGCGAGGACCGACTCGATCAACTCGCCGAGGACGTGCTGTCCGGGCGCGCCGACCCGTTCACGGCTGCGGACGCCCTGCTCGCCGCCACCCCCGGTTGAGCGATCGGGACCCGGCACGCGACCCGGCCCCACGCCACCGGTCGACTTCCTACAATGGGCGCATGACGTTCTCGCGCCCCGGTGCCATCGACCTGTCCGCTCTCGCGAACTCCCAGCCGGCGCCTTCCGCCGCGCCGGGTCAGGCCGCCGACGGAGCGGTCTACGTCATCGACGCGACCGAGCAGGACTTCCAGAACATCATCCAGTCCTCGCTCCAGCACCTTGTGGTGCTGGCGCTGTGGTCGCCCCGCTCGCCGCAGAGCAGCGACTTCACCGACCTCCTCGTGCAGGCCACGACGCGGTACCAGGGAGCGATCCAGGTCGCCCGGGTGGACGTCGACGCCAATCCCGGCATCGCGCAGGCTTTGGGAGCGCAGGCCGTGCCGCTGGTCGTCGGCCTCGTCAAGGGGCAGCCCGTGCCGCTCTTCCAGGGCACGGTCGACGCGGCAGAGATCGCGCGCTACTTCGACGAACTCGTGAAGCTCGCCGCCCAGCACGGGCTCACGGGCCGCGCCGCTCCCTCCGGTCAGGCGACCGGCGCTCCCGCGGACGAGGAGGAGCCGGCCGACGACCCGCGTTTCGCCGCCGCCGATGAGGCGTTCGCCGCCGGTGACTTCGCCACCGCCATCGCGGAGTACGAGAAACTGCAGGCGCAGCACCCCGGCGAGAGCGAGATCGGCGAGCGACTGGCCGGCGTGAAGCTCATCGCGCGCACCCACGGGGCCGACCTCGCCGCCGCGCGGCAGGCAGCAGCCGATCGCCCCGACGACCTCGAGGCGCAGATGCTCGTGGCTGATCTCGACGTCTCGGGTGGCCACGTCGACGACGCCTTCGCCCGGCTGATCGATCTCGTCCGTCGCACGAGCGGCGACGAGCGTGAGGCCGTGCGCCAGCGCCTGCTCGAGCTGTTCACCGTCGTCGGCATCAACGATCCTCGGGTCGCCACGGCACGCCGCGCCCTCGCCACGGCGTTGTTCTGATCACACCTCCGCTACGGTTCTTCCCATCGGCCGAGGGGAGGGAATCGTGCGGGTCGGGTGGTGGCGAGTGCTCCAAGCGCTCGCGGCGGCGGCGTTGGTGACGGGCGTCGTCGGTGCTGTCGTTCTCGGTCCCGACAGCCGTTTCGTCTCCGGGCCGCACGCGATCGACACCGACGTCTCGGCGGTCGTCACGCAGCCGGGAGTCCTCACGTGGAAGAACCTCCAGGTCGAGGTGCTCGCCGAGGTCCCGGCCAACAAACCCGTCTTCGTCGGACTGGGCAACAGCGTCGACGTCATGAGCTACCTCGACTCGACCCGCCGCCTGGAGGTCACCGGCTTCGGTACGCCGTGGTCGCCGGAGACGGGGCTGATCGACGGCAATCCCGCGGCTCCGGCCGCGCCGACCGCCCTCGACTGGTGGATCGACGGTCAGGGTGGTCTCGGTGGTGCCGCCATCGACACGCGGCTGCCCGACGAGACCGTCTCGGTCGCCATCGTCTCGGTCGGCGAGGCGAATCTGCGCGGTCTCGAGGTGAGCATCGCCTACGGCCTGCACGGCGGCTTCGCCCGTTCGCTCGGCCTCATCGCGGCCGGAGCGGCGATCATCGCGCTCGTGCAGTTGCTGCTGGTCCGCACCGACGAGGAGGACGTCGTCTACGTCGTCGTCGACGAGGACGGCACCGAACGCGAGATCTCCGCGGACGAACTGGACGAGCTGGGGGAGTACGAGGTGGTCGAGGAGACCGTCGTCGAGGACGCGCCGGTCGAGCAGGAGCCGCGATGAGGCGTCTCCCGATGCTGGCCGGCGCGCTGGCAGCCGCGTTGGCGTTGTCCGCCTGCGCCGTCCCGCGCGAGCGTGCCGCCGAGGACCTTCGCCCGGCCAAGCTCGCCGTCGCGCCCAGCGAGGTCGACGACGTGGTGGCGAAGTACCGCGAGGTGCGCAGCGCCGCCGTCGACGCGCTCGACGCCAAACCGCTCTCGACCGTGGAGACCGGGCCCGTCCTGGCCGTCGACACCGGGATGTTCGAGGTCGCTGAACTGCTCGAACGCGAGGAGTTCGCGCTCGACGGTCCGTTCACGGTGGAGTCCACGATGCTGCCGCGCTTCGACAGCTACCCGCTCTGGTTCGTCGCCCTCGTTCGCGACGAGGAGACAGGCCGCCGCCAACTCCAGGTGTACGAGCGCACGACCGCGGCGGACCCGTGGCTGCTGACCGCGACCCCTGAACTCGCCGGTGACACCCCGCTGCCGGAGATGCGCCGCGTCGGTGACGCCACACGACGTGTGGGCCCCGATGACGGCGAGGGCATGGTGACCGCGCCGCGCTCCGCGCTGCAGGGGTTGGCGAGCGCCCTCGACGAGCCCGAGGCCGAGGAGGCGGCCGCGTGGGCTGAGGACCCCTTCGTCGTCCAGATGCGGGAGACCGCCACGCAGAACGCCGACCTCGAGGGCAGCGACTTCGCGCAGAGCTGGGCCGCGGACGAGCAGATCTATGCGTTGCGCACCGCCGACGGCGGCGCCCTGGTCTTCGGCACCCTGCTGCGGCAGGACACCTTCGACGTCGACGCGGGACTTCGCGTGACGTGGCCGGAGGAGTCTCCCCAGCGCGCGTTCTGGCCCGACGGCGTCGTCGGCCGCGGCTCGCTGCGCTACTACCACCAGGTTCTGGTCCGCGTCCCTCCGGCCGGATCGGACGAGCCCGCGGCGACGTTGGGGACGTTCGGCGGCGTGGTGGGATCCGCCGGGCAGTGAGCCGGACTCACTCGGGCTGGAGCGGCGCCTCGCGGTAGGCGGGCAATGTCCCGGCCTCCACCGCTTCCAGAAGTTCCGCGGTAGCGCCCGTCGCTCGTTCGCGGACCGTGTCCAGGTCGCACCAGTGCACGGCCTTGATCTCGCTGCGCTGCAACGCCATGGTGGCGACGGTGTCACTGGCGATGGTGCCCAGGTCGAACACGAAGAGGCAGGCGTCGTCCCAGCCTCGCCACGGGGGAAGCCAGTTCATCGTCACGAGCTGCTTGACCTCCACGGAGATGCCGAGCTCCTCGTGCAGTTCGCGCACCAGGCCGGTCGCGGGCGACTCGCCGACTTCCACCACCCCGCCGGGGAGGTCCCACTCGCGCTTGTAGGTCAGCTCGCACAGCAGGTATCGCCCGTTCTCGTCACGCAGCAGTCCCTGACCGATGACGCGCTTGCGGGGAAGTCCGGCGTTGAGGATCGCGATGAAGCCGTCGCGCGTCGCGGCCGGCGGATCGTTGACGAGCCGCGCGACGGTCACGGTGTGCTGCCCGTCGGCCTGCCGGGCGACGCCCTCGCGACGAAGGCCGGCGATGGACGCGGCGCGCAGGTCGCCGGGGGAGGCGGCATCGACTTGCGCCGAGACGCGTCGCCAGCCCAGTTCGGTGAACGCGTGCTCGATGCCGAGGCGAAGTGCGCGGCTGGCCAGCATCGGCTCTGCGTGCGGTCCGAAGTTCCAGCGCAGCGAGCCCGCGTGCTTGCCTTCGGGGCGCAGTGCCACGGTCCCGATCCGGTCGCCGTCGACGAGCACCGCGAAGCCGATGAACTCGGACGAGCCCGACGTCGGCTGAAGGGTCAGGTCGCCGTCCTCCAGTGCCTCAGTCACGATCCCGAGGCTACCTCGTGCGGCAGCGTGCGCCCGGCGTGCTGACCATGTGATGGAATCACCCCATGCCCGCGCCGGACGCTCCCGTCGTCGCCACCGGAGCCGATCGGTGGCCCCTGCCCGACCTGGCCCGCGGGCTCGCGATCGTCGCGATGCTCATCGCCCACGCGCAGGTGCTGATTCCCGCGCGATCGGAGTTCGTCAGCGAGATCCTCGCGCGGATCAACGACGTCGCCTCGCCGCTCTTCGGTCTCGTGATGGGAATGTCGGCGGCGATCATGCTCGGCGCTCGTGATGAACCCGCGGGAAGAGTCGTCTGGCACAACACGCTGCGCGGCGCCGTGCTGATCGGACTGGGGATCTGGCTCGAGACCTGGGGGAGCTGGGTGGCGATCGTCCTCGCGATCCTCGGGTGTCTGCTGATCGTGGGGACACCGCTCCTGTTGCTGGGCCGCCGCGTGGTCGCTGTGCTCGCGGCCGTTCTCTTCGTCGCCGCGCCGTTCGTCAACGACGCCCTGCAGCGGGCCATCGAGTGGCCGGGCGGGTATCACGCCGACATCGCCAACTCGCCGAGCCCATGGGAGCTGCTCGTCCGCTGGTTCATCGCCGATCCGCACTACCGCGTGTCGTCGCTGTTGCCGTTCTTCCTCGTCGGCGCGCTGCTGGTGTGGAGCGGGGCCGCGCGACGTCCGGATGTGAGCTGGTCGCTGGTCGCGGTGTGCGTGGGTGCCGGGCTCGAGTTCGTGGCGACGGCCTGGCGCTCGGCGCTCGGCGACGTGGTGGAGTCCGGGTCGCTGCCCGATGCGGTGCACGACGCGGCGCTGGTGACGCTGGTGCTCGGGTTGTGCGGGCTGCTCGTGGCGTGGCGTCCGATGCAGTCGCTGCTGCGCCCCGTGCGCGAACTCGGGACGGTCGCGCTGTCGCTCTACGTGCTGCAGATCGCGGTGATCGCGTGGCTGAACCGCGACGAGGTCCGGCCCGTGCCGGAGAACGACTGGTCGGGCTGGTGGCTGATCGTGCTGGGAGTGGCGCTCGTGGGCTGGGCGTGGGCCCATTGGCTCGGCCGCGGGCCGGTCGAGTGGCTGACCGGCATCGTGTCCGGTCGGTACCGCCGTCGCTGAACCCAGATTTGCGCCGAGAACGTCAACCGAACCCCCCGCTGGTTGACGATCTGAGCGCAAATCTGGGTTCAGCGCGATCAGGCGTCGAGGTCGGACTCGACGAGGTCGGCGATCTTCTCCATGACGCTCGCGTCGTCGCTCTCGACGGTGACCTCGTCGCCCTTCTTCGCGCCGAGCGTCATGATGAGCAGCGCGGAGCCGGCATCGACGGGCTGCCCGCCGGCGGTCGCGAGCGTCACGGGGACGCCGGCCTCGCTGGCCGCCTGAGCGATGGTCGAGGCGGGGCGGGCGTGCAGACCGACGGACGAACCGACGGTCACGGTCTTACTGGGCATGACGGTCCTCTCAGGCGTTGGCGGGCGCAGGCGCCCCGGATGATGCGACCGGCTCGCGACGGCCGAACTGCTTGGCCGCCGTCACGGCGATCGCACTGACGACGGTACCGGCGACGATGGAGACGAAGAACCACAGGACGTGGTCCACCGCGAAGAACACGAACACACCGCCGTGGGGAGCGGCCAGCGTGACGCCCGTTCCCATCGCCATGGCGCCGGCCACCGCGGAGCCGAGCATCATCGACGGGATGACGCGCAGCGGGTCGGCGGCGGCGAAGGGGATCGCGCCCTCGGAGATGAACGCGGCACCCAGCAGCCAGGCCGCCTTGCCGTTCTCGCGCTCCTCCTCGGTGTACAGGCGCGGCCGCAGCGCGGTCGACAGCGCCAGCGCGAGCGGCGGCGTCATGCCGGCGATCATCACCGCCGCCATGATCTTCAGCTGGGTCGCGTCGCCGGACGCGATGGCGTCGGCCGTGAGGCCCGTCGTGGCGAACACGTACGCCGCCTTGTTCACCGGACCACCGAGATCGAAGGCCATCATGAGACCGAGGATCGCGCCGAGCACGAGCGCCGATCCGCCGCTGAGGCCGTTGAGCCAGTCGGTGAGTGCCGAACTGGCGTCGGCGATGGGCCGGCCGATGAGCAGCAGCATGAGCAGGCCGACGACGAGGGTCGTCACCAGCGGGATGATGACCACCGGCATGAGGCCCGCGAGCCAGCGGGGTGCGGAGCGCCGCGTGAACCAGCCCGCGACCATGCCGGCGAGCAAGCCGCCGGCGATGCCGCCGAGGAAGCCCGCCCCGATCTGGTTGGCGAGGAAGCCGACCACGAAGCCGGGCGCGATACCGGGCCGATCGGCCATGGCGTAGGCGATGTACCCGGACAACGCGGGCACGAGGAAGCTGAACGCCCAGGAGCCGAGCAGGAACAGCAGCGCTCCCAGGTACGCCATGAGCGGGCTGCCGAACAGGGTGTGCTCGAACGGATCGGGCAGGTTGGTCAGGGAGTTGTCCTGCAGGATCGCCGTCGCCGGGTCTCCGGCCACCTCGTACCCGGCGAGCAGGAAGCCCAAGGCGATGAGCAGACCGCCGGCGGCGACGAACGGGATCATGTAGCTCACACCGGTGAGGAGCCACTGGCGCAGCTTCAAGCCGAACGACGCGTGCTCGTCGCCGCCCGAGCCGGTCGAGGCCGTTCCGCCGCGGACGGGCGCGACCGTGCGGGCGTCGGGGTCCGCAGCGGCGGCGAGGGCCTCACGGATCAGCCCATCGGCGTCGTCGATGCCGCGCTTCACGCCACTTTCCACCACGGGCTTGCCCACGAAACGCTGCTTGTCCTTGACTCCGACGTCGGTGGCGAAGATGACGGCGTCCGCGCGCTCGACGGTCTCAGGATCGAGACGCTTGCTGCCCGAGGAGCCCTGCGGCTCGACGTGCAGCTCCACACCGGCCTCGCGCGCGGCTCGCTCGAGCGACTCCGCCGCCATGTAGGTGTGTGCGATGCCGGTGGGGCAGGAGGTCACGGCCACGAGCGAGACCGGGGTGGCGGCGTCTTCGGACTCGACCGCGTCCTCGGTCGGCTCGTCAGGTGCGTCGGTCTTCGCCGGAAGTGCGGGAGCCACCGCCTCGTCCACGAGCGCGACGATCTCGTCGGCCGAGGTGGCCGAGCGCAGAGCGGCGGTGAACTCCGAGCGCACGAGGGCACGAGCGAGTGCGGACAGCAGGGCGAGGTGATCCGCATCGCCCTCCGCCGGAGCGGCGATGAGGAACACGAGCTCGGCCGGACCGTCCGGAGCGCCGAAGTGCGCGGGCGCGCTCAGCCGGGCGAAGGCCAACGAAGCCTCGCGGACGGCCGCCGAGCGGCAGTGGGGGATGGCGATGCCGCCGGGGAGTCCGGTCGCGGACTGCCCCTCGCGCTTGAGCGCGTCTGCCGCGAGGCCCGCGGCGTCAGCGCGTCCGGCATCCTCCACCCGCTGGGCGAGTGCCGTGATGACAGAACGCGGATCGGCGCCCAAGTCGACATCGAGCGCGACGAGGTCCGAGACGATGAGGTCGGTCATGACGTCTACTTTCTCGAGCCACTTCGTGGATATGTGTGTGTTTGTGTGGCTTCATGTGAGTTTGCGACGTGGCTCACGTCCCTGTCAACTCCGGCCGCGTGACGTGGGACGATGCGGGAAGTAGTCGTCGGCCGGTGCGCCGGGAGGAAAGGAACGCGCAAGTGGGAGAGTACGCACGGCTCGAGGTCACCGACGGTGTCGGCACGCTTCGCCTGGACCGTCCGAAGATGAACGCCCTCGACGCTCAGATGCAGGAGGAGATCGTCGAGGCCGCGCGCGAGGCCGACCGCCGCGAGGATGTCGCGGCCGTCGTCGTCTACGGCGGGGAGCGGGTCTTCGCTGCCGGGGCGGACATCAAGGAGATGGCCGAGATGGGGTATCGCGAGATGCTCGCGCACGGTCACCTGCTCCAGGACTTCACGCGCGCGCTCGCCGCGATCGGCAAGCCCACCGTCTCCGCCGTCACCGGTTTCGCGCTCGGCGGTGGCTGCGAGGTCGCGCTCGCCACCGACGTGCGTTTCTGCGCCGACAACGCCAAGCTCGGCCAGCCCGAGATCCTGCTGGGCATCATCCCCGGCGCCGGCGGAACGCAGCGCCTCGCACGTCTCGTCGGGCCGGCGAAGGCCAAGGAGCTCATCTACACCGGCCGTTTCGTCGACGCCGAGGAAGCGTTGCGCATCGGCCTGGTCGACGCGGTTCACCCCGCCGACCGGGTCTATGAGGAGGCGGTCGCGTGGGCGCGCCAGTTCGTCGGCGGTCCGGCCCTGGCGTTGCGCGTGGCGAAGGACGTCGTGGATCGCGGTCTGGAGACGGACCTGCAGACCGGTCTGGAGATCGAACGGGCCGGATTCACCGGACTCTTCGCGACCGAGGACCAGAAGGCCGGCATGGCGTCGTTCATCGAGAACGGCCCGGGCAAGGCCACGTTCAGCGGGCGCTGATCATGAGTGCCTCCGAGGACAAGGCGCGGGCGCGACAGCTGCGCGCCGAGGCCCGGCGGCGTCGTCGGGACGAGGCGCTGCGGCGCTATCAGGAACGGACCGAGCGCCGTCACGAACGCGATGCGCTGGAGGAGTCGCGGCGCGCGGCCGAGGAGCGCATCAAGCGCGAGCACGAGGAGGCCCGCGCCCTGCTGGAAGCGGAGCGACTCGCGGCAGAAGCCGCTGAGCGTGAAGCTGCCGCCGCCGAGGCGGCGCGTCTCGCCGAGGAGGCGGAAGCCGCTGAGCGGGAAGCGGCTGCCGAGGCCGCGCGCCTGGCCGAGGGGGAAGCCGGCACCGGCACGGCACCTGGCTCGGGCGAGGTGACATCAGCTGGCGAGGACACGGCCATGGTCGAGCCCGACCCGCAACCGGAGTCGACGGTCGTCCTGGCCGATGACGACTCCGATGCTCCGGTCGGGCCCGGGGCCAGTGAGGTGCCGACGGCCGGAACCGAGGTGGACGCCGACGGTGCCGGGCTTGCGAGCGTCGACGCATCCCCCGCCGACGCGACTGACGAGAGCCGGGCGACTTCTGCGCCGAGCATGACCGCCGGCCTGCCGAGCGCGCCTCGGGAGTTCGCCGGCTCGGCGTCGGCGGACACCGCGGTGCCCGCGCCGCCGAGCCCTCGCCGTTCCCTGCTGGCGCGGGTCGTGCGGTTCCTCGGTTCCTGCGCCGTGGCGGTGGGAAGCCTGGCGTCGGTGGTGCTGGCGCTCGGTGCGCTCACGCTGGCGCTGGGGGAGCGGCCCGCCGGTCTCTTCGAGGCGATCGAGCCGGTCTGCCGCGCGCTGGCGCTCGGGACCGGGGCGGAGCTCTCACCGCTGGACACGCTCGTCACCTGGATCGTCGCCGCCGTCGCGTACCTCATCATCGGCTTCGCGCTGCAGGCCTTCTCGCGACAGATCACCGGACGGCGCCGCCGGGTGTGACTCAGGACACTGCGCCACGGCCGGTGGCGTAGTTAACCTGTGGGTAACATCGCTCGTTAAGAAAGGGTCGCCTCACCATGTGAAGTCTTCACATGGCAAGGTTGATCCGACCAGTCGTCAGACTGCCGTGGGTCCCAGCCGGGCTCACGCCCCGATTTCACAGGAGGGTCCTCGTGACCAAGATCGTTGTCGCTGTGAAGTACGTGCCGGACGCCACGGCCGACCGTACGTTCGAAGCCGATAACACCGTCGACCGCGAGAACGTCGACGGTCTGCTGTCCGAGCTCGACGAGTACGCCGTCGAACAGGCTCTGCAGGTCGTCGAGGCCGGCGAGGGTGAGGTCACCGTGCTCACGGTCGGTCCCGCCGATGCCGCCGACGCCGTGCGCAAGGCCCTGCAGATGGGCGCCGACTCCGGTGTTCACGTCGAGGACGACGCCATCGCCGGCTCGGACGCGTTCGCCACCTCGCTCGTGCTCGCCAAGGCGATCGAGAAGCTCGAGTACGACATGGTGTTCTTCGGCATGGCCTCCACCGACGGCTCGATGGGCGTCGTTCCCACGCTCGTCGCCGAGCGACTGGGTCTGCCCGCGGTCACGTACGCCTCCGAGGTCACCGTCGAGGGCGACACGGTGAAGATCCGTCGCGACAGCGACGCCGCCACCCAGGAGATCGAGGCCAGCGGCAAGGTCGTCGTGAGCGTCACGGACCAGACCGGTGAGGCTCGCTACCCGTCCTTCAAGGGCATCATGGCCGCCAAGAAGAAGCCCGTCGAGGAGTGGACGCTCGCCGACCTGGGCATCGACGCGAGCGAGGTGGGGCTGGACAACGCTTGGACCAAGGTCGAGTCCTACACCCCGCGCCCGCCGCGCACGGCCGGCGAGATCATCACCGACGAGGGAGACGGCGGCGTCAAGCTCGTCGAGTTCCTCGCCTCCAAGAAGTTCGTGTGAGTAGGAGCCTGAATCATGAGTGAAGTCCTCGTTCTCATCGATGCCCTCGAGGGCAAGGTCACCAAGCCCTCGCTGGAGCTCCTCACCATCGCACGTCGCATCGGCGAGCCCTCCGCCGTCGTCTTCGGTGCAGCCGACACCGGCGTGCTGGCCGAGTACGGCGCCGAGAAGATCTACACCTTCGACGACGCCGCCTACAGCGAGTACCTCGTCGCCCCCAAGGCCGACGGCGTGACGCAGCTGGTCAAGGAGAAGAGCCCGGCCGCGGTCCTCGTCCCCTCCACCACCGAGGGCAAGGAGGTCGCCGCTCGCGTCGCGCTGCGGACCGAGTCCGGTCTGATCACCGACGCCGTGGACGTCACCGTCGATGGCGGCACGATCACCACGACCCAGTCGGTGTTCGCCGGCAACTTCACGGTCGCCGCGCAGGTCACCAAGGGCACGCCGATCATCGCGGTCAAGCCGAACTCGGCAGCGCCGGAGCAGGCTTCCGGTGCCGGCGCCGTCGAGGCGGTCTCCGCCGAGGTGGCCGAGGTGTCGAAGACCGCCAAGATCACCTCGAACAAGCCCAAGGAGACCTCGGGTCGTCCCGAGCTCACCGAGGCCGCGATCGTCGTCTCCGGCGGCCGTGGCACGGGTGGCGACTTCTCCGACGTCGAGGCGCTCGCCGACGCTCTCGGTGCCGCCGTCGGCGCCTCGCGCGCCGCGGTGGACTCCGGCTGGTACCCCCACACCTTCCAGGTGGGCCAGACCGGCAAGACCGTCTCGCCGCAGCTCTACATCGCCAACGGCATCTCCGGCGCCATCCAGCACCGGGCCGGCATGCAGACCTCGAAGACGATCGTCGCGGTCAACAAGGACGACGAGGCGCCGATCTTCGAGCTCGTCGACTTCGGCGTCGTGGGCGACCTGAAGCAGGTGCTGCCGCAGGCCACCGAGGAGATCAAGAAGCGCAAGGGCTGATCGCCCGCGCGCTGGACGAAGGCCCCTGGATGATGCTCATCCGGGGGCCTTCGCCACTGAAGGGAGGAGGCGCCGATGAGGTCATCGGTCGTGCGGCTCGCCGGCGACGACACGGCGATCGCGACGGTGGTGTCACGGGCGAGCGCGCTGATCCCGGCGGGTCGGGCCGCCCGGCACGGGAGTGAGCGGGCGTGGGTCGACCGCGTCATCGACCTCGCCCTGCTCCGCGCCGAGATCGTGCGCCGCATGGCGGCTGAGGGTCGAGGGGAGCGTTCGGCGGTGACCTCGTCCGCGCCCCGGCAGCCGCCGCTGTGGTGGACCGTCTACATCGTCGGCGTCGTCGCCGGATTCGTCGGCACCGCGGTCACGCTGCCGCCGAAGGGGCGCGACACCCAGGACCCGGTGCTGATGATGACGATCGCGGAGCCGGCGGTCGTCGTCGGCGCGGGCGTCCTGCTGCTCCTCGCGATGCTGCCGCTTCCTGCTGCCGTCCGCCAGTCGCCGTCGATGCTGCCGGCCGCGGTGCTCGTCGCGGTCGTCGCGGTGCTGGCGGGCCTCCTCATGAGCCTGCGATACGGGGCGATGGTCGAGGCGGTCGGCGCACGGCCCGTACTGTCGTGGTCGCTCAGCGTCGCGGCGTTGCTCGTGGCGAGCGGCGTCCTCGCCGGGCGTCGCCACGCGACGGGCGGGAAGCCCGCTCGTCCCCGGACGCGGGCGCAAGACGGGGTGCGGGAGGCGCGGCGGCGCGCGCAACGACTTGCACGCGAGTTGTCGTACACCCCGCGACGTCCTGGTGAGCTCGAGCGATCCTGGGCGCGGGTCCTCGACGATCTCGACGGCTCCGTCGAGCCCGCCGTCGTCGAGCAGGCGCGAGAGCTGGGACCCTTCGCGTACATCGTCTGGGCGTACTACGACGGCGACCTCGCCCTCCCGCGGCTCCGGAACCTCCGCCGCCGCTAGGGACTCGCCGCGCCGCGATCGCGATACGGCCTCCGATGATCGGGTTGTCCATAGCTCGCGTGAACCCTTCGCGATGGCTCATCGGTTCGGTAACACTTTGATTAAGGTGCCTGTCGCCCTCTGTCGGAGCACCCGTCCTGAGTGATAGCAATGAGGTTGCGCCTGATCTGGCGTACCCATGTACAGGAGGAAAACCCCATGCGACTCACTCGGCGGACACGCCTGGCGGGCATCGCGCTGGTCGCGGCCGGCAGCCTGACCCTGGCTGCCTGCGGCGGTGGAGACGGTGGCGGCGACAGCGCCAACAACGTCATCACGTCGAACAGCATCGAGCCCCAGAACCCCCTCGTGCCGAGCAACACCAACGAGGTGGGCGGCGGCAACATCATCGACCTCATCTTCGCCGGCCTCGTGTCGTACACGACCGATGGCGAGACCGAGATGGAGGTCGCCGAGTCGATCGAGTCCGAGGACAACGTCACCTGGACCGTCAAGCTCAAGGACGGCTGGACGTTCTCCGACGGCAGCCCCGTCACGGCCAACTCCTTCGTGGACGCGTGGAACTACGGCGCCAACCCCGAGAACGCTCAGCTCGGCGCGTACTTCTACTACCCGATCGAGGGCACCACGGCCGACGGCACGATCGAGAGCGGTGACACGATCTCCGGTCTCAACGTCGTCGACGACCTGACCTTCACGATCAAGCTCAAGAACGCCGAGGCCGACTTCCCGGGCCGCCTGGGCTACTCGGCGTACTTCCCGCTGCCGGAGGTCGCGTTCGAGGACATGGAGGCCTTCGGCGAGAAGCCGATCAGCAACGGCCCCTACACGCTCGAGACGTGGGAGCACGACGTCGAGGCCGTGCTCGTCCCGAACGAGGACTACGACGGCAACCGCAAGGCGCAGAACGACGGCATCACCTACAAGTTCTACCAGGATCCCGACGCCGCGTACACCGACGTCCAGTCGGGCAACCTCGACGTGCTCGACCAGGTGCCGCCGAGCGCGCTGACCACCTACGAGAACGACGACTCGGTGCAGGCGTTCTCCGAGCCCGGTTCGGTCAACTCGACCATCACCATCCCGTCCTCGCTCCCGCATTTCGGTGAGGACGAGGAGGGCAAGCTGCGTCGTCAGGCCCTCTCGATGGCGATCGACCGCGAGGAGATCACCTCCAAGATCTTCGACGACTCGCGTTCGCCCTCGACCGACTTCAGCTCGCCGCTGATGCCCGGTTACACCGAGGATGTCGAGGGCAACGAGGTCCTCGAGTTCGACGCCGACAAGGCCAAGGATCTCTGGGCCCAGGCCGACGCCATCAGCCCCTTCGAGGGCACGTTCGAGCTGTCGTACAACGCCGACGGCGCGGGCAACAAGGAATGGGTCGAGGCGGTCGTCAACCAGTGGCGCACCAACCTCGAGATCGAGGCGGAGCCGAAGGCGTTCCCGACGTTCGCCGAGTTGCGCGAGCTCGTGACCAACCGCACCATCGGCACGGCGTTCCGTACCGGCTGGCAGCCTGACTACCCGTCGATCTACAACTACCTCGGCCCGGTCTTCGGCACGGGCGCCGGCTCGAACGACGGCGACTACAGCAACCCGGAGTTCGACGAGCTGCTGGTCAAGGCCTCGAGCGCGCAGAACGACGAGGAGCGCTATCAGGCGCTTGCTGACGCGCAGGCGATCCTCATGGAGGATCTGCCCGCGATCCCGCTGTGGAACACCAACATCTCCGCCGCGGCGGCAGAGGGTGTCAACAACGTGGAGTTCAACTGGCAGAACAAGCCGGAGCTCCAGCGCGTCACCAAGTAATCACCACTGTGGTGGGGCGACACCTCTCGGGGTGTCGCCCCACCCGTGTGTGAACCCACCCTCCCCCCGCGCGCCGGTGCGACCCACCGCAGGGGAGTAGATTGATCCCTCGATCAGGAGGTCCTGCCCATGTGGTGGTATGTCGGCAAACGCCTGCTGCAGGCGATTCCCGTGGTGTTGGGCGCCACGTTGCTCATCTACGCGATGGTGTTCCTGCAGCCCGGCGACCCCATCTTGGCGCTGTTCGGAGAAAAGCCGGTCTCCGAGTCCGTCAAGGCGCAACTCGAGGCGCAGTACAACCTCGACCAGCCGTTCATCGTCCAGTGGCTGCTCTTCCTCGGCGGCGCCCTCACCGGTGACTTCGGCCTCTCGTACTCCGGCCAGCCCGTCGCCGACCTCATCGGCCGCGCGTTCCCGGTCACCCTCAAGCTCGCCCTGATGGCCCTCGTGATCGAGGCCGTGCTCGGCATCATCGCCGGCTTCTACGCCGGTCTTCGCCGCGGCAAGCTGTTCGACTCCACGATGCTCGTGGTCTCGCTGCTCGTCATCGCCGTGCCGATCTTCGTCCTCGGCTTCATGCTGCAGCTGGTGTTCGGCGTCCAGTTGCAGTGGGCGCCGGCGACGGTCGGCGGCGACGCCTCGATCACCCGCCTCATCCTCCCAGCCACCGTGCTCGGCCTGGTGTCCTTCGCCTACGTGCTGCGCCTGACGCGCACCTCGGTCGTCGAGAACCTCACCGCGGACCACGTGCGTACCGCCCGGGCCAAGGGCCTGAGCGAGAGCGAGGTCAACCGCAGGCACGTGCTGCGCAACTCGCTGATCCCCGTCGTCACCTTCCTCGGCGCCGATCTCGGCACTCTCATGGCCGGCGCGATCGTGACCGAGGGCATCTTCAACATTCCCGGCATCGGCAATCTCGCGTATCAGGCCGTGCTGCGAGGCGAAGGGCCGACGGTGGTCTCGGTGGTCACCGTCATGGTGCTCGTCTACGTCGTCATGAGCCTGCTCGTCGACCTGCTGTACGCCGCTCTCGACCCGAGGATTCGCTATGCCTGACATGACTCCTTTGCCTGGTCAGACGATCTACGTCGCCCCCGCGGCCGATACGCCGCTCGAGGAGACCGGGACGGTCGACACGAGCGCGCCGCCGGAGGGCCAGTGGAAGGAGGCCTGGAAGCAGTTGCGCAGCAACTGGATCTTCTGGGTCTCCGCGGTGCTGCTGGTCTTCATCTTCATCGTCGTCCTCTTCCCGGGGCTGTTCACTGACATCAACCCGCGCCAAGCCCAGCTGTCGCGCAGCCTGGAAGGGCCGTCAGCGGGCCACTGGTTCGGCTTCGACCGCCAGGGTTATGACGTGTTCTCGCGGGTGATTTACGGGGCGCGTGCCTCCGTCACGGTGGGCATTTTGACGATGCTGTTCGTGACGTTCGTCGGGCTGCTGACGGGAGCGATCGCCGGCTTCTACGGCAAGTGGACCGACACGATCATCTCGCGCATCGCCGACGTCTTCTTCGCCATCCCGCTGATCCTCGGCGCGATCGTGCTGCTCTCGTCGCTCAACAACGTCTGGTCGAACCGGGGCTACTGGGGCGGTGTGCTGGCCGTGGTGCTGGTGCTGGCGGTGTTCGGCTGGCCGCAGATGACGCGTATCGCTCGTGGTGCGGTGCTCGAGATCAAGTCGCTGGAGTTCATCGACGCCGCACGGGCCATCGGCGCCACCCGGCGCAGCAACCTGTGGCGTCACGTGATCCCCAACTCGCTGGCCCCGGTGATCGTCACCGCGACTGTCTCCCTCGGTGTGTACATCGTCGCGGAGGCCACGCTGTCGTTCCTCGGCATCGGACTGCCCCCGAGCGTCGTCTCGTGGGGCAACGACATCGCCGCCGCTCAGAGCCAGGTGCGTTCGGGCAGCAACCTGCACGTCCTGTTCTTCCCCGCCGGCGCCCTCGCCATCACGGTCCTGAGCTTCATGCTGCTCGGTGACGCTGTGCGCGACGCCCTCGATCCGAAGGCCAAGAAGTCATGACCGAACCTCTGTTGCAGATCACCGACCTGCAGGTCGCCTTCCGCGCCGGCAAGACGGATATCCCCGCGGTCCGCGGGGCGAGTCTGACCGTCTACCCGGGGCAGACCGTCGCCATCGTGGGTGAGTCCGGCTCGGGCAAGTCCACCACCGCGCACGCGATCATCGACCTGCTGCCCGGTACGGGCCACGTCACCGGCGGCTCGATCGTGTTCGACGGGCGCGACATCACGCATCTCAAGCGCCGCGAGCGTGAGGCGATCCGGGGCAGCCAGATCGGCTTGGTTCCGCAAGACCCGATGTCGAACCTCAACCCGCTCGTGCGGGTCGGGTCGCAGATCAAGGAGTCGCTGGAAGCCAACGGCATCGCCAAGGGCAAGGCCGCCGACAAGCGCGTGGTGGAGTTGCTCGAGGAGGCCGGGCTTCCCGATGCGGCCAGCCGTGCCCGGCAGTTCCCGCACGAGTACTCCGGCGGTATGCGCCAGCGCGCCCTCATCGCGATGGGCCTGGCGGCACGTCCGAAGCTGCTCATCGCCGACGAGCCCACCTCGGCGCTCGACGTCACGGTGCAGAAGCAGATCCTCGACCACCTGGAGACGTTGACCGCCGATCTGGGCGTCGCGGTGCTGCTGATCACCCACGACCTGGGCCTGGCCGCGGAGCGAGCCGACCACCTCGTGGTGATGTACAAGGGGCAGGTCGTGGAATCCGGCCCGGCGCTGCAGATCCTCAAGAACCCGCAGCACCCCTACTCGAAGCGGCTCATCTCGTCCGCGCCGTCATTGGCGTCGCAGCGGCTGACCTCGCAGTTGCGGGCGGAGGTGCGCGAAAGCTCGGTCAAGACCGCCGGCGAGATCGCGGCGGAGGTCGTCGCGGAGGACGAGTTGCTCGGCGGCGAGGTCACGACTGCCGTGGTCGAGGCCAAGAACCTCACCAAGGTGTTCAAGCTCCCCGGTGGTGCACCGGGCCGCTCGATCGACTTCACCGCCGTCGACGACGTGTCGTTCCGCCTGCGGCGCGGAACGACGACGGCGATCGTGGGGGAGTCCGGGTCGGGCAAGTCCACGGTGGCCCGCATGGTCCTGGACCTGCTGGAGCCGACCAGCGGCTCGGTGGAGTTCGACGGCATCGACATCACCTCGCTGCGCGACAAGAAGCAGCAGCTGGCGTTCCGGCGCCGGGTGCAGCCGGTGTTCCAGAACCCCTACGCCTCGCTGGACCCGATGTACTCGATCTACCGCTCGATCGAGGAGCCGCTGCGCACCCACAAGATCGGTAGCGACAAGGAGCGCGAGGCCAAGATCCGCGACCTGCTCGACAAGGTCTCGCTCCCGTCGGCGGTGATGCGCCGGTTCCCCAGCGAGCTGTCCGGTGGCCAGCGGCAGCGCGTGGCGATCGCCCGTGCGCTGGCGCTCGATCCCGAGGTGGTCATCCTCGACGAGGCGGTCTCCGCGCTCGACGTGCTCGTGCAGGCGCAGATCCTCACGTTGCTCAACGACCTGCAGGCCGAGTTGGGCCTGAGCTACCTGTTCATCACCCACGATCTCGCGGTGGTCCGTCAGATCGCCGACGACGTCCTGGTGATGCAGAACGGCAAGGTCGTGGAGCAGGCGACGGTGACCGAGGTCTTCGACCGCCCGCGCGAGGAGTACACCCGCAAACTCCTCGACGCCATCCCCGGCGGCTCGATCGAACTCGCAAGCTGACGGTTTACCAGGAGACGTAGGACGTCTGACACCAGTGGGGAGTTTCGCTGTCGCGAGGTGACAGCGGAGCTCCCCACTGGCATGGCGAGGGTTCCTCCGGATTGACCTGTTCGAACAGGTGTTCGATACTGGGAGGGTGTCCCGTGCTGCTCTGATCGATGATCTGCGCGCCAAGGTGCGCCAGCTCGAGGGGCGCCCGCAGGTCGCGTCCCTGACCGTTCACCCGGCCTTGTCCGGCATGCTCGACCTGCAAGTCGGCCACGCCTACACCGTCGACTCGGCCACGCTCGCGATGCTCGTCATGGCCGGCCCGTCCTCCCACGATGGAGCCTGGTGCGCGGTAGTCGGGGCCGACGACTTCGGCATGGAGGCCGCGCAGTCCTTCGGCGTCGACCTCGAGCGCACCGTGCTCGTCCCCGATCCGGGCGAGGACTGGCTCGCCGTCGTCGCGGCCCTCGTCGACGTGGTCTCCGTCGTGGTCGTGGCCGGGCGCGACATCTCCGCGCGCGACGCGCAGCGCATGGCCGCTCGGCTCTACGAACGACAGAGCATCATCATCGCGTGGGACGGTGCCTGGCCCCGGGCGCGCGCCCACGTGCGGCTCACCGACGTCGTCTGGCACGGGGTCGAGCGCGGGAGCGGGCATCTGCAGTCGCGGCAGGCGACGATCGAGGTGCAGCAGGTCGGCCGGCCGGCGGCGCGGCGGCGCTTCTGGCTGCCCGACGGCGATCAGCAGGTCCGGGCGGTCGAGTCGCTCGCGCCCCGCCTGCGGAGCGTGGGCTGACATGGCGCGCATCCTGGTGCTCTGGTGCCCCGACTGGCCGGTCGTGGCGCAGCTGTCCGACCTGCCGCCCGATACCCCGACGGCCGTGCTGGAGCGGGGCGGCACCGTCCTGGCCTGCTCGCCCCGGGCGCGGGAGGAGGGGGTGCGTCGCGGCATGCGACGTCGCGACGCCCAAGCGCGCTGCCCCGAACTCGTGCTCCGCGACCACGACGCCGATGCCGACGCCCGCGCCTTCGAGCCCATCCTCGCCCTCATCGAGTCGTTGAGCCCCGGCGTGGCCCCGTTGCGTCCGGGTCTGTGTGCGCTGGGCGTCCCCGCGCGCTACTACGGCGGTGAGATCGAGGCGGCAGCGGTCATCACCGAGCAGCTCGTCGAGCACGGGCTGTGGGACGTGCGGTGCGGCATCGCCGACGATCTCTTCACCGCTGAGCAGGCCGCTCGTCGCGCACCGGTGCAGGAGGCGCTCGTCGTCCCGGCCGGTGGCTCGCCCGACTTCGTCCGCGAACTGCCGCTCGACGTGCTCGACGACGCCGAGATGGTCGATCTGCTGCGGCGGCTCGGCCTGCGCACCCTGGGCGACTTCGCGCGGTTGCCGTCCCGTGACGTCCACACCCGCTTCGGTCCGCTCGGTGCGATGGCCCACCGGCTCGCCCGGGGCGAGGATCACCGTCTCGTCGCCCGTCGCGAGGTGCCGCCCGACCTCATCGGACGCGCCGTGTTCGAGCCGCCGCTCACCAGCAGCGAGGCGATCGCGTTCAGCCTGCGCACCGCGGCCGAGTCCTTCGTGGCCGCGTTGGCCGGGCGCGGTGAGGTGGCCACGGCCGTGCGGATCGAGATCGATGCCGACGGCGCTCTCGCCCACGAGCGTGCCTGGAGGCATCCGCGATGGTTCTCCTCGGCTGATCTGATCGACCGGGTGCGCTGGCAGCTGCAGGTGCCGGGGGTGATCGCGCACCCCGTCGACGAAGTCCGCATCGTCCCCGAAGCCCTCGCCACCCTCGGCGAGCACGCTGAGAGCCTGTTCGGGGGCGGCGTCGACGAGCAGGTGGAGCGGGGGGTGGCCCGGGTCCAGAGCCTCGTCGGGCCCGAGGCGGTGCGTTCGGCGGGCGTGCAGGGTGGGCGGGATCCGCGCGAGCGCCAGCTGACCGCGCCGTGGGGCGATCGACCGGTCGGCGTCCGGGCCACGGACGCGCCATGGCCCGGAGCGATCCCGTCGGCTCCTGCCCCGGCCCGTGTCCTGCCCGAGCCGGTGCCGGCGCAGGTCGTGGGCGCCGAGGGGCAGAGCGTCGTGGTCACCGGACGCGGCGGTCTGACCGGAGAACCCGCCCGGTTCCGCCCTCGTCCGGACGAGGCCTGGCAGCCCGTCGCGGCCTGGGCCGGCCCTTGGCCGATCGACGACCTCTGGTGGGACGAGCACGCCGCGCGCCGGGTCGCCCGCTTCCAGGTCGTCGGCGTCGACGGCAGCGCCTGGCTCATGTGCGTCGAGAACGGCCACTGGTGGACCGAGGCCCGTTACGACTGACCGGGTCCCGTAGCGAGGGAGGAGGAGAGCGATGGGATGGCACAACCCGGATATCTCGTGGCGCGAGCTCGAGGCGCGGCTGTCCGGCCGGGTCCCGCACCGGCACGAACCGGACGGCGGTGACGGCCCCGCCTGGTCGCGCAAGCGCGACGCCTATGACGCGCCGGAGGGCCTCGCACGCCCTTCCGGGGACGTCGTGCCGTACGCCGAGCTGCACTGTCACAGCGACTTCAGTTTCCTCGACGGGGCCAGTGGACCCGAGGAGATCGTGGAGGAGGCGGTGCGTCTCGGGCTGTCCGCGGTGGCGCTCACCGACCATGACGGCTTCTACGGGGCTGCCCGGTTCTCCGAGGCGGCGACGCTGCACGGGATGTCGACGGTCTACGGAGCCGAGCTCTCCCTCGGCCTCACCTCGCCGCAGAACGGCCGTCCGGATCCCGAAGGCACGCATCTGCTGCTCCTCGCCCGCGGCGTCGAGGGTTACCACGCGCTGTCCGGGGCGATCACCGACGCGCAACTCGCCGGGGACGAGAAGGGCCGGCCGCTGTACGACCTCGACGCCCTCGCCGGCCACCTGCGCGACCGCGTCGTGGTGCTGACGGGATGCCGGAAGGGGGCGGTCCGTCAGGCGCTCGCGGACCACGGGGCCCCGGCGGCCGGTCGTGAGCTCGTCGCCCTGGTCGAACGATTCGGCGCCGACAACGTCGTCGTCGAACTCACCGACCACGGCTATCCGCAGGACAGCGCCGTCAACGACACGCTCGCTGCGCTGGCTCGCGAGCACGGGCTGCCTGTCGTGGCCACCGGCAACGTCCACGCGGCGCGGCCCCGCGACGTCCGCCTCGCCCAGGCCTTCGCCGCAGTGCGGGCACGACGCAGCCTGGCCGAGATGCACGGCTGGCTCGGGTCGGTGGGGTACCTGCGGTCCGGTGCCGAGATGCGCCAGCGCTTCGACCGGTATCCCGGGGCGGTGGAACGCTCGGTGCTGATCGCCGAGGAGATCGGTTTCGATCTGCGGCGAGCCTCGCCGGACCTGCCGCGGTTCCCCGTCCCGGAGGGGCATACTCCGATGACCTGGCTGCGCGAGCTGGTTCGTCAGGGCGCTGACCGGCTCTACGCCCACCATCGCGAGGAGGCCGAGGAACGGCTGCAGCGCGAGCTCGCCGTCATCGAGGCCAAGGACTTCCCCGGCTATTTCCTCATCGTCCACGACATCGTCCAGTACGCGAAGAGCCGCGGCATCCTGTGCCAGGGGCGAGGGTCGGCGGCCAACTCCGCGGTCTGCTACGCCCTGGGGATCACGGCGGTCGACTCGATCAAGTTCGGTCTGCCGTTCGAGCGCTTCCTGTCCGCGACTCGAGACGAGGAGCCCGACATCGATGTCGATTTCGATTCCGATCGTCGTGAGGAGGTCATCCAGTGGGTCTATGAACGCTACGGGCGCCGCAACGCCGCGCAGGTCGCCAACGTCATCAGCTACCGGCCCAAGTCGGCGGTGCGCGACATGGCCAAGGCGCTCGGGTACTCGCCGGGCCAGCAGGATGCCTGGAGCAAACGGATCGACTCGTGGTCCGAGGTGACGGTGGAGGATCCGCAGGACGCCGGCGCGCCGCCCCAGCCGGTCATCGAGCTGGCCGGGCAAGCGCTCGGAGCCCCGCGGCATCTGGGCATCCACTCCGGGGGCATGGTGCTGACGGCGCGGCCGGTGGGGGAGGTCGTCCCGATCGAGCGGGCGCGCATGGAGGGCCGCACGGTCCTGCAGTGGGACAAGGACGATTGCGCCTGGATGGGCCTGGTCAAGTTCGACCTGCTCGGTCTGGGCATGCTCGGTGCGATGCAGCACACCTTCGATCTGATCGCGGCGCACACGGGGGAGCGGTGGGAGCTCGCGACGCTGCCGAAGGAGGAGGCCGCGGTCTACGACATGCTGTGCCGCGCCGACTCCATCGGCGTCTTCCAGGTGGAGAGCCGCGCCCAGATCGGCACGTTGCCGCGGTTGCGTCCCCGCTGCTTCTATGACCTCGTCATCGAGATCGCGCTCATCCGGCCCGGTCCGATCCAGGGCGGAGCGGTCCACCCCTACATCCGCCGGCGGCTGGGCACCGAGAAGGTCGACTATCTGCATCCGGCCCTGAAGCCGGTCCTGGAGCGCACGATGGGGGTGCCGCTGTTCCAGGAGCAGCTCATGCAGATCGCCATGGCGGTCGGCGGGTGCACCGGCGATGACGCGGATCTGCTGCGAAGGGCCATGGGCTCCAAGCGCGGCGTCGAGAAGATCGAGCGGCTCGAAGCCAAGCTGTACGCGGGCATGGCCGAGCACGGGATCACCGGACAGCTGGCCGACGACATCTACGCGCGCATCCAGGCGTTCGCCAACTTCGGTTTCGCCGAGAGTCATGCGATCAGCTTCGCGCTGCTGGTCTACGCCAGTTCCTGGCTCAAACTGCACTATCCGGCGGCGTTCCTCGCCGGACTGCTGCGCGCCCAGCCCATGGGGTTCTACTCCCCGCAGTCCCTGGTCGCCGACGCGCGCCGTCACGGTGTCGAGGTACGACGGCCGGACATCCAGCTGTCGCAGGCCCAGGCCGGTCTCGAAGCTGTCGCGGCCGGCAGGACGGGCCCGACCGGACTCGACAGCTGCCGCGAGCATGACCAGCCCGAGGTGCCGCCGTTCGATCCGGCTGCGGACCATCGGCTGGGCGAGCATCGGCGCGACGGCCATCATGCGGTCCGTCTCGGTCTGGCGAGCGTGCAGCAGATCGGCGAGGCCGACGCGGAACGCATCGTCGCGGCGCGTCGTGAACGGCCGTTCCGGAACATGGCGGATGTGGCGCGCCGGGCGGAGTTGTCGGTGGCGCAGATGGAGTCGCTCGCGACGGCGGGGGCGTTCGACGGCTTCGGTCTCAGCCGTCGCCAGGCGTTGTGGAACGCCGGGTACGTCGATCGGCTGGACCACCTCGAAGGCTCCGGTGTCGATGCTCCGCCGCCGGACATGCTGCCGGGCATGAGCGCGGTCGAGGTCACCACGGCGGACCTGTGGGCTACGGGCATCTCACCGGGCGAGCACCCGCTGCAGCACCTGCGGCCGTTGCTGCGCGAGCACGGCGTCCTCGCGGTGAGCGAGCTCGCCACCCATGAGCCGCAGCGACGCGTCCGGGTGGCGGGGCTCATCACGCATCGGCAACGCCCGTACACGGCCGGCGGGGTCACCTTCCTCAATCTGGAGGACGAGACCGGCATGCTCAACGTCGTGGTGTTCGAGTCGGTCTGGCAGCGGCACCGGCGGGTGGCGCGAGGCGCGGCGGGGGTGGTGATCCGGGGCGTCCTCGAGCACAGCGACGGTGCGGTCAACCTCAAAGCTGAGACCCTCGAACGCATCGAGAGTCTCTATCCGCAGGCCGCTGCGGCGCTTCCCGCCAAGCACCGAGCGCGCGACTTCCGCTGATGCCGGCGGTGAGCTGTCCCGCACTTTCGGCGCGAGGTGTGTGATCACTCACCGCTCGCGCACGCGGTGCGTGACAGCTCACCGACCTGGCCTCAGAACGAGTCGCGGATGGCGAGCTGGCGACCGCTCGTGAAGACGAGATCCCACAGGTCGTCGTCGCGGTCGTCGCCGGACAGCAGGCCGACGGCCCGCTGGCCGCGGCTGGGGAGGGCGCCGGCGAAGGTCACGGCGAGCCCGCCGAGGGCGAACTGTCGGCCCCGAGCGGCCGCGTCCTGCTCGACGTCGGTCCGTCCGTCCGCCACGTGCGCCACCCAACCTTGCCCGTCCGCCGTGAACGGGAGCGTCGCGGTCACGCCCGCAGGTGCCGGCAAGACGGCGAGGGCCGACGGGTCCACCACACGCAGCATGTACGGCTCGGCATCGGTGAGCGGCGACCACGCGTTCTGCGGCAGCAGCCAACGGATCGGGTCCACGTCGCCCGGAGTGTAGAGCCGCACCTGGGAGGCGACAGAGTCGAAACTGGCGATGGCCGACAGCGCGGTGCGGGCGGCGTCGTCGTCGAGCGCGATGAGCTCCGGCACCTCGATGACCGAATCGGCCCAGTCTCCGGACTGGCCGCGTTTCCAGGCGACATAACCTCGAGGGCCGTCATCACTCTCGACGATGGTGATACCGCTCAGGTCCTTGAGGTGCGGGGCCGGCCGGGCGAAGGCCTCGCCGTGTCGCGTCAGCGGGCCGTCGTGTCGTCGCGCCCACTGCGTGTAGAGATCGTCCAGCAGCGGCTCGTCCGCGTCGGTGGCTCGCCGCATCGACAAGCTCCCCCGGACGCGGGCGAGTGAGGCGAGCGGCAGCTGGACGTTGGCGATCTGCAGAATGCGGGCAAAGCCGCGAGCGCGGTAGATGCCGCTGGCGGTGGCAAAGAGCGTCGCCACATGATCGCCGCGGCCGCGCGCGTGTCGCAGCAACTCGTCCATGAGCGGAGCGAGGAGCTGCTGGCCCCGGAACTCGGTGGCGACCGCGACGCCGGTCACGCCGGCCGTCTGGACCTCCACGCCCCGGAACCACGAGGCGAACGCGCGATGGTTGATGCTGGCCACCAACCGGCCGTCGACGAACGCGCCCCAGCGTTCCTGTCCTGCTCGAGTCAGTCCCTCCCACGTCGTGCCGTCGGACGAGCCGAACGCCTCGGTCAGCAGCGCCTTGATCTGGTCGTGATCGTCCTCGGTCGTCGGGCGAATGTCCACCGTCATGTGCTCAGTCTGTCGTGACACCACCAGGTGGCGCGCGGTGGGCGACGGGTCTCGTCACCCACCGCGCGCCGACACTGGCTACGACGCCGCTGACCTCGGGCGGGCCGTGCCGCTCACCCGGCTCGCGACCAGGGCGAGGACGATGGCGGTGACGATGCCGATCAGCGGTGGGATGCCCACGCCGCAGTGATCGGAGAGCCAGGCCAGCAGGCTGGCCACGGCGTACACGGCGAGATTGACGCCGTTCACCATCGGCAAGGAAGCGCCTTCGGGCATCCCGGCCCGCCACCGTGCGATCCAGTCGCCGATGATGACGCCGCCAAGCGGCGGGATGAAGATGCCCAGCATGACGAGGTAGCCCTCGAGGTGATGGTGCATACCGACGAGCGCCAGCACAGTGCCGATGACCGATCCGCCGATGACGAACGGCGTCTTGCTCGGCTTCTCGAACAGCTCCGCTCCCGCGACGCCGAACGCGTAGGCGGTGTCGGCGTTGCTCTTCCAGAGGTTGCCGAACAACAGCAGCAGGCCCCAGCCCACGAGTCCGAGCTGGTAGAGCACGAGCACGAAGTCGCCCTCGCCGAAGGTGATCGCGCCGATGGCGCCGAACAGGATCATCAGGGCGTTGCCGATGAGGAAGCCCACGATGCACGCGAGGATCGCGTGTCGGCCGGTCCGGGCGAAGCGGGTCCAGTTCGGCGCTTGCGTGCCCGCCGACACGAAGGTGCCCACCACCGTCGTGATCGCGATCGCCGACGTCATCGATGCCGCCGGTTCTGCGCTCGCGAGCCCGGACCATCCGCCCACTTCCTCGAGCGATCGCGCGACCACCCAGAAGGCGAGGATGAGGATGAGGGGCGTGGAGATGAGCGAGACCCAGTACATGCCGCGGTAGCCGTAGCACGCGGTCAGGCACATGAGGACGCTTGCGGCGATCATCACCGCGGCTTCAGCCGCGTACGAGTCCCAGGAGAACGCCTGCGCCGTCAAGGTGCCGATCGTGCCGATGATGACGCCGTACCACCCGATCTGGGTCCCGCCGAGCAGGATCGACGCGAGCTTCGATCCCCGTGTGCCGAGCGTGTACCGCGCCATGACGACGGTGGTCAGCCCGGTGCGCGCGCCGATGTAGCCGAGTGCGCAGACGTACCCGGCGAGGATCAACGATCCCACGAGGACGACGAGCAGGAGATCGCCGAAGCTGAAGGCGGTGCCGAGGGCCGCGCCGGCGAGCATCGTCGGTGTGAAGACCGTGAACCCCAGCAGGACGACCGCGAGCGAGAAGAAGGTCTTCCGGGCGTGGGCGGGAACCGGCGTGACCGGGTAGTCGGGGTCGATGGCCTCGGCCTCGACGCCGGTATCGACCCCGGTGGCGGGGGAGTCGTCGCGTCTCACCATGCTCAGGCCTCCTCGCCGATGTCCTCGGCCCACAGCTGCGGGCGCTCGGCGATCATGCGGTCCATGAGGGCGCGGCATGCCGGGTCGTCCACGACCTCGACCTCGACGCCGTTGGAGCGCAGCCAGGCCTCCGAGGCCTCGAAGTTGCGGTTCTCGCCGATGACGATGCGGGGAATGCCGTAGAGCACCGCGGTCCCTGCGCACATCGTGCAGGGCGACAACGTCGTGTAGAGAACGCACTCGCGATAGACGCTGGCGGGGAGCCGGCCCGCGTTCTCGATGCAGTCGGTCTCGCCGTGACGGATCGCGCTGTCCATCTGCACCCGGCGGTTGCGTCCGACGGCGAGGACCTCGTCGCCACGCACGAGCGCTGCCCCGATCGGGATGCCGCCCTCGTCCCAGCCGATCTGGGCCTGCTCGATGGCCAGGTCGAGGAACGTGCGGTGTGACTGCTGGATGGTCATGGAGTGCTCCTGAACAGAAAGGATGTGATGTACGCCACTGCACCATGTCCAGCCGCGACGGTAAAGGGACATACTGTCCCCATCCACGGCCGATCTGCCTGACATCGCGTTCGGCCTGCGGTCGTACCAGGAGGTCTCGATGCTGATCCCGCTCGCCGAAGTGCTCCAGATGCCGGCGTTCCGCGCTGCCGATCCGGTCGTGCACACCGGGGACCCGGAAAGGGCCATGGTGCGGTGGGTGCACTCGTCCGAGGTCTTCGAGATGGGCTCGTTGCTGGCCGGGGGCGAGGTGCTGCTCACCAGCGGCCTCGGCCTGCACGGACGGACGTCGGAACAACTGGCGTCGTACGTGCGAGAGGTCGCCGAGGCGGGGTGCGTCGCCGTGGTGATGGAAATGGGCCGTTCGTTCTTCTCCGTCCCCGACTCGATGCTCGACGAGGCGCGACGACAGGGCCTCGTGTTCGTGACGCTGCACTCCGTCGTGCCGTTCGAGCGGATGGTGGAGGACTTTCACGATCTGGTCCTGCAACGCAAACTCGGGGCTTACCGTTACGGGGAGCACTCGTGGGACGACCTGCTGGCCGTCGTGCTCGCGGGGGAGGGCCTGCGATCGCTCCTGGACGCCGTCTCCCGCTCCGCCGGTTGCGAGGTCGAGTTCCTCGGCCTCGAAGGCCAACTCGTCGAACGTAGCCGGATCTCGTCCACCGTCTCTGCGACGCAGCACGTCGCCGCGCAGGTCCGTGGCGCCACCGGGCCGCTGGGAACGCTCATCCTGCGCGGGCAGCAGACGCGGCACCGTCAAGCGGTCGCCGAACGGGGCGCCGTCGCGGTGGCGTTGGAGTTGTCGCGCTACACGGGCGCCGTCGCGCGTCCTTCGCTGGCGCAGTCGCTCGTCGCGGACCTGGCCGCCGGGACCTTGCTCTCGTCCGGCGACGTTCTCCGTCGCCTGACGGAGGCCGGCTGGGCCGCCGGGGAACGGTGGCAGGGCGCGACGGTCGCCGTCGTCGACGCCGATCCGCGCCGGCCGATCGTCGACGAGGTGGCCGCCGCCGAGGAGGCGTTCGCACCGACCTGGGGCAGGGTGCTGGTGGGGTCGATCAGCACGCATGTCGTCGTGCTCGGCCGGGGCGCTCCGGCACCGCACCGGCTACGGGAGCATGCGGCAGAGGTGGCGTCCCGGCTGGCGACGCTCCGCGCGAGTGCGCCACTGCTCGGTTTCGGGCGGCCGGTCACCGAGCCTGGCGACCTGTCCGACGCGATTCGCAGCGCCCGTGAGGTCGTCCGTTTCGCCCGCACGATCGGTCAGCAGACGGGCACCCTCCTGCAACGCGATGTGGGGCTTCAGCGGCTCCTGGCCCGCGTCGACTCGGCTGCCGTGAGCGATTTCGTGACGGAGCAGATGGGTGAACTGATCGACCATGACCGCGCGCACGCGTCGCAGCTCGTCAGGACGTTGGACGCGTTCGTGGCATGCCGCGGCTCGAAGCGCGAGGCCGCCGACCTGCTGGGCATCCGCCGCCAATCGCTGTACGCCCGGCTCGCGCGCATCGAACGGCTCCTCGGCGTGGACCTGAACCGCAGCGACCACGTCGCGGCGCTGTCGCTCGCTCTGGTGGCGTGGCGTATGCGCACGGGCCTGGACCCGCAATCAGGCTTCGGAGCGACTCCTGAAACGCCGGAGTCGATCACGCTCCGGACTTAGGGTTGACGTGACAAAAAGCCCGGGTGCATAGTGTCGGAAGCACCTTAAGGAAGTGGCTCATGTCCGACACCACCCAGCAGCGGCTCTCGTTGGCCGTCTCGACCGTGGTGTTCGCCCTGCGTCCCCACCTCCGAACGGGACGGCCGACGGTGTGGCTCCCGCTCGTCCGTCGCATCCGCGAGCCCTACGAGGGCCTGTGGGCTCTGCCCGGCGGCCCGCTGGAGGACGACCAGGACCTCGCCGCCTCCGCGCGCGCGACCTTGGCGCGGACCACCGGTCTCGCCCCTCGCTACCTCGAGCAGCTCTACGCCTTCGGTGACGTGGACAGGTCCCCAGGCGATCGCGTCGTCTCGATCGTGTACTGGACTCTCGTACGTCCGGACGAGGACGCACAGGCCATCGACGGGGAGAACGTCGAGTGGTTCCCGGCGGACGAGGTGCGCGGGTTGGCCTTCGACCACGACGTGATCGTGCGGTACGCGCTCGACCGGCTGCGCGCCAAGATCACCTACTCGCCGATCGCCCACGCCTTTCTCACCGACGAGTTCACGCTCGCCCAGCTGCGCGAGGTCTACGAGGCGGTGCTCGGACGACGGCTCGACCCGGCCAATTTCCGTCGCCAGATCCTCGCCCAAGGCACTGTCGAGCCGACCGGTCGCCACCTCACCGGCACCAGTCACCGACCCCCTGCGCTCTACCGATCCAACCTGGCGCGCCCGCGCGCCACCCTCACCATCGAGGAGACAGCATGACTCTGTCCGTCACCGACCGGATCGAAGGCAGCCCGTCGCAGAGCTGCGACGTCGAGCTGGCCAAGGGACCGTGGGAGTTCGACGCGATGCCCGGCTACGGTCCGGGCGCGTCCAGCTCGGACGCGAACCCGCTGCCGGTGGTGCGCCCCGGCCAGCTTCCTGCGGCCTACCAGCGGATGAGCGACGAGGAGCTGCACGCGCGCATCCGGTCCGCCAAGGCGACGCTGGGCGACAAGCTCGTGATCCTGGGGCACTTCTACCAGCGCGACGAGGTCGTGCAGTACGCCGACTTCGTGGGCGACTCGTTCCAGTTGGCCAACGCTGCGCTGACGCGTCCGGAGGCCGAGTCGATCGTGTTCTGCGGCGTGCACTTCATGGCTGAGACGGCGGACATCCTCGCCGGAACCGAGCAGCGCGTCATCCTGCCGAACCTCGCGGCCGGCTGCTCGATGGCCGATATGGCCGACGAGGACGCGGTCGAGACGGCGTGGGAGGAGCTCGTCGAGCTGTACGGCACCGAGCCGGACGCCGAGGGGCGGATGCCGTTGATGCCGGTCACCTACATGAACTCGTCGGCGGCGCTGAAGGCCTTCTGCGGGCGGCACGGTGGCATCGTGTGCACGTCCTCGAACGCCGCGACGGTCCTCGAGTGGGCGTTCGAACGGGCTCAGCGCGTGTTGTTCTTCCCCGACCAGCACCTGGGACGCAACACGGCGTCGGCGATGGGCATCCCGCTCGAGCAGATCCCCATGATCAATGTCCACAAGCCCGGGCTGGGGCAGACCGAGGAGACGCTGCGCGATGCGAAGGTGCTGCTCTGGCACGGCTTCTGCTCCGTGCACAAGCGCTTCACCGTGGAGCAGATCGAGCAGGCGCGCGCACAGTACGAGGGCTGCAAGGTGATCGTGCACCCGGAGTGCCCCAAGCCCGTCGTCGATGCGGCCGACGCCGCCGGTTCCACGGACGCGATCCGGACCTTCGTCGAGGCCAGCGAGCCCGGCGACGTCATCGCCATCGGCACCGAGATCAACCTCGTGAACCGGCTCGCGGCGCAGTACCCCGATCGGACGATCTTCTGCCTCGACCCGGTGGTGTGCCCGTGCTCGACGATGTACCGGATTCACCCCGGGTATCTCGCGTGGGTGCTCGACGGCCTCGTGGACGGTGAGGTCCGCAACCAGATCAGCGTGGACGAGGACGTCGCGCGCGACGCCAAAGTCGCTCTGGAACGCATGCTGGCGGCCAAGCCGCGCTGAGCGGAGGATGACATGACCGAGCGTCTCATCGTGGTGGGGAGCGGGGTGGCGGGACTCACCGCGGCCCTCGCGGCCCACGCGCGTGGCCTCGACGTCACGGTGATCACCAAGTCGCTGCTCACCGAGAGCAACACGCGCTATGCGCAAGGCGGGATCGCGGCCGTGACCGCTGACGACGACTCGGTCAGCAGCCACGTCGCCGACACCCTGCGCGCGGGTGCGGGTCTGAGCGAACCGACGTCCGCCGAAGCAGTCTGCGCCGCGGGGACGGAGACCGTCGCCGAGCTCATCGCGGCGGGCGTGCGTTTCGACGTCAGCGACGGCCGGCTCGCCCGCGGTCTGGAAGCCGCGCACTCGCGTGCCCGCATCCTGCATGCGGACGGCGACGCCACGGGCGCGGCCATCGTCGGCGCGCTCGTCGCCCGCGCGCTCGAGGCAGGAATCGACGTCCGCGAGCACACGATGGTCGCCGACCTGCTCGTGCGGGACGGCCGGGTGCACGGTGTGCACCTCCTCGACGGCGAGCAACTCGACACCGACGCCGTCGTCCTCGCCACCGGGGGCGCCGGACATCTGTACCCGTACACGACCAACCCCGCGGTGGCGACCGGCGACGGTCTCGCCCTCGCACTTCGCGCGGGCGCGGTCCTCGCCGACGTCGAATTCGTGCAATTCCACCCCACCTCGCTCGCCGTCGGCGGCAACGTCCTCGTCTCGGAGGCGGTGCGAGGGGAGGGCGCCGTCCTGCGGGACGTGCACGGTCACCGCTTCATGCTCGACGTCCACCCCGACGCCGAGCTGGCTCCCCGTGACGTCGTCGCCCGGGCCATCGCCCGCCAGATGGCGGTGCAGAACGGAGCGCCCGTCCATCTGGATGCGACGGCTCTCGGCGCCGACTTCCTCGCCCGTCGGTTCCCCACGATCGACGCGACGGTCCGCGGTCGGGGAATCGACTGGTCCGTGGAACCGGTGCCCGTCACCCCCGCCGCCCACTACGTCATGGGAGGCGTCGCCACGGATCTGTGGGGACGCACGAGCGTGCCCGGTCTGCTGGCCGTCGGCGAGGTCGCGTGGACGGGGCTGCACGGAGCCAACCGCCTCGCCTCGAACTCGTTGCTGGAAGGTGCGGTCTTCGGCCGCCGCGTGGTCGACGGCCTCATCGAGCAAAGCGCGTCGTCAACGCCGACCCTGACGTCGGGTGAGGAGCCGATCGTGCTCCGCGCCGCCGGTGCCGACCGGTGGTGCGGTCGCGATGACATCCAGCAGCTCGCCTGGGAGGCGCTCGGCCTCGAGCGCGAGGGCGCCCTGCTCGACCGCGCCCTGCAGACCCTCACCACCTGGCAGGTGGCGAGCCCCACGGATGTGAAGTCCGCCGAGGACGCCAACCTGCTCCTCGTCGCACGCGCGGTCGCTGCCGCCGCGCTCGCCCGCGAGGAGTCGCGTGGTGCTCACTGGCGTACCGACGCCCCGGATGTCGCACGATCGGTTCGGCACTCGTTCGTGCGTTGGGAGGCCTGATGCTCACCCCTGACCACATCGACCGCGTCGTCCGCCTCGCGCTGGAGGAGGACGCGCCGTTCGGCGACCTCACCTCGCAGGCGTTCATCCCCGCGGACGCGGTGGCTCGCGCCGATCTCGTCGCACGCGAGCCGGGCGTGTTCAGCGGCGGAGAGGTGTTCGCGGTCGCGATGACGGCCCTCGACGGCACGGTCGAGGTGCATGGGCTGTGGGATGAAGGGGAGCGCTTCGCCGCCGGTGACGTGCTCGCGTCGGTCGAGGGTTCCGCCCGTTCGGTCCTGCGGGCCGAGCGGGTCGCGCTCAACCTCACGCAGCGGATGAGCGGCATCGCGACGCTGACGGCGCAGTACGTGGGCGCCGTCGAAGGCACCCGTGCGCGCGTGGTGGACACGCGCAAGACGACGCCCGGCCTGCGCGTCCTCGAGCGTCACGCCGTGCGCTGCGGCGGTGGGCACAATCACCGGTTCTCGCTGTCGGACGCGGTGATGGCCAAGGACAACCACCTGGCCCTCGTCGACGACATCACCGAGGCGATCCGTGCTGCGCGGGCTGCACTTCCGCACACCACGCATATCGAGGTCGAGGTGGACCGGCTGGACCAGATCGAGCCGGTGCTGAAGGGCGGCGTCGACACGATCATGCTGGACAACTTCTCGCTCGACGACTTGCGTCGTGGCGTCGAGCTGGTGGCCGGTCGAGCCATCGTCGAGGCGAGCGGCGGCGTCACGCTCGACACCATCGGCGACATCGCGAAGACCGGCGTCGACGTCATCAGCGTCGGCGCGCTGACCCACGGCGTCCGCGCCCTCGATCTCGGGCTCGACGTCCGGGTGCGGCAGTGAGCTACCTCGACGAGGCGGCCACAGCTCCGGTCCGCCGCGAGGTTCTCGAGGCGATGTGGCCGTACCTCACGCAGCAGTTCGCCAATCCGGCCAGCCAGCACGAGCCGGGCAAGCTCGCCGCCCGCGCGCTGGAGGATGCCCGGGCGAGGGTGGCCGCCCGCCTCGGGGCCCGGCCCTCGGAGATCGTGTTCACGTCGGGCGGCACCGAGGCCGACAACGCGGCCATCAAAGGCGTCGCGCTCGCGGCGCCACGGGGCCGGCACGTGCTGGTCAGCGCCGTCGAGCATCCGGCGGTGCTCGAGTCCGCGGGTTGGCTGAAGCGGTGGGGCTTCGAGCTCGAGGAGATCCCGGTCGATCGCGAGGGCGTGGTGTCGCCGCAGTCCCTGCGCGAACTCATCCGGCCGGACACGACGCTCGTGAGCATCCAGTACGCGAACAACGAGGTGGGCACGGTCCAGGACATCGCGGCCCTCGCCGAGGTGGCCGCGGAGCATCAGGTCCCGTTCCACACCGACGCCGTGCAGGCTGCCGGATCCCTCGATCTCGATGTCGAGCGACTCGGCGTGCAGGCGATGAGTCTCGCCGGGCACAAGATCGGAACTCCCAAAGGCATCGGTGCGCTCTATCTTCGGCGCAGGGTGCCGTTCGAGCCGCTCGTCCACGGGGGCGGACAGCAGCGAGGACGTCGTTCGGGCACGGAGAACGTCGCCGCCGCGGTCGCGATGGCGGTCGCGCTCGAGACGAATGCCGATTCCGCGTCGATGTCAGCGCTGTCGTCGCGTCGCGACCGGTTCGTGGCGGAGGTGCTTTCCGCCGTCCCCACGGCCCGGCTCACCGGTCACCTGAGTCGGCGGCTGCCCGGCAACGCCTCGTTCGTCTTCCCCGGCCGCAGCGGCGAGTCGATCCTGCTCGACCTCGAGCAACGCGGGATCTACTGCTCCAGCGGCTCGGCCTGCGCGGCGGGTGAGGACGAGCCGAGCCACGTGCTGACCGCGATGGGTTATGAGCCTGCCGTCGCGCAGACCGCCGTGCGGTTCACCTTCGGAACGGGTGTCAGCGACGAGGAGTTGGCGGCAACCGTGGACGCGTTGCGTCACGCGGCGACGGTCTGACGCGTCACGTTCGTTCGGCGTCACCGCCCGCGTCGGCGAGTCACGGTCGGTCGTCGAAGTCGAAGCAGCCGACGGTGTCGGCGAGGGCTTCGAGAGCAGCGCGCATGTCGGCCGGATCGGCGTCGAAGGGTTCCTCGAAGGCGGCGTTGACGAACACGTTGCCGCACACTCACGTGCCGCCGCGCGCATTGACATGTGCCTGTCCTGAAGCGAGCTCGAAGGCACCGTCCTGATCAGAGACGAAGGCCGCGCGGTCCTCGGTGACGTCGTCTGAGTACAGGCGAGCGAGAATCAGCAGCGATGCGTCGTCGGTGTGGATGCGGCACGCTGGGAGGCTGGGCTCGCGCCGTGCGGGATCGGGCTCCGCGAGGGGCGCGTCCTCGAGTTCGGGGCTCGTCGCCGTGAAGCGATTCGTCCCCATGACCTTCTCAGCCGTCGACGCGGGAACCGAGCAGGCCGTCTGTTCCTCGTACGGTGCCTGCCAGAGGCCGCACGCGGAGAGGACGATGATCGACACCGTCGTCCACCACACCGCGAGCGACGTACCGGCGACGGTTCTGTGCTCAGGCATCCTCACCCCCGGAAGTTCCCGTCGAGGCTACCAGGAGCGGACGGCGTCCTCGGTTTGCTGACGGCACCGGAAGAAGTCGCCTGGGCGAGTGCTCCCTCGCCAGCGGCCGAGGCGTCCGCGCCTGTTCCGGTTGCTGCGGGTCGGTGACGTACGCTGGAAACGCCATGGACGCCGCCCGTTCGTATCTCGATCACGCCGCGACCACCCCGATGCTGCCCGAGGCCGTCGAGGTGATGTCACGCGAGCTGGGACGCGTGGGCAACGCCTCCTCATTGCACGCCTCCGGACGCGCCGCTCGCCGGGTCGTGGAGGAGTCGCGCGAACTGATCGCGGAGCGGCTGGGCGCCCGTCCCTCCGAGGTCGTGTTCACGTCCGGCGGCACCGAGGCCAACAACCTGGCCATCAAGGGACTGTTCTGGGCGCGTCGCTCGCCAGAACGCCAGCGCATCCTCTTCAGCTCCATCGAGCACCACGCGCTGCTGGACCCGGTCACCTGGCTTGCCGCTCACGAGGGCGCCCGCATCGACGTGACCCCGGTCGACCGGCAGGGTCGCATCCAGCTCGATGCGTTGCACGCGTCGGTCGAGCAGAACCCCGACGACATCACGGTGCTCACCACGATGTGGGCGAACAACGAGATGGGCACGATCCAGCCGATCCGCGAGGTGGTCGAGCTCGCAGGTCGGCACGGCATCCCCGTGCACTCTGACGCCGTGCAGGCGGCGGGTTACGTGCCGCTGGACTTCGCCGGCAGCGAACTCGATGCCATGACCGTCACCGCGCACAAGCTCGGCGGACCGGTGGGCGTCGGCGCCCTCGTCATCAAGCGCGACGTCGCCCCCACGCCGCTGCTGCACGGCGGGGGGCAGGAGCGCGACCTGCGGTCCGGAACCGTCGGCGTCGCGCTGATCGCCGCGTTCGCCACGGCGCTCGACCTGACCGTCGCGCGTCAGGCTGAGCAGGCGGACCGCATCGAGCGGTTGCGCCAGCGGCTCGTCGACGGGATCACCCGGATCGTGCCCGATGCCGTCGTGAACGGCGATCCGCACGCCGGGCAGGATCACCGCCTGCCCAACATCGCCCACGTGACGTTCCCCGGCTGCGAAGGCGATGCGATGCTGATGCTCTTCGACGCGCAGGGCGTCGAGGTGTCGACCGGGTCGGCGTGCGCGGCCGGAGTGCCGCAGCCGAGCCACGTGCTACTTGCCATGGGCTTCGACGAGGTCGCCGCGCGCGGATCGCTGCGCTTCAGCCTCGGTCATTCCTCGACCGACGCCGACGTCGACCGCGTCCTCGAGGTGCTTCCCGCCGTCCACGAACGCGCGCGAGCCGCGCGGCTGGTGCGCGGAGGGACGCGATGAGGGTCATCGCCGCCATGTCGGGCGGAGTCGACTCGGCAGTGGCCGCCGCTCGCGCGGTGGAGGCCGGACACGACGTCACCGGCGTGCATCTCGCGTTGAGCCGCAATCCGCGCTCGTACCGCTCCGGAGCGCGCGGGTGCTGCTCGATCGAGGACGCCGGCGATGCTCGTCGTGCCGCAGACGCGATCGGCATCCCGTTCTACGTGTGGGACATGAGCGACGAGTTCGCCGACGAGGTCGTCGAGGACTTCATCGCCGAGTACACCGCCGGTCGCACCCCCAATCCCTGCCTGCGCTGCAACGAGAAGATCAAGTTCGCCGCCGTCCTCGACCGTGCCCTCGCGCTCGGCTTCGACGCCGTGGCGACGGGGCACTACGCCCAGCTGCGCACCGCTGCGGACGGGACCATCGAGATGCACCGGGCGCTCGATCACGGCAAGGACCAGTCGTACGTGCTGGGCGTGCTGACCCAGGAGCAGTTGCAGCGTTCGCTGTTCCCGCTCGGCGGCGACACGAAGGACGTCGTCCGCGCCGAGGCGGAGCGGCGCGGCCTCCAGGTCGCGCATAAGCCCGACAGCCACGACATCTGTTTCATCGCCGACGGCGACAACGCCGGATGGCTCAGCGAGAAGCTCGGTCCCAAGCCGGGGCGGATCGTCGACGAGGACGGGCGCGTGCTGCGCGAGCACGACGGCGCCTACCAGTTCACCATCGGTCAGCGCCGGGGACTGCGGCTCGGCGTGCCGGCCGACGACGGCAAGCCTCGCTTCGTCCTCGACATCGAACCGGTGAGCGGCACCGTCACCGTCGGCCCTCGCGAGCACCTCCTCGTCGACACGCTGGAGTGCGTCCGTCCGTTGTGGTGCGGCGCGGCACCGACCGAGACACTCGAGTGCACGGTGCAGCTGCGAGCTCACGGAGCCGAGCATCGGGCCCGGGTCACCGTGCTCGACGACGAGCGGCTGCGCGTGGACTTGCTCGATCCGGCCGACGGCATCGCCCCCGGCCAGGCGTGCGTGATCTACGACGGCACTCGCGTCGTCGGTTCCGGCACGATCAGCCGCACCGAGCGCATCGCCGCAGCCCGGTCCTGACGCCGTCCGTCAGGCGAGCGGCTTCTCGAGCACGAGGTCGTCCTCGACCCGCTCACCGACCTGGAAGCGGCGCTCGCCGACGACCGCGAAGCCGTGCTTGGCGTAGAAGCGCTGGGCGCGCTGATTCAGCCCGTTCACGCCGAGCCACACGCTGGCCGCGCCCTCGGCGGCGGCCCAGTCGATCGTGTGCGTGAGGAGTGCCGCGGCGGTGCCCGTGCCGTGCGCCGCCGGATCGGCATAGCACTTGCTCAGCTCGACCGTGGGGCGGTGCCGGACGAGGCGGGCCAGGTCCGGGTCGTACGGCTCGCCGGTGACGGCCATCGTGTAGCCGGTGAGTCGCCCCGCGTCCTCGGCCACGAACACCGCGCGGCCGGCATCGGCGAGATAGTCGGCGAAGCGTTCGGCGGACAGGTGCTCGGCGACGAACGCGTCCATGTCGGCCTGCGAGAGGTGCGGGGGACACGCGAGCGGGAAGGTCAGGGCCGCGAGGGCAGCCAGTTCGGACAGGTCCGCAGGTTCAGCGCGCCGGATCGTCACGCAGCGAGCGTAGCGAGCACGCATCGCCGCTCCGCGAGTGGTGCAGACCTGTCCGCGAGTGGTGCGAATGCGCGACGACGGCCGGGGTCGGACCGCGAATCTGCACCACTCGGCGTCCCCGGGCGGGCGGGCGAGGGAGAGCTGGGAGAATCGGCCTATGCGTGCGACTGGGGTGGGTTCGATGCCGGGGGAGGACTACCTCGAGACGCTGAAGGTCGTCAGCGGTGAGTTGTCCGATCTCGTGTTCGTGCCGGAGCTGCCGTCGCGCGGTGCGCAGGCCGGCATGATCGGACGGACCCTCGGCGTGGTCTCCGAACTCGCGGTCGACCTCCAGCCGGCGGGCTGGCGCCTGGCGCTCGGCGACGGCATCGACCATCGCCGCGCCACCTCGCTGCTCGCGCAGGATCTCGACGTGATGGAGGAGCACCTCCAGGAGTACGACGGTGCGGTTAAGCACCAGCTGACCGGTCCGCTCACGCTCGCCGCTGCGGTCGCGCTCCCGCGCGGGGAGCGTGTGCTCGCCGACCACGGTGCGCGGCGCGATCTGGCCGAGGCCCTCGCCGAGGGGGTGCGTGAGCACCTCGCTGATCTTCGGCGACGCTTCCCCGGACGCGAGCTCATCCTCCAGATCGACGAACCGGGCATCTCGGCCGTGCTGTCGGGATCGGTCCCCACGTCGAGCGGGTTCGGCCGGTACCGCGTCGTCCACCCGCCCGAGGCGGACGCGCTGCTGCGACCGGTCGTCGAGGCTGCCGACGACGCCGGAGCGACGCCTATCGTGCATTGCTGCGCTGAGCAGGTGCCCGTGTCGCTGCTCGCCGGAGCGGGCTTCACGGCGATCGGGTTCGACCTCTCGCTCGCCCGGCCTGAGGACGTCTGGGCCGAGGCGATCGAGCAGGGCGTGGACCTGTGGTTCGGTTCCTTGGATGAGCCCGCCGTCGAGACGTTCATGCGCCGGCTCGGTTACGAGCCGCCGTCCTATGCGGGCCGCTCTGTCGTCACTCCGCCGTGCGGTCTGGCCGGGAGCACGCCGGCGGAAGCCCGCAGCGCTCTTGCCCGCGCACAGCGCGTCGCTGGACGCTTCTGACCCTGGTCGAGCGCGGCCGGTCGATGTCCGTCCGTAGCGCTAATGTCAACCTCATGGCCGAGGACGAGACCGCCCGCGACGAGGACGCGCTGCGCCAGCGCCACAAGGACCTCACCGAGCAGCTGCAAGAGCATCGCCAGCGCTACTACGTCGAGGACGCGCCCACGATCTCCGACGCCGAGTACGACGCCCTGATGCGCGAGCTCGAGGAGCTCGAAGAACGCCTCCCCGAGCTGCGCACGCCCGACTCGCCGACGCAGACCGTCGGCGGGTACGCCTCGAGCAGTTTCGAGCCGTACGAGCACCGCGAGCGCATGATGAGCCTCGACAACGCGTTCAGCGCCGAGGAGCTGGACGCCTGGCACCAGCGCATCGTGCGCGAAGGGGCCGAGAGCGCGGACTTCCTGTGCGAACTCAAGGTCGACGGCCTGGCCATCTCCCTCACCTATGAGAACGGCGTCCTCACCCGGGGTGTCACCCGTGGCGACGGGCGCATCGGCGAGGACGTGACCGGAAACGTCAAGACCGTCAAGGTCATCCCGCATCGCCTGACGCCCTCGGACGACTACCCGGTCCCCGCCTACGTCGAGATCCGCGGCGAGGTGTACTTCCCGACACAGGCCTTCGAGGAGTTCAACGCCGCCTGGGCCGAGTCGGGCAAGACCCCGTTCGCCAACCCGCGCAACGCGGCCGCCGGCTCGCTGCGCATGAAAGACGCCTCGATCACGGCGTCCCGGCCGCTGTCGATGGTGTGTCACGGCCTCGGCTACCGCGAGGGCTTCACCCCGGACCGGCAGTCCGAGGCGTACGCCGCCCTCAAGGCCTGGGGCCTGCCCACGAGCGACCGCGCCAAGGTCGTCCGCACGATGGACGAGGTGCGCGAGTTCATCGACTACTACGGCGAGCACCGGCACGATGTCGAGCACGACATCGACGGCGTCGTCGTCAAGGTCGATCAGGTCGCGCTGCAGGGCCGGTTGGGCTCCACGTCCCGTGCGCCGCGATGGGCCATCGCGTTCAAGTACCCGCCCGAGGAGGTCAACACCCGGCTGCTGGACATCCGGGTGAACGTCGGCCGTACCGGCCGGGTCACTCCGTACGGGGTCATGGAGCCGGTCAAGGTCGCCGGCTCCACCGTGGAGATGGCGACGCTGCACAACCAGCACGAGGTCAAGCGCAAGGGCGTGCTCATCGGCGACATGGTCGTGCTCCGCAAGGCCGGCGACGTCATCCCCGAGATCGTCGGTCCGGTCCCGGCCCTGCGTGACGGTTCCGAACGCGAATTCGTCATGCCGACGCACTGCCCCGCCTGCGGTACCGAACTGCGGCCGGAGAAGGAGGGCGACGCCGACATTCGCTGTCCCAACCAGCGTTCGTGCCCCTCACAGCTGCGCGAGCGGCTCACGCACGTCGGCAGCCGCGGTGCGTTCGACATCGAGGTCTTCGGCTGGGAGGGTGCCACCGCACTGCTCGACGCCGGAGTGCTCGTCGACGAGGGCGGGCTCTTCTCCCTCACCGAAGACGATCTGCTCAAGGTTCCGCTGTACACGCGGGCAGCCAAGCGGGCGGAGCGGCAGGCGGGCGCCCCCGAGCGCGTCCTCAGCGCGAACGGCGTCGCACTGCTCGAGAACCTCGAGAAGGCCAAGACCCAGCCACTGTGGCGGGTCCTCGTCGCCCTGTCTATCCGCCACGTCGGGCCCACGGCGGCCCGGGCGCTGGCCACGGAGTTCGGCTCGATGGACGCGATCCGCGAGGCGAGCGCTGAGCGGCTCGCCGCCGCGGAGGGAGTAGGCCCCACGATCGCCGAGGCCGTCGCCGAGTGGTTCACCGTCGACTGGCACCGCGGCATCGTCGACGCGTGGCAGGCCGCGGGCGTGCGCATGGAGGACGAGCGCGACGTCACCGTGGAGCGCACCCTGGAAGGGCTCACGGTCGTCGTCACCGGCTCGCTCGAGCGATTCACCCGCGACTCCGTCAAGGAGGCGATCATCGCCCGCGGCGGCAAGGCCTCGGGCTCGGTGAGCAAGAAGACCGACTACGTCGTAGTCGGCGACTCGCCCGGGTCCAAAGCCGACAAGGCCGAGCAGCTCGGGGTCCCGATCCTCGACGAGGAGCGATTCGAGCTGCTCCTCGAACTCGGTCCTCAGGCGCTCGAATCCGACGCATCAACTTCGTGAAAAAGCCCCGAAGTCGCAGCTCATTTTTGTATGGTGAGGGTATGTCGACGAGGGGAGAGCTCTGATGGATCCGCGCACGTTCGCGTTGGCCTACCCGCGCGACCCCGTCTCGCCGCGGTCGTACGGCCCCCGGATCGACAAGCTGCTCGTCGACTCCCGCAGCTTCTCCCACGGTTTCGGGCGTATCCTGCACGACGCGCTGACCGGACGACCGCTGCCGCAGCGTTTCCAATTCCGCACGTGGGCCACCAGGTACACGAGTTGGCTCAATCGGGGCATGGGCGGTCTGGAACGCGAGTTCGACGCTCTGCTGGAGGGTCTGTCCTCCTCGCAGGACTTCACCCGGCTGTTCATGGAGCTGAACTTCCATCGGCTCAATGCTCCGGTGGCCAGCTGGTGGGAGACGCTGCTGTACGACGGCGGCACGGCCAGCTTGTCCGGTTCGCAGGTCACCCGCGCCCGCTTCGAGCTCTCCAAGACGGCGCTGACGGTCGTGCGGTCGCGTGACCAGCTGGTCGAGCGCGACCTGTATTTCACGGACGATTTCGAGGAGTTCCGCGGGTGGATGATCGGCGCGCTGACCGAGATGGACGGCATGGTCGCGCTGATGGAGCTGTGCCGGCGCATCCCTGGAACGTTCGTGATCCCAGCGCCCCCGCAGTTCGAGAACATGGCGGGCCCCGCCAACGCGGACCTCATCGTCGTCCAGCCGCGCGACGGGTGGCGGGTGCGCGGCGTGCAGCTGAAGGCGTCGAGCACGCATCGTCACGTCGACCGCTACGACCGCGACCGGGTGACGCTCGTCGACGGCATCGTCGACATGTACAACGAACGAGCGATGCGCAGGCACCAACGTCGCTCCGACAAGGACGTGGTGTCCTGGCCGGGTCTGGTAGCGGCGCATTATCTCGCGTCCCTGGCGCCCGGACGCGAGACCGAAGAGTGGTCCAAGCTGCCTGACCTCTACTCCACGTCCTCGAAGGCGCAGGAGGCCACCCACTCGACAGTGTCGCGCAACCAGGAGGTCTTCGACACGCTGATCGAGCGCATCGTGGCCGACCTCGGCCCCGCCGCGGTGAACGGCGAAGGCGAGGGGCCCGGCATCGTGCCCACTCACTAGGATGGAGGGCATGTCGTCTTCTGCGATCTCCCGTGACGACGTCGCCCACCTCGCGAGCCTCGCTCGCATCGACCTGTCCGACGACGAGCTCGACCGTCTGGGCGCGGAACTGCCCGCGATCCTCGAGCACGTCAAGGTCGTCCAGCAGGTGGCCGGCGACGATGTCCCGCCCATGAGCCACCCCATCCCGGTGGCGAACGTCTTCCGTGCCGACGTCCCCCGACCCGGCCTCACCCCGCAGGAGGCGTTGGCCGGCGCGCCGGAGAGCGAGGAGCAGCGCTTCCTCGTGCCGCAGATCCTGGGAGAAGAATGAGCATCGATGTCACCACAGCCACCGCGGCATCGCTCGCTGAGGCGCTCGCCGACGGCTCGACCTCCTCGGTCGAGGTCACGCAGGCCTATCTGGACCGGATCGCCGGCAGCGACGAACGACTGAACGCGTTCTTGCACGTCGACGCCGAGGGCGCGCTCGCCACGGCGCGCGACGTCGACGCACGCCGAGCGGCAGGTGAGCAGCTTGCCACGCTGGCCGGCGTCCCGATCGCGGTCAAGGACCTCATCGTCACGACGGGCCAGCCGACCACGGCAGGCTCCAAGATGCTCGAAGGCTGGGTCCCGCCGTACGACGCCACCGTCGTCACCCGGCTGCGCGAGGCGGGCCTGCCGATCCTGGGCAAAACCAACCTCGACGAGTTCGCCATGGGATCCTCCAACGAGCACTCCGCGTACGGTCCCGCCCGCAACCCCTGGGACACCACGCGCATTCCCGGCGGTTCGAGTGGCGGCTCCGCTGCGGCCGTCGCCGCGTTCGAGGCGCCGCTCGCGCTGGGCACCGACACGGGCGGCTCCATCCGCCAGCCCGCGGCGATGACCGGCATCGTCGGGGTCAAGCCCACCTACGGCGGCGTGTCGCGCCACGGCGTCATTGCGATGGCCAGCAGCCTCGATCAGGTCGGCCCCATGGCCCGCACGGTGTTGGACGCCGCTCTGGTCCACGAGGTGGTCGCCGGGCACGATCCGCTCGACTCCACCAGCATCGAGCGCCCGGTGCCGGCCGTCGTCGAGGCCGCTCGCCGCGGCGACGTGTCCGGTCTTCGGATCGGTGTCGTCCGCGAGTTCGGCGGGGAGGGCTTCCAGCCCGGGGTGCGCGCCGCGTTCGACCGCGCCGTGGAGCTGCTCGCCAAGGCCGGAGCCGAGGTCGTCGAGGTCAGCTGCCCGCATTTCTCGCACGGCATCGCGGCCTACTACCTGGTCATGCCGAGCGAGGTCAGCAGCAACCTCGCCCGCTTCGACGCGATGCGGTACGGCCTGCGCGTGATGCCGCACGAGGGTGCCAGCGCCGAGCAGGTCATGGCGGCGAGCCGTGACGCCGGCTTCGGCGACGAGGTCAAGCGCCGCATCGTGCTCGGCACGTACGCACTCTCGAGCGGCTACTACGACGCCTACTACGGCTCGGCCCAGAAGGTACGCACGCTCATCGCCCGCGACTTCGAGGCCGCGTTCGAGCAGGTCGATGTGCTCGTCTCGCCCACCGCTCCCACCACCGCGTGGAAGCTGGGGGAGAAGTCCGACGATCCGCTGTCGATGTACCTCGAGGACGTCGCCACCATCCCGGCCAACCTTGCAGGCGTGCCCGGGCTCAGCCTGCCCGTGGGCCTGGCCGAGGACTCCGGGCTGCCGGTGGGCGTGCAGTTCCTGGCGCCGGCGATGGCCGACGACCGCCTGTACAACGCGGCCGCCGCCCTCGAACGACTCGTGGACATGCCGCGGCTGGAGGAGATCACGTGAGCGAGCTCAGCGAGCGAACCAACAGGACCCTTTCCTGCCGGCGTCTGCCGACCGCCGGCATTCTCAGGCAGGTGACGGCATGAGCACGACGACGACCCTCGTCCCCTTCGAGGACGCCCTGACCCGGTACGAGCCGGTCATGGGCCTCGAGGTCCACGTGGAGCTGAACACGGCTACCAAGATGTTCTGCGGTTGCGCGACCACGTTCGGTGCCGAGCCCAACACGCAGGTCTGTCCCGTCTGCCTCGGGTTGCCCGGCGCTCTGCCGGTGGTCAACGAGAAGGCCGTCGAGTCAGCCATCCGCATCGGCCTCGCGCTCAACTGCGAGATCGCTGACTGGTGCCGGTTCGCCCGGAAGAACTACTTCTACCCGGACATGCCGAAGAACTTCCAGACATCCCAGTACGACGAGCCCATCGCGTACAACGGCTGGACCGAGGTCGAGGTCGACGGTGAGGTCTTCCGCATCGAGATCGAGCGCGCGCACATGGAGGAGGACACCGGCAAGTCGCTGCACGTGGGCGGTTCGACCGGTCGCATCCATGGCGCATCCCACTCGCTGCTGGACTACAACCGCGCGGGGATTCCGCTGATCGAGATCGTCACGAAGCCGATCGAGGTGCCCGGCGACAAGGCTCCCTCGGTCGCCCGTGCCTACGTCAACCACCTGCGCGACCTCATGCTCGCGCTCGGCGTGTCCGACGCGCGCATGGACCAGGGATCGTTGCGCGCCGACGTCAACCTGTCCCTGCGGCCGGTCGGCACCACGACCTTCGGTACCCGCAGCGAGACCAAGAACGTCAACTCGTTCCGGTCCGTCGAACGCGCCGTCCGCTACGAGGTCAGCCGCCACGCCGGCATCCTCGACGCGGGGGGTTCGGTCGTGCAGGAGACGCGCCACTTCCACGAGTCCGACGGCAGCACGTCCGCGGGCCGCGAGAAGTCCGACGCCGAGGACTACCGCTACTTCCCCGAGCCGGATCTCGCGCCCGTCGCGCCGTCGCGGGAGTGGGTCGAGGAGCTTCGGGCGACCCTGCCGGAGCCCCCGGCTGAACGGCGCAAGCGGCTGCAGAGCGAGTGGGGCTTCTCCGACCTGGACATGCGCGACACGGTCGGCGCGGGTGCGCTCGACCTCGTCGCGGCGACGATCGAGGCCGGCACCTCGCCGGCTGCCGCGAAGAAGTGGTGGCTCGGTGAACTGGCGCGCCGTTCCAACGAGCAGGGCGTCGACATCGCCGAGCTGCCGATCACGCCCCAGCAGGTGGCGCAGATCCAGTCGCTCATCGACGCGGGCCGGATCAACGACAAGCTCGCTCGCTCGGTCTTCGACGGCGTGCTCGCCGGCGAGGGGAGCGCGGAGGAGGTCGTCGCCGCTCGTGGCCTCGAGGTCGTGTCCGACGACGGCGCGTTGAGTGCCGCTGTGGACCAGGCGATCGCCGACAACCCGGACGTCGCCGAGAAGATCCGCGGTGGCAAGGTGCAGGCTGCCGGTGCGCTCATCGGAGCTGTCATGAAGCAGATGCGCGGTCAAGCCGACGCGGCTCGGGTACGCGAGCTCATCCTCGAGAAGCTCAGCTGAGGCTCGCGGACCACCAGGGAGCCGCCTAGATTGGGCGCGTGACGATTCAGCGCAGCGCCGATCTCGTCCTCGAAGGGGGAGGAGTCAAGGGCATCGCCCTTGTGGGAGCCGCGGTCGCGTTGGCCGAGCACGGCTACCGGTTCGAGCGGATCGCCGGATCCTCCGCGGGCGCGCTGGTGGGCGCCATCATGGCAGCGATGCAGCAGCGCGGCGAATCGATGGATCGTGTCGACGACATCATGCGCACCGTCGACTACCGCGGGATGCTGGATCGCCGCCGCGGTGGTCGGCTGCTGCGCTGGTGGCCGCGGGCGGCCGACGCCTGGGGCGTCCTGTTCCACCTCGGGGCGTACCAAGGCTCGCACCTTCAGCGCTGGCTGGACGGCGTCCTCGGCGATCTGGGGGTGCGGACGTTCGCCGATCTGCGGTTCGACGACCCCGGAACGTCGCTGGCGCCGGATCTGTCGTACCGGCTCGTGATCACCACGAGCGATCTTTCGCGGCAGCGGGTCATGTACCTGCCGTGGGATCTGGCCGCGTACGGGCGCGAGTCGGACTCGTTCCCGGTGGCTCGCGCGGTGCGTGCATCAGCGGCCATCCCGTTCCTGTTCGAGCCCGTGCGCATGAAATCGTCGTTCGGCGTGTCGACCCTCGCGGACGGTTCGCTGCTGCGCAGTTATCCGATCGAGATCTTCGACCGCACCGATGGTCTGCCGAGCCGGTGGCCCACGATCGGAGTGAGGCTCAGTTCGCCCGCAGGAGAGCGGGCCAAGGCCAAGCCCGTCACCGGTCCGGTCTCGTTGCTGATGAACCTGATCTTCACCACCGTGGACTCCACACAGATCCGTCATGTCAGCGATCCGGTGGACGTCGACCGGAGCATCTTCGCCAAGCCGCGGGGAGTGCGCTGGACCGATTTCGACCTCACACCGGACCAGCAGCAGAGTCTTTTCGAGGCCGGTCACACCGCGGCACGGCGATGGATCGCGAAGCATCCCGACGGTCCGCGACTGTCGCGCCCGGTCTTGTCGTGAAACACGTGTCAACCGTATAGCTTGATTTGTGAGAAGGTAAGCATATGGCTGTCGCTTTGATCGGGGATCTCGTCAACTCCCGCAGCTGGGACGACCGTGCTGCATTGCAGCGTGCGCTGCTGGCCGCGTGCGACGCGGCGAATCAGCGCATCCCGGGGGCCGAACAACCGCCTGAGCCGACGATCGGCGACGAGTTCCAGGCAGTCTACGCCGACCTCGCCGATGCCGTCGACGCCGTCCTCGTGCTACGGCTGGCGTTGCCGCATCCGGCCGACTGTCGCGTGGGCATCGGCGTGGGAGACGTCGCGGTCGTCGGTGCGACCTCGTACGGTCTGACGCAGGACGGATCGGCCTGGTGGGCGGCGCGAGCCGCCTTGGAGTCGCTCGAAGCACGCGAACGACGCGTTCCGGGGGTCCGCACGTCCGTGCAGTGGGCTGAGGATCAGGCGAAGGAGGAGTACGTGAACGGCTACGCCGCATGCCGCGACCACATCGTCAGCGGATTCGACGCCCGCCAGCGTCGCCTCGCCCTGGGTGCGCTCGACGGCCGGACCCAGGCGGAGCTCGCCGAGTCCGAGGGCATCACCCGTTCGGCCGTGTCCCAGAGCCTGCGCAAGAGCGGCGCCCTCGTGCTGAAGGAACTCTGGACCCGCGCATGATGCTCGCCGCCCTCCTGCTCGCAGCTCTCGGCGCCGCCGACCTCGTCCGTCGTCCCGGCGGCCGCACTCACGTGCTGGAGGTCCCGTTCCTCACTGCGCTGGCCGTCTTCGTGCTGGGCGCGGCGGCGCTGGGATTCGGTCGCGAGGGCATCTGGGTCGCGGTCCCGGCAATGGCCGTGGTGGTGGCATGGTTGTCGGCGCAGACCGCCGCGCGGTTGTACGGGCTGATCACAGGCGCGGCAGCGGTGGCCGCCGCGCTGCTGTTCGGACAACACGTGCCGCGTCACGAACCCCCCATCGAGCCTTGGTACGACAGCCTCGAGATCCCCGCCTTGCAGTCGGTCCCGCTGGACGCAGCCGTGCTCGGACTCGCCGTCGTGGTGTTCCTCGTGCAGTCGGCCAACGTCGTGGTCAGGGCGGTTCTGCGCAAGGCCGGCCCCGCTGTGCTCGAGGAAGAGCAGGAACTCCAGGGTGGGCGGATCCTCGGGCCGATCGAGCGCGTGTTCATCTTCGCGATGGCGCTGGCCGGGCAGTACGCGGCGGTGGCCGCCGTCATGGCGGCGAAAGGGGTGCTGCGATTCCCCGAGATCTCCCGCGATGCGGCCGGTGGGAGCAGGGCCGAATACGTCCTCGTCGGCAGTTTCGTGAGCTGGGCACTGGCCTTTGCCGCCGTCCCATTGTTCTGACCCGCAACCGAGTCGCCGGATGTGCGGCGTACTCTTTTGCCCATGACCCCCGCGGACCGCACCTCCGACCAGATCGACATCAAGCCGCGCAGCCGGCCGGTCACCGACGGCATCGAGGCCACCGCGTCGCGCGGCATGCTCCGTGCCGTCGGCATGGGTGACGACGACTGGGAGAAGCCCCAGATCGGCGTCGCCTCGAGCTGGAACGAGATCACGCCGTGCAACCTCTCGCTGGACCGCCTGGCCAAGGCGTCGAAGGAAGGCGTTCACGCCGGCGGCGGGTATCCCTTGGAGTTCGGCACCATCAGCGTGTCCGACGGCATCTCGATGGGCCACGAGGGCATGCACTTCTCGCTGGTGAGCCGCGAGGTCATCGCCGACTCGGTCGAGACCGTGATGATGGCTGAGCGCCTCGACGGCTCCGTCCTGTTGGCCGGATGCGACAAGAGCCTGCCCGGCATGCTCATGGCGGCCGCGCGCCTCGATCTCGCCAGCGTCTTCCTGTACGCCGGCACGATCATGCCGGGCAAGGTCGACGGCGAGGACGTCACCCTCATCGACGGCTTCGAGGGTGTCGGCGCGTGCATGAAGGGGCTCATCTCCCGCGAGCAGCTCGACAAGATCGAGCGCAACATCTGCCCCGGCGAGGGCGCGTGCGGCGGCATGTACACCGCCAACACCATGGCCTCGGTCGCCGAGGCGATCGGCATGAGCCTTCCCGGCTCGGCCGCGCCGCCGGCGATCGACCGTCGCCGCGACGGCTACGCCAAGGCCTCCGGCGAGGCCGTGGTGAACCTGCTCCGCAAGGGGATCACCGCCCGCGACATCATGACGCTCGAGGCCTTCGAGAACGCCATCGCCGTCGTCATGGCCCTCGGCGGATCGACCAACGCCGTCCTGCACCTGCTGGCGATCGCGCGCGAGGCGCAGGTCCCGCTGACCCTCGACGACTTCAACCGCATCGGTGACAAGGTTCCGCACCTGGGCGACCTCAAGCCGTTCGGCAAGTACGTCATGTACGACGTCGACCAGGTCGGCGGCATCCCGGTCGTGATGAAGGCGCTGCTCGACGCCGGCCTCATGCACGGCGACACCCTCACGGTCACCGGGAAGACCATGGCCGAGAACCTCGCGGACCTCGGCCTCGACGGCGGCGTCGACGGCAGCGTCATCCGCCCGCTCGATCAGCCGATCCACCGCACGGGCGGCATCACCGTCCTGCACGGGTCGCTGGCGCCCGAAGGCGCCGTGGTCAAGAGCGCCGGCTTCGACTCCGACGTCTTCCGCGGCACCGCTCGGGTGTTCGACGGCGAGCGCGCCGCGATGGACGCGCTCGAGGACGGCACCATCGTGCCCGGCGACGTCGTGGTCATCCGGTACGAGGGCCCGAAGGGCGGCCCCGGCATGCGCGAAATGCTCAAGATCACCGGCGCCATCAAGGGCGCGGGGCTCGGCAAGGACGTGCTGCTCCTCACTGACGGCCGCTTCTCCGGCGGAACGACCGGCCTGTGCGTCGGCCACGTCGCGCCTGAGGCGGTCGACGGTGGTCCGATCGCGTTCGTCCGGACCGGCGACATCATCGAGCTCGACATGGCCAACCGCACCCTCGAGGTGGAGATCGACGCCGAGGAGCTCGAGCGTCGCAAGGAGGGCTGGAGCCCGCTGCCGCCGAAGTACACGACCGGCGTGCTGGCCAAGTACCGCAAGCTCGTGTCGTCGGCTGCCGACGGCGCGGTCTGCGGCTGAGCGTTCCGGACGCTGACGGCGCCTGCGCCGCCGGCGTTCTCGGCGCGCTGAGAACGTCCCGGAGACCTATACTTCGGGGGTGAATCGTGACGTGTTCACCGCCGCCGGGCGGATCCGCCCGGCGTACGACGAGATCGACTGGGCGGCGACGCCGCTCGGTGATCCGTCCACGTGGAGCGTGACGTTACGCGACACCGTCGATCTGATGCTGCACAGCAAGTTCGCGATGACCTTGCTGTGGGGGCCGGAGTACGTCCTGGTCTACAACGAGGCGTACGTGCCGGTGATCGGCGACAAGCACCCCTCGGCCCTCGGCCGACCGGCGCGCGAGGCCTTCCCCGAGGCGTGGGACGTCATCGGGCCGCTCATGCGGCAGGCCCGGGAGACCGGGGTGGCGACGCACGTCATCGATCAGAAACTGCCGCTCTTCCGGCGCGGTTTCCTCGAGGACTGCTTCTTCAGCTACTCCTACTCGCCGGTGCGCGGTCCCTCCGGGGAGATCGAGGGCGTCATCGACGTCATGGTCGAGACGACGCGCGAGATGGCGATCAGCCGGCGCAGCGAGCTCATCGTCCAGCTCGCTGACGCGTTGCTGCCTGCGCAGAGCCGCGCGGACGCCGTGCGTCGTGCCATCGAGGTGCTGACGCAGACCGACACCGACATGGCGTCAGCCGCGATCGTGCCTCTGGAGTCCACCAGTGTCGATCCGGGGGACGCTCGACACCTCGTCATGGACCTCGGTGCCGCGCGCGGTGAGGCGCGACTGGCGCTCGACGTGGTCCTCAGCCCGGGCCTCGTCATCGACGATCACACGACCGCGTTCATCAAGGTCGTCGCCGACACGATCGGACGGGCCCTCGACCGCGTCGCCGCGATGGAGGCCGAACGTCATGCCGGAGAGCTGACGCGCCAACTGGCCGAGACGTTGCAGCGCAGTCTGCTGCCGGAGGTGCGGTCGCCGGAGCGGTTCGAGATGGCGGTCCGCTACCAGGCGGCCGCCGAGCAGGCGCAGATCGGTGGTGACTGGTACGACGTCTTCCCGCTCTCGGACGGGTCGCTGGCCTTCGCCGTGGGGGATGTCTCCGGCCACGACCGCGAGGCCGCAGCGGCCATGGCGCAGGTGCGCAATCTGCTGCGCGGGATCTCGTTCACCCAGCCGGGCTCGCCCGGGCTCGTCATGCAGGCGCTCGATCGGGCGCTCGAGGGCCTCGGCGTGGGCGCCGTAGCGACGGCACTGTTCGCCCGATTGGAGGAGCAGCCGGACGGCATCGAGATGCGATGGAGCAATGCCGGCCACCCGGCGCCGATCCTGTTGTGTGCGGACGGCAGCGCGCAGCTGCTGGAGACGGCACCCGAACTGATGCTCGGCGTGGACGGATCGTCCCCACGCCGCGACCACGTCACGCCGCTGGCGCCCGGTGACGCCATCGTCTGTTACACCGACGGCCTCGTGGAGCGCCGCGACCGGGGCGTGGATGAAGGCATGGACGAGCTCCTCACGCTGCTGCAGGGGTACACCCACCTGAGCTCGGATGCGCTGTGCGACCTCATCGCGACGTTCGCAGCCGACGCCGAGGACGACGTCGCGGTGCTGGTGCTCCGGGCCCGCTGAGGGTGGGGGAGCGACCGGTAGAATCGCGCGGTGTCTGACATCGACCCCGACGAGCTCGCCATCGCCCTGAAGGTGCTCGACGCCGCGCAGTACCTCGGCGACGAGGACGAGGCGTACGTCGCGCTGCGCCGGGCGTGCGGCAAGTTCTACAAGGACGTCAAGAAGCAGCGCCGCAAGGCCAAACGCGAGGCCATCGCGGCCGCGGACCGCGCGGTGATCGAGGCGACGGCGACCGGCTCCCCGCGGCGCATCGACGACGAGACCGCCGGGCTCCCGCTCGTGTCGAGTGCTCGCGGTGCCACGGCGGGGACGCTGATCGTGCCGAGGCCCTGCTACATCTGCAAGCAGGACTACACCGTGGTGGACGCGTTCTACCATCAGCTCTGCCCCGAGTGCGCAGCCACGAGCCACGCCAAGCGCGATGCGCGGACCGACCTCACGGGCAGGCGCGCCCTGCTCACGGGCGGGCGGGCCAAGATCGGCATGTACATCGCGCTGCGGCTGCTGCGCGACGGCGCGCACACGACGATCACGACCCGCTTCCCGCGCGACGCCGTCCGCCGCTTCCAGTCGATGCCCGACAGCGGCGACTGGATCGATCGGCTCAAGATCGTGGGGATCGACCTGCGCGACCCGGCACAAGTCATCGGCCTCGCGGACGACGTCGCAGCGGCAGGCCCGCTGGACATCCTCATCAACAACGCCGCGCAGACCGTCAAACGGTCGCCGGGCGCCTACCAGTCACTCATCGAGGCTGAGGCCGCACCGCTGCCGGAGGGTCGAGTGCCCGAACTCGTGACGTTCGGTCACACCAGCGATGCCCACCCCGAGGCGCTCGTCGGGTCGGTCGCGGCTCATCCGGTTCTGGCCGGTGACGCGGCGACCGCCGACGCGCTGACCGCGGTGGCGCTCACTGCGGGGTCTGCGGACCTGACCCGGATCGACGCCGGCGGTCTGCTGCCGGACGTGGTCGACACCAACAGCTGGGTCCAGCACGTCGGACAGGTGGACGCCCTCGAACTGCTCGAGGTGCAACTCTGCAACAGCGTCGCGCCGTTCATCCTCGTGAGTCGGCTTCGGCCGGCGATGGCAGCGGCGGTCGAGGCCGGCGCGCATCGCGCCTACGTCGTGAACGTGTCGGCGATGGAAGGGCAGTTCGGTCGCGGCTACAAGGGTCCGGGCCACCCGCACACGAACATGGCCAAAGCCGCGCTCAACATGCTCACCCGCACGAGCGCGGGGGAGATGTTCGAGTCGGACAAGATCCTCATGACGGCCGTCGACACGGGATGGATCACCGACGAGCGGCCGCACACCACCAAGGTGCGGCTCGCTGAGGAGGGCTTCAAAGCCCCGCTCGACCTCGTCGACGGCGCGGCCCGCGTCTACGACCCGATCGTGCGCGGTGAAGCCGGCGAGGACCTCTACGGCGTCTTCCTCAAGGACTACCGGCCCGCCCCCTGGTAACCGCCCCGCTCCGAGCGGTGAGCTGTCACGCACCGGTCGGGCGGGCGGTGGGTCATCACGCACGATCTTCCGCTCCCTGTGGGACCACTTCCACGCAGCCGCCCGAGCAGCTCGGCGCACCGCTGTGCAGCTCTCCTCAGAACGCACGACCGCCCCGCACCGAGCTGGTGCGGGGCGGTCGGAGCGGAGGTCTTACTGCTGGGTGACAGCGTCCGAGCACTCCTCGATCAGCGTGTCCTGAAGGCCGTCGAGCGCCTCTTCGTCCTTCTTGGAGCCCTCGTAGTCCTCGTCCTGATCGACCATGGCCTGCAGGGTCTCGTTGGAGAGGTCGGAGTCGTGGAAGACCTGGGCGAAGCAGTCGGCGGCGGACTCCGGGACTGGAATGACGGAGTCCTCGCTCTGCAGGGACTTGGAGAGCTCATCCACGCTCGGGCGCGAGTCTCCCCACCGCAGGCGCTCAGACCGAGCGTCAGCGTGAGGGCGGCACCGGCGGCGGCGACGTTCTTGAGCAACTTCATCGTGCATCCTCAAATGATCTGGCGCCCCCCTTGTGATGAAGCGCTCCGCGAGTATTCAATCGGGTCCGTTTTTCGCGTGCGCTCGCGGGGTCCGATGTCGTCCGTCTCGCGTCCACATGATGGAAGGAGTTGTCTCAGAAGTTGACACGCGCGCTACCTCGGGAGCACACTGATCGCGTGCATGCCCTGATTCTCGTACGTCACTAGACGCTTCGTCCTCGACGCAGCGTCTCCCTCGAATGCCTTCGGGCCGGGGGTTTTTTTTATGCAGACGGCATGACGACCCACAGAAGGACCGACAAGAGATGGACCGCGAGATGACCGAACCGCCGGCCGAGACCATCACCGGGGCCCAGAGCCTCGTCCGGGCGCTGGAGCGCGCGGGCGTCGACACGATCTTCGGAATTCCGGGAGGCGCGATCCTCCCGGCCTACGATCCGTTGTTCGACTCCTCGATCCGTCACGTCCTCGTACGTCACGAGCAGGGTGCCGGGCACGCGGCCGAGGGCTACGCGCTGGAAACCGGGAAGGTCGGCGTCTGCATGGCGACTTCGGGTCCCGGCGCTACCAACCTCGTGACGGCGATCGCCGACGCCTACCTCGACTCCGTGCCGATCGTGGCCGTGACCGGTCAGGTGGCGAGTGGAGTCATCGGTTCGGACGCCTTCCAGGAGGCTGACATCCGCGGCATCACGATGCCCATCACCAAGCACAGCTACCTCGTCACCGACGCCGACGAGATCCCCGGCGTCATCGCCGAGGCGTTCCACATCGCCAGCACGGGCCGTCCCGGCCCCGTCCTCGTCGACATCAGCAAGGACGCGTTGCAGGCGAGCACGACGTTCCGCTGGCCGAGCGAACTGGCTCTGCCCGGCTACCGGCCGACCGCGCGTCCGCACAACAAGCAGATCCGCGAGGCTGCCCGGCTCATCGCCGAGGCCACGAAGCCGGTGCTGTATGTCGGTGGCGGCGTCATCAAGTCCGACGCGGCGGCAGAGCTGAAGATGCTCGCCGAGCTCACCCAGATCCCGGTCGTCACCACGCTGATGGCTCGCGGCGCCTTCCCGGACTCGCACGAGCTCCACCTCGGTATGCCCGGCATGCACGGCACGGTCGCCGCCGTGGGCGCGTTGCAGCGCAGCGACCTGCTGATCACGCTCGGTGCCCGGTTCGACGACCGGGTGACCGGCACGCTCGAGTCCTTCGCGCCTCACGCGAAGGTCATCCACGCTGACATCGACCCGGCCGAGATCTCCAAGAACCGTACGGCCGACGTGCCGATCGTCGGCGACGCCCGCGAGGTGATCGCCGACCTCATCCGGGCGCTGCAGAAGCAGACGGAGGAGGACGGCCTCACCGGTGAGTACGGCGCGTGGCGTCAGTACGTGCTGGGGCTGAAGCAGAAGTTCCAGCCCTCGTACGACAAGCCGGAGAAGGGGCTCGCGCCCCAGACCGTGATCGAGCGGCTGAGTGCGATCGCCGGTCCCGACGCCACCTACGTCGCCGGCGTGGGCCAGCACCAGATGTGGTCGGCGCACTACGTCGACTTCGAGCGTCCGCGCCAGTGGCTCAACTCCGGTGGCGCCGGCACGATGGGCTACGCCGTGCCCGCGGCCATGGGCGCGAAGGCCGGCAATCCGGACCGCGTGGTGTGGGCCATCGACGGCGACGGCTGCTTCCAGATGACCAACCAGGAGCTGGCGACCTGCGCGATCGAGGGCATCCCGATCAAGGTGGCCGTCATCAACAACTCCTCGCTGGGCATGGTGCGGCAGTGGCAGACCCTCTTCTACGAGGGCCGCTACTCCAACACCGACCTGCATACCGGACCCGAAGCCATCGGCGCGCGACGGCTCCCCGACTTCGTCAAGCTCGCCGACGCGTACGGTTGTGTCGGGTTGCGTTGCGAGAGCGAGGACGAACTCGACGACGTCATCGCCAAGGCGATGAGCATCAACGACGTTCCAGTCGTCATCGACTTCGTGGTCGAGCGCGACGCGATGGTGTGGCCCATGGTGGCCGCCGGCACCAGCAACGACGACATCAAGATCGCGCGGGACCTCGCGCCGGAGTGGGAGGACGACGACCTGTGACTGAGCGTTCCCGAGTGAACCGACCGGCACTGATGCCGAGTCTTCGTCCCCATTCTTCCGGAGGTGCGGCATGAGCAGCCATACCCTGAGCGTGCTCGTCGAGAACACGCCCGGCGTCCTGGCCCGGGTGTCGAGCCTGTTCATGCGCCGAGGCTTCAACATCGAGAGCCTCGCCGTCGGCCCGACCGAGATCCCCGAGATCTCGCGCATGACGATCGTCGTCAACGTCGAGAGCCTGCCGCTCGAGCAGGTCACCAAGCAACTCAACAAACTCGTCAACGTGCTCAAGATCGTGGAGCTGGACTCCACCAGCGCCGTCGAGCGCGAGCTCATGTTGATCAAGGTCAAGACGGACCTTCAGACGCGCGGACAGGTGCTGGAGACCGTCCAGCTGTTCCGCGCCAAGGTCGTCGACGTCGCCCAGGACTCGGTCACGATCGAGGCCACCGGCGACGCGGGCAAGCTCGCTGCCATGCTGAACGTCCTCGAGCCGTTCGGCATCCGTGAGATCGCCCAGTCCGGACGGGTCGCCATCGGTCGCGGCTCGCGGTCCATCACCGACCGCACCCTGCGCACCGTTCCGGGCACCCAGGCCGGGTGAACCCTCCCGACCACCAGACGTCCACCCCTCAACCCAAGGAGAATCCACTCGTGGCCGAGTTGTTCTATGACGACGACGCAGATCTGACCATCATCCAGGGCAAGCACGTCGCCGTCCTGGGCTACGGCAGCCAGGGGCACGCCCACGCCCTCAACCTGCGTGACTCCGGCGTCGACGTCCGCGTCGGCCTGCCCGAAGGCTCCAAGAGCCGGGAGAAGGCGGAGGCCGAAGGCCTGCGCGTCCTCACGCCCGCCGAGGCGGTCGAGGAGGCCGACGTCGTCGTCGTCCTCGCTCCGGACCCGGTGCAGCGCTCGCTGTATGCCGAGGCCATCGAGCCCAACATCACCGACGGCGACACCCTCGTCTTCGGTCACGGCTTCAACATCCGCTTCGGCTACATCCAGCCGCCGGCAGGTGTCGACGTCGTCATGGTCGCCCCGAAGGGCCCCGGCCACATCGTGCGCCGTGAGTTCGTCGAGGGCCGCGGTGTCCCGGACATCGTGGCCGTCGAGCAGGACGCCAGCGGCTCGGCCTGGGACTTCGTGATCTCGTACGCCAAGGCCATCGGCGGCACTCGCGCCGGCGCCATCAAGACGACGTTCACCGAGGAGACCGAGACCGACCTCTTCGGCGAGCAGGCCGTCCTGTGCGGCGGCGTCTCGCAGCTGATCCAGTACGGCTTCGAGACCCTCACTGAGGCCGGCTACCAGCCCGAGGTCGCCTACTTCGAGGTGCTGCACGAGCTCAAGCTCATCGTCGACCTCATCTGGGAGGGCGGCATCGCCAAGCAGCGCTGGAGCGTCTCGGACACCGCCGAATACGGCGACTACGTCTCCGGCCCGCGGGTCCTCGGCCCCGAGGTCAAGGAGAACATGAAGGCCGTTCTCGGCGACATCCAGAACGGTTCCTTCGCCGACCGCTTCATCAAGGATCAGGACGCCGGCGCGCCGGAGTTCCTCGCTCTGCGTGAGAAGGCCGCTCAGCACCCGATCGAGGCCGTGGGCAAGGAGCTCCGCGCCCTCATGAGCTGGGTCAAGGCCGAGGGCACCGACGACTACGTCGAGGGTTCTGCCGCACGCTGACCTGACGTGTCACCGACCCGCCGAGTGTGACGTCGCGCATCCGAATCAGGCGATTCGGGGACCGGAACGTCGCGCTCGGCGGGTTTCGTCATGCAATGAGGTCGATCGCGTCGGGATCGCGCACGGCGCTCTCCGCCTCCGGGCCGAGCGAACGCCAGGCGCGGGCCAGCCGGGCCACGGCGTCGTCGAGCGCGGCGGACTCGTGAACGAAGGGTACGCGCAGCCAGCCCTCCCCGGCGCTCGGCTGCGCGCCGAAGAACCGCGGACCGGGCGTCAGACGCACGCCTTCGTCCTCCGCGGCGATGACCAGTGCGCTGGAAGCCCGGCGGGGTAGCTCGATCCAGGCGCTGAGGCCGCCGCGCGGGCGGTTGACGTTCCAGCCAGGCAGTTCGCGCCGCACTGCGTCGATCAGTGCGTCGCGCCGGGTGCGGATGGTCTCGCGGTGCGGGGGACGGTCCAGCAGCCCTTCGGCGACCGCCTCGGCCACGACCAGCTGATCGAAGCTCGACGAACCGAGGTCGTGATGCATGCGAGCTTGCACGAGCCGTGGCACGAGCGATCGGGGTGCGCGCAGCCAGCCGATGCGGAGCCCACCCCAGAGTGACTTCGACGCCGAACCCAGGGTGATGGAGTCGCGATGCCAGGTGGCGAGGTGGGGGAGCGGCGCCTCCTGATCGATGCGGATATCGCGCATCGTCTCGTCGATGACGGTGACGACCTCGTGCCGGCGCAGCGCCGTCCCGATGGCCGCGCGCTGCTCCTCGCTCATCACGGCCCCGGTGGGGTTGTGGAAGTCGGGGATGAGGTAGGCAGCCCGTGCTGCGGGGACGAGCCGGTGGAAGTCCTCGAGGGGCCAAGGGGTCGTGCCGAACGGCAGCGGCAGGAACCGCGCCCCGGCGTGGCCGAGCGTGTCGAAGGCGTGCGGATAGCTGCACGCCTCGGTGAGGACGCGGTCGCCCGGGCGGAGCAGGGTCCGGGTGAGCAGGGCGAGCGCGCCCTGGGCGCCGTTGGTGACGATGATCTGCTCGGGATCGGTGGGGAGGCCCTGCTCGCTGTAGCGCTGCGCCAACCGCTCGCGCAGGAGTGGCAAGCCGTCCGGCAGGTAGCCGTTCGTGGCGAGCAGGCTGGGCAGTCCATCAAGCGCGCGTTGCACGAGGTGCGCGAGTTCCGGCGGGGCGGTCATGGCCGCGCTGGTGAGGGCGATGACGCCCGGTTGCTCGGGGACCGCGAGCATGCTCGCCGCGGCGCGCCCACTCACCGGGACCCGGACGGTCGTGCCGGACCCGTGCCGGGAGGTGACCAGGCCGCGCTCGCGCAACGACGCGTAGATCCGCGTCGTCGTGGTGCGACTCAGCCCGGCCGCCTCCGCGAAGGAGCGCTCGCTGGGCAGGCGCGTTCCGTCCGGAAGCCGGCCGTCGAGGATGGCCGCCACGATCGCGGTCGACCACTGACGGTAGGCCGGTCCGCCGCCGGTCGTGGTGGGCTGTCCGACCATCGTCACGAGGGCGCGTGCGCTCAGGTTCATGACGCCACTCTGGAGCAAGTGGCTATGGATCACAAGGCCACTTCGGGACACAGTGATCGTATGTTCTGGGTGATCCTCTTGATTGGCATTGCGGTCGTCGGCGTTCTCGCGACGTTACGGGCCATCGTGCTTGATGGGTACCGCCGTCAGCCGACCCGCGGGCGCCGTCCGTGACCGGCCGGCTGCTGAGGCTGCTCATCGGCCTCTGGCTGTACGGGGCCACCATGGCGATGATGGTCCGCGCCGGGCTGGGCCTGAATCCCTGGGACGTGCTCCACGAGGGCATCACGCACCACGTGCCGGTGTCCTTCGGGGTCGTGACCGCGGTGGTGGGCGTCCTCGTCCTGCTGGCGTGGATCCCGCTGCGACAACGTCCGGGCGTCGGGACAGTGCTCAACGTCCTCGTCATCGGCGTTGCCGTCGACGTCACGCTGGCGATGCTGCCGGAGCCGGGGACGTTGCTTCCCTCGGCGGTGCTGCTGGCAGGCGGCGTGGTCGGCAACGCATTCGCTGGTGCGCTCTACGTGAGTGCCGATCTCGGACCCGGACCGCGCGACGGGCTCTGGGTGGCGCTGGTCGCGCGGACCGGACGAAGCGTGCGAGTCGTACGGACCTGCCTCGAACTCTCCGTCCTGGCCCTGGGCTGGGTCCTCGGCGGGACCGTCGGGATCGGAACTGTCGCCTACGCGCTCGCGGTCGGACCTTTGGCGCAGCGGTTCTTGCGATCGCTGCGCTGGTCCGGATCCGCGCCGCCTGTCACGGCTGAACGAGCACCGGGGCCGCTTCGCGCACCGTGAGGGCCGAGGGCGCGCCCTCGGCGGTGATCACGGCGTCGAGTGGCTGCCAGGGCTCGTCGCCGACGGCGTACTCGACGACGTAGATCACGTCCACCCGCACCTCGAGCGCCTCGGCGGGTCCTTGGTAGCGATGGGTGACGTCCAGGTGGGGATACGGGCGACCTGCGGAGGTGGTGCGCTGTGAGGTTCCGTCGCCGTGATGCCACGTGAACGACGACGGTGTCGCCCGGACCCGGACCGGAGTGCCGAGCAGGTCCAGCGTCCGTTCGAACGGTTCGGGCTCGGCGTACAGGTTGGTGGGAACGTTCACGAGGGTGGTGGTCGCCGGTTCGATGTGGACGCGAAGCGACGGGAGCCCGAGTTCGCGGACGGCGCGCAGGACGTCGCCCTCGCTCGGTGCGACGGGAGCCGCGGGCGCGGCGACTGCCGTGGCGGGCTGCTCTGGAGCGAAGATGCACGGCACGCCGACGATGGAGGTCCTGATCGGGCAGACGGCTCTGAGCGTCTCCTCGATCAACGCGCGCTGGCGTGCGACGGGATCGAGCACCGGCCGGTTCGCCGGGGCAGGGGAGACAGGGCGAGGGGCGGAGGGGTGGGCCGGGGGAATGAAACGTTCGGCTCGTACGTGTAGTCGTGGAGCTAAGGAATCGGGCACCACGTCGATCGACGTCGGCACCGTCAACAGCACACTGCCGACAATCGCGGCGACTGGTTTCATTGCGGCTCCATCGTGATGTCCAGCATTCGTCGAGGACCTTCCTCGCCCACGTAGAAGACGAAGAGGTAGCTGTTTGTGGAGGCACCTTCCCTGACGTCAACAGCCGCACGGACCGCTATCCGCGACTGGTCCTCAAACGTCTCGAGTTGGTCCTCTCTTAGCGTCCAAATGTCGCTCGTCGGAGACTTGCCTTCGGCGGCAAGCCTCTTGAACTCGCGTGCGTAGCTGCTGCAGGGCGAACAGTCAGGCGATGACGTGGCCCCAAGCCATTCCTGATTTCCATGTCGCGCTGAGGCGTTGAAAACTCCGATCCAGTGACGGACGAAGGCTTCGGCGCCGGCGGGGGAGTCGTCGAGGGCGAGTTCGGGCATCGTCGGCGGCGCGTCGGTGGGGGAGTCTGTGGCGGTCGGAGACGGCTTCTCCTCAGAGGGCGAACTCGAGCACCCGGCCAGTAGGAGAGAAGTCACGGCCATCGCAGTCGCGAGTCGTCGGATCATCGTCACCCCCGTCGTCGTGCCCACGAAAGTAACGCGCCTCCGTCCGTTTGTCAGCATCCCGCGCTCACCCTGTGGACGGACTCCGCCACCCGAGAAGCGGTCGCCCGCCGACAGCGAGCCTCGAACCGTGCCGGCGGTCTCAACAGGTGGAACGCTCGCCGCTCCGCTCCCAACTTGTGGCCACTTGTGGCCGGTTTCGGTGCCGAAAATGGGCCACAACCGGCCACATTTTGCGAGCGGCGGCGTTCCGGGGCGCCGGGGGTACCTGGCATGGGTGGTACGGTCGGGGCGTCAACTGAACATTGGCCGGGGTGCCCGCGAAGGGCTGAGATCACACCCGCCGAACCTGATCCGGTTAGTACCGGCGCAAGGGAGCCCACATGTCCGCGGATATTTCCGTCGACCACGTCGTCGACACCGTCCACCGCCTCCACGAGCAGACGCCGTTGGTGCAGTGCATCACGAACTACGTCTCGATGGATCTGGCCGCCAACGTGCTCAACGCGGCGCATGCCTCGCCGGCGATGGTGCACGACGAGCGCGAGGCCGCCGAGATGGCGAGACTCGCCTCCGCCGTCGTCGTCAACATCGGCACGCTCAGCCCACCGTGGGTCACCGGCATGCACGAGGCCGCGAGCGTCGCTGCGGAGCGCGGCATCCCGTGGGTGCTCGACCCTGTGGCGGTCGGCGCTACGGCGTACCGACGTGAGACGACGAACGCGCTGCTGACCCACCGGCCCGCCGTCATCCGGGCGAACGCGAGCGAGATCGTCGCGCTCGCCACCGCTCAGGGCGCCGGACGTGGCGTGGACAGCACGCACGACTCCACGGCCGTCGTCGAGCAGGCGCAGGCGCTCGCCTCGGCGACCGGGAGTGTCGTGGTGGTGAGCGGAGCCTCGGATGTCGTCACTGACAGTGTCACCACGGTGATCGTCGACGGCGGCGACCCGCGGATGCCGCTCATCTCCGCGCTCGGATGCGCGGCGACGGCGCTCGTGGGCGGGGCCGCTGCCGTGGCTCCGACGCCGCTGCTGGGAGCGGTTGCGGCGATGGCCATGCTCGCGAACGCGGGCGAACGCGCCGGCCGCTCCGCGCAGGGGCCGGGCACGCTGCGTCCCGCGCTGCTCGACGCCCTGTGGGCGCAACGGCCCGAGGACCTGAGGGACGTGGTGCTGCGATGACGTTCCACCACGGCGTCTACCTGGTGACCGAACCGCTCGCCGATCTTGGGACGATCGTCGCCGAGGCCGTCGCGGGCGGGGTCGACCTCGTCCAGGTGCGCGACAAGACCGCCGACACCGCATCCTTGATCGACGCCGTCCACGACCTGCGACGCCACGCCACTGTGCCGATCGTCGTGAACGATGACCTCGACGCAGCGGTGCGCGCGGACGGCATCCACGTGGGGGTCGACGACCTGCCACCCTCGCAGGCCCGGCGCGTGCTCGGACCGCGAGCGATCGTGGGGTGGTCGGTCAACGACCCGGTTCAGCTCGACGAGGTCGAGGAGGTCGCGGCGTGCGACTACGTGGCGGTGAGCCCCGTGTGGGCGACGAGGACGAAACCCGACCATCAGCCGCCACTCGGCGTCGACGGCGTCCGGGCCGTCGCGCGACGTACGGACCGGCCGGTCGTCGCCATCGGGGGCATCGACGCGGCCCGCGCCTTCGAGGTCGTCGCAGCGGGCGCGGACGCCGTCGCCGTCGTCACCGCGATCACGCGTGCGGGCGATCCGCGCTCAGCCGCAGCGGACCTCGTCGCGGCGGTCCGTGAAGGGCGGGAGCAGCGATGACCACGCGCGAACCCGTCATGCTCACGATCGCGGGCTCCGATCCGTCGGGAGGTGCCGGCATCCAAGCTGACCTCAAGACGGCGAGCGCCCTCGGGATCTACGGGGCGAGTGTGCTCACCGCGCTCACCGCGCAGAACACTCGAGGGGTCACCGGCATCCACCCCATCCCGGCCGACTTCGTCGATGCGCAACTGCGGGCGGTGCTGGAAGATCTCGACGTGCGCGCCATCAAGATCGGCATGCTGGGCGATCCCGACGTCATCGAGGCGATCGGGCGCCGGCTCGCAGAACGCTCGGAAATCGCCGTGGTGCTGGACCCGGTCATGGTCGCGACGTCGGGGGACCGGCTCATCCCGGAGTCCGCGGTGGATGCGATCCGATCGGTGCTCGTGCCGAAGGCGACGGTGGTGACGCCGAACCTGCCCGAGACCCGGGTGCTCACGTCGATGCCGGTCGAGAACGAGCACGGCTTCGAAGCGGCCGGACGGGCGCTGCTCGGCGAGGGCGCCGATCACGTGCTCGTCAAGGGCGGACACCTGGAGGGCGATGAGGTGATCGATGTCCTCGTGTCGGCGGCCGGAACGCAACGCTTCGTCCATCGGCGGATCGCGTCGGTGAACACACACGGGACGGGATGCACGCTGTCGGCGGCGATCGCGTCCCGCATGGCGCTCGGTGACGAGGTGGAGGAGGCGGTCGCGTCGGCCCGCGGGTACCTGCAGCGTGCCCTCGTGGGCGGCGCCGATCGCCGGTACGGTGCTGGACACGGTCCCGTGGACCACCTGGTCGACCAGCGGAGGAACGAGCGATGACCTTCGCCGAGCAGGCCTGGGCAGACGCCGGGGACGACATCACTCGCATCCTCGAGCATCCGTTCGTCCGGGGGCTCGCCGACGGCACACTTCCGTGGGCGACCTTCGAACGCTACCTGTGCGACGACGCGCACTACCTCGACCGGTACGCGCGGGTGCTTTCGCTCCTGGCCGCGAAGGCCCCGGTCATCGCCGATGTCGGAGTCCTGGCCGAGTTCGCTGCCGGCGCCGCAGTCGCCGAGCGCGCCCTGCACGAGGGGCGCCTCGGGGACGCGATCGCGTCCTCGACGCCGAGCCCGACCTGCGACGCCTACACAGGCTTCTTGTGGTCGCGCGCCACGAGCGCGTCCGCTGCGGTGGGCCTCGCCGCCGTCCTGCCGTGCTTCACGGTGTACGCCGAGGTGGGTCGCCGCCTCCAGGAGCGGCAGCGGGATGATCATCCGTACCGGGACTGGATCGAGACCTATGCCGACCCGTCCTTCGCCGACGCCAGCCGTCGCTGCGAAGCGCTCGCCGACCGTTGGGCTGCGGGCGATCCTTCCTCAGTGCCGGCGATGCGGGAGGCGTACGCACGCGCCGTGCGTTACGAGTGGCGATTCTGGGACACGGCCTGGCGGGATGCGGTACTTTAGCGGGGTTTGCTCGCGGGCATTTCATGCCTGGCGTCCTGTGCGTCGCCTTCCGCTGGCGACATGAAACTCATCTCGCGTAGTTATCTGGAAGGTCCATGGTCGAACTCGCCGGGCGGAAGCTCCTCATCACGCACACGATGATCCATCGCATTATGGGATCGACGGTCGCTGCGCTCGAGCTCGCCACACATCTGACCGAACGTCAGGCGCACGTCACGGTGTATGCGTCGTTTATCGACGATCCGCTGAAATCGTTGTTTCTCGATCGTGGCATCACCCTCGAAAGCGACGAAAACGCACTGGAAATCGACGATTTCGAGATCGTCTGGGTGCACAGCCAAGTGCTGCCCGAGTCCTGGATCCGTCAGCTCGGTGAGATGTCGCCGACCGATCGACCGCGGTTCATCTTCCACCACATGTCCGCGATCGAGTACGCCCCCGATGAGCATCCCTACATGTGGGGGCTCGAAGAACGGCTGGCCTCCCTGTCGTTGTTCATCTCTCCGATGACCCGCGAGAAGCTCCTGCCCTACTACGCGAACGTTCCGCCGACCGCGCTGTATCCGAATCCGGCGCCCGTCGAGTGGCGCGGCGTACGGCGCGGAAGCGCTCCTGCCGCCCCTCGCGACATCGTCATCGTCTCGAACCACGCCGTCGGCGAGGTGGAGAAGGCGGCCGACGTTCTGCGGGAACGAGGGTGCCGGGTGCGTCATTTCGGTTCTAGCGGCGACACGTACGAGCTCGTCAGCCCGGCGCATCTCGCCGGCGCTGACCTGGTCATCACGATCGGGAAGACCGTGCAGTACTGCCTCGTGGCCGGAGTCCCGGTGTACGTCTATGACCACTTCGGCGGCTACGGCTATCTCTCCGCCGAGAATTTCGATTCCGCCCAGCACCGGAACTTCTCCGGCCGTGGCGGATGGCAACTCGGTCCTGAAGAACTCGTCGAAGACATCCTCGCGAATTACTCCGATGCTTCTCGTTTTCACGCTGAGCGGCTCGAGGAGTTTCGACGGACCTACTCTCTCGACCACGTTGTCGACCGGGTGATGCTCCTCGCAGACGGCGACCACCGCGGGGCACCGCTGGAAACCAGTCTGGTGTGCGCGAGTGCGAGTGCTCAGCATTTCGCCAGCCGCGCCTACCAGCATTGGGGCCACCTGCGGAATGCGGATGCGGACCGGTCGCGACTGTCGACGGAGCTCGAGGCAGCGCGGCGGCGCATCGAGGAGTTGGAGGCCGACCACGCTGTGCAGCGATCGGAACTGGAGCAGCTCCGAAGCTCGTGGAGTTTCCGCGTCGGGCGTCGCATCGTGGCACCGCTCGCTGCGGTGGCGCGGCGCCTCCTCCGGCGCTGACGCGGCTCAGCGCCGCGTGGCGATGATGAGGCTGGCGTCGGGGTCGATGAGCATCTCGACGGCGACGAAGCGCTCGTCGGTCAGCCATTGCTCGCGCACCGTGTCGACCTGACCGTCGACGATCGGCGGCCAGAAGCTCGAGGGCACGAAGTCGTCGAGCACGGCGATGCCGCCCGGTGCGAGCAGACCGGCAAGCACGTCCATATCGGCCATCACGTCGCGCACGTCGACGAACAGCAGCGAGAACGGGGCGTACTGCTCAAGGGCCGACCAGTCGCCGGCGAGGACGGTGACGTTCTCGGCGCTTGCGAAGATCTCCTGAACGTCCTTCGCCAGCTCGGGGTCGAGTTCGGCGGTGACGATGCGCGCTTCCTTCGGGGCGCCGCTGTGCAGCCATGCCGACCCGACGCCGCATCCGGTCCCGAGCTCGGCCAGCGTCCCTTCGCGAGACGCGGCGAGCGTCGCGAGCAGTCGACCGGTCTCGTGGCGTGTCGACGTGATGAAGCCGCGCCGCCGCGACAGATCGAGAGTGCGGGCGACGAGATCGGGAACTTCGACGGGGGCGCTCACCTGCCCAGTCTGGCACGCCCGGCGCGGGCCGACGGCCGCAGTGGGTCGTCAGGTGAGACGCTGTCGATCAGCTGACGAGAGGCCACACCATGGCGGCCACGACGAAGGCCGTGACACCCAGCGTGGTCTCCATGACCGTCCACGTCTTCAGCGTCGTCTTCACGTCCATGCCGAAGAACCGGCTGACGAGCCAGAAGCCCGAGTCGTTGACGTGGGAGAGCACGGTGGCACCGGCGGCGATCGCGGTGACCAGCAGTGCGATCTGCACGTCACCGAGCTCGCCGGCCTGGCTGGCGATGAGCCCTGCGGTCGTCGTCAAGGCAACCGTCGCCGAGCCCTGGGCGACGCGGAGAGCCGTCGAGATGACGAAAGCCTGCAGCAGGAGGGGGATGCCGACCCCCGACAGGGAGGAGGTCAGGGCGGCGCCGATGCCGCTGAGTTCGAGCACCCCGCCGAACATGCCGCCCGCGCCGGTGATGAGGATGATCGAGCAGATCGGGCCGAGCGACTCGTCCAGCAACGACATCGTGTCGTTCAGCGTCCGTCCGCGCGTGCCGAGCAGGACGATCGCCGCCAGCAGGGCGATCAGCAGCGCCACCGGGGTGTTGCCGAGCAGGATGAACGCGTCGGCGACGGTGCTCTCCTCGAGGTTCCCGGCCGCGATCAGGGTGGTCAGCACCGTGTTGATGCCGATCAGCACGAGCGGGATCAGCAGCAGACCGAGCACGACGGCGAAGCTCGGTGCCGCGACTTTGGTCGCGGTCCCGCCGCCGTTCACCGGACCGAACAACAGGTCCGTCACGGCCACGTCGATCCGCCGACCGAGGACTTTCGACACGAGGTACACACCGACGTACCAGGCGATGATCGCGATGGGCAGGTTGATGACGAGGATGAGGCCGATATCGCCGCCGAGGGACGTCCCCGCCGCGACCGGCCCCGGATGCGGCGGGACCAGGGCGTGCATCGCGGCGAAAGCGCCCGCCGCCGGCAACGCGTAGTAGAGGACCGAGCCGCCGAATCGCCGCGCCACGGTCAGGATGATGGGCAGGAAGATGACGAGGCCGGCGTCGAAGAAGATCGGCAGACCGAAGATCAGCGCGGCCACGCCGAGCGCGAACGGAGCGCGCTTCTCCCCGAACCGGTTGATCAGCGTGTCGGCCAGCACCTGCGCCCCGCCGGTCACCTCGAGCAGCCGGCCGAGCATCACGCCGAAGCCGACGAGGAGCGCCACCGACCCCAGGGTGTCCGCGAACCCGAACGTGAGCGCTGCCGGGACGTCTGCGAGCGGAATCCCTGCCGCGATCGCGGTGAGGAGGCTGACCAGCACGAGTGCGATGAAGGCGTGCAGCCGCACCTTCATGATGAGGAAGAGCAGCAGCGCCACCGCGACCGCAGCGATCAGCAGGAGAGTCCTGGCACCGAATACCGGCTCAATGGGTTCCATCATCAACTCCGCAGGTGAAGTGGGTCATGGGCGCCGTTCCCGCCCGAGAGTGCCGCACCGCCGTCCGCTTCACAATCGGAGCGGACGACGAAATAGCGCGAAAAATCCGCGCCGAGGTGCTCGCGAAATCCTTCACGAGCCGTTACAGTGGTCGGCATGCGGAAGCAGCTCGTAGCCATCGCTTGCCGCGGCAGGACCTCTTAGGGCCACACCTGCCGCGGCGTTTCGGCGTTGGCCCGACGATTCCGCAGCAGATGTCCTGACCACGATCTGGTCCCCTTTCTGTATCGAGCTCGAGAGCACACACGTCGAGTCTGTGGCCCCGTGGAATCGCCGGTTCACCCGAATCCCGCGTTCCACCTCCATCAACTCGAAGCTCGAAGGAAGACCATGATGATTCTCGATCCAGTGATCGAATGGGGACCAGCACACCTGCGTGAGGACGAGTTCGCCGACGCGGCCGACCGACCCGACGACAACTGACCACCTTTCGAGATCCCGGTTTCACATCATGAGATCGCCTCTCTTAGGATCGGTGGCATGACGTCCACTCGCCCGTTCTCCCTGGCCGTCGTCCCCGGCGACGGCATCGGCCCCGAAGTCACCGCTCAAGCGCTCCGCGTGCTCGACGTTCTCGCGCCCCAGCACGGCGTCGCGTTCGAGCGCACCGAGTATGACCTCGGCGCCCGGCGCTGGCACGCGACGGGTGAGACGTTGCCGGAATCGGTGCTCGAGGAGATCCGTCAGCACGACGCGATCCTGCTCGGCGCCGTCGGCGATCCGACTGTGCCCTCGGGCGTGCTCGAACGCGGCCTGCTGCTCAAGCTGCGCTTCGAACTGGACCACTACGTGAACCTGCGCCCGAGCAAGCTCTTCTCGGGCGTTCCCACCCCGCTGGCCGCGCCCGGCGACATCGACTTCGTCGTCGTGCGTGAAGGCACGGAGGGGCCCTACGTCGGCAACGGGGGTGCGATCCGCGTCGGCACGCCGCAGGAGGTCGCCACCGAGGTCAGCCTCAACACGGCCTTCGGTGTCGAGCGTGTGGTCCGTGACGCCTTCGCCCGGGCTCAGGCCCGCCCGCGCCGCAAGCTCACCCTCGTGCACAAGAACAACGTGCTCGTGCACGCCGGGCATCTGTGGAGCCGCACCGTCGAGGCCGTCGGGGCCGAGTACCCGGACGTGACGGTGGACTACCTGCATGTCGACGCGGCCACGATCTTCCTGGCGACCGATCCGGCCCGGTTCGACGTCATCGTGACCGACAACCTGTTCGGCGACATCCTGACCGACCTCGCCGCAGCGATCACCGGCGGCATCGGCCTGGCTGCGAGCGGCAACGTCAACCCCGACCGCACCGCGCCGAGCATGTTCGAGCCTGTGCACGGGTCAGCGCCGGACATCGCCGGTCAGAGCAAGGCCGACCCGACGGCTGCGATCCTGTCGGCTGCACTCCTGCTCGACCACCTCGGACTGCCTGAGGCGGCCGGCCAGATCACGCAGGCCGTCGAGGCCGACATCGCCGAGCGCTCCGGCGCTCGCCGCACTGAGGAGGTGGGGGAGGCCATCGCGTCACGCGTGGCCGGAGAGGTATCGACGGTCTCCTGACCGCATACCCCCTTCGACCCCGGAAAGCAGTACCGTGACTTCTATGACCCCCACCGCGTTCGCGCCGCGCATCGAGCAGAATCAGCACGCCCGCAGCGAGCCCGAACGCGCCGCGATTCTGGAGAATCCCGGCTTCGGTAATCACTTCACCGACCACATGTTCCTCGCCGAGTGGACGCCCGACCACGGCTGGCACGATGCGCGCGTCGTCCCGTACGGGCCGCTCTCGCTCGACCCGGCCACGGCCGTCCTGCACTACGCGCAGGAGATCTTCGAGGGGCTCAAGGCCTACGGCCACGCCGACGGTTCGGTGTGGCTGTTCCGCCCCGACGCGAACGGCGAGCGGCTTCAGCGCTCGGCGCACCGTCTGGCGTTGCCCGAACTCCCGCTCGAGTGGTTCCTCGGATCCGTGCGCGCGCTCATCGAGACCGACCGCGCCTGGGTGCCGCGTGGCGAGGAGAAGAGCCTCTACCTGCGTCCGTTCATGTTCGCGTCGGAGGCGTTCCTCGGCGTCCGTCCGAGCCAGCACGTGACCTACTCGGTGATCGCGTCGCCCGCGGGAGCGTACTTCACAGGCGGCATCAAGCCGGTCTCGATCTGGCTGTCCGAGCAGTACAGCCGCGCCGGCGCCGGCGGCACCGGCGCCGCGAAGTGCGGCGGCAATTACGCCGCGAGCCTGTTGCCGCAGCAGGAGGCCGCGGCCGAGGGCTGCGCCCAGGTGGCGTTCCTCGACGCGGTGGAGCACCGCTGGGTCGAGGAACTCGGAGGCATGAACCTGTACTTCGTGCAGGCCGACGGCTCGATCGTCACCCCGGAGCTCAGCGGCTCGATCCTCGAGGGTGTCACCCGTGACTCGATCCTGCGACTCGCCGCCGAACTCGGCCACCAGGTCGTCGAGCGCAAGGTCAGCATCGACGAGTGGCGCGAAGGCGCTGCGGACGGGACGATCACCGAGGTGTTCGCCTGCGGCACGGCGGCAGTCGTGACCCCCGTCGGCACCCTCAAGTGGCGCGGCGGCGAGGTGACCGCGGGCGATGGCGGCCTGGGCAAGGTCACCGCCGAGATCCGCCAGGCCCTGGTCGACATCCAGTACGGACGGGCCGAGGATCGCTTCGGCTGGATGACACGCGTGCTCTGATCGGGCTACCCACCGGTCGCCGCGGCGTCGGTGATTGGATTGGTCGTATGGATGACCAGCCCATGCGCCAGGAGCATGACCTCATCGGCGACCGCGAGGTTCCCGCCGACGTCTACTGGGGTGTGCATTCGTTGCGCGCCTTGGAGAACTTCCCGATCACCGGTATCCCCATCGCCCAGAGTCCGTACCTCGTGGAGGCGCTCGCGGCCGTCAAGGAGGCGGCCGCGACCGCCAACCACGAGCTCGGCCTGCTCGACGACGAGCGGTTCCGCGCGATCCGCGATGCGTGCGAGGAGATCCGCGGCGGGGCACTCACCGATCAGTTCGTGGTGGACGTCATCCAAGGGGGCGCGGGCACGTCCACCAACATGAACGCCAATGAGGTCATCGCCAACCGCGCGCTTGAGTTGCTGGGCCGCGAGAAGGGCGACTACGCCTACCTGCACCCCAACGAGCACGTCAACCTCAGCCAGTCGACCAACGACGTGTACCCGACGGCCATCAAGATCGCGGTCATCCTCGCCACCAAGTCCCTGCTCGAGGCGATGGAGGTGCTCGAGGAGTCGTTCGCTCGCAAGGCGACCGAGTTCCACGACGTGCTGAAGATGGGCCGGACTCAGCTGCAGGACGCGGTTCCGATGACCTTGGGCCAGGAGTTCCGCACCTACAGCCTGATGATCGCCGAGGACCGAGCCCGGCTCTCCGAGGCGGTCATGCTGCTGCACGAGATCAACCTCGGCGCCACCGCCATCGGCACCCAGCTCAATGCGCCGGCCGGCTATGTCCAGTCGGCCTGCTCGCATCTGGCGGAGATCACGAACCTGCCCCTCGTGCCGGCGATCGACCTCATCGAGGCGACGCAGGACTGCGGCGCCTTCGTGCAGTTGTCCGGCACCCTCAAGCGGGTCGCGGTGAAGCTGTCGAAGATGTGCAACGACCTGCGGTTGCTCTCGTCCGGTCCTCGGGCCGGTCTGAACGAGATCAACCTGCCGGCCGTCCAGGCCGGGTCGAGCATCATGCCGGGCAAGGTCAACCCGGTCATCCCCGAGGTCGTCAACCAGGTCGCGTTCCAGATCATCGGGCACGACGTCACCGTCTCGATGGCAGCCGAGTCCGGCCAGCTGCAGCTGAACGCCTTCGAGCCGGTCATCTGCTACTCGTTGTCCGCCGGCCTGGCACGCCTGCGCGAGGCGATCCTGGTGCTCGCGCGGCGCTGCGTCGACGGGATCACCGCCAACCGCGAGCTGTTGCGCGCCGAGGTGGCCAACTCGATCGGTCTCGTCACGGCGCTCAACCCGTACATCGGCTACCAGGCGGCGACCGAGGTGGCCAAGGAGGCACTCGCGAGCGGCCGCGGGGTGGCCGAGCTCGTGCTGGAGCGCGGTCTGCTCCCGCCCGAGCGCCTCGAGGAGATCCTGCGTCCGGAGTCGCTGGCGAACCTCGCTCCACGCCCCGAGCCACCGCACGTCGACGAGTGACGAACACCCATGGGGGCCGCCCGGGCAGCACGGTCATGCGTGCGGCTGCGGGCGGTCTTCGTGCGACGCGGCTCAGCGGAACAAGACCGCGGGGTTGTCGAGGAGCGTGACGTCGAGTTCGTGCGCGACGTCGTCGTAGCCCATCTCGACCCGCACGCGGCGCTCCGTGCCGATCGTATCGGCCTGCGGATCGCCGAGCCCGTAGGCGATGTCACGCAATGTGACGACCGCCGGGCCCACCGGGTCGACATGCGGCCACTCGGTCAGCAGGCGATGCGTCAGACCGCTGGTGACGGCCCCGACCATCGCCGCCTCCGCGCCCTCAGGCACCTTCACGCACAGCTCGGGCAGTCCGAAGGACTCCAGACCGCGGGTGCCGAGCACGCCGCGGGACGCGACGTCGTAGTGCACCAGCACCCACGCGTCCGCGTACTCCAGCCGCACGGCACCCGTCGGCGGTTCCAGCAACCGCGGGAGCGCGAGGTCGACGACGAGACCGTCGTGCTCAGCGGCCAGCGAGAACGCGGCCGAGCGCATCTGCACGTGCGCCTCGCCCGCCCCGGCGAGCGGCGCGACCTGGACGAGTACCTGGGCGTGCGGACGCTCGCGCCACATCGCCATCAGTTCCTCCGACGCCCCGTTGCGCCGGAGCAGCGGTTCGAGGCCCTCCGGCAGGGGGTCGTCACGGTCGAGCGCCTCAGCCGTCACGACGGCGTACATGATGTCGACGTGTCCGGGGCGTGGGACGGCTGTGGTGGTCATGGTGAGCTTCAGTCTAGACTTTGTCTCGTGACCATCACCGCGATCATTATCGCCTAGCGCGCCGGGTACCCACTCGACGCGCCGCCTCCCGACCCCGGGGGGCTTTTTTGTTGTCGATGGGCACGATCGCACGAACACGAAGGACCGAACGAACCGATGAGCAGCATCCCCGCCTCCGGCACCCTCACTCCGGGCGACTTCCACGTCTACGACACGACGATGCGTGACGGCGCCCAGCAGGAGGGCCTGAACCTCTCGGTCCAGGACAAACTGACGATCGCGCGCCACCTCGACGAACTCGGTGTCGGCTACATCGAAGGTGGCTGGCCCGGGTCCAATCCCAAGGACACCGAGTTCTTCGCCCTCGCGTCCAAGGAACTCGACCTGCGCCGCTCGACCCTCGCCGCCTTCGGCGCGACGCGACGCGCCGGCGTCGCCGCGGCCGACGACCCGCTTGTCGCGGCCCTGCGCGACAGCGGCGCCTCGGTCGTGACGCTCGTCGCCAAGAGCCACGACCGGCATGTCGAGCTCGCGCTGCGCACCACGTTGGCGGAGAACCTCGCGATGGTCCGCGACACCGTCTCTCACCTGCGCGGGGAGGGGCAGCGCGTCTTCCTCGACTGCGAGCACTTCTTCAACGGGTTCCTCGACAACAAGGCGTACGCGCTCGAGGTCGTGAGGACAGCGGCCGAAGCGGGAGCCGAGGTCGCGGTGCTGTGCGACACCAACGGCGGGATGCTGCCGCACTGGGTGGCCGACATCGTCGCCGAGGTCGCGGACGCGACCGGGGCGCGGCTGGGCATCCATGCCCACAACGACACCGGCTGCGCCGTCGCGAACTCCATCGCGGCGGTGCAGGCCGGGGCGACGCACTTGCAGGGGTGCATCAACGGCTACGGCGAGCGCACGGGCAACGCCGACCTCGTCACGTGCGTTGCGAACCTGGAGTTCAAGCTCGGCATGAACGTCATGCCGGAGGGGGCGTTGCGCGACGCGACCCGCATCTCGCATGCGATCAGCGAGATCACCAACTACCCGCCGTCGGCCCGGCAGCCGTACACCGGCGTCTCGGCGTTCGCGCACAAGGCCGGCCTCCACGCCAGCGCGATCCGTGTGGATCCGGACCTCTACCAGCACATGGACCCGGCGCTCGTGGGCAACGACATGCGGCTGCTCGTCTCGGAGATGGCCGGTCGCGCCACGATCGAGCTCAAGGGCCGCGAACTGGGCATCGACCTCTCCGGGGACCCGGCCACGCTGGCCCGGGTGACCGACCGGGTCAAGAGCATGGAGCAGGAGGGCTACACCTTCGAGGCGGCCGACGCCTCCTTCGAGCTGTTGCTCCTGGAGGAGGTCGAAGGGGCCCGGCCCACGTACTTCGACATCGAGTCGTGGCGGGTCATCGCGGAGTCCGTCGGCTCGGCGTCCGCGGGGGGCGCGCTGGCCGAGGCCACCGTCAAGATCACCGCGGGCGGACGCCGGTTGGCTGTCATCGGCGAGGGCAACGGCCCCGTCAACGCTCTCGACCACGCCCTGCGGCTCGCGATCGAGCAGGTCTATCCGGACGTCGCCCGCTTCCACCTCATCGACTTCCGTGTGCGCATCCTCGACCAAGGCCACGGCACCGATGCGGTCACCCGAGTGCTCATCGAGACGAGCGACGGCAAGGACGCGTGGGTGACGGTCGGGGTCGGCGCGAACATGATCGAGGCCTCGTGGGAGGCCCTCGTCGATGCGGTGACCTACGGGCTCCGGCTCCACCAGGTGACGCCGCTGCGATGAAGCTGCGTCCCACCGTCGGCGGGCTCACGCTCGTCCTCCTGCTGGTCGCCGGGGCCGGCATCTACCTCGTCGACCGGCACCAGAAGTCGACCGAGGTCGAGCAGGCCGACGCGGCTGCGCTCCGCTACAGCGAGGACCTCGCCACCTACCAGGACGAGGCTCACGCCGAACTGGCGATGCTTGCGGCACAGGGGGAGGGCGGAGCACTCGTCGAGACCGCCACTCGCCTGCGCGACGAGCTGCCGCGACCCGCTGACGTGGGCGCCTACGGCGCTGAGAACTCCAGCGCGTACCGGGCGGCGTTGGATCGTCGGGTGGCGATCGAGGAGCGGTTCGGCGTCGCGGTCGACGTCTTGGAGGAGTGGGCGACCGCGGCACCGTTCGTCGCGGCAGCACAGGATGCGCTGGACGCCGACATCCCGCAGAGCGTCGTGTCCGGCCCGGTCGCCAGCGGTGACCCGGTGCGTGCCGAGCTCATCCCGCTCATGGAGCAGGTCAAGGCGCAGTTCGAGGCCGTCACGGTGCCGCCGGGCCAGGAGCAACTCGCGGCCGGAGTGAGCGGAGCGCTGCAGCACGTCATCGATGCGGCCACCGTGGCCGCTCAGGAGCTCGATGCCGGCCGCGCCGCGTCCTTCACGTACGGCGCTCAGTATCAGGAGGCCCTGCGGCCCGTCCTGGAGTATGAGGCCCAGCTACGGTCCCGTGTGGAGGCCGCGATCGCCGGGGTCGCCCCCGTCGGTCGCGGGGGCCCGTCCGTGCCGTTGCCCGGTCCGGACGAGGAGCAGTCGCCGGAGCCAGGAGACGCGGTCTAGCTGTGATGTCCAGGGACGTTGTTTCTCTGGATAGGTGAAGGCCTCCGGGTGAGAGTGGAGCTGTCTAGGTTCCGTTTCGCACC
>NZ_RQJX01000008.1 GCF_003850045.1 Aeromicrobium camelliae | reverse complement strand
CGGGACTACCAGCCCCAAAAACAACAAGGTCCGAACCCACTTCCGTAGGTTCGGACCTTGCAGATGTCCTGAGACATCACAAGAGTCGGGGTGACAGGATTTGAACCTGCGGCCTCGTCGTCCCGAACGACGCGCGCTACCAAGCTGCGCCACACCCCGTGGCTGTCCTCGCGACGAGGACTCGACGAGTCTACCCAGTCAGGGTCAAGAGTGTCGCCTCGGGTCGGCATGCAAACCGCACGGGCGCGTACGGGGAGGTGCCGAGCCCTGCCGAGACGTGGACCCACGACGGCTCGTGGCCGGGTACGTGATGGCGGTGGAGGCCCTTGGCGCGCGCCGGGTCGAGGTCGCAGTTGCTGACCAGCGCGCCGTAACCCGGCACGCACAACTGGCCGCCATGGGTGTGGCCCGCGAGGATCAGCGGGTAGCCGGAGCGGTTCCAGCGGTCGAGCACCCGCAGGTACGGAGCGTGCGCGACGCCGATCGCCAGATCGGCCAGCGGGTCGGCCGGCAGGTCGTCGAGTTCGTCGAATTCCAGATGCGGATCGTCCACGCCGACGAACGCGAGTCGCTTCCCCTTCACCTCGAGCTCGCCATGCCGGTTGCTCAGATCCAGCCAGCCCCGCGCCATGAACGCCGACCGCAGCTTCTCGTACGGCATGTCCGGCGAGCGCTGCCAGGCGCCGCCGGCCTCCACGCCACTGCCACCGAGCAGGTAGCGCACCGGGTTCTTGAAGACCGGTGAGAAATAGTCGTTCGACCCGAACACGAAGACCCCGGGAACGTCGAGGAGCTCGCCGTAGGCATCGATCACCGCCGGGGCCGCCTCCAGATGTGCCATGTTGTCGCCCGTGTTGACCACGAGGTCGGGCTCCAAAGCGGCGAGCGACTTCAGCCACTCGCGCTTGCGGTGCTGCTGCGGCCGCAGATGCGCGTCCGAGAGGTGCAGCACCCGCAGCGGTTCGGAGCCTGGTTCGAGGACCGGCACCGTCACCCGCCGCAACGTGAACGCGCGGACCTCGTAGAGCGCGGCGTAGGCCAATGCCGTCGATGCCGCCAGGACGGGCGCCGCCAGCGCGAGGGAACGGGGTCGAACCATCTGGTCAGGGTACCGGGACGCTAGATCCAGCCCTGCTGCCACGCGACCTCCGCGGCGGCGTGACGGGACTCGGACTGGGTCTTGGCCATGGCCGACGAGAGGTAGTTGCGGACGGTGCCTTCGGCGAGGTGCAGCGTCTCGGCGATCTGCTGCACCGAGGCATGCGTGCGGGTGAGGCGCAGGGCGTCCAACTCGCGATCGGTCAGCGGGCACGCGTCGGCGTTCAGCGCCTGCGCGGCGAGTTCCGGGTCGACGTAGCGCCGGCTGGCGGCGACGTCGCGCAGCACCTCCGCCAACCGGCTCACCGAGGTGGACTTGGGCACGAAGCCCGTGATGCCGGCCGCCATGGCGCGCCGCAGCACGCCGGGACGGGCGTGCCGCGTCATCAGCACGGCGCGCGTGTCCGGCACCGACGACAGCACCTGCGTGGCCGCCTCGATGCCGTCGGTCGGTGGCATCTCGAGGTCGAGCAGGACGACCTCGGGTTGATGTTGACGCACCAGCGAGACCGCGTCCGATCCGTTATCCGCCTGCGCGACGACCTCCAGGTCGTCCTCCATGGCGAGCAGCGAGACGATCGCGGTGCGGATCATCTCCTCGTCGTCGGCCACGACGATGCGGATCATGCCGTCCCGCCTGCGGTCGCGAAGAGGGTGAACCGATCATCGACGGCGCTGAACTCCACGGAGCCGCCTCGCGCGGCGAAACGCTCGGCGAGTGAGGCGAGCCCGGACCCGGAGCCGTTGGGAGGCGCGATGACCCCGTTGTTGACGACCCGCAGGGACGGTGGTTGGAGGGCCCCGGTGATCTCGACGACGGAGGCGTCGCTGTGGCGCAGGATGTTCGTGGTCGCCTCGCGCAGCGCCGTGGCGAGGAGCGGGTCGTCGAGGGCGTCTGGCACGTCCACGCGGACCATCGCCCCGGAGGCCTCGAGGACCGACGCCGCGTTGACGATCTCGTCGCGCAGCGAGACCTGGCGATAGCCCTGCGCCAGGGTGCGGGTCTCCTCCAGTGCCGTGCGGGCGATCTCCTGCGCCTCGTGGATGGTGGCACGGGCCCGCTCGGGGTCGCGGTCGATGAGCCGCTCGGCGAGCTCGGTCTTGAGCGCGAGGACCTGCAGATGGTGCCCCTGGATGTCGTGGAGATCGGCAGCGAACCGCAGCCGCTCCCGTACGCGAGCGAGCTCGGCGCGCGTGACGCCGGCGTCACGCACGTCGATCGTCAGCTCCCAGACCCAGAGCTGGAACCAGGCGGCGGCCGGCAGGAAGACCGCGAAGAAGACCAGGATGTAGATCCCGCCGATCTCACCGGGGAAGAACCCTTCCAGGTCGTCGCCGCTGATGAGCGTGACGACGGCCCGCAGTCCGAGCAGCCCCACGGCCCAGGCGAAGAGCCAGCTCAGGTAATTGCTGCGGCTGAAATCCAGGCCGAGCACGGCGGCGGCAGCCCAGGGGACGAGCAGGTAGCCGATGGGCGCGGCCGGCACCCACGATGCGAGGACGACGAACAGAACGGACCCGAGAATCGTCACCGCGTGCGCGACTGCCGGAATGCTGCGGCGACTGCGTCCGCGGATCAGGGGGCGGCACCAGTAACCGGCCCACGCCATCAGCACCACGACGAGCCCCACGACGACGACGCGCCGCCATCCCACGATGTCGTCGCGGACGGCGGCGTTGGTCAGCGCCCCGAAACTGCCGAACGCCAAGTACATCCACAGGGACACGAGGTTGTATCGCCAGGTCATCGTGAAGCTGTCGCGCTGGCGGCCGGTCCGGGACCCGGCGGGCGGAAGATCGGTGGGGGACATCGTCTTCACGGTAGTCCAGGGGGCCGGTGACATATGTCATCGGAATCGGTGACGGCCGGCCACTACAGGGCTTCGCTCGACCCCGCGAGGCTGGAGCCATGACCACGACGATGCACGATCTCGCGATCTCCGCGCAGGACCTGCGATGCTCGTACGGCGACTTCGAGGCCGTCCGCGGCATCGACCTCGCCGTGCGCACGGGCGAGGTCTTCGCCCTCCTCGGCACCAACGGCGCAGGGAAGACGACCACCATGGAGACCCTCGAGGGCCACCGGCGCGCGGACGGCGGCAGCGTCAGCCTCCTCGGCCACGATCCGTACGGGGAGCGCGCGGTCGTGCGCCCCCGCGTGGGCATCATGCTGCAGGAGTCCGGCTTCGCCGGGGAACTCACGGTGGCCGAGACCGTGCGCATGTGGCTCGCGCTGTCCAGCGCGCCGCCCGCGGCCAAGGGCCGGCGCGAAGCCACGCTCACGGCAGCGCTGGAACGCGTGGAGCTCGCCGACCGCGCCGACACCCGGGTCGTGCAGCTCTCCGGTGGGCAGAAGCGGCGGCTCGACCTCGTGCTGGCCACCATCAACGAGCCGGACGTCGTCTTCCTCGACGAACCGACCACGGGTCTGGACCCGGAGTCGCGGCAGAACACCTGGGACCTCATCGCGGGACTCCGGCGCACCGGCGCCACCATCGTGCTCACGACGCACTACCTGGAGGAGGCCGAGCAGCTCGCCGATCGGATCGCGATCATGCACGCCGGCCGCATCGCGGTGGAGGGGACCCTGGCCGAACTCGTCGACGACCGACCGACGCGGATCAGCTTCCGGCGACCCGCCGACGTCACCGGAGTCGATGTCGATCGCGCGCTGCGCACGATCCTGGCCCCGCGTCACCTCGAGCTCGACGCCCGCGAGACGGTCCACATCGACGTCGACGACGCCCAGCAGGCGCTCGTGCGACTCCTCGGCTGGGCCGAGGACCACCGCCACCGGCTCGAGCAGCTGACCGTCAACCAGGCGTCTCTGAGTGACGTGTTCGCCCAGATCGCCGCCGACCGCACCCTCCAGGAGGACTTCGCATGAGCACCACCACGCAGCAGATGTCCGTCATCGCACGCACCGAGTGGCGGCTCATCACCCGCAACAAGACCGTGCTGCTGAGCGCGACCCTCATGCCTTTGGCGGTCGCCGGGATGATCGCGATCCAGGGCGTGGACCAGCCCGACGCCGGCGTCGGGATGTCCGCGATGCTCATCGGGCTCTTCACGGTGCTGAGCATCTACCTCACCGTGACGATCACCGCCGTCTCGCGTCGCCAGGATCTGTACCTCAAACGGCTGCGCTCGGGGGAGAGCAGCGATGTCGCGATCTTCGGCGGTCTGGTCATCGCGCCCGCGGTCCTGTGTCTGGGTCAGCTCGTCGTGGTGTTCGCGATCCTGCTGGCGATGGGTCTGGAAGTCCCCGCACAGCCGTGGTGGCTGGCCGTGGCCGTCGTCGGCGCGGTCGCGATGAACCTCGCTGCCGCTGTCGGCACTGCCGCCATCACCCCGAACCCCACGGCCGCGCAGATGTCGACCGTCCCGTTCTTCTTCCTGGTGATCGGCACGCTGTTCGCCTCGCCGTTCGCGGACAACCGGTTCATGGATCTGACGCCCGGTGGCGCCCTGGTGACGTTGGCGCGACTCGCCTACGAGATGCCCACGCCCGGTGCCGCGCTGAGCGCCATCGCCGGACTCGTGGTCTGGACGGCGATCGGATGGGAGATCGCGAAGCGGTACTTCCGCTGGGAGCCGCGCGCCTGATCGGTCGACGACGCGCTCCCTTCGCCGCATCGCGCGCGGAGGGAGCGCGTTTTCGCGTGCCGGATAATGGAGGCATGTCAGCTCTCAAGGACCGCCTGCGGGCGGAACTCACCGCGGCCATGAAGGCTCGTGACTCGCTCCGCTCCTCGACCATCCGCATGGTGCTCACCTCGATCACCAACGCCGAGGTGGCCGGCACCGAGGCCCGCGAGCTCAGCGACGACGACGTCATCGGCGTTCTCGCGACCGAGGCCAAGAAGCGCCGCGAGGCGGCCGAGGCGTTCGACGCCGGCCAGCGTCCGGAGCTGGCGCAGAAGGAGCGCGACGAAGCCGCCGTGATCGCCGAGTTCCTGCCCGCCGCCCTCAGCGACGAGGAGATCGCCGCCCTGGTGTCCGACGCCATCGCGAGTACGGGTGCCGCCGGCGAGGGCATGAAGGCCATGGGCAAGGTCATGGGTGTCGTCACGCCGCAGACCAAGGGGCGCGCGGACGGCGCCAAGGTCGCCGCAGAGGTGCGTCGACAGCTCGGCGCCAGCTGAGACAGAACGAGCGAAGGGCGGGTCCGAGGTGTCGGACCCGCCCTTCGCTCGTGTCACTCGTCGGCCGGCGGCTCGTCGGCGGGCGGAGGAGCCTGCTGCTGTCGCGGCTGCTGGGCGCCGCGGTTGAGCGCCTGCGGCTGGCGCCGCGGGGGCGGGGCGAAGTCGACCGGCGCCAGCGTGGATTGAATTCCGCGCATCGCGTCGGCCCACATCGGTCCGGCGAGACCCGAGCCCGAAGCGATGTTGCCCGGAACCCGGCCCTTGATCACCTGACCGCGCAGGTCGATCGGCTGGCCCTCGTTGTTGGCGCCCGCGATCATCGCCGCTGCGGCCAGTTCGGGGGTGTAGCCGACGTACCAGACGCTCTTGGTGTCGTTGGTCGTACCGGTCTTGGCCGCCGACGGGATGGCCAGGCCGGTGCCCGACTGGTAGCCGAAGCCGCCGGGCTCCTGGACGCCGCGCAGGATGTCGTTGACCTGCGCCGCCTCGTCCTCGGTCAGCACCCGGTTGCACTCGGGCTCGTACTTCTTGATGACGTTGCCCTGGCGGTCGAGGATCTCGTCGATCGGCATCGGCTTGCAGTACATGCCGCCCGAGGCCGGCACCGCGTACGCGGCGGCCATGTCCAGCGGACTGACCTCGATCGGGCCGAGGGTGAAGGACGGGACCTGGCCGGTCACGCCGTTGTCGGGGTCGTACGGCACCTTGATGCCCATCGCCTCGGCCATGCGGACCGTCTCGCACAAGCCGGCGTCGCGCTCGAGCTGGGCGAAGTAGGTGTTCACCGACTGGCGGGTGCCGGTGTACATGTTGAAGGTGCCCGAACCGGTGGAGTTCTTGACCTGCCACTGGTCCGTGCCGCGGCCCTCACAGTCGAAGTACGTGCCGCGCGGCATCGTCATGTTCTGCGGAGAACCGTAGGACTTGCTGGTGGGGATGCCCTTCTTGAGCGCCGCGGCGACAGTGAACATCTTGAACGTCGACCCGGCCTGGAAGCCCATGGACTGCCCGTACTGCTCGGGCACCGTGAAGTTGATGTAGGACTCGCCGGCCGCCTTGTCGTCGCCCATCGGACGGGACTGAGCCAGCGCGCGGACCTTGCCCGTGCCGGGCTCCACGAGCGCGAGCGCGCCGATCGCCTGGTCGGTCGGGTCCACATGGTTGGTGGTCGCGGCGTTCGCGGCGTTCTGCATGGTGACGTCGATGTTGGACTTGATGGTCAGACCGCCGCGCTCGAGCTGACGCTTGCGCTCGTCGTACGTGTCGCCGAGCGCCTCCTCCTCGAGCAGGACACGGCGGATGTAGTCGCACGAGAAGGAGGCGACCGAGCCCACGCAGCCGTTGGCGAAGTCCGTGACGTTGAGTCCGAGCGGCTCCTTGCTGAGCTTCTCGGCCTCCTCCGGCGTGATCTTGCCCTGCTGGGCCATGACCGACAGCACCGTGTTGCGCCGCTGCAGGGCTCGCTCGGGGTAGATGCGCGGATCGAACTCGACGGGGTTCTTGACGAGGCCGGCCAGGAGCGCGGCCTGGCTGACGGTGAGGTCCTTCGGCGCGACGGAGAAGTACCGCTGCGAGGCGGCGTTGACGCCGTACGCACCGCTGCCGAAGTACGCGATGTTGAGGTACTTCTCGAGGATCTCGTCCTTGGTGTACTTCTCCTCGAAGCCGATCGCGAGCTTGAGCTCGCGGATCTTGCGGGCCACGGATTGCTCGACGGCCGCAGTCCGCTGCTCGGGCGTGGTGGCCTGCTGCAGCGTGGTCAGCTTGACCAGCTGCTGGGTGATCGTCGATCCGCCCTGCGTCTGTCCCTCGGCCGCGTTGTTGGCCAGGGCGCGCAATGTGCCGCGCAGGTCGAGAGCGCCGTGCTCGTAGAACCGGTAGTCCTCGATCGCCAGGAGCGCCTCCTGCATGACCGGCGAGATCTCGTCGAGCGGGATGTCCTGCCGGTTCTCCTCGTAGAAGTACGCCAGGCGCTCGCCGTTGGAAGCGAAGAGCTCGGTGGTCTGGGGGTTGGGGATCTCCTGCAGCTCCAGCGGCAGGTCCATGACGTCGGCGGTGAGCTCGCGCGTGGTCATCGTGGTGGCCGTCGCCGCCGGAATCATGACCGCGGCGAGGATCACCCCCGCCAACGCGGACAGCTTGCCGATCGACAGGAGAGCCGACGTCGTGGACGTCGGCTTGGACTCCGTCTGGGCCGCCTTCTTGACCTTCGCCTCGACATCGCGCCACGCCATGACATGAGAATACGGGACGATGCCGACGATCCGAGCCTTCGCGCCGCACCGTATGACCCGAACGGGCTAGTCCGAAACCATCCCCGCGAGGTCTGACCGGACAGGTAACACCGCTTTACAGTGAAGCGGACGAATCGCTTCGGTCTCATGCCTCACTCTCGGGAAGGATTCGACGGATGTGGAATGCCAACTGGGCCCAGGAGGCCGCGTGCCTCGGTCGATCGGACGATCTGTTCGTGCGCGGCGCCGAACAGAACCGGGTCAAGCAGCTGTGCAACACCTGCACGGTCAAGGCTGAGTGCCTTGCTGAAGCTCTCGACAACCGCATCGAATGGGGCGTGTGGGGCGGCATGACCGAGCGCGAGCGCCGCGCTCTGCTGCGCCGCAAGCCGCACGTCACCCAGTGGCGGAGCATTCTGCAGCAGGCCGGTAACGCCTGACCGGTCCGCCGCGGACGTCGTCGCGCGGCGTTGACCTCCCGACGGGCGTACCGTCGGAGCCATGACGGCCGCCGTCATGGACCTCGTGGCCCTGGCCACCGAGCCCGAAGGGCTCCTGCCGGCCCGGCAGCAGATGGCGCTCTCCCTGGGCTGGCACATCATCCTGGCCTGCTTCGGGGTGGCGTTCCCGGCGATGATCTTCGTGATGCACCTGCGCGGTATCCGCCGCGACGATCCCGTCGCCCTCGGGCTCGCGCAGCGCTGGGCCAAGACGTCCGCTGTCCTCTTCGCCATCGGCGCGGTCTCGGGCACCGTGCTGAGCTTCGAGATGGGTCTGCTGTGGCCCGGACTCATGGGCACCTTCGGCGATGTGCTGGGACTGCCGTTCGCCTTCGAGGGCCTGTCCTTCTTCGTCGAGGCGATCTTCCTCGGCATCTACCTCTACGGGTGGGGGCGCATGCCTCCGCGACGCCACCTGCTCATGGTCGTCCCCATGGCGCTCGCCGGCGTCGTCGGCACCTTCTGCGTCATCTCCGTGAACGCGTGGATGAACGTCCCGGCGGGGTTCCGGATCGTCGACGGTGAGGTCGTCGACATCAACCCGTGGCGCGCCATGTTCAACGACCTCGCGGTGTTGCAGTTCCTCCACATGTGGATCGCGGCGTACATGGTCGTGGGGTTCGCCGCCGCCGGCGTCTACGCGGCGGGGATGCTGCGCGGGCGGCGCGACCGGCATCATCGCCTCGGTTTCGTCGTCCCGTTCGTGTTCGCCACGGTGGCCGCCGTCGTGCAGCCGTTCGTGGGTCACCTGCTGGGCGGCAACCTCGGTGACCGTCAACCTGCCAAGCTGGCCGCCTTCGAGCTCGCCGAGACGACCGAGAGTCCGTCGCCCCTGCGCATCGGGGGGATCTACGTCGACGGTGAGGTCAAGGGTGCGCTCGACATCCCGTACCTCGGGTCGCTGATCGCGCAGAACTCCTTCACCAAGCCGGTACGCGGGCTAGACACCATTCCCGCGGACGAGCACCCGCCGATCAACATCACGCACTGGGCGTTCCAGACCATGGTCGGGATCGGGATGCTGCTCATGCTCGGTGTGCTGGTGTTCTGGTTCTTCCGATGGCGAGGGCGCGACCTGCTGGAGCACCAGTGGTTCCTGCGGTGCTGTGTCGCGGCGGGGCCGCTCGCGGTCATCGCGCTCGAGGCGGGGTGGGTCGCCACGGAGGTGGGTCGCCAACCCTGGATCGTCTACGGCATCCTGCGCACCCGCGACGCGGTCGGCGACTACAGCGCCGACTTGTGGTGGCTGCTCGGGAGTACCGCGGTCGTGTACACCCTGCTGACGGTCGGCGCCGTCGTCGTGCTGCGCTCGATGACGCGGCGATGGCGCGCCGGTGAGGCCGGTGAGGAGGACCTTCCGAGCCCGTATGGGCCGCATTCGCGCCTGGTCGACGCCGGCGAGGCCGGACGATGACGCTGGAGGTGGCGGTCGCGTCCGCGCTGTTCGTCGGCGTCGTGGCGTACGCCGTCTTCGGCGGTGCGGACTTCGGGTCCGGCTTCTTCGACCTCACCGCCGGTGGTGCGCGCCGCGGTGCCGAGGTCCGGACGCTGGTCGACCACAGCATCGGACCGGTCTGGGAGGCCAACCACGTGTGGCTCATCTACGTGCTGGTCATGTGGTGGACCGGGTTCCCCGAGTCCTTCGCCGCCGCGATGACCACGCTGATCCTCCCACTGCTGCTCGCGCTGCTCGGCATCGTCCTGCGGGGAGCGAGCTTCGCCTTCCGCAAGTACTCGGCGACTATGGGCCAGGCGCGGCTGTTCGGCGTCGTCTTCGCCGCCTCGTCGGTCATCACGCCGTTCTTCCTCGGCACCGTCGCCGGCGGTATCGCGTCCGGCCGGGTTCCGGCCGAGGGGCACGGCGACCTGTGGACCTCGTGGCTCAACCCGACGTCGCTGTTCGGCGGAGCGATCGCGGTCGGGACCTGCGCTTTCCTCGCCGGCACCTTCCTCACCGCCGACGCCCAGCGGGCAGGGCGCCGGCGGCTCGCCGACCGGCTCCGGGTGCGGTCGATCGCCGTCGGCGTCGTGACCGGAGTCGTCGTGTTCGCCGCGCTCGTCCCGCTGCAGCGCGACGCTCCGACACTGAGCGAGGGCCTGGAAGGGCGGGCCGCCGTGCTCATCGTGGCGTCGGCGCTCGCGGGGGCGGCCACCCTCGTCCTGCTGTTCCGGCGGCGCTACGTCGCCGCCCGGGTGACCGCCTTCGGGGCTGTCGCGGCCGTCATCACCGGCTGGGGAGTCGCTCAGTACCCCTGGATGCTGGTCGACGAAGTCACCATCGCCGAGGCGGCCGGCGCACCGGCGACGTTGCAAGCGCTGCTGATCACCACGGGTCTCGCCGTCGTCCTGGTGTTGCCCGCCCTGGTCTACCTGTTCCGGCTCACGCAGTCGCAGGAATGGTCGCGGCACTGAGCCGGGTCAGACCGTGGCCGGCTCCCCGGCGAGGTGATTGCCCACGGTGCGCAGACCATCGAGGTCGTGAACGTCGGTGGGCAGCGCCGGCACGGTGACGGACGGCACGTTCCGATGGGCGGCGGCGAACCGGCGGCGCACCCGGTGCTCCCGCCCGGCCACGCGCATCCGCTCGGCGTGGACCCGCAGCAGGTCGGCGGTGAGCTGGTCGGTCTCGTTCCCGCCGGCTAGGCGCGGCGCCGCAGACTCGGCGTCGGCGGCGCTGATCCCGCCGGCGCGCTCGTCATGCACCCGGTTGACGACCAGCCCGGCCAGCGGCATCGCGTCGGCTTCGAGCCGCTCGACGAAGAACGCGGCCTCGCGCATCGCGGCGTCCTCGGGAGTCGCGACGACGAGGAACGCCGTCCCCTCCGCCTGCAGGAGGGCGTACGTCGCCTCGGCGCGCTGCCGGAAGCCGCCGAACAGCGTGTCGAAGGCGGCGACGAAGGTCTGCATGTCGGCGAGGATCTGCGCACCGAGCACCTTGCTCAGGGCCGACGTGACCACGCCGAACCCGGCGCTGAGGAAGCGTGCCGGGCCCTTCGCCGGCGCCAGCAGCAGCCGGATGAAGCGCCCGTCGAGCAGCGACGACAGACGTTCCGGCGCGTCGAGGAAGTCCAGAGCCGACCGCGACGGCGGGGTGTCGACGACGATGAGGTCCCAGCGGCCTTCGGCATGCAACTGCCCCAGACGCTCCATCGCCATGTACTCCTGCGTCCCGGCGAACGAGCTCGACAGCGCCACGTAGAACGGGTTCTGCAGGATCTGCTGCGCCTTCTCCGGGGAGGCGTGCGCTTCGACCACCTCGTCGAAGGTGCGCTTCATGTCCAGCATCATCGCGTCGAGCGAACCGCCGGCGCTGGTGTCGAGGTCCGCGACCGGACGTGGGGTGTTGTCGAGCTCGACGAGACCCATGGACTGAGCCAGACGTCGCGCGGGGTCGATCGTGAGGACGCAGACCGACCGGCCGCGCTCGGCGGCGCGCAGGGCCAGGGCCGCCGCGGTCGTGGTCTTACCCACCCCGCCGGAGCCGCAGCACACGATGATCTGGGTCCGGGGGTCGTCCAGCATCGCGTCGACCTCGACACCGGGATGGGCGCCGGTCTCGGCGCGGGCCGTTGCCCGCTGGTGGCTGCGGGCCGACTCCTTGGGGCGGGTGTGTGCGGGGCGAGTCATCGGCTCACCACCGATTCCAGTGCGTCGGCGAGCTCGAACAAGGCACCGAGGTCGATACCGTCGCTGATCATCGGCAGGTCGATCACGTCAGCCACGCTCGACCGCAGCAGCTCGGCCTGCTCATTCTGCAGGTCCTGGCGCTGCACGTGCGCGAGCCCGGACTCGACGAGCAGGTCGGCGGCATCCGGCGCGAGGCTCACCGACGCCAACGACACCGACACTTCGGCGGTGTCGACAGTGCCGTCCTCCAGCGCCGCGCGAGTGTTCTCGCTGACCAAGGCCGGGCGCACCATATTGACGATGACGTGCCCGACGGGCAGCCCCTCCGCCCGCAGCTCGGCGATCCCGTCGAGAGTCTCCTGCACCGGCATCTCCTCCAGCAGGGTCACGAGATGGACGCGTGTCTGCGGACCGCGCATCATCGTCATGATCGAGGACGACTGGTTCTTGATCGGCCCGACCTTGGCGAGTCCGGCGACATCGTCGTTGACCCCGAGGAATCGGGCGATCCGCCCAGTGGGCGGGGCGTCGACGACGACCGCGTCGTAGACGAACGGCGAGTCCGGGCCGTTCTCGCGGCGTCGCGCGGCTTCGTACACCTTGCCGGTCAACAGCACGTCGCGGACACCCGGCGCGATGGTCGTGGCGAAGTCGATGACGCCGAACTTGTCGAGCGCCTTCCCGGCGCGCCCCAGGCGGTAGTACATCGCGAGGTACTCCAGCAACGCCTCCTCGGCGTCCACGGCGAGCGCGTAGACCTGGCCGCCGTCGCGGCCCGCGGCGCCGATCCGGCGCTCCTCGTAGGGGAGCGGGGGGATGTCGAAGAGTCGGGCGATCTGCTGCCGGCCCTCGACCTCGCACAACAGCACGCGCCGTCCGCCGCTGGCGAGCGCGATCGCGAGGGCACCGGCGACCGTCGTCTTGCCGGTCCCGCCCTTGCCGGTCACGATGTGCAGCGGTGTCGAGGAGGGAGCCACGAGGTCGAGCGTAGGGGCTCCACGGCGATCCCGCCGCCGCTGTCCGCCCGTCCGGCGTCTGGAGGCCGTCGTCAGTGGGCTCGACGGCGGCTAGAGTCGGGCCATGACCAAGTGGGAATACCTGACCGCGCCCGTGCTCGTGCATGCCACGAAGCAGATCCTCGACAACTTCGGCCAGGACGGCTGGGAACTCGTGCAGATCGTGCCCGGCATGAACCCCGAGAACCTCGTCGCGTACTTCAAGCGCCCGGTGGCCTGACGTGGCAGCGGTCGAGCAGCGCCTCGCCGAGTTGGGGCTCGAGGTGCCGTCGGTGGCCGCGCCGGTCGCCGCGTACGTCCCGGCGATCCGCTCGGGGTCCTACGTCTACACGTCCGGCCAGCTGCCGTTCGTCGACGGCGAACTCACCGTCACCGGCAAGGTCGGCGCCGGCGTCAGTGCAGACGAGGCGCAGCAGGCGGCGCGGCAGTGCGCCCTCAACGCCATCGCGGCGCTCGGCTCGGTCGTCGACCTCGACGACGTCGTGCGCATCGTCAAGGTCGTCGCGTTCGTGGCCAGCGACTCCGGTTTCACGGGTCAACCGCAGGTGGCCAACGGCGCGAGCGAGCTCATCGGCGCCGCCTTCGGGGAAGCCGGGCAGCACGCCCGGTCGGCCGTCGGCGTCGCGGTCCTGCCGCTCGACGCGCCGGTCGAGGTCGAGATCGTCGCCGAGGTCCGCTGACATGCTCGTGCCGCTGCCGGAGGGACTGCGCGAATACGCCCATCGCGCGGCGGACCCGGTCACGCCGCGCGACGCCGCGACGATCGCGGTGGTGCGCGACGGCGCCCAGGGGATCGAGGCGTTCCTCATGCGGCGGCAGGCCTCCATGGCCTTCGCTGCCGGGATGTACGTCTTTCCCGGCGGCGGCGTGCACGAGTCCGACCGCGAGCCGCTGAACTGGGTCGGTCCGCCGGCGGCGGAGTTCGCCGCGCGGCTGGGCTGCGACACCGAGCTCGCCCACGCCCTCGTCGTGGCGGCGGTTCGCGAGACCTTCGAGGAGACCGGCGTGCTGCTGGCCGGCCCCGACGCGCAGACCGTGTTCGGGGACACGACCGGTGCCGCCATGGTCGAGGCCCGCGGCGACCTCGAGACAGGGCGCATCTCCTTCGCTCAGTTCCTCGAAGCCAACTCCCTCGTGCTGCGCGCCGACCTCATCGGCGTGTGGGCGCACTGGATCACCCCGGCGTTCGAACCGCGCCGGTATGACACCCGCTTCTTCGTGGCCGCGCTGCCCGAGGGGCAGGAAGTCGGGCAGGTCAGCACGGAGGCTGACCGTTCGCTGTGGGCGCCGCTCAGCAGCGTGCTGGAACGCGTCGATGCCGGCGACGCGGCGATGATGCCGCCGACGGCCGTCACGTGCCGCGAACTCGCCCAGCACACGGCCGCGACGGTCCTTGCGGCGGCGGCGCTGCGCGTGGTCGCGCCGATCGAGCCGCGCATCGTCGAGGTCGACGGGGAGCTGTTCTTGGAGACCGAACGAGGGGAGCATGTGTGAGCGCCACCCGCGTGACCGACCGCGCGTCGTTCGTCCTGGCCGACAACCCGGGCATCATGACGCTCGACGGCACCAACACCTGGATTCTGCGCGAGCCGGGCGCGACGCGCGCCGTGGTGGTGGACCCGGGTCCGGCAGACGATGAGCATCTGAACGCCGTGATCGACGCGGCCGGCGAGGTGGCGCTGGTGCTCTTCACGCACCATCACGCCGACCACACCGAGGCGATGACCCGGATCGTCGAGCTCACTGGCGCTCCGACCCGGGCGCTGGACGAGGCGTTCTGCACGGGTGCCCAGCCGCTCCGCGACTCCGAGCTCATCGAGGTCGACGGCCTCGAGCTCGAGGTCATCGCGACGCCGGGGCACACTCGCGACTCCCTCTGCCTGCGGCTCACCGGTGAGGACTCGCTGCTGACGGGTGACACCGTGCTCGGCCGCGGCACCACGGTCGTGGCCCATCCGGACGGAGCCCTCGGCCCCTACCTCGATTCGCTCGCCCACCTGCGTGAGCTGGCGACCGAGGGGCTCGTCGGGCGCATCCTGCCCGGCCACGGCCCCGTGGTCGATGATCCCGAAGCGGTGCTGGACTTCTACATCGCCCACCGCGAGGACCGGCTCGACCAGGTCCGCGCCGCGGTGGAGGCCGGCGCGACGACGCCGCGCGAGGTGGTCGAGCGGGTCTACGCCGACGTCGACCCCGTCCTGTGGGACGCCGCCGAACTCAGCGTCCGCGCCCAACTCGACTACCTCGCCTAGAACCCAGATTTGCGCCCAATCCGTCGACCGGGAGGGGGCCCGGTCGACGGATAGCGCGCATTTCTCGGGCGTGTGGAAAGCGGATCGTCATCCTGCGGTGACGATGCGACGGTGTGAGCATGCCAGCTCCCCGACCGCTACCACCTGAACTCGCCGGACGGGTGTTCACTCGTGACGAGGCGATGCGCGCAGGTATCACCGACGCGATGCTGCGCGGCCGACGCATCGTCACCGAGCACGAGGGCGTCTACCGCTATGCGTCCACCACGATGACCTTCGCGCTCCATGTGCAGGCAGCGTTGGCGGTCGCCCCGCCGGATGCGGCGCTGAGTCATCTGACCGCACTTCGTTGGTGGGGCTTCGAGCTGGGGCCCGAGTTGCCCGTGCATCTTGCCACCAACACGCGGCACCAGCGACGCCGTTCCGGGCTCGTGGTTCACCGCTACCAGGGACGACTGCGTCCTGTGCTGCACCGCGGCGTCCGGACGCTGGGCCCCAAGCGCACCTTCGTGGACGTGGCGACTGTGGTGTCGCTCGGTCGGTTGGTCGAGGTCGGCGACTGGTTCGTGGCGCAAGGACTCGTCGACCTCGTCGACCTGCGTTCGTACGTGTGGGAGAGCCATCTCGACGGGGTGCGTCGGGCACGGTCTGCCGCAGTACTCGTGCGAGAAGGGTCGGCCTCGCCGCGCGAGTCGCAGGTGCGCTTCCTGGCTGTTCGTGCCGGTCTGCCCGAGCCGGAACTCAACGTGGACATTCACGACGATGCCGGGCGCTTTCTCGCGCGCGGCGACCTCGTCTACCGACGGTGGAAGGTGCTCGTCGAGTATGACGGTTGGCAGCACGAGCGTGACGCGGTGCAGCGCCAGCGGGACCATCTGCGACGCGAGGCGCTCGAAGCGGAGGGCTGGCGCGTCATCGTGGTGACGGTCGCCGACCTCGCGCGTCCCGCGTACGTCGCATGGCGCATCGATCAAGCGCTCCGGGCCCGCGGCTACGTCGGCCCCGGCCCCAGATTTGCTGCCTGATCGTCGACCGAGGCGGGTGTCGGTCGACGGATGGCGCGCAAATCTGGGTTCTCGTCAGCGGGCGCGCTTCTGGAGGCGTTCGAGGTCGAGGATGACGACGCTGCGCGGCTCGAGGCGGACCCAGCCGCGCGAGGCGAAGTCGGCGAGCGCCTTGTTGACCGTCTCGCGCGAGGCGCCGACGAGCTGGGCCAGCTCCTCCTGCGTGAGGTCGTGATTGACGTAGATGCCGTCCTCGGCCTCACGGCCGAAGCGGTCGGCGAGATCGAGCAGCGCCTTGGAGACGCGGCCGGGGACGTCGGAGAACACCATGTCGCCGACGACCTCGTTGGTGCGGCGCAGGCGGCCGGCGAGCTGGTTCAGCAGCGCCTTGGCGACGTCGGGGTGCTCGTTGAGCACGGGGCTCAGCGCGTCGTGTCCGAGGCTCTTGAGCGAGGCGTCGGTGACGGCCGTCGCCGTGGCCGAACGCGGCCCCGGATCGAAGAAGGACAGCTCACCGAACATCTGACCCGGGCCGAGGATGGCCAGCAGGTTCTCGCGGCCGTCGGGCGAGGTGCGGCCGAGCTTGATCTTGCCGCTGATGACGACGTACAGCTTGTCGCCGTCGTCGCCCTCGTTGAACAGGATCTCGCCACGTCGCAGGGACGCGGACTCCATCGAGGACTCCAGAGCCGCCGAAGCGGTCTCGTCGAGCCCGTTGAACAGGGGCGCTTGGCGCAATACGTCGTCGGTCACGATTCTTCCTTCTCGGTCACGGCCCGGTGGGTCCGTACCCCAGTTTCCCATATCCCCCGATCTTGCGAGCGTCGCAACGCTGGACACGTACTCTTATCGCGTGGTCACGTCCCCTGTTCCGCGCCCCGACACCGCCCTCGTGCGGCGTGCGCGCAAGATCAACCGGGTGCTCGCGGCCACCTATCCGGACGCGCATCCCGAGCTCGACTTCCGCAACCCGTTCGAGCTGCTGGTGGTCACCGTGCTGTCCGCGCAGACCACCGACAGGCGCGTCAACGCCGTCAGTCCGGCATTGTTCGCGGCCTATCCCGACGCCGCCGCGCTGGCCGCGGCCGACCGCACGGAGCTCGAGGGGCTCATCCGGCCCACCGGCTTCTTCCGCGCCAAGACCGACAGCCTGCTGGCGCTCGCCGCCGCCCTCGTCGAGCGGTTCGACGGGGAGGTGCCGGGGCGGCTCGACGACCTCGTCACGCTTCCGGGCGTCGGCCGCAAGACGGCCAATGTCGTGCTGGGCAACGCGTTCGGGGTCCCGGGCATCACGGTCGACACCCACTTCGCCCGGCTCGCGGAACGGTTCGGCTGGGTCGACTCCGCCACGGCGCGCCATCCGGTCAAGACCGAGCACGCGGTCGGCGCGCTGTTCCCGCGACGCGAGTGGACCGACGTGAGCCAGCGGTTGATCTGGCACGGCCGCCGGCGCTGCCACGCTCGCAAGCCGGCCTGCGGCGCCTGCCCGGTCGCACGCTGGTGCCCCTCGTACGGCATCGGTCCGACCGATCCCGTGGAGGCCGAAGCGCTCGTCACCACGCAGGGGCGCGCATGACGGCCACGACCGCCGAGCTGCCGGAGTGGCTGCGGCCGGTCGCCGACCTCGCCGGATCCGTGGAAGCCGAGCAGCTCGCCCCCCGATTTCCGCATCCGCCGCCGGACGCGCGTCCCGCGGCCGTGCTCATGCTGTTCGCCGACGGACCGCGCGGTCCCCAGCTGCTGCTCACCGAGCGTGCCAGCACGCTGCGCAACCACGCCGGCCAGATCTCCTTCCCGGGCGGCAAGAGCGATCCGGAGGACGCCGACGCCGTCGCCACGGCGCTGCGGGAGGCGGAGGAGGAGGTCGGTCTCGATCCCGATTCCGTCGAGGTGTTCGGGACGTTGCCGACCTTGTGGCTGCCGCCCAGCAACCACGCCGTCACGCCCGTGCTCGGGTACTGGCGCGAGTGGGGTCCCGAACTGGTCCCGGTGAGCCTGGACGAGGTCGAGCAGGTGATCTGGTCGCCGATCGACGAGCTCCTCGATCCGGAGCGCCGCTTCAGCGTCGTGCACAGCGGAGGGTGGCGGGGGCCGGCCTTCGACATCGGGACCGACGTCCCGCTGTGGGGTTTCACCGCGGGGGTGATCGCTCGGCTGTTCGACCACGTGGGGTGGTCCCGGCCGTGGGACGCCTCGCGCGAGCGCCCGCTCCCGGAGGGGGGAGCACCGTGAACACCCTCGACCTGATCCTGCTCGGGCTCGTCGCGCTCTACGCTGCGTCCGGTTTCGTGCACGGATTCGTGCTCAATCTCATCGAGGGCATCGGCCTCATCGCCGGCGGGCTCATCGGTGTGGTCGTCGCGCCCTGGATCTTCGGTGGCGGTCAGCCGCTCCTGGCCCTGTTGTTCGTCGTGGGGTGTCTGCTGGCCGGCCAGTTCATCGGCAGGTTGGCCGGGCGTGACTTCCGGGTGAAGGAGTGGCCCTGGCGGGCCGTGGATGCGGTGGCGGGTGCCGCCCTGGGTGTCGCCGCGGTGCTCGCGGCGGCGTGGGCCCTCGGCTACGCGGTGAGCGGGGCCACCATCCCGTACCTGAGCCAGGCGGTCCGGACGTCGGCGATTCTCGAGCGGGTCGACCGCGTGATGCCCACCCAGGCATCCGACGTCCTCGCCACCTTCAGCCGCTCGCTCACCGACGACGTCTTCCCCCGTTATCTCGAACCGTTCCAACCCGAGGTCATCACCTCGATCGAACCGCCCGACGACGCGACGCTCGCGTTGCCGGGCGTGCAGTCGGCCTCGGGCAGCGTCGTTAAGATCGTCGGCTCGGCGCAGTGCGGCCGGGGGATCGAGGGATCGGGCTTCGTCTACGCCGACGGCCGCATCATGACCAACGCGCACGTGGTCGCCGGCGTGTCCGACCCGATCGTCGAGGTCGACGGCCGTCGCGTCAGCGCCGTCCCCGTCGTGTTCGACCCCGGCATGGACATCGCGGTACTCCGCACCGAGAGCCTGGACGTCCCGGCGCTTGAGTTCGACACCTCCGGCTCGGCCGGTGACGCCGCCGCGGTACTCGGGTATCCCGAGAACGGCCCCTTCGACGCGCGCGCGGCCCGTATCCGCGACGTCACGACGATGCGGGCCACTGACATCTACGGCCAGGGCGAGCACCCCCGCGAGGCCTTCTCCGTGCGTTCGCTGGTGCGCTCGGGCAACTCGGGCGGACCGCTCGTCTCGGAGGAGGGGCGGGTGTACGGCGTGATCTTCGCGGCGTCCGTCAGCGACCCGTCGACCGGGTACGCCGTGACGGCCCGGCAGGCCGCGGGCAACGCGCAGGCGGGCATTGCCGCAACCGAACGGGTTTCTACGGGAGGATGCGTCTGATGCGCACCCTGGCTTCTGTCTTCTGCTGGATCGTCGCGGTCGTGGCGGGAACCGTCGCGCTGCCGGTCGCCTGGATCGCCGACAACGTCACCGATGAAGCGGGATACGTCGAACTCGTCCGCGAGTTGCGGGACGACCAGGAGTTGCGGGCCGCGGTCTCCGAGATCGTCGCCGCGGACCTCACCGAGAACCTCGGACTGCCGGACGTGCTGCGCGATCAGGTGGCGGAGCAACTGCGCGCGACGCTGGACAGGCTCGAGCAGGTGGAGGGGTTCGACGCGGCCTGGGATGAGACGCAGCGACGATCCCACGCCCTCTGGTTCGACGGACACCGCCCTCTAGCGGAGTTGCAGCTCGACGTCGCACCACTCGCTCGACTGGCCGTCGAACCTCTCGCTGCTCAACTCCCTGTGGAGCTCGCCCCGCCCGAGCAGATGCTCGTGACCATCGCGTCGGCACCGCCGGGGATGGAGTGGGTCGAGTCGGCGCCGACCTGGAAGATGATCTCGCTCATCGCCGCAGGCGCTGCGACGTTCCTGTGCTTCGTGTTCGCGCGCCGCCGGTCGGTGGGGCTGGCATGGATCGGCGTGGGAGCACTGCTGGTGGCAGGGGTCTCATACGCAGGATCGCGCGTCGTGGTTCCGCTGGCGCTGGAGCGGATGGAGGCCAGCGCGTCCGCGTTCGGTCAGGTGCTCAGCGACACCCTCGCGGCACGGTTCCAGGCATCACTCGACGTGTGGATCGAGATGCTGGCGATCGCCGGTGCTGCGGCGCTGGTGCTCGGCGTCCTCGCGCGGCTCGTCGCCGGACGCCTCGAGGCGCGGAGGCGTTGAGGCCGCTTACTCGACCTTGCCCTTGAGGGTCGAGGGAATCTGCTTGGCCGTGGCGATGGTGCGCTGCGGCGCCTTGACCTTGCGGAACCGGCGGATGCCGATGAACGCGAGGAGCAGCGCGAGCAGCAGGTAGGCGCCGGTCACGATGAGGAACGCCCACGCCGGGTGGAGTCCGGTCATGGTGAGGAAGAAGCCGATCGTGATCGACGCGAGGATCACGACGAGCAGCAGAATGAACGCCGCCACCGCGAGCAATGCCGCACCGATCCCGCCTGCCCGGACGCTCACCTTGAGCTCGGACTTGGCCAGCTGGATCTCGTGCTGGACCAGCGACGAGAAGTCGCGCGTGACGTCGGCCACCAGGCGGCCGATCGTGGGGTCCTCTGTGACGGGCTGACGTTCGCTCATGGCATGAGCCTACCGAGAAGCGCGGCGACGGCCAGCGGAATGCTCATGCGGCCACGATGTGGCGGGGGCCACCGACGGCGTAAACCTACAGCATTGTATGTTTATCGCGATCTTTTCCCCGCTGACAGGAGTGCCCATGAGCCAGCCGCGTGTCGTCGTCATCGGCGCCGGAGTCCTCGGACTGTTCACCGCCTACGAGCTGACCGCGGCGGGTGTCACGGACGTCGTCGTGCTCGAGGCGTCGCACCCCGGCGACGGGTCCTCCGGCCGATCGGTGGGCATGGTCGAGACGCAGTATCTGACCTTCCCCGACGTCCAGGTCCGCGCCTACGGGCGTGAGGTGTACGCGGCCCTCGAGCGCGACCACGACCTGCACTTCGTACACGGCGGCTACCTGCGGCTCGGACGCCAGCAGGCCGACATCACCGCCTTCGAGAAGAGCCTCGAGCACCAGAAGGCGTGCGGGGTCGATGACGCCGTCATCCTCTCGCCCCAGGACATCGCCGAGCGGTGGCCGCACATCGTCGTGGACGATCTGGTCGCGGCGCAGTTCGGCACCTGGGACGGCTACGTCGACGGCTACGCCGTGTCGCAGCTGCTCGCCGGCATCGTCAAGGGCCGCGGCGCGACCGTCGTGGCGCGCGCCGAGGTGCTCAGCGCCCAGCGCACGGGGGATGTCTGGCGCCTCGATACTGCGCAGGGCGTCTTCGAAGCCGAGGTCGTGGTGAACGCGGCCGGGCCGTGGGCCGGCCACGTCGGGGACCTCCTCGACGCGCCCGTCCCGCTGCTTCCCCAGCTGCACGGCGCCCTGACCATCGAGCTGGGCGCTCCGCAGCCGTTCACGCCCTTCGTCATGGACTATGTGCCGGGTTCGGGCACGGACGGCGTCTACTTCCGCTCCGAGCGCGCCGACCAGCTCATCGCCGGCCTGCACACCGACGAGGCGATCAAGGACCCGGTCTCCCCGGACGTGCCGCTCGGCGCCATGGGTATGGATCAGATCGAGCGGGTTATCACCTTGCTGTCCGAGCGTCTCGTGGGCGCCGACGACATGGAGATCGGCCGCAGCTGGTCCGGCATCTACCCGATGACGCCCGACCACCAGCCGATCGCCGGATGGCACCGAGACGCACCCGGCGTGGTGTGCGCGCTCGGCGCGGGAGGCTCGGGAATCCAGCTCTCACCCGCGGTCGGCCGGCTCGCCGCCGACGCGATCCTCGGGCGCTCCAGCGACTTCGAGATCGACTGGAGTCACGAGCGCTTCGGCGATTGATCGTCGAGCCGGGCGAGGGACCAGTTGAGTTCGTCGATGGTCTCTCGCCCGGTGACGTCATGGCCGAGTGAGGCGATCCGCGAACCGGTGTCGATGCTCGGGTCGCTGGAGACGACCACCCGGTCCTCGTCATCGAGGAGCGCGGAGACCTCCGTCTCGCGAAGCACGCCCTCGGCGAGGTCCAGGTAGCGCCGGGTGTCGAGATCGGCCGCGACCACGCCGACGCGCCGGTCGTCGACGACCAGCGCGATGGCCGCCGTCAAGGTGATGTCGTCTGTGCCCCACGAGTCGACGTAGGGCCCGAACAACGCAGGGCGACCGGTCGTCATCGGCACCCGGAACCAGCGCAGATGGCGCACGTCGTAGAACGAGTCCGACTGCGGGTTCGTGACGTGACGCTTGCGGCTCACGTGGCCGTCGCGGCGGATCCACCACGCCATCGACGCCGTGCCGTCCATCGACTCCTCGCCGATGACCGCGGCGCCGACGCCCGTCGCGAGCTGGTGGGTGACCAGCACGCGTTCGGCAGCCGGAGCAAGGGCCGCCCAGGACGCGACGTCGTCGAAGGGGCGGGCGAGGGTGAGGTCGACATCGCGCCGGCAGGCCTCGGCCAGCGCCTCGAGCGCGTCGAACAGCGGCTCGGTGAGGGCGATGATGTCGCGCGCCGCGCGGCGCAGACCGCGGTCGGAATGTTCCCCGGTGGTGTTCACGGCACTGGCCATCCTTCCGATCGCATGACGGTGGCACGCACCGCGACCCGGTCGATCGCGGCGGTCGCGTGGCGGCGCGCGGCATCGCCGTCGGCCTCCCGCACGGCGATCATCAGGTCCTGCAGGATCTGGGCGACCTCCGCGCGCAGTTGCTGGTCGGTGTAGACGAGCGTCAGCACGGGGGCGTACTCGACTTGCAGGTTGATCATCGCGCGGCTGAGGCGTACTGACTGCGAAGCCGCTGCGAGCTCGATGAAGAAGCGGCTGTCGGCGCGCCGGGACTCGACCTCGTCGCCGGCAGCGGCGAGCCGGATGGTGCCGCGCGCGAGGAGGGCGACGTCCTCGGTGGACGCGCGGGCGACGGCGAGCGAGGCGGCCTCGCAGGCGATGGCGCGTCGCCAGTCGGCCAGGTCGCGAAGGTCGAGCCGGGAGAAACGGGCGACCTGTTCGAGCGCGACGCGCAGCTGATTGGGCCGCGGCGCGCTCACCACGGTGCCGCCGCCGCGGCCTCGCCGGGTCGTGACCATGCCTTGCGCCCGCAACTGCGTCAGCGCCTCGCGCAGCGTCACGTGCGAGACGTTGAACTGCGCGGCCAGATCGGGCTCGGGCGGCAGTTGCTCTCCCTCGCCCAAGATGCCGAGCGAGATGGCGATCCGAAGCCGCTCGGCGACGGCGTCCGCCCGGCCCTGGTCGGCCAGCGGCGCGAACAGGACGCGGCGGGTCAGCGTCGAGAGCAGGTCATCGCTCTGCACGTCGCCTCCCTCGCCTGGTCCGCCGGTCGCGGCAGTCTATCCAGCGCTCCGTCCGGACCGCGTCGAGCTGGTGGTTCGCCGTCCGTTCTCGGGCCCTGCGCCGGTAACGACTGTGTTACAGGGCACACCCCCGCTTGGCTTTCAAATATACAGCGCTATATGTTTAGCGACATCACCACGGACGACGACTAGGGCAGGAACTGACATGACGGAACCTACGGTCAACTACGCGTCCTCCTCGCTGGGGGACGACGCGCTCGAAGCAGCCTTCGAGGAGGCGCTGCGCGCCATCCGCGCCGAGCGGCCCGCACCTCAGCCTCTCGTCATCGGCGGCGAGGAGCTCCACACCGGCGACGTCATCGTCCGTGAGGACCCGTGCCACGCCGGCGTCGTCATCGGTGCGGCACACGTCGCCACCACCGAGGACGTGACCCGCGCCGTGGCGGCGGCGAAGACCGCCGCCGGACCCTGGCGCCGCACGCCCTACGCGGAGCGGGTCGCGATGCTGCGCGCCGCGCGCGAGGACATCGCCCAGGAGATCGCCTACCTCTCGGCCGTCGTGTCGGCGGAGACGGGCAAGACCCGTCTCGAGGCCGTCGGCGAGGCGACCGAGGTGCTCGACATGATCGCGCACTACTGCGATCTCATGATCGAGAACGACGGCTACTGCGCGCCGCTCAAGCCCAGCGGCGGCGACACCAACTTCGACGTCATGGTCCCGTACGGCGCTTTCGCGGTGATCTCGCCGTTCAACTTCCCGGTCGCGCTCTCGATCGGCATGATGGTCGCCGCGCTCGTCACCGGCAACACCGTCGTGCTCAAGCCGTCGGACAAGACGCCCCGCTCGACCGCCGAGATCGCCGCGATCCTGCGTCGTCACCTCCCGGCGGGCGTCCTCAACGTCCTCAATGGCGGCGCCGGGGTCGGTCAGGCGCTCGCGAAGAGCGACGTCGACGGCATCGCGTTCACCGGCTCGGCGCACGTCGGCTGGGAGCTCGTCGCGACCCGCAGCCCCTCCGGACTGCCCCGCCCCGTGCTCGCCGAGATGGGCGGACAGAACCCGGCCATCGTCGCCGCCTCGGCCGATCTCGAGGCCGCGGCGCAGGGCATCGTCCGTTCCGCCTTCGGGCTGTCGGGCCAGAAGTGCAGCGCGTGCCGGCGTGTCGTCGTGGACCGTCGCGTCGCCGACGACCTGATCGACGCGCTGGTCCGCGAGACCGAGAAGCTCGTCGTGGGTGACCCGCTCGACCGGGATTCGAACCTCGGTCCCGTCATCGACGACTCCATCGCTGCACGCATCGACGAGGCCATCGCCACCGCGCAGCAGGACGGCCGCGTCGTCACCGGCGGCCGCATCGACCGTCCGGGCAACTTCTTCGCGCCGATCATCGTCACCGACCTGCCGCTCGGGCACCGTCTCACCCGCGAGGAGCTGTTCGCGCCGTTCCTCGCCGTGACCGCGGTCGACGACTTCGACGCCGCGCTCGCCGAGGCGAACGCCGTCGACTACGGCCTCTCGGCGGGTGTCTTCACCGGCGAGCAGGCCGAGATCGACCGCTTCCTCGACGAGATCCAGGCCGGCGTCATCTACGTCAATCGCGCGGCCGGTGCGACGACGGGCGCCTGGCCTGGTGTCCAGTCGTTCTGCGGCTGGAAGCTCTCGGGCTCGACCGGCAAGGGCGGCCTGGGCCTGTGGTACCTGCCCGGCTTCATGAAGGAGCAGAGCCGGACCTTCGCGGGGCAGCAGTGACCGGCGTCCAGGACTACGAGGGCCACCCGCTCGCCGAGCGGGCGCGCGCAGTCATGCCGCGTGGCAACACGCGGACGACGCTGTTCGTCCCGCCGACGCCGCCGTACGCGGTGTCGGGCAGCGGCCCCTATGTCCTCGATCAGCGCGGCCACCGGGTCATCGACTGCAACAACAACTACACCGCGCTGATCCACGGTCACGCCTTCGCCCCGGTGGAGAAGGCCGTCGCGGAGCAGTTGCCGCACGGCACCGCGTTCGGTCTGCCGACCGAGACCGAGGTTCAGCTCGCCGAGCTGCTCGCCTCGCGCACCGGCCTGCCGATGTGGCGGTTCTCCAACTCGGGAACCGAAGCGGTCATGACAGCCGTGCGGGCCGCTCGCGCGGCCACCGGGCGCGAACTGCTCGTGCGGTTCGAGGGCAGCTATCACGGCACCTCTGATGCCGTCGTCGCTGCGAACGCCCCCGGTGTCCCCGAGGCGGTCGCCGGGACGAGCCTGGCGCTGCCGCAGGGCGACGCCGAGGCGCTCCGCGAGGTCATGCGCACCCGCGGCGACGAGGTCGCGGCGGTACTCATCGACATCATGCCCAACCGGGCAGGGCTCGTCCCGGCGGCAGCGGAGTTCGTGACGCTCGTGCGCGAGCTGACCCGCCAGCACGGCGCACTCATGATCGTCGACGAGGTCATCACGTTCCGGATCGCCGAGGGCGGCCTGCACCGCGAGTACGGGATCGAACCGGACCTCATGACCGTCGGCAAGGTCATCGGCGGCGGATTCCCCGTCGGCGGGCTCGGCGGGACGGCCGAGGTCATGGCGATCTTCGACCCGCTGCGCGAGCTGGGAGTCTCGTGGGGTGGCACCTTCAGCGCCAACCCGATGTCGATGATCGCCGGCCGGGTGGCCCTGGAACACTTCACTGCCGAGGCCATCGAGCGCCTCAACTCGCTGGGCGACCAGCTGCGATCCGGCCTGACCGAGGCCGGTATCGCTGTCAGCGGACGGGGGTCGTTGACGCGTATCCGAGAGGACGTCGACCTACCCCGCCTCTGGTGGGCCCTGTACGGCGAAGGCGTTCTCGCGGGCACCAACGGTCTGCTGGCGTTGTCCACGCCGATGACCGATGACCACGTCCACACCGTGACCACCGCAGTGGTGACGGCTGTGCGCGGCCTTCGAGGAGGAAACCAGTGAAACAGGCAGAGTCGATCCTGTCCTTGCGCGACGTCGAGAAGACGTTCGCCGGGCACAAGGCCGTCGACGGGGTGTCGCTCGACATCGCACGCGGCGAGGTCGTCGCCGTCATCGGCCCCAGCGGTTCGGGCAAGAGCACGATGCTGCGCTGCATCAATCTGCTGGAGGTGCCCGACAGCGGCACCATCTCGGTGGACGGTAAGAACCTCGACACCTCCGGCACGGTCAGCGCCCGCGACCTGACCCAGCTGCGCCGCCGCGTGGGCATGGTGTTCCAGTCGTTCAACCTCTTCCCGCACATGACGGTGCTGCGCAACATCTCGCTGCCGCAGGAGCGCGTCCTCGGCCGCAGCCGCGAAGAAGCCGATCGTCGTTCGATGGAACTGCTCGAGCGAGTCGGCCTGCAGCAGAAGGCCGATGCCTACCCGGCCAAGTGCTCCGGCGGTCAGCAGCAGCGCGTCGCGATCGCCCGCGCGCTCGCGCTCGACCCGGAGATCATGCTGTTCGACGAGCCCACCAGCGCGCTCGACCCCGAGCTGGGGCTCGAGGTCCTCGCGGTCATGCGGCAGCTCGCCGACACCGGTATGACGATGATCGTCGTCACCCACGAGATCCACTTCGCCGCGACCGTCGCCGATCGTCTCATCGTCATGGCCGACGGCCGCATCCTCGAGCAGGGCCCGCCGCAGCAGGTACTCGACGACCCGCAGCACGCCCGCACGCGTACGTTCCTGTCGGCGATCAAGGACCGCTGATGGACGTCCTCTCCATCATCGTCGCCGCGATCCCGGTGACCCTCGGTGTCACGGCCGCGAGCTTCGCGATCGGTGCCCTCCTGGGCCTCGTGCTCGTCGCCGGGCGGCGTTCGCGGTGGACGGTCGTGCGCGGGATCAGCCGGTCGATCGTGGAGGTTCTGCGCGGCATCCCGCCGATCGTCCTGCTGTTCATCATCTTCTTCGGCATCGGCAGCGGCTCCCTGCGGATGGAGCCGTTCCAAGCCGCCGTCATCGGCCTGGGCCTGGTCTCGGCCGCGCACCTGTCCGAGGTCTACCGCGGCAGCCTGCTCGCCGTGCCCAAGGGACAGTTCGAGGCCGCCGACGCGCTCGGGCTGAGCCGCACGACGACGTCGGCGCGGGTCATCGCGCCTCAGGCCTTCCGCGTCGCGATGCCCGGCATGGTGACGTGGGCGATCTCGCTGCTCAAGGACTCGGCCCTCGTGTCGACGATCGGCGTCGCGGAGATCATGTCGGTCACGAACCAGTACGCGCGCTCGTCCGGCGACGGTCTGATGCCGTTCATCCTGGCCGCCGCCGTCTACATCGCGATCGGGACGCCGCTGGCCATCTGGTCGCGGTGGCTCGAGAAGCGCTTCGCCCGGATCCGGAAGGCAGCGTGAGCATCATGAAGTCTGCGATCTTCTCCGACTGGGCAGAGTGGCTCCCGCGCCTGCTCGACGGTCTCTGGGTGAGCGTCCAGGTCACCGGCCTGAGCCTCATCATCGGCCTCGTCGTCGGGCTGCTGCTGGCCCTTGCGGCCTTCGCCCGGACCCGGCTGCTGACGTGGCCCGCGGTGCTGCTCGTCGAGATCGGCCGCGGCATGCCGGCGCTCGTCATGCTTCAGCTCGTCTACTTCGGTCTGCCGAGCGTCGGACTCACGCTGGAGACCTACGCCGCCGTGGTGCTCGCGTTGTCGCTCACGACCGCGGCCTACACGAGCGAGATCATCCGCGCGGGTCTGCGCGCTGTTCCCGACGGCGAGCTGGAAGCGGCCGACGCGCTCGGCATGAGCCGCAGCGACGTCATGCGATTCGTGGTGATTCCGCAGGGCCTGCGGATCGCGCTGCCCACACTGCTGGGCTTCGCGATCCTCATCTTCCAGATCAGCTCGCTGGCGTTCTCCCTCGGTCTGCCCGAACTGCTGAGCCAGGCGTATTCGATCGGCGCGAACACCTTCCGCTACCTCGACGTGCTGACGCTGGCCGGTCTGCTGTACCTCGCCGTCACGATCCCGGCGGGCTGGCTGGTCGCGCGGTTCGAGCGGCGCCTGTCCCGTCACCTGACCACCTGACCCACCTGCACCACTCATCCATCCACAAGGAGACACCATGAAAACGCCGATTCGCGTCCTGGGCCTCGCGGCCGCCTCGCTGCTCACGCTCAGCGCTTGCGGGGGCGGCGGGGGAGCCAGCAGCGTCGACGCCTCGTGTGAGCCGACGATCGAGGTCGACACGGTCAAGGAGGGCGAGCTCAGCGTCGCCCTGACCAACACGCCGCCGTACTCCATGGAGGAGAACGGCGAGATGGCCGGCATCGACAGCGACATCCTCACGGAGTTCGCCGCCGAGTCGTGCCTGGAGCTGACCTACGCTCCCTACACCTACGCGACGGCCGTTCCGGCCACCGAGCAGGGCCGTGTCGACGTCGCGGTCGGCGGGTTCTACCGCACGGAGGCGCGCGGTGAGGTCGTGCGGCTCAGCACGCCGGTGTACCTGGACGAGCTGACCGTCATGTCGACCGACGGCAGCGCCACCGTCGACGATCTCGAGGGCAAGCGCATCGGCACGGTCGAGGGCTACCTGTGGGTGGACGACCTCAAGGCGCTGCCGAACGTCGAGACCCGGGTCTACCCCGACTCGCTCAGCCTGGCCAACGAGCTCAAGGCCGGCCGCCTCGACGCCGGTCTCGACGGTTACGGCGCGGCGATGATCTCGTCCGAGGGCACCGAGTTCGAACTCGAGGTGCTCCAGTCCGACGAGCGCGTCTCGTCGACCAACGAGCCGTCGCAGACCTCGATCCTCATCAATCCCAAGAACGAGGCGCTCGGCGAAGCGCTCGACGCGTTCATCGAGGAGCTGCGGGAGAACGGCGAACTCGTGAAGATCCTCGAGGACAACGGCCTGCCGGCGTCGGCGGCCGAGGTGGGCGACGCACGCCTCATCTGATCGTCCTCGATCCCACGCGCGGGCCCGGCAACCTCCCCCTCGGTTGCCGGGCCCGCGTCAGTTGGTGGGCGGTGCGTGAGCGCCCGTTTCCCCCGCCCGGCGGTGGGTGAGCGTCCGATTCGACCGTGCGAACGGACGCTCACCCACCGCCCTGGTGATCAGTCGTCGGTGCTCGTGCGCTTCATCCCCGAGGTGATGAGGTCCATGACCGACGAGTCCGCGAGCGTGGTGGCGTCGCCGACCTCGCGGTTCTCCGCCACGTCGCGCAGCAGACGGCGCATGATCTTGCCCGAGCGGGTCTTCGGCAGTTCGGGCACGACCATGATCTGCCGCGGCTTGGCGATGGGGCCGATCTCCTTGGCGACGTGCTGGCGCAGTTCCTCCGCCGTCTCCTCCCCGGAATCGACCGCGGACTCGCGCAGGATCACGAACGCCACGACCGCCTGCCCGGTGGTCGCGTCCGTCGCGCCGACGACGGCCGCCTCCGCCACGCTCGGATGCGAGACGAGAGCCGATTCGATCTCGGTCGTGGAGAGCCGGTGACCGGACACGTTCATGACGTCGTCGACGCGGCCGAGCAGCCAGATGGCGCCGTCCTCGTCCTTCTTGGCGCCGTCGCCGGCGAAGTACATGCCCTCGAAGCGCGACCAGTAGGTGTCCTTGTAGCGCTGGTCGTCACCCCAGATCGTCCGCAGCATCGCGGGCCACGGCTCGGTCAGCACGAGGTACCCGCCCTGGCCGTTGTCCACCGGCTTGCCCGCGTCGTCGACGACCTCCGCGCTGATACCGGGGAGAGGGCCCATGGCCGAGCCGGGCTTCGCCTTGGTGACGCCCGGCAGCGGGCTCAGCATGTGCGCGCCGGTCTCGGTCTGCCACCACGTGTCGACGATCGGGGTGCGGCCGCCGCCGATGTTCTCGCGGTACCAGACATAGGCCTCGGGATTAATCGACTCACCGACCGTGCCGAGGATGCGCAGGCTGGAGAGGTCGAACTCGGCCGGGATCTGCGCACCCCACTTCATGCACGTGCGGATCGCGGTGGGGGCGGTGTAGAACAGCGTCACCCCGTACTCCTGCACGATCTCCCACCAGCGGCCCTTGTGCGGGGTGTCCGGGGTGCCCTCGTAGAGCACCTGCGTCGCGCCGTTCGCGGTCGGGCCGTACACGATGTACGAGTGGCCGGTGACCCAGCCGATGTCGGCCGTGCACCAGTACACGTCGGTCTCGGGCTTGTGGTCGAACACGGCGTGGAACGTCGAGGCGACCTGCGTCAGGTAGCCGCTGGACGTGTGGAGGATGCCTTTCGGCTTGCCGGTCGTGCCTGAGGTGTACATGACGTAGAGCGGGTGCTCGCTGTCGAACGCCTCGGGAGTGTGCTCGGCCGAGGCACCGTCGACGACGTCGTGCCACCACACGTCGCGGCCCTCGGTCATCGAGGTCTCCTCGCCGGTACGGCGGACGACGAGCACCTTCTCGACGACGCCCGTGGTCTTCTCCAGCGCCTCGTCGACGGCGGGCTTGAGCGCCGAGGGCTTGCCGCGTCGGTAACCGCCGTCCGCGGTGATCACGACCTTGGCCTCGCAGTCCGCGACCCGGCTGGCGAGCGCATCGGAGCTGAACCCGCCGAAGACGACGGTGTGCGGGGCGCCGAGCCGCGCGCACGCGAGCATCGCGACGACGGCCTCGGGGATCATCGGGAGGTAGATCGCCACTCGATCGCCGGTGCGGACCCCGAGGTCGGTGAGGGCGTTGGCGGCGCGGCTCACCTCGTCCTTGAGGTCGGCGTACGTCAGGGTGCGCGTGTCGCCGGGTTCGCCGACGAAGTGGAAGGCGACTTTGTCGCCGCGCCCCTCGTCGACATGGCGGTCGACGCAGTTGTAGGCGACGTTGAGCTTGCCGCCCACGAACCACTTCGCGAACGGCGGGTTGGTCCAGTCGAGGACCTCGGTGAACGGGGTCTCCCAGTGCAGCCGCTCGGCCTGCGTCCGCCAGTAGCCCAGGCGATCGGCCGCGGCGTCCTCGTAGGCCTGTGCTGTGACGTTGGCGTGAGCCGCGAGGTCGGCGGGCGGCTCGAACACACGGTCCTCGTGGGCCAGGTTGTCGATGCCTGCTGTCTCTGTCACGAAAGTCTCTCCTCGAATCGGATCCTACTGACGATTGTGTCCCACCCCACAGCATCCGGCGCAGGGGTGGCAGAAAGGTTGCTGTGGGGCCCGGGTCCCGGGCCCCACAGCGTCCCTCACTTCTCGGCGCCGGCGCCGGTCAGGGACCGCACTTCCAGTTCGGCGAACCGCTCCTGCGAACCCTTGTCGCTCGACGTCACCGTGCCCAGCCAGCCGAGGAAGAATCCGAGCGGGATGGAGACGATGCCCGGGTTCTCCAGCGGGAACCAGCTGAAGTCGACGCCGGCCGGGAACAGAGAGAGGTTCGCCCCCGTCTCCGGATCGACCTTGCCCGAGACGACCGGGCTGAAGAACACCAGGCCGACCGCGGAGATCAGGCCGCCGTAGATGCTCCACAACGCACCGCGGGTGTTGAACCGCTTCCAGAACAGGTTGTAGAGGAGCGCCGGGAGGTTGGCCGACGCCGCGACCGCGAACGCGAGCGCGACGAGGAACGCCACGTTGAGGCTCTGCCCGGGGATGGCCAGCGCGATCGCGGCGCCGCCGATGACGAACGCGGCGATCCGCGCGGTGCGGACCTCGTCCTTCTCGCTCGCCGTGCCCTTCTTCCAGATGTTGGCGTACAGGTCATGGGCGACCGAGGAGGCCGACGTGAGCGTCAGACCGGCGACCACCGCCAGGATCGTCGCGAACGCGACTGCGGAGATCAGCGCCAGCAGGATCGCGCCGCCCAAGGTGCCTGGACCACCGCCGACGGCCTCGGCCAGGAGTGGCGAGGCCAGGTTGCCGCCCGATGCGGCGATCTGGTCCTTGGCGTCACCCGTGACGAGCGCCGCCGCGCCGAAGCCGAGCACCAGCGTCATGAGGTAGAACGTGCCGATCAGGCCGATCGCCCAGAGCACCGAGACGCGGGCCTGTTTCGCCGTGGGCACGGTGTAGAACCGCACGAGGATGTGCGGCAGACCGGCGGTGCCGAGGACGAGGGCGATGCCGAGGGACAGGAAGTCGATCTTGCTCGTCGCCGTCGCTCCGTACTTGAGGCCGGGCTCGAGGAAGGCCTGGCCCTTGCCGCTCGCGTCGGCGGCGGTGCCGAGCAGATCGGAGAGGTTGAAGCCGAACTTGGCGAGCACGAGCACGCTGATGAGCAGCGTGCCGAACATCAGCAGCACGGCTTTGACGATCTGCACCCACGTGGTGCCCTTCATGCCGCCGACGACGACGTAGAAGATCATCAGCACGCCGACGGAGACGATCGTGATGTTCTTCGCCGCCTGGCTGTCGACGCCGAGCAGCAGCGCGACGAGTGCGCCCGCGCCGACCATCTGCGCCAGCAGGTAGAAGATCGACACGACGACGGTCGAGATCGCGGCGGCCTGACGGATGGGACGTTGCCGCATGCGGTACGCCAACTGGTCGGCCATGGTGAAACGGCCGGAGTTGCGCAGCAGCTCGGCGATCAGCAGCAGCGCCACGAGCCAGGCGACGAGGAAGCCGATCGAGTAGAGGAAACCGTCGTAGCCCGAGAGGGCGATGGCGCCCGAGATGCCGAGGAATGATGCGGCCGACATGTAGTCGCCGCCGATGGCGAAGCCGTTCTGGACGCCCGAGAAGGACCGGCCGCCCGCGTAGTAATCGGCCGCGGTCTTGGTGTTGCGGCTCGCCCAGAAGGTGATGCCCACCGTCAGGATGACGACGAGGGCGAACAACGAGGCGGTCAGCGCCTGGTTGGACTCCTCGCTCGCTGCGAGGAGGACGTCCTGCGTGCTCACTGGCCGACCTCCCGCTCGAAGTCGTCGCGTAGCCCGTCAGCCAGCGGGTCCATCTTGCTGGCCGAGTAGCGTGCGTACCAGTAGGCGATGCCGAACGTCGTGACGAACTGCAGCAGCCCGAAGAGCAGGGCGACGTTGATGTTGCCGAACACCTGCGCGTTCATGAAGTCGGGCAACCAGTTCGATGCCACCACGTACAGCAGGTACCAGACCATGAAGGCGACGGTCATGGGCAGGACGAACCCGCGGTAGATCCTCTTGAGCTCGGCGAACTGCGGTTCGTTGTGGATGCGTTCGTACGCACGGTGCGTCTCACGCGAGATCGGTTCGGCCATGGCTCCTCCTCTCGGACGTCACGACACCCGGATCGGTGTCCTTGTGTGGACCGTAGGGCGGATGCATGGTGTGCGACAGGTCACACGAGCACGGGATCGGCCAACCGACCGCAGCCGACGGCTGTGTGGCGCAGCTCACGCGACGAGCGGTCGGATCGCAAGGACGAGCGGCGGCCCGGTCAGAGAGCGTCGGCGAGGAGCGGGAGGGTGGAGACGGCCAGGAGCAGCGCGAGCGCGACGTTGACGCCGCGGGCGACGGCCGGCCGCTGCAAGAGCCGAGCGGCCGTCGATCCGAGTGCGGCCCAGGCGACGTGAACGAGGGCCACGAGGCTCGCGAGCCCCCCGAGCGCCAGGGCCGCAGCGGGTGTGCTCGCAGCGGCGAGGCCGTGGCCGCTCACGAGGGCGCCGAGGGCGAGATACGCCTTCGGATTGGACACGCCGAGGAGGAAACCGGCCAGGAATCGGGGAACGCGGGCGCGCCCGTCGCCGGCACCCTGTGGAGGTGCGGTGGCGATCTGCCAGCTCAGCCACAGCAGGTACGCCACCGCGAGGACGATCACGACGCTGCCCAGGTCGACTCCTCCCGGTCGCGGTCCCGAGGTGGGGAGCGCGCCCGCGCCCGCGATGAGCAGCGTCAGCACCGCGATCGTCCCGACCGCGCTGCCCGTGACGTAGGGGAGGGCGCGGCGCAGACCGAAGGCGGCGGCGGTCCCCGCCGCGCCGATCGTGGCCGGTCCGGGACTCCCCATGAGGGCCAGGGCGCCGGTGACCAGCGAGGGAAGAGTCTCGATCGTCTCGGCGACCGTCATGGCACCTCCTTCGAGCTGGGTTCACGGTAGGCGGGGGTGGCCGTCGGGGTCTTGAACCCGTGTGCGACGTCCACTCACCCGCGACTGGCCATTGCCGTCGGGCCGCTTCGCGGGTGGAATGGCGTCATGGAGGTGTCGGACGACCGATCCCGGAACCGGCAGCATTTTCGCCGCCTCGAGCTCGCCGAGGGGCTGGAGCGGATGGACGCGCGCCTCGTGGGTGAGGGCTTCTCGCCGCACCGGCACGAGACGTACGCCGTGGGCGTCACACGTTTCGGTGTGCAGGCCTTCGGTTATCGCGGGAGCCGGCGCGCGTGCCTGCCGGGCCAGTGGCACGTCCTCCATCCGGACGAGCCGCACGACGGGATGCCCGGGACCGAGGACGGCTTCGGGTACCGCATCCTCTACGTCGACCCCGCGCTCATCCGCGAGTCGCTCGGCGGGCGTTCTCTGCCGTTCGTGCCTGACCCCGTGGTCGATGCGCGCCGGGTCCCGGCGGTCCTCGCGGAGGCGCTCGCCGACGAGGACCCTCCCGCTGACGGCTTCCATCACGTCGACGTCGTCTGCGCACTCGCCCAACTTCTCGCCCGTGAGGGGGGGCGTCCGCCGCCGGCGCACCGCCCCCCCCCCTGCACGAGGCGGCCCTCCGCCGAGTCCGTGATGCGATCAGTGACGAGCCCGCGCGTCTTCACCGTGCCGAGGAGCTGGAGGTCATCGCCGGTCTCGACCGCTGGACCCTCGCGCGGCAGTTCCGCGCGGCCTACGGCACCAGCCCGAGTCGATTTCGGACGGCGCAGCAACTTCAGACCGCCCGTCGGCTCATGCTCGAAGGGAGACCCCTCGCGGAGGCGGCGGCACTCGCCGGCTTCGCCGACCAGGCGCACCTGACCCGCATGTTCAAACGCGCCTATGGCATCACGCCCGCCGCTTGGCGCGCCGCGACCACCATCCCCTGAGCCGCCACGTCCACCACCGCCCCGCCCGCCCTTCATCATCCGGCCCGCCCGCCCTTCACCGCGAGTGGCGCAATTTGGGGCCGATTCGGCCGGAAACACCCCCGAACTGCGCCACTCGCTGTCCACTTTGCGCCACTCGCGGGGAACGGCGCCCCGCGTCGTCGGTGACTGCCCTCAGGCCTTGCGAATGAGCGCGACCGCGAGCAGGGTGAGCGTCGCGAAGACGAGGGCAGCCGTCGCGTAGGACCCGGTCAGGTGCGCGACCGCCGCTCCGGCGGCCGGGCCGAGCGCCATGGCGGCGGCGATCGGCGCGTGGAAGCGTCCGAGGATCGTCGCGTAGGCCTCCGAGCCCCAACGATCCGACACCGCAGTCGCCGCCGCGAGCGTGTGGGCACCGCGCACCGCTCCGGCGAGCACGGCCGCAAGGGCGAAGGCAAGAAGCGGTCCGTGGACGACGCCGAGGACCGTGATGACCACGGCGCTCGCCGCGACCTGGACGAGGAGGCGAGAACGAGGGTCGCCGAACCGGCTCAACGGATGGAAGGCGAGACGACCGAGCACTTGGCCGGCACCGACGAGACCGAAAATCACGGCCGCCTCCCGGTAGGGGACGCCGCGTTCGGTGAGCAGCGGGATCAGGGTGAGAGTGACGGCGTACAGGCCGAGGGCCGCGATCGCCAAGGCCGCCCGCGAAGCGCGGAAGGCGCCGCTGCGACGGATCGTGTCCACGTACTCACGGTGCTCGCGGCCGCGCCGTTCCGGCCGCCGCCAATGCGGCGTCAGCAGTACGACCGCTGCGACCGTGCTGAGGACGCCGTAGCCGGTCGCGAGAACGAGTACGGCCTGCCGCCAGCCGAGTTCGTCGCCCAATCCCGCGATGACCGGCGCGAGGGCGGTCGACGAGATCCCGCCGGCGAGGGTGATCACCGTCAGCGGCCAGCCCCCCGCCCCGAACCACTGATGCGCCGCCGAGAACGCGGGCGGATACAAGGTGGCGGCCTGGGCGACCCCGACGACGCACCAGCTCAGCGTGAAGACGAGCAGCGAGGGGCCCGTCGTGGACAGGATCATCCCGGCAGCGCCAACGAGCGAGCCGAACGCCATGACGCGCCGCGGGCCGAACTGGTCCACGCATCTGCCCGCCAGCGGCGCGAGCGCTGCCGCGAGCAGCAGACCGAGCGTGTACACCGCGGGGACCGCGAGCGACGGCCATCCGGTCGCCTCGGTGATCGTGACACCGAGGACCGGCAGCGTGTAGTAGAGCACGCCCCAGCTGCAGAACTCCACAAGACACAACCCCGCCAGCGCCGGGCGGCGGGTGCGCCCGCCGGCCCTCACGACGCGGCGCCGCGGTCGCGGATCGCCTCCACGACGGCCGCCATGTCGGCGCCGCCGAATCCCAGCTCGCGGGTCCGGGCGTACAGCTCGCGGCACACCTCCAGCAGGGGGCTCACCATGCCGCTCTCCCGCGCCGCGTCGGTGATGAGCTCGGCGTTCTTCAACACGTCGACGATGGCGGCCTGGACGGAGTGGTCGCCACGCACCAGCTTGTCGGTCTTCGCCCGCGATACGGCCGACGCCATGGGCCCGGCGTCGAGGATGGTCTGCAGCAACCGGGGGTCGATGCCGTGCCGCTCGGCGAATGCGAACGACTCGGCGAGTCCGGTGACCGTCGCGATGAGGAAGACGTTGACCGCGAGTTTGGTGGTTAGGCCCGCCGGAACCTCGCCGCAATCGACGCTCCGCGCGCACATCGGCTCGAGCACGGGCCGCAGCTCCGCGCGAGCCTTGCGCGAGCCGGCGAGCATCGCGATGAGTTCCCCCGCCTCGGCCGGCCCGCGCGATCCCGACACGGGCGACTCGACGTACCCGCCGCCCGCCGTCGTGATCTCCTCACCGAGTCGCTCGGAGAATCGCGGGGGACATCGTGCCGAGGCTGACGATCTTGTGGTGACGGACGCGCCGCGCGAAGTCGTCGGTTCCGCGGGCGAGCACCGCGTCGGTGGCCGCTTCGTCCGAGACCATCATCAGCACCGTCGGACACTGCTCGAACAGGCTGGCGCAGTCGGCGGCCGGCTGCGCGCCTGCCGCCACGACGGGGGCGCAGCGGCCCGGAGTGCGGTTCCAGACCGCGAGCGGCACCCCTGCGCGGACGAGGTTGAGCGCCATCGGCTGTCCCATGACACCGAGACCGATGAACCCGATCGGCTCCACGACAGCTCCCCTCGACGATGATGTGGCGACATCTTCTGTCTAGGACACGAGGGCACGCTCGTCTTGAACGATCGTGCGCAGTCGGGGGCGAAAATCGGGCCAATCGTGATCGATTGGCCCGCGCGGACCTTCACGACACTGGCTTGAATGTCCGCGAGGCCGAGGGAAGGAGCGTCACGGTGGAGGTGATCCGAGCGCGCCGCGAAGGCGTGAGGGAGCGGGTGGCCTACGACGAGCATGTGCGGGTACCCGCGCTCAGCGTCGGCACGTACACGATCCCCGCAGGGGCGCACGATCCGCAGGGCGTGCACAGTGAGGACGAGGTGTACGTCGTGCTGTGTGGTCGAGCGCGCCTGCGAACCCCTGAGGCGATCACCGAGGTCGCGGCCGGGAGCGTCGTCTTCGTTCCGGCGGGGGAGGACCACCGTTTCGTCGACGTCGAGGAGGACCTCGAGGTTCTCGTCGTCTTCGGGCCGGCGGAACACACCGCGGTGGAGGTGTCGTCATGAGTGCCGGAGGGACAGTCTCGCGTCGTTGGGGTGCTGTCGCCTGCGCCGCCGCGGAGGCCCTCGACATCGACCTCGCGACGCTTCCCTTGGTCGAGACGTCCGGATGCGGTCCGGGCTGGCGATCGCGTCTCGCCGTGGGTGAACTGGCCGTCGATTCGGTCGCGTTCGCCTCGGCGGCGATCGCCTCGGTGAGGGGCACACACCAGACCCCATCGTTGGTCGTCGACCCGCGGCGTGTCGAGGCGTCCTTCGGCAGTGACAAGCTGCTGAGGATCGGAGGTGAGCACCCACCGATCTGGGCGCCCCTGTCGGGCTTCTGGGAGAGCGCCGACGGCTGGGTGCGCACGCACGCGAACTATCCGCATCACCAGGAGCGGTTGCTGCGTCTTCTGGGGTTGTCCGGATCCCCGGATCGCGATGCCGTCGCTGCGGCCATCGCCCGGTGGGACGCCGCCGATCTGGAGGACGCCGCAGCGCGTGCCGGTGCCGTCGTGGCGGCCGTGCGCGATCCCGCGACGTGGGCGGCCGGAGCGCAGGCCCGCGCGCTCGCGTCGGCCCCGCTGGTCGAGTCCGCGTGCCTCGGTGTGTCCGGACCGAGACCGTGGGCGCAGGATTCGCGGATGCCGTTGGCAGGCGTGCGCGTCCTGGACCTCACGAGGGTCATCGCGGGTCCGGTCGCGACGCGCGATCTCGCCTACGCTGGCACCGAGGTCCTTCGGGTCGACTCGCCCCGGCTCCCGGAGCCGGAGTGGCAGCATCTGGACACCGGGCAAGGGAAGCGCAGCACGTTGCTCGACCTGCGGCAGCGAAGCGACCGCGCCTTCTTCGACGCGCTCCTCGAAGGTGCTGACGTCCTGGTGACGGGGTACCGGCCCGGTGCGCTGGAGCGACTCGGTCTCAGCGGCCCCGAACTCGCGTCGCGCCATCCCGGCCTCGTGGTCGGGCGGATCAGCGCGTGGGGCCATGTCGGTCCGTGGGCGTTGCGCCGCGGCTTCGACAGCATCGTGCAGGCCGCGACTGGTATCGCCTGGGAGGAGGGCGACGTGGCGGGCGGAGTCCTGCGCCGACCCGGAGCGCTTCCGGTCCAGGCGCTCGATCACGGTGCCGGGCACCTGCTGGCCGGGGCGCTCGCGGTGGCCGTGCGCCGGCAACGCGAGGAGGGCCGCACGTTCGAGGTCGGTGTGGCGTTGGCGCGGTTGGGTCAGGAGCTCCTCGGCCACGAGCGATCGCCGCTGCAGCGTGACAGCGCGAAGCCCGGTGAGCTGCCGACGACGACGATGAACATCGCCCGCGAGGACGGAACGCGGCAGCAAGTCACCGTCGCGCCGCCCGCACTGGCCGTGAGCGGACCGGCAGGTGAGTGGCGTTGCCGGCCGCACGGTCGCGATGTCGCGCGGTGGCAGACGCCGGGAGGACAGGGATGAACGACGACACGCACATCGACTGGGCAACCCCGGCCGAGCGGCGCGACGCGGTCTACGGCGCCGGAGCCACCCCGGCCGAGCGCGGCCTCGCGGCTGGGACCGGCATCGTCGGCACCGCACTGGTGCTCGGGTGGGCGTTCTGGGGCCTGGGGGTGGAGTGGCAGTGGTGGCAGTGGCTGCTCGCGGGCGTCATCGGCTTCGACGTGCTCGGTGGCGTGGTCGCGAACTCCCTCAACAGTGCCAAGCGTTCCCACTTCGGTCCGCCGCCATCCGATCCCTCGCTCGGCGAACGACTCGTCCGCCGACCGGTCCTGTTCGCCGCCGTGCACGTCCAACCGTGGATCGTCGCGCTCGCCTACGCACCCGCGTTGTGGTGGTGGGGTGCGCTGTGGCACGTCGGCGTGCTTGCGGCGGTGGTCATCGTGGTGACCGTCCCGCTCTATCTGCGCCGCCCGACCGCTGCCGCGCTCGTCGTGCTGGCAGTCCTCGGCGGGACGATGCTCGAGGCGCCGGACGGCTGGTCCTGGCTTCCCGTCGCGCTGGCCGTCAAGCTCGTGCTCGCCCACGCTGTCCGCGAAGAGCCCTACCGCCCGCTCCCGGCTGGTGACCGATGACCAGGTGACGCCGATTCTCCCTCACTTCTCCGGCCGGACTTTCCCGGAGGAGTGACAGGGAACCTACGTCACCTGGTCGTCAGCAAACCCGCCGCTCACCCGCGGTCGAGGGGGAGGTGCTCGGGGGTGTGGAGGCGCACCATCGTGCGCGAGACGTCGGCGGGGACGCGCGAGCGCGTGGCGAGCGACACGCCGATCATCAGCGCGAATCCGATCGGCACCGACCACGCCGCCGGCTGCGACATCAGCGTCCCGACTACCCCCTCGGGACGAGCGACGAGGGTCAGGATCGGCGCCGATGTCGCGGCCAGTCCCCCGCCGACGAGACCGGCGATGGCCCCTGCCGCGGTCAGTCCGCGCCACCAGATCCCGAGCACCAGCAACGGGCAGAAGGTCGAGGCGGCCAGCGCGAACGCGAACACGACCGAGTTGGCGACCGGGATCGGCTGTGCCAGCAGTGCCAGCACCAGCGGTACGGCCACGCAGAGCACCGCCGCCCATCGCAGCGCGGTGACGGGTGCCAGCCGGCCGCGCCAGGGCCCGCGGCGGGCGAGGCCCTGACCGACGACACCGGCGAGGGCCATGGTCACGCCCGACGACGTGGAGAGGAAGGCCGCGAAGGCGCCCGCCATGAGCAGGGCGGCGAGGGCGTCACCAGCGACGCCGCCGAGGATCCGGGTCGGCAGCTCCAGCACCACCGTGTCCGCAGCACCGGAATCGACGAGGTCGGGTGCGTAGACGCGACCGAGTACGCCGTACAAGGTCGGCAGCAGGTAGAACGCGCCGAGCAGCGCGAGCACGATGAGCGTGGTCCGCCGTGCGGCCCGCCCGTCGGGGTTGGTGTAGAAGCGGACGACGACGTGCGGCAGGCCCATCGTGCCGAGGAACGTGGCGATGATGATCGAGTAGGTCCGGTACAGACTCTCCGGCGTCGCGGCTCCGAGCGGCTCGAACCACTGCTCCGGCGCGATCGGCGGCGGGGTCCCGTCGCCGCGCCAGGCGAACAGCAGGAAGACCAGCGGGACGAGCATCGCCGTGAGCTTGAGCCAGTACTGGAACGCCTGCACGAAGGTGATGCTGCGCATGCCGCCGGAGACGACGTTGATCACCACGATGACGGCCACGAGCGCCGTGCCCACCCACGACGGCGCGCCCGTGGTCGCGCGGACGGTGAGCCCAGCGCCTTGGAACTGCGGCATGAGATACAGCCAGCCGACGATGACCACGAGCCATGTCGACGCGAGCCGGGCGCCGTCCGAACGCACGCGCACCTGCGCGAAGTCGGGGATCGTGTACGCGCCGGAGCGCCGCAGCGGCGCGGCGACGAACACCAGCAGCAGGAGGTATCCGGTCGTCCAGCCGATCGGGTACCAGAGCATGTCGGCACCGAAGGTCAGCACGAGTCCGGCGATGCCGAGGAACGAGGCGGCCGACAGATACTCGCCACTGATCGCCGAGCCGTTCAGCGCCGGCGTGACCGTGCGCGAGGCGACGTAGAAGTCGCTCGTCGTGCGGCTGATGCGCAGTCCGAGCGCTCCGATCGTCACCGTCGCGATGGCGACGACGACGATCGCGGTGATGGCCGCGCCCGGGCTCATCCAGGCTCCGTCTCGTCGTTCTCGGATTCGACGAGGGCGATGAAGTCGGACTCGGCGCGCTCGGCGTACCGGACGTACAACCAGCCGAGCAGCAACACCGCCGGGTATACCGCGATCCCGAGGAGGATCCAGGGCAGGGGCACCCCCAGGACCGACGCATCACCGACCGCGGGCAGGACGAGGAAGACCAGGGGGAGGGCGCCGACGGTCAGTGCGAGGGTCGCGAGCACGGTCAGCGCGGCGCGCAGTTGCGAGCGGACGAGGCTGCGGATGTACACCTGTCCCACGCTGGTCGACTCGTCGATCTCCTGCCGGACCGAGCGGGGGACGTGAGTGGGCGCCGTCGTGAGCGGATTGGTGATGCGGTGGCGCCGCGGCTCGGTCATGGCGTGTACTCGCCGATCAACTCGCGCAGGTCGCGCTGATGACGCCGCGACACCGGAAGTTCGACGGTGCCCTCACCGCGCGGCACGACGACCGTGGTGCGCCCGTCGTGCGAGCGTGCCTCGCGCAGGTGCGCGCGGTTGACCAGGATGCTGCGATGGATGCGATGGAAACCGGCGTCGTGCCACTCATCGGCCAAGGCGCTCAGCGCAGCACGGATGAGGTGGCTCGACCCGTCGAGCAGGTGAAGGCGGACGTAGTCGCCCTGTGCCTCCGCGTGCGTGACGTGCGAGCGGGAGACGAACCGGGTCACGCCGGCGAGTTCGACGGCGATGGTGTCGTCCGGTGAGGCCGCGTCCGGTCCCTGCGAGGCCCGCCGGATGCTCTCGCGGAGCCGTTCCTCGCGGATGGGTTTGAGCAGGTAGTCCACGGCGTCCAGCTCGAAGGCCTCGACCGCGTGGGCGTCGTGAGCCGTGACGAAGATGATCTGCGGCGGCTGCCGGAACCGCCCGAGGAGCCGCGCGATCTCGATGCCGGTGAGCCCGGGCATCGCGATGTCGAGGAACACCAGATCGATGTCGCCGCGCTCCAGTCGCCGCAGCGCCTCGGTGCCTGAATGGGCGGTGGCCACCGACGCGATCCGGTCGTCACGGCCGAGGAGCCACACGAGCTCGTCGAGCACGGGTTGCTCGTCGTCCACGACGAGGGTGCGCAGGCCAGTCACCCCAGTGATCGTAGTCACATGCGAGGCCTGCGGCAGCGTCAGTCGTCGCCGATGCCGCGCGCGTGGAGCGCAGCCCCGGTCTCGCGGGCTTGGGCCACGGCCCGCAGGACGAGGGGAGTCGCATAGGCGCGCGGGTTGCGCTCGAGGCCGCGGGCACGGGCGGCCGAGTGCGTCTCGTGAGCGAGTTCGAGCATGCGCGGCAGCGCGGCGAGGACGAGGGCGAAGGCGAGCCCGATCCGCTCCGGGTCGGCGCCGAGACGTCGCCATGGGCGCGCCGCCCGGGTGATCGTGTCGACCATGGCGTCGGTGGGCGTGGTCGCCGTGACCACGGTTGCCGCGACGATGAGCGCCAGGAGGCCGGCGACGACCTCGAGCCCGCGGTCGATGCCGTTCTGCCACGCCTGGAACGCGAACAACGCGACGGCGATCAAGGCGAAGGTCCGCAGCGTCTGCGCGAGTTCTCGTACCGTCAGCCCGGCGATCACCGCCACGACGAGGGCGACGCCGAGCAGCGCGAGGGTGAGGCCGGCTCCGGGGACGGCGATGACGACCACCGCGAACGCCACCAGACCCAGCAGCTTGGTGCCGGGCCGGAGCCGGTGCAGCGGACTGGTGCCGGGACGGTGCATGCCGAGCGGGGAATTCACACCAGACTCCGATAGTGCGCGACGGCGTCGGCCGGGGAGCCGTCGAAGACGACCTGGGCGTCGTCGACCACGAGGGCGCGGTCGCAGCGCTCGGCGAGCTCGAGGTCATGGGTGACGATGACGACCTGCTGGTCCAACGCCATGAGGAGGTCGCCGACGATGCGGCTGTTGCGCAGGTCGAGCAGCGTCGTCGGCTCGTCGGCGACGAGGACCGAGGGTTCGGTGGCGAGCACGCTCGCCAGTGCCAGCAGTTGCTTCTGGCCGCCCGAGAGGGTGTGGACGCTCCGGTCGCCGAGGTCATCGAGGCCGAAGCGAGCGAGGACGTCGATCGCGGCGAGGCGCCGTTCCTGAGTTCCGCGATGCCGTCGACGCAGGGAGAGCGCGACGTCCTCGACGACGGTCGGCATGACAAGTTGCGCGGCCGGGTCGGTGAACACGAAACCGACCCGGCGGCGCACGGCGGCACCGTCGCGCCGCACGTCCAGATCGTCGACGAGCACCCGCCCCTCGGTGGGTTCGACGAGCCCGTTGATCATCCGCGCGAAGGTCGATTTCCCCGAGCCGTTCGCGCCGATCACCGCGATCCGGCGCTCGGTCAGCGTCACCGTCGTCGGGCGCAGGACGACGACGTCGCCGCCCGGATCGGACGCGATGAAGCCGGCCTCGTCGAAGAGGATCACCGGCGGGGCAGCAGATCGGGGAAGGCGCGGTGCACTGCGGTCGCGACGAAGGCCATGAGGAGATTCTTCACGACGTCACCGGGCCAGAACACGACGTCGGTGGTGAAGGCCGCCGCGAGACTGAGGTCGGCGCGCCACATCAGCCCGGCGATGCCGAGCGTATGGATGAGTAGCGCGCTGCTGCCGAGCCCGGCGAGGAACACCAGAGGCACGCTGGTGGCGATCTTGCCGCGCGGGAGCCGCTCGACGATGGCTCCGCACAGGGCCGCCGCGAGCGGGAAGCCCGCCAGGTACCCGACGGTCGGACCGGCGAACGGCGCCAGGCCGGCGGCTCCACCCGCGAAGACCGGGATGCCGACGGCGCCGACGGCGAGGTAGAGCAGCACGGCCAGGAAGCCGCGTTTCGCCCCGAGGACGGCCCCCGTGAGCAGGACACCGAACGTCTGCAGGGTGATCGGCACGAGCCCCGCGCCGACGTTGATCGCCGGCAGCAGCGAGCACGCCGCGATGAGCGCCGCGAACGAGGCGACGAGGGCGAGGTCGGTCGTGGTGCCGCGGCGGGGCGCGGTGGCGGTCTCGGACATGGGGCTCCTCGGCGACTGAACGGTGTTCACCTGAACGCTGTTCAGGCTAGCCGATAGGATGGCGCCATGGCCAACAGCCTCCCCGATGTCGTCGCCGCGGCACTGCGCGTGCTGGACTCGTACGGCTTGGAGTTCTGCTCGATGCGGCGGGTGGCGGCGGAGCTCGAGGTGCAGCCCAGTGCCCTGTACCACCACGTTCCGAACAAGCAGTCGCTGCTCGCCCTGATGGCCGACGAGATCGTCCGCGACGTGGACGGGGAGGACCCGCGGGCGCTGTGCCACGCGTTGCGTGACGCCATGCTCGCGATCCGCGACGGCGCCGAGGTGGTGGCGACCGCCTCGGCCTTCCGGCTCGGTGTGTCCGAGGTGCAGAAACGTCTCGCGGACCTCGTCGGCGACGACGCGGCGCGCACCCTGCTGCTCTACGTCTTCGGGCACGCCCAGTCGACCCAGACGCACCGCCAGGCCAGCGCCGTCGGCGCCATCGACGAGGACCCCGATCTCGATCCCTCCTTCGACCGAGGCCTCACCCTCATCCTCGCCGGCCTGGGGCGGTGACTTAGCGTCCGTTCTCCGGCGGCGCCGGTGGGTATCCGTCCGTTTCCGCGAGCGAAATGGACGCACACCCACCGCCCTGCTGACTGTCCCCAGCCTCGGGCTATCCACAGGGCGCGCGAGCAGGGGTGGAGAGGGTGAGCCTTCCGGTGCTCACTGAGGGCATGACTCGACCGATTCCGGAGGCTCTCATGAGCGGCCCGTTCACTGTGGAACAGGCTCGAGAACTCGGCGTCACCGAGAAGATGTTGCGTGGCAAGCGTTTCGTCCGGCTTCTACCGCGCGTCTGGGCCGTCGCCGATCAACCCCTCACGCACCGGCATTGGCTCGACGCGGCTCGCCTCGCACTTCCGGAGCGGGCGAAGCTGAGTCACCTCAGCCGCATCCATTACCTCGGGCTCGAGCTCGGGTCTTCGGCACCGTTCCACTTCACGGTGGCGGGAGACCTTCACCTCGACCTTCCGAAGGTGTTCCTCCATCGCACGGAGGTCATGCCGCCGGTCGATGACATCGGGGTCACCCCCGCCGCCGCGTTCATTCAGGCGTGCGCAACCGAACGGTTGGTCGACCTCATCGTCGTCGGCGATTGGCTCTTGCAGCGCGAGCTGATGACGATCGAGGAGGTGGTCTGGCTTGCGCGTGAGCAATCCTGGCGCCCGGGAGCCGCGCAAGCGACGCGTGTCGTGCCGTGGCTCGACGCGCGGAGTGCCTCGCCGAAGGAGTCAGAGGTACGCGCGTATCTGGTCTTCGCCGGACTTCCCAGCCCCGAGCCGAACGCTCCCGTGTACGACGGCGACCAGCTCGTCGGCATCGTCGACCTGCTGTACCGCGCCTGGTGGCTCGCGCTGGAGTACGAGGGCCGTCAGCATGCGTTCGACACCGGTCAGTTCGCTCGCGACATCGAGCGCTACTCCCAATTTCGGGCGCTGTCGCTCGCGTACGTGCAGATCACGGCGTCGATGGCGGCGCGTCCTCGCGCGCTCGTCACGCGCGTGCACCACCTGCTGCGCGAGCGAGGTTACGACGGACCCGCTCCTGTCTTCGGCGCCCTGTGGAACTCGCTTTTCCGTCCTGTCCGCAGTGCGACTCGACAGCGGCGGTGACTCAGCGTCCGTTCAGTGCCCCGAAATGGACGCTAGATCACCGGTGGCCGGAAAAATCGGACGCTAACTCACCGCCCGGCCCGGGTCACCAGCTGGCGTGGAGCGGGCGTCCCTCGTCGTAACCGGCGGTGGACTGGATGCCGACGATGGCGCGCTCGCGGAACTGCGAGAGGTCGCGAGCTCCGGCGTACGTGAAGCTCGAGCGCACACCGGCGGTGATCTGGTCGATGAGGTCCTCGACGCCGGGACGTTCCGGATCCAGGTACATGCGCGAGGTCGAGATGCCCTCCTCGAACAGCGCCATGCGCGCCTTCTCGAAACCGGCGGCATCGCGCGTGCGGTTGGCGACGGCGCGTGACGACGCCATGCCGAACGACTCCTTGTAGGCGCGACCGTCGGAGGCGATGTTGAGGTCGCCGGGGCTCTCATGCGTGCCGGCGAACCACGAGCCGATCATGACGCTGCCGGCGCCTGCGGCGAGGGCGAGCGCGACGTCGCGCGGGAACCGTACGCCGCCGTCGGCCCACACGCTCGCGCCGAGCGCAGCGGCCTCCTCGGCGCACTCCAGCACGGCCGAGAACTGCGGGCGTCCCACACCGGTCATCATGCGCGTCGTGCACATCGCGCCCGGGCCGACGCCGACCTTGACGATGTCCGCGCCGGCCTCGACGAGTTCGCGCGTGCCGGCGGCCGAGACGACGTTGCCGGCCGCGATCGGGATGCGCCGCCCGGTGGCCTCCGCGTGTCCGTCGCGCACCTCGCGCACCACTCGCAGCGCTTCGAGCATCTTGTCCTGGTGGCCGTGCGCCGTGTCGACGACGAGCACGTCGATGCCGAGCTCGACGAGGGACTGCGCCTTGCCGCGGACGTCGCCGTTGATGCCGACCGCCGCACCGACGACGAGCCGGCCTTCCGGGTCCAGCGCGGGTGTGTAGATCGTCGAGCGCAACGCACCCTTGCGGGTGATGACGCCGACGAGTCGACCGCCGTCGAGCACCGGCGCGAACGGCACGTGCTGGGCGGAGAGATCGTTGAAGTACTCGCGCGGATCGCGCCCCGCCTCCACGGTGAACACGTCGGTGCGCATGACCTCGCGCACCTGGGCGAACCGGTCGATCTCGGCGCCGTCGCGCGGGGTGACGACCCCGACGAGCTTGTCGCCGTCGACGACCACCGCACCGCCGTGGGCGCGCTTGGGAATGAGGTTGAGCGCCTCACCGATCGTCATCGTGGGATCGACCGTGACCGGAGTGTCGAAGACCGGATGCGCGCCCTTGACCTGGGCGACGGTCGAGGCGACGACATCGACGGGGATGTCCTGCGGAAGGATCGCGATGCCCCCGCGGCGCGCCACGGTCTCGGCCATGCGGCGCCCGGAGATCGCCGTCATGTTGGACACGACGAGCGGCAGCGTCGTGCCGGTGCCGTCGGTCGCGGAGAGGTCGACGTCGAAGCGGCTGGTGACGTCGGACCGGCTCGGCACCATGAAGACGTCGCTGTACGTCAGATCGTGCGTCGGCAGCTGACCGTTGAGGAACTTCACCTGACGAGTCTACGTGCCGAAGCCGCACGGAAGCCGCGAGTTCGGGCTCACTCGACGCCGGGCGCGAACTTCGGCACACGCACGGTCACTTTGGTGCCGAGGCCGACGCCGGTCTCGACGACGATGCCGTGATCGTTGCCGTAGACGGTGCGCAGTCGCTCGTCGACATTGGCCAGTCCGACTGAGGGCGAGCCGGTCCGCCCTGAGAGCGCGTCGCGCACGGTGTCGGGGTCCGAGCCGACGCCGTCGTCCTCGATCGTGATGACGCATTCGGCGCCGGCGTCCTCGGCGACGACGGTGATGGTGCCGGTGCCGTCCTTCTTCTCCAGCCCATGCCGCACGGCGTTCTCCACCAGCGGCTGCACCGACAAGAACGGCACCGTCACGTTCAGGACTTCCGGCGCCACTCGGGTGACGACGCGAAGCCGATCGCCGAAGCGGGCCTTCTCGAGCACGAGGTAGCGCTCGATCGACCGCAGTTCCTCCGCGAGCGTCGTGAATTCGCCGTGCTGACGGAACGAGTACCGGGTGAAGTCGGCGAACTCGAGCAGAAGTTCACGGGCACGCTCGGGATCCGTGCGCACGAACGAGGCGATCGCGCCGAGCGAGTTGTAGATGAAGTGCGGTGAGATCTGGGCACGCAGCGCGCGCAGCTCGGCCTCCATGAGGGCCGTGCGCGAGGCGTCGAGTTCGGCGAGCTCCAGCTGGCTCGACACCCAACGGGCGACCTCGGTCGCGGTACGTGCAAGCCCGGCCGACGGAGCGTCGTCGACCGCGACGATCGTGCCGACGACGCGGTCCTCCACGGTCAGCGGCGCGACGATGACATGCCCGGACGCCTGGGGACGGCCGCTGTCGAGCACGTCCGCCACGACCGATCCGGCCTGGTCCCACGCGTCGCCACCCGTCCACGCGAGCGGGCCGTGCGAGTCGGTGAGACCGACGGTGCGTGCGCCGAGCAGCGAGCGAAGGTAGGGGAGGGCGCGGCTCGCGGTGTCGGCGGTGAGTCCGCCGCGGAGCGCCGGCGCCGCGAGCGAGGCGGTGTGGAGCGTCGCGTACGTCGCGCGTTCCTCCGGGGAGCCGAGCCCCGTCCGGCGTCCCAGCAGCCACCAGCGCAGCAGCAGCGCCGTGACGACGACGGCGAGCAGGAGTGCCGCGAGCAACAGGAGGTCGGCCATCGGCTCAGTGGAAGTCGATGAGCACCGTGTCCGGCGGCTCCGGCTCGGCGGCCAGCTGGGACTTGTCCACGCGGGCGCGCAGGCACTGGGTCTCGTGCCGCAGGCGAAGCGACCCGGTCTGCTCGCCGTACTCCCGCCACAGGTCGTGCACCGCGCTCAGTGCCGAGCCCGGCACGGTCGGGTGCTTGGTCGACTCGGCGAACCGCATGAGGGTGGGGAAGTCGAGCTCCTGCCAGGCGTTGAACTCCTGGCTCTCTGGCGGATGGAAGAGTCCGGAGGCGGTGAAGGTGTCGACCGGTGCGATCGATCCGGAGCGGTCGCCCGTGATGGTGCGGAGCTTGCGCATCCATGGGATGGAGTCGTCGTAGCGGCGGGCCATCGTGGAGAGGAGTCCGTCGTCGACCAGCACGCGGGCGTACTCGGCCAGGGCGGCCACCTCGTCATTGAGCTCGGGGGCGACGACGGCGTCGAAGCTGCGGGAGCGGAACGGCAGGTAGTCGCCTTGCGAGCGGACATAGGCGATGTGCCGGTGGCGGATCGTGGTGACGTCATCGCCGACGATCGTGACGTCGTGCCCCTGGTCGGCCAGCTCGTAGGCGAGCGGCCCGTCGCCGATGTGCAGCACGAGGGCGAGCCGGTCACCGACCAGCCATTTCATGGCCCGGGCCACGGGGACGACATCGTTCACCCTGCGAGCGTATCGGGGCTCGGGAGACCCGGAAGGTACGCTTCGGGCGTGTCCGATCCGTTCATCGCTGCGGCCTCGCTCGAAGGCGTCCCCTCGGCGTTCAACGCCGCTCGTGACGGCATCGACGCGGTGCTCCGCGACCGTGGTCTGCGCCGCAGCACACCCGAGGACACAGCCCGTGCGCTCCTGCTCGGGGCGTGGGCCACGGCCTCGCTCGAGGGATCGTCCTACTCCGTCGATGAGCTGTCCGCGGGCGAAGGTGACGCGACGGCTCGAGGCGCGGTGCGGCTGTCGACCGAGCTGCTCGGCCTGCTGCCGACGTGGCAGCGGTCGCCGGTGCAGGCGCTTGCCCGGCTCCATGCGATCGCCGCTGCCGGGAGCGTCCCCGACGAGGACCTCGGCCGGCCGATCAACCCCGACGGCGTGGCCCGCCTGACCGCCCTCGCCCGGATGCTCGCGACGCCCACCCGGGCGCCGGCGCTCGTCGTCGCCGCACTCGTGCACGCCGAGATCGCCGACGCCGGCGCGTTCGTGTCGCACAACGGCGTGGTGGCGCGCGCGGCCGAGCGGCTCGTGTGGGTCGCGAAGGGGGTTGATCCTGCCTCGGTCACGGTGCCGGAGGCGGGCCATGTGGGAGACGCGCCCGCGTACTTCGCCGCATTGAAGGGCTACGGACGCGAGGAGACGGGCGTGCACCAGTGGCTGCTGCACGCGGCAGAGGCAGCGACCCGCGCCGCCGAAGCCTCGCCGCTCGCGCGGTGATCCGGAGGTGGCGTGACAGAAGTGGCGGCGCCGCCCTCGCGTAGAGAGTGACGCCGCCGACCCGGAAACCTGGCTACCAGGCGTGCTTCCGTCAAATCATCGCCGCGGGGCCGCGATGCGGGTATCCCGAGACGATTTCCCTGTGCACGGGTTGATCGCCGCGTGGGTACCGGGTTCCGGGTGCTCGGAGTGGTGCTGACTCCAGCATGCCCGAGTGTGACCTGAATCACAAGTTGCGGCGGCGGGACAGTATCCCCGCGATCGCGGCACCGACCAGAGAGACCGATGCCGCCGCGCCCACCGCAGCCATGGCCTTGCCGGTCGGAGTACTGAGAGCCAGCGGATTCTGCAAGGCCACGGGCCGGGCGAACGTGAGCACGGGCCACCCCTCGGCCTCCGCGCGCTGCCGCAGCACCTTGTCGGGGTTGACCGCGAACGGGTGACCGACGGTCTCGAGCATCGCGATGTCGGTCTCGGAGTCGGAGTAGGCGAAGCTCGCGTCGAGGTCGTAGCCCTCGGTCTGGGCGAGTTCGCGGATCAGGCGCGCTTTCCCCGGCCCGTAGGCGTACTCGAGGATCTCTCCGGTGTACCGGCCGTCCTCGATCTCGAGCTGCGTCGCGATGACGCGGTCCACGCCGAGCATCGCGCCGATGGGTTCGACGACCTCGCTGCCGGACGCGGAGACGATGACGACGTCGCGACCGGCAGCGTGGTGCGACTCGATGAGTTCGACGGCCTCGGCGTAGACGATCGGGTCGATGATGTCGTGCAGGGTCTCGGAGACCACCTGGCGAACCGTCTCGACGTCCCAGCCGGCGACCATGCTCGTCAGGTAGGAGCGCATGGCCTCCATCTGCTCGTGGTCGGCACCGCTGGAGGCGAACACGAATTGGGCGTACGCGCTGCGCAATACTGCGCGCCGGGTGAGCAGGCCCTCGGCGAACAGCGGACGGCTGAACGCAAGAGTGCTGGACCTGGCGATGATCGTCTTGTCCAGGTCGAAGAAGGCTGCCGCGCGCCCCATGAGGTCAGCGTAATGGCTGGCCCCGACGTACCGCGCCGGTTCGCGCGCGTCGTCCACAGAATGTCGCGCTCCGCACCTGTCCACAGCAGCGCCCTCGCCCCTAGCGCTCACGTGCCCGGCGCCGCCACGGTGGCGTCATGTCATCGATCGCTGTGGTCACCGAGCAGGCGGACATCGCCGAGCGCGGCCAGCGCTGGGGCGCCGCCGTGCAGGCCCACGTCGACATCGTCCACGGTCCCGATGCGCTGCACCGCTCGTGGCGACGTTCCGAGGCGGTCATCGTCGATGCTGCGGCACTCGCGTGGGTGCGGTCGCTGGCTGTGCCACGGCGTGACCACGTGCTCGTCCTCGCCGAGTCGCCGGACGCGGCGGTCTGGGCCGACGCGCTCGCCCTCGGTGCGGTCGGAGTGTGGGAACGGCACGAGGACGACGCGGTCACCGGTGCGCTGACCCGCGCCGTCGACGGGCGCGGCGAGGCCTGCGTCCTCGCGGTCGTGGGAGCGAGCGGCGGCGTCGGGGCGTCCACCCTCGTGGTGGCGTGTGCGCAGTTGGCGCACCGTCGCGGCGCCAGCGCGCTGGCCGTCGACGGCGACCCGGACGGCCCCGGTCTCGATCTCGTGGCCGGCTTCGAGCACCGCGAGGGCCTCCGGTGGGACGAGATCACCCTGACCGACGGGCACGTCGCCGCCCGCTCGCTGTCCGAGGCGTTACCGCACAGCGGAGCGCGCGTGCTGTCATTCGGCCGGTCGGGCCGGGCGTCTCTCGATCCCGGGCCCGTGCTCACCGCTGCGCAGCGAGGCTTCGATCTCGTCGTCGGGGATCTGCCGCGCCACACCCTCGGGTTACCGGGACTCGGCGCCGATCTGCTGTCCCGCTCGTTGGCCGCCGTGCTGGTCGTCCCCGAGCACGTCACCGGGCTCGCCGCTGCTGAGCGGATCGTGGCCGAACTGGAGGGGCGCAGCGACCGCCTGCTCGTCATCAGCCGTGCCGTGAGCGGAGGTCTCGGGCCCGGGCAGGTCGAACGCGGTCTGGGCCTGCCCGTCTTGGCGAGGATCCGGCCCACGAAGGCGCTCGGGCAGGACGTCGAACGCGGACGTGGCCCGATGCGCTCGCGCATGGTGCGTGCGGTCGCCGGCAAAGTCCTCGACGCGGTCGGGATCGAGGCGTGACGGGGATGGACACAGCCCTGATCGACCAGGTCCGCCGACGCCTCACCGAACGTGGTGACGAGCCGACTCCTGCGACGGTTGCTGCGGCGCTCCAGGCCGACCATCGGCTCCTCGGCACTCAGCACGTCCTCGCGATCGTGGACCGGCTCCGCGACGAGACGCACGGTGCGGGCGTGCTGGCGCCCCTGTTGCAGATCCCCGGGGTCACCGACGTCCTGGTGAACGGCGCGTCCGACGTGTTCATCGATCGCGGGCAGGGGGTGGAGCGGCAGTCGATCACCTTCAGCGACGAGAGCGAGGTGCGCCGGCTGGCGCAGCGCCTGGCGGCGCACGCTGGACGGCGACTCGACGACGCCAGCCCCTGGGTCGACGCCAGGCTGCCCGATGGCACGCGCGTCCACGCGGTGCTGGCTCCGCTCGCGCGTCCCGGTACCACGATCTCGTTGCGCGTCCCGGCGCGTCGTCGGTTCTCGCTCGACGACCTCCGGACGGCGGGCTCGGTATCCGCTCGATTCGCCGACACCCTCCGCCAGCTCGTCGCCGCGCGGGTCGCCTTCGTGGTCACCGGGGGCACCGGGACGGGTAAAACCACTGTCCTCGCCGCGCTGCTGGGCGAGGTTCCCGGCGACGAGCGCATTGTGCTCGTCGAGGACGCGAGCGAACTGCGTCCCCACCACTCCCACGTCGTGGGGCTGGAGGCTCGTCCCGCCAACGTCGAGGGTGCGGGCCTGGTCACCGTCCGCGACCTCGTGCGCCAAGCACTGCGGATGCGGCCGGACCGGCTGGTCGTGGGTGAGGTGCGCGGCGCGGAGGTCGTGGACCTGCTCGCTGCGCTGAACACCGGTCATGAGGGCGGATGCGGCACCGTGCACGCCAACTCTCCGGGCTCGCTTCCGGCCCGGCTCGAGGCACTCGGCGTCGCGGCCGGCCTGAGCCGCTCGGCGGTTCACAGCCAGGTCGTGGCGGGGGTGCGGGTGGTCGTGCACGTCGCCCGAGACCCGCTCCTCGGCGGGCAGCGGGTCGTCCAGCAGATCGCGGTCCTGCATCCCGATGCCGACGGTTGGGCGCGGGTCGCGCCCGCACTCACGCGCACCGGCGACGGAAGCGATGTCGAAGGGCCGGGGCTTGCCGGGTTGCGGGACGCGCTCGACGAGGCCTCATGACGGTCCTCGCTGCGGTCGGCGTCGGGCTCGCCGTCCTCGCCTGGAAGCCGTCACCCGGCTGGGTCGTGGCGACGCGGTTGCACCGGACCGTGCAGCTGCCGCGCACGCGGCTTGCCGGCGGTGCGATCGTGGCGCTCGGACCGGTGGCCGGTGCCGTCGCGGTCTCCATGCGCCCCGCACTCCTACTCGTCGCCGGGGTGGGGACCGGGGTCGCGGTGTTCGCGTTGCGCCGGTGGCGCCGCGCCCGACGCCGTGCTGCAGCCGCGCGCCGGGAGGCCGAGGTGTGCGAGCTGGTCCTCGTTCTCGCTGCCGCCTTGCGTGCCGGACTTCCCGCTCCCACGGCGCTCGCACAGGTGGCTCGCGAGTTCCCGATGCTGCTCCCCGTCGCCCACGCGGCCCGGCTGGGCGGTGACGTTCCCGGGGCCCTGCATCACCAGAGCCGCGGCGAGGGCGGCAGCGCCCTGGCACGACTGTCCGCGGCGTGGAAGGTCGCCGAGACGAGCGGCGCACCGTTGGCCGCGGTGCTCGACCGCCTCACCGTCACCGAGCGCGAGGAGCGGGACGTGCGGCGGGAAGTCGAGGCAGGTGTCGCTCCCGCCCGAGCGACCGCCGTGCTCATGGCCACGTTGCCGGTCTTCGGTCTCCTGCTCGGGTCGGGGCTGGGCGGCGATCCGGTGCACCTGATCCTCGACAATCTGCTCGTCGCGGGCGTCGTCGCGGTCGGTGTCGCGCTCGCCTGCCTGGGCGTGTGGTGGATCGACCGCATCGCCGACGGAGCGGAGCGGGGCGCCGCATGACGGTCGTGGCGCTGGTCTGTGCGGCCGCCGCCGCGTATACGGCAGTCCCCGGTGGGGCCGCCGGCCGATGGCGGGCATTACGCAGTCCGAAACGGCGCGCGCGGAAGCTCCCACTTCCCATGATCGCGGGTGTGCTGGCTCCGTTCCTCGGTTTCGCGTTGGCCGGAGTATGGGGAGGGATTCTCGGTGGTGTGGTCGCGCCCGTCGTCGCTCGAGCCGTCGATCGGTTGGAACCGGCCTCGCGTCGCCGTGAACGGCGACTCGCCGCTGAGCAGTTGCCGTTAGCCGTCGACCTCACGGCGGCGGCTGTGGCGGGCGGGGTCCCGGTCCAACGAGCCATCGCCCTGGTGGCTGAGGCGATGCCACCGCCCCTCGGACCCCAGCTGGAGTCAGTGGCGCGCAGTCTGCTGGTCTCCGCCGATGCAGTCGACGCGGGCGGCGGCAGCCCGCTCGCCCCTTTGGTCCGGGCGCTTCAGCGAGCCGCCACCAGCGGCGTGCCCATCGTCGCGGTGCTCGACGACACCGCACGTGAGCTGCACCGCGATCGCCAGGCCTCTCGTCGCGATGCCGCGCGCCGGGTCGGTGTGCGCACGGCCGCTCCGCTGGGGGTGTGCTTCCTGCCGGCCTTCTTCCTCGTCGGCATCGTGCCCGCGCTCGTCGGGGCCTTCACGAGCATCTCGTGGTGAACCGTGCACACCTCGACCTCCGTCCACAGCTCCGGAGTTCCTTCGCCGACGACAGCCACCCGGCGTGATGTTCCGGTGTCAGTGTTTCCGACTCCCCTGGAGGTTCCCATGGTCGTCCGTCTTCGTCGTCGTGCTCGAGAGCGCGGCATGTCCACCGCCGAGTACACCGTCGGCACGCTCGGCGCCTGCACCATCGGCGGTGTGCTCGTGAAGATCGGCCAGAGCGACTGGTTCGGCGATCTCGTCACCGGGCTCATCGAGAAGATCCCCGGTCTGCTGCCGTTCTGACCCGCCGGCCGGTGGCGTGCTCCGGTGCGCCGCCGGCCCCTTTCCGGAGGTGTTCGATGTATCGAGAGCCGTTCCGCACGCGTGCGGAGAAGGGGATGTCCACGGCCGAGTACGCGGTGGGCACGCTGGGTGCCGCCACGATCGCCGCGGTCCTCATCGGCCCGGGGAACCCGATCCTGACCTGGGTGCACGCCGTCTTCGAGCAGGTGCTCACGTCCATGTTCACGATGGAGCCCGGCGACTTCATGACGCTTCCCCAGGTCTTCTCCCGAGCGATCGAGAGTCTCTGGCCGTGGTGAGGCGCGAACGAGCGATGGTCACGGCGGAGACTGCGGTCGTGGCTCCCTTCGTGGCCGCTGCGCTCGCGGGGGCGGTGTGGCTCGCCTCGTTGGGGGTGGCGCAGTCCCGCGCCACGGACGCGGCGCGAGAGGCGGCACGGGCCATCGCCCGCGGTGAATCTGAGGGCTCCGCGACGGCTACCGCGCGGGACGTCGCGGCCGAGAACTCGCGGGTCGAGATCGACGTGGAGGGGGAGCGCGTCCGGGTGGAGGTCCACACCCCCGCGCAGCTGCCGCTCTTCGGCGGCATCGGCACGACGGTCAGCGCGGTGGCGGTGGGGCGAATCGAATGAGAGCCGAACGCGGAGTCGCGACCGTCACGGCGGTGGTCATCGGAGCGGTCCTCGTGCTGCTCGGTGTGGTGGGCCTGCAACTCGCCCAACTCATCGGGCTCCGGCACGAGGCGAGCGCCGGGGCTGACCTCGCCGCGCTCGCCGGCAGCCAAGCGAGCACCGAGGGTGACGACGGCTGCGAGGCGGCGCGCGACGTCGCGGAGGAGAACGGGGTCGCCCTGACCGCCTGTCGCATGGACGCCGACGTCGCCACGGTGACCGCGCGCGCGGAGAGTCCGCGCTGGTGGGGTGGACGCTGGGCGGTCGAGCAGCGGGCGCGTGCCGCGCCCGTCAGTTATCTGGAGCCGTGAGGTGACGCAGCAGCGCGTCGAGCAGTCGGATGGCGCCGGCCTTGTCGAGAGGCTGATTGCCGTTCCCGCACTTGGGCGAGACGACGCACGAAGGGCAGCCGTCGCGGCACTCGCAGGCGGCGATGGCGTCACGCGTCACCGTGAGCCACTGATCGGCGATCGCGAAGCCTCGCTCCGCAAACCCGGCACCGCCGGGGTGGCCGTCGTAGACGAACACCGTCAACTCGCCGGTCTGCGGGTGTAACGCCGTCGACAGCCCTCCGAGGTCCCACCGGTCACACGTGGCGAGCAGCGGGAGCAGGCCGATCGCGGCGTGCTCGGCGGCGTGCGCCGCGCCGGGGATCTGCTCGGGCTCCAGCACTTCCGACACGGTGTCGGAGGCGAGCGTCCACCACACCGCCGTGGTCGGCAACGTGCGCTCGGGCAACTCGACCGGTTCCTCGCCGAGGATGCGGCCGGACTGCCGGTCCCGCTTCGCGTACGAGGTGACTTGATGCGTCACCTCGACGTCACCGAAGCTCAGCCGGGCCGGTCCCTGAGGGCGTTCGTCGCGGGCCTGCGAGATGGTCACCGTCGTGGTGGAACGAGCACTCGTCGAGTAGGGGGCGTCGCCGCGGCGCACCACCGCGATGCCGTGCTCGAGGTCGTACTCCTCCACCGTGAACATGTCGCCCTGATGGACGTAGACCGCACCTTCGTGCACCTCTCCATCGGCCGCCGCGGCGTCCACGGTTCCCACCAGCCGGCCCGTGTCTGCGTCGACGATCTGCACCGGCGTGCCACCGGCGGAGCGAAGATCGGCGAGCTGCGACGCCCGTTCCCGGCTGGTCCAGAACCACCCGGCGGCACGGCGGCGAAGCATCCCGGCCGCCTCGAGAGCAGCCACGCCGTCGGCCGCGCGTTCTCCGAAGAGGTCGAGGTCGGACTCCGTGAGAGGGAGCTCCTGCGCGGCCGCCGCGAGGTGCGGCCCGAGCACGTAGGGATTGTCCGGATCGAAGACCGTCGCCTCGACAGGAGCGCCGAGCACCGCGTCGGGATGATGCACGAGGTAGGTGTCGATCGGCTCGTCGCGGGCGACGAGCACGTTCAGACTCGCGTGATCGACACCGCCGCGACCGGCCCGCCCGAACTGCTGCACGAGCCCCGCCCGGGTGCCCGGGAATCCGACGCTCACCACCGCGTCGAGTCCGGCGACGTCGATGCCCAACTCCAGAGCATTCGTGCTCGCGAGGGCGAGCAGGTCACCCGAGCGCAGCCGGTTCTCCAGTTCCCGGCGTTCCTCCGGTAGATATCCGCCGCGGTAGGTCGCCACCCGCCCGCGGAGGCCGGGATCGATCTCGTCGAGCCGCTCCTGCGCCACCGTGGCGAGTTGCTCGGCGCCCCGGCGCGAGCGGACGAAGCACAACGTCCGGGTCGCGTCGACGACGAGGTCGGTGACCACCTCGGCGGCCTCGGTGGTGGCGGACCGGCGGGTCGTCCCGGGGCCGTCGTCGCGCCCGGGCAGCAACGGCGGTTCCCAGAACACGGTGGTGCGCGGACCACGTGGTGAGGCGTCCTCGGTGACCGCCGCCAGCTCCACGCCGGTGAGCCTGCCCGCCGCGACCTGAGGATCGCTGACGGTCGCCGACAAGGCGATGAATTGCGGCGAGGCGCCGTAGTGCGCGCAGACGCGACGCAACCGGCGCAGCACCTGCGCGACGTGGGCGCCGAACACCCCGCGGTAGTGGTGGCATTCGTCGATCACGACGTACGTCAGCCCCGACCAGAACCGCGCCCACCGCGCATGTCCGGGCAGCAGGGTGTGGTGGAGGGTGTCGGGGTTGGTCAGCACGTACGTCGCGTGATCGCGAGCCCAGGCTCGCGCTTCGCGGGAGTTGTCGCCGTCGACGGTGGCGGCGCGCAGCCCGGGCCAGTCCGATGGCAGCCGACGGCATTGATCAGCGGCGAGAGCCTTGGTCGGCGAGAGATACAGCACCGTGGGGCGTTTGTGACCGGCGAGCGCGCGCCCGTCGCGGCCCTCGCTCAGCACCTGCATCGCGGGCGCGGTGAAGACGAGGGACTTGCCCGACGCGGTGCCCGTCGCGACGACGACATGCTCACCGCGTTCGAGATGGCGCAGCGCCTCGGCCTGATGCGCCCACAGCACCTCCGCGCCCTCGGCGGCGAAGTGCTCCCGGACCTCGGGACCGATCCAGGCGGGCCACGGCTCGACCACCGCCTCGCGGGCGGGCTCGTCGACGCGGTGGAGGATACGTTCGGCCCGGCGTTCCAGGAGCGACGGTGCGACAGTATCCACGACATCGAGTCTGACGCATGGCTGGTCATGTCGAGGGACGGCGGTGCGTCGTGGCACCTCACGTGGTTGAATAACCAGGTCTGCGAGGAGGAGAAGGGACACCATGGAGCTCTCGCTCACTGAACGCACTGCAGCGCCCCATCACATCATCGAGGTGGAGGGCGAAATCGACGTCTACACGGCGCCCAAGTTCCGGGAGGCCGTCGTAGCGGCCATCGACGCAGGCCATACGCGGTTGGTGATCGATATCGAGAACGTGGCGTTCCTCGACTCCACCGGTCTCGGCGTCCTCGTCGGCGCCCTGAAGCGGGTGCGCGCCGACGGCGGGTCCCTCGACATCATCTGCACGAGCGACCGGCTGCTGCGGATCTTCAGCATCACCGGGCTCGACAAGGTCTTCGGGCTTCACGAGTCGTACGAGGCGCTCGCCAACGCCGACTCCGCGTGAGTTTCGCCCCGCAGCTTCTTGACGACGCGCAGGTCGCGGGCCTGCGCGAACGACTCACTGGCTTCACGGTCGACGCCGTGCACGGTGTGCTCGGCGACGATGCCTGGTACGCGCTGGCGCGCAACGAGACCGTCCCCGCGCGGCGGGCGACGAGCGACGGCAGTCGGCTCTCCACGCTGATCCGGCTGTTCCAGTTGCAGATCCCGGTGCCGGCTTCCGCCGTCTATGCCGTCTTCGGCGACCTCGACGATCCGCTCATCGCGGCGGGGGTCCTGGTGCGCGAGGGCGACGACGTCCGCGCCGCGGTCGACATTCGCCCCTACGGCGATGAGGGCCACGACTGGTGGGTCGTCGCGGACCTGACCCCTGGGCTGGACGGTCGAGCCAGCGCGATGGACCCGTCCTATGTTCTCGGCATCAGCGAGGCGTCGTCGTCCCTGGCCCAGCTGACCGTGCGCGCCGATGTCGGTCGAGTCCTCGATCTGGGCACGGGCTGCGGTGTGCAGGCGCTGCACCTGTCGACGCATGCCCGGCAGGTCGTCGCGACCGACGTCAACCCGCGGGCCCTCCAGATGGCGCAGTTCACGGCCCGGCTCAACGGCCGAGACTTCGACGTCCGCGAGGGCAGCCTCTACGAACCCGTCGCCGGGGAGCAGTTCGATCTCATCGCGACGAACCCGCCGTTCGTCGTCTCACCGCCGGACGGCGCTCGTCTGGTGTACCGCGAAACGGAGTTCCCCGCGGACGACGTCGTGCGGCGCGTGGTGGCCGGGGCCGCGGATCATCTCGCGCCCGGCGGTTGGTGCCAGGTGCTCGCTGCCTGGGTGCACCGGGCAGGGGAGCCGTGGCAGGAGCGCCTGGCCTCGTGGATCGAACCGACCGGTCTCGACGCCTGGGTCGTGCAGCGTGAAGCCGCAGATCTGGCCACCTATGCCGAGATGTGGCTCGCGGACGCCGGCCTTCGCGGCGCCCCGGACTACGCGGAGCGCTACGACCGCTGGCTCTCCTGGTTCGACGAGCAGCGGATCGAGGCCATGGGCTTCGGCTGGATCTCCTTGCGCAAGGCCGAGCGCGCGTCGCCCGTCGTGCGCATCGAGGAGTGGACCGGCGAGGTCGGGCAGCCGATGGGCGCGGCCGTCCTCGACTGGGGTCGCCGGGTCGACGCCCTGGCGGAGACCGACGACGTGCTGAACCGACGCTGGCGCCTGGCCCCGGATGCCCGACAGGTGACGCACGGGCCGGTCGGTGCGACGGACCCGGCGACGATCACGGTGCACCTGGACCGCGGCCCGCGGCGGGTCGCGCAGGTGGACACGGTCGAGGCCGGACTGCTGGGCACCAGCGACGGCGACCTGACGCCGGGGCAGATCCTCGATGCGCTCGCCACGCTCCTGGGGCAGGACCGCGAACAGCTGCGCGCCACGTACGCACCCGTCGTGCGTGAACTCGTCGCCGACGGCTTCCTCGTTCCCTGAGTGAGCGCGAACGCGCCCTCAGTCCAGCGAGCGGACGACCTCGCTGCTGCCGAACCGCTGGCCGACCAGCGCGACAAGCGCGATGACCACCGCGATCCCGCCGCCGAGCGCGAAGCCGCCGGCCGCTCCGAAGTGGTCGATCGACCAGCCGATGAGCGGGGCGGCTGACGCGCCCCCGACGGTGAATGCGGTGCCCTGCCAGCCCATCGCCACTCCGCGGTTGCGTTCGTCGACGAGGTGGGTGATCCACTCGGTCGCCGCCGCGAGCGAAGGCGCGCACAAGAAGCCCGCAGGGATCGAGGCGATCGCGAGCACGAGCACCGAGTCGGCCAGTCCGATGGGGACGGTGAGCAGGCCCATCGCGAGGAGGAGATAGGTGGGCCGGATCGAGCGGCTCTGCGCCCCGTAGATGAGGCCGCCCAGCAACGAGGCCGCGCCCCAGCCGAAGTAGACGACACCCACCAGGCCGACCGCGTCGATCTCGCGCAGGGCGGCGATGATGCCGAGATCGGTGGCCATGAGCGCGAACATCGTGCCCGCCGACAGCGCGAACAGGTACCCGATGGTCGGCGACATCCAGCGCATGGGTGCCACCGGCTCCCCGGCCTCGGGCGTGACCTCGTCCGGGGTGGCAGAGCGCGTGGGCGGGTCCATGGCGAAGAAGATGAGGCCGGCCAGGACCGTGCACGCACCGACCAGGAGCAGCGCGATGACCGGGCTCGCCTGGACGACGAGCACGCCGCCGATCGCCGGACCGATGATGAACGCCGCCTCGCCGACCACGGTGTCGGCCGCGAAGGCGGTGCGCCGCTGCTCGATCGGCGCGAGGATGCCGAGCGCGAGCCGTGCGATCGTCTGGACCGGGATGAGGAACACGCCGGCCAGGAAGGCGACGGGGACGAGCCCCCAGAAGCCCACGAACGGGACGAGCGGATACAGCAGCACGACGGCGACGAGCGAGGGGATGAGCGCGCGGCGGACCCCGAAACGGTCGATGAGCTTGCCGCGCCACGGCGAACCGACGGCGGCGCCGATCGTCTCGCACGCGGCGATGATCCCCGCTTCGGCGTAGGTGCGATCGAGCCCCTCCACCACGTACAGGGTGAAGACGAGGGGCAGCGCCATCATGGGGATACGCGAGAAGAACGCGGCGACGAACAACATGCCGACCCGCGGGATCCGTAACAGGTCTCGATAGACCCCGAGCCTCACGAATGGATCTTGGCACGCGGCACTGACATGCTGTTCACCGGGCGCATGCTGCGCCGTGGAGGGTTGACAGGGCACGCTACGGTGTGCTGCGTTCCCACCATTCTCGGGATCAGTCAGGAAGTGGGTCGTGGCCAAGCTCGTCATCGTCGAGTCGCCGAACAAGGTGCGCAGCATTCAGGCGTACCTCGGCGACGACTACGTCGTGGACTCCTCTGTGGGGCACATCCGCGATCTCCCGCGTGGTGCCGACCAGGTGCCCGACAAGCACAAGGGCAAGGCGTGGGCCCGGCTCGGCGTCGACATCGAGAACGGTTTCGAACCCGTCTACGTGGTGTCGGCGGACAAGAAGTCGCAGATCACGAAGCTCAAGAAGCTGCTGAAGGACGCCGACGAACTCGTCCTGGCGACCGATGAGGACCGCGAGGGCGAGGCGATCGCCTGGCACCTGCTCGACGAGCTCAAGCCCAAGGTCCCGGTCAAGCGCATCGTCTTCAACGAGATCACCAAGGAGGCGATCCAGCGCGCGATCGCCAACCCGCGCGATGTCGACATGGATCTCGTCGACGCGCAGGAGACTCGGCGCATCCTCGACCGGCTCTACGGGTACGAGGTCAGCCCCGTCCTGTGGAAGAAGGTCATGAGCGGCCTCTCCGCGGGCCGTGTGCAGTCGGTGGCCACGCGCCTCGTCGTGGAGCGCGAGCGCGAGCGCATGGCGTTCACCGCCGCCTCCTACTGGGATCTCGAGGCCACCTTCGACGCCGGTGAGGGACACGAGCCGCGGACGTTCGGCGCCAAGCTCGCCGCGCTCGACGGCAAGCGCGTCGCCAACGGCTCGCACTTCGACAACGAGGGCCGGCTCAAGGGCAAGGGCGACGTCGCGCATCTCGACGAGGAGAAGGCGCGTGCGCTCGCCGCATCGCTCGAGGGCCGCGACTTCACGGTCCGTTCGGTCGAGTCCAAGCCGTACACCCGCCGGCCGTACGCGCCCTTCCGCACCACGACGTTGCAGCAGGAGGCCTCCCGCAAGTTCGGCTTCGGTGCCCAGCGCACCATGTCGGTCGCGCAGCGCCTCTACGAGGGCGGCTTCATCACCTACATGCGTACGGACTCCGTGACGCTCTCGCAGACCGCCATCGCCGCGGCCCGTGCGCAGGTCAAGGAGCTGTACGGCGCGTCCTACCTGCCTGACAAGCCGCGCGTCTACACCGGCAAGGTCAAGAACGCGCAGGAGGCGCACGAGGCGATTCGCCCGGCCGGCGAGTCGTTCCGCACGCCGCGGCAGACGGGCCTCTCCGGCGACGAACTGCGGCTGTACGAGCTGATCTGGAAGCGCACCGTCGCCTCCCAGATGGCTGACGCGAAGGGCGAGCAGGTCAGCATCCGCATCGGCGCGGAGGCGGCCAGCGGCGAAGATGTCGAGTTCGCGACGAGCGGGCGCACCATCACCTTCTACGGCTTCCTCAAGGCGTACGTCGAGTCGAGTGAGGACCCCGACGCCGCCGACGACGACCAGCAGACCAAGCTGCCGGTCCTCGCCGAGGGCGAGCACGTCACCGCCGCCGAGCTCGAGGCCGCAGGTCACCAGACCAAGCCTCCGGCGCGGTACACCGAGGCCAGCCTCATCAAGGAGCTGGAGGATCGCGAGATCGGTCGTCCGTCGACGTACGCGTCGATCGTCAACACGATCCAGAACCGCGGATACGTGTACAAGAAGGGCACGGCGCTGGTGCCGGCGTGGATCGCGTTCAGCGTCGTCCGGCTCATGGAGCGCCACTTCGGCCGCCTCATCCAGTACGACTTCACCGCCGAGCTCGAGGACGTCCTCGACGAGGTCTCCCACGGCCGCGAGGACCGCGTCGCGGTGCTCCAGAGCTTCTGGGCCGGCGAGGGCGAAGGCAACACGGGTCTCAAGCGGCTCGTGGACAACCTGCCCGACATCGACGCGCGCGAGATCGCCACGTTCGAGATCGGCGAGGACATCCATCTGCGGGTGGGCCGGTACGGCCCCTACCTCGAGGGCCCGCCCATGGTCACCGGCAAGGACGGCACGGAGCAGCCCACGCGGGCGAACGTGCCCGAGGACCTGCCGCCGGACGAGCTGACGCTCGAGAAGGCCAAGGAGCTGCTGGCCAACCCGGCCGGTGCGGAGCGCGAGCTCGGCACGCACCCCGAGACCGGGCTCCCGATCGTCGTCAAGAACGGTCGCTACGGCCCGTACGTGACCGAGGTGCTGCCCGAGGACGCGCCGAAGAGCCAGAAGCCGCGCACCGCGAGCCTGTTCAATTCCATGAGCCTCGACACCGTCACGCTCGAGGACGCCGTCCAGCTGTTGACCCTTCCCCGGATCGTCGGCACGGACACCGACGGCATGGAGATCACGGCGCAGAACGGCCGCTACGGTCCCTACCTCAAGAAGGGCACGGATTCGCGGTCGCTGGAGTCGGAGGAGCAGCTGTTCACGCTCACCGAGGAGCAGGCGCGGGCGATCTATGCGCAGCCGAAGACCTTCGGTCGCCGCGCCGCCAAGCCCCCGCTCAAGGAGCTCGGCGAGGACCCGGTCAGCGGTAAGCCGATCGTCGCGAAGGACGGCCGGTTCGGTCCCTACGTGACTGACGGCGAGTACAACGCGACGCTGCGCAAGGACGACGACATCGAGACGCTCACCCACGAGCGGGCGGTCGAGCTGCTGGCGGAGCGGCGGGCCAAGGGCCCGGCGAAGAAGGGCGCCAAGAAGACGGCCAAGAAGTCGACGGCGAAGAAGAGCGCCACGAAGAAGTCGACGGCGAAGAAGAGCGCCACGAAGTCGACCGCCAAGAAGTCCTGACGCGCCGCAGATGCCGCGGTGCGTCAATACCGGGTGAGTCCGGGACGCGGACCTACTCTCGTGTCATGCCAGAACTCACTCCGGTTCACAGCACCGCGCAGAAGCTCGGCGCTGAGGCACTCGGTACTTTCTGGCTCGTCTTGGGGGGCTGCGGCACTGCGATCTTCGCCGGCGAATACGTCGGCTTCGTCGGTGTCGCGCTGGCGTTCGGTCTCACCGTGCTCACGGGGGCCTACGCCTTCGGTCCCGTCTCCGGCGGCCACTTCAATCCTGCCGTGTCCGTCGGCCTCGCCGTCGCGCGTCGCTTCGCGTGGAAGGAGCTGCCGGGGTACGTCGTCGCGCAGCTCATCGGCGCGACGATCGCCGGGGCCGTGCTGCTGCTCATCGCCTCGGGCGTCAGCGGTTTCACGACTGCGGACGGCTTCGCGACGAACGGCTATGGCGATCATTCCCCGGCGGGGTACAACCTCACGTCGGTGATCGTCGCGGAGGTCCTCCTGACCGCCTTCTTCCTCTTCGTCATCCTCGGTGCCTCGGCCAAGCGTGCGGCGGTCGGTTTCTCCGGCCTCGTCATCGGCCTGGCGCTGACCCTCATCCACCTCATCAGCATCCCGATCAGCAACACCTCGGTGAACCCCGCGCGGTCGCTCGGCGTCGCCTGGTTCGCCGGGGCGGAACCGCTCAGCCAGGTGTGGGTCTTCATCCTGGCGCCGCTCATCGGTGCGGCGATCGCCGGCTTCTCGTACGCCTTCCTGCTCGGTGACGACGACTGACCGTTCTCCACAACCGGATGCCCTGAGCGGGGCCTTCGTGGGCGGGCCCCATTAGGCTCGCTGTCATGGAGGCCTCGCTCTACACCGAGACCGGTGTGTTCATCGCGTTCGAAGGCGGCGAGGGGTCCGGCAAATCCACCCAGGCGCGGCTGCTCGCGGCATGGCTCGAAGAACACGGCCACGCGGTCGTGCTCACCCGCGAGCCGGGCGGCACCGCCGTGGGGCAGCGCCTGCGCGACATCGTCCTCGATCCCGCGACCGGCGACCTCTCGCCTCGGGCCGAGGCGCTCATGTACATCGCCGACAAGGCCGAGCACGTCGATCACGTGGTGCTCCCGGCTCTGGCTGAGGGCAAGGTGGTCATCACCGACCGCTACGTCGATTCCACGTTGGCGTATCAAGGCGCCGGCCGAGCGCTGCGAGCCGTTGAGCTCGAACCCATCGCGCGGTGGGCCACATCCGGTCTGCGGCCCCACCTCACCGTCGTCCTCGACATCGACCCCGTCCTCGGGCTGAAGCGCGCGGGTGCGCCCGATCGCATCGAGCGCGAGCCGCTGGATTTCCATCGCCGGGTGCGCGAGCACTTCGTCGAGCTCGCCGCCGCCGACCCGGGCCACTACGCGGTGGTCGCCGCCGACCAGGACCCTCAGGACATCCACGCCGCGATTCAGCAGGCCATCGCGCCCTGGCTGGTGCAGGTCAGCGCATGACCGCCGTGCTCTCGGGCGTCTGGGCCGATCTGGTCGGCCAGGACACCGTCGTCGCCTCGCTGCGCGACGCCGTCGATGCCGCCTCCTCGGCCGCCGGCACGCGCGAGCGCGGCATGACGCACGCGTGGCTCTTCACCGGTCCTCCCGGCTCTGGCCGGTCCAACGCGGCGGTCGCGTTCGCCGCTGCCCTGCAGTGCGAACGCGGCGGTTGCGGTACGTGCCAGTCGTGCACCACCGCGCGGGCCGGCAGCCATCCGGACATCACGGTGCTCAACACCGACGGTCTCTCGATCGGCGTCGCCGAGGCCCGCGAGATCGTCCGCACGGCCGCGTTGCGTCCGGCGGTCGGCCGCTGGCAGGTCATCGTCGTCGAGGACGCCGACCGGTTGACCGACCAGGCGGCCAACGCGCTGCTCAAGGCCGTCGAGGAGCCCTCGCCGTACACGGTCTGGATGCTGTGCGCCCCGGCCGTCGAAGACGTCATCACCACGATCCGCTCGCGATGCCGGCCGGTACTCCTGCGCACGCCCTCGGTCGAGGCCATCACTCGCCTGCTCGTCGAGCGCGACGGCATCGACGAGGCCGACGCACGCGCGGCGGCGGCCGCCTCGCAAGGGCACATCGGGCGCGCTCGGGGCCTGGCTCGCGACCCTGAGGCCCGGCGCCGGCGCGCCGACATCCTCGGACTCCCGCACTCGCTGCGCACCCTGGGCGACTGCCTGCGAGCGGCCAAGCGCATCGACGACGAGGCCACCGCCCGCGCCAACGCCTACTGCGATGTCGCCGACGAGCGCGAGAAGGCTGATCTCAAGGCCTCCTGGGGGGTCGAGGACCGCGGCAAGCGGCCCGCGGGATACGCCGGGGCGCTGTCGTCGCTCACCAAGGAGCAGGAGCGCCGTCGCAAGCGCATGGCGCGCGACAGCATCGACGGGGTCCTCCTCGATCTGCTCTCCTTCCTGCGCGACGTGATGGCCGTGCAGTTGGGCGCGGGCCAGCACCCGATCAATGCGGACGTCGCCGACGACGTCGCGGCGATGGCGCGCGACCGCAGCCCGGAGTCGATCGTGGAGGCGATCGATGCCGTCGTCCACTGTCGCGAGGCACTCGAGGCCAACGCCGCGCCCCTGCTCGCTGTCGAACACATGATGACGAGGTTCCTGCCGTGAAACGTTCCGTCGCCGTGGGGGTGGGCGTCGCCGTCGTCGCCCTCGCCCTGACCATCGCCGCCGCCCTCGGCGTCGCCAGCCTCCTGCGCGACGACGCCCCTGAGGCCACTCGTTCCGAGCCGACCGGCGAGCAGGCCCCGGAGGGCCTTGAGGACTTCTACGCACAGCGCGTCGAGTGGCGCGACTGCGATGGCGGGGCGCAGTGCGGCACGGTCGAGGTGCCGGTCGACTACGACGATCCCGACGGCGAGACGGTCGAGCTGGCCATGCGCAAGGTGCCGGCCACCGGCTCTGCGCAGAGCACGTTGTTCGTCAACCCCGGAGGGCCGGGAGGCTCAGCGCAGGAGTTCGCCGACTACCTCAGCTCGATGCTGGGCCGCGAGGTCCGCGAGCGCTACGACGTCGTCGGTGTCGACCCCCGCGGGGTGGGCGAGAGCACCCCGTTGCAGTGCCTCGACGACGCCGATTTCGGCGAGTTCATCGCGCTCGACCCCGATCCGGAGACGCCCGATGAGGTGGACGCCGTCCGCGAGGGGATCGTCGAGATGGGCGAGGCGTGCGCCGCTAACTCCGGCGACCTCGCCGCCCACGTGTCGACCGAAGAGGTCGCCCGCGACCACGACATCGTGCGAGCCGTGCTGGGCGAGGACGAGCTCAACTGGTTCGGCGCCTCGTACGGCACCCAGCTCGGTGCCACGTACGCCGACCTGTTCCCCGAGAAGGTCGGGCGGATGGTGCTCGACGGAGGTCTCGATCCCAGCCTCGACTCGATCGAGCAGTCCCTCGGTCAGGCGCAGGGGTTCCAGCTCGCGCTCGAGTCCTACATCGACGATTGCGTCGCCAAGGGCTGCGTGCTCGGCGAGACCCGGCAGGAGGCGCTCGACACTGTCGCCGCCTTCATGCAGCGGCTGGAGCAGGAACCGATGGTCACCGAGAGCGGCCGCGAGCTGACCGAGGGGCTGGCGTTCTACGGCGTGGCGGTGACGCTCTACGCGCAGCAGTCGTGGTCCTACCTCACCGCGGCCTTCGAGGCGGCGCTGCAGGAGGACGACCCGTCGATCTTCCTGCAGCTCGCCGACATCTACTTCGACCGCAACAACCAGGGCCAGTTCATCAGCAACTCGGGTCAGGTCATCTACGCGGTCAACTGCCTCGACGGCGCTCCCGAACTCTCGCCGGAGGAGCTGGAACGTGACGTCCTCCCGCGCTTCCGCCAGGCGTCGCCGATCTTCGGGGGAGCGCTCGGTTGGGGCGTGCTGGCGTGCGCCGACTGGCCGATCGAGTCGAGCACACCGCAGGGGCCGGTGACGGCGGAGGGCGCCGCGCCGATCGTCGTCGTCGGCACGACGCGCGACCCGGCCACGCCGTACGCGTGGTCGGAGGCGCTCGCGGCGCAGTTGGAGTCCGGCGTGCTCGTCACCCGCGAGGGCGACGGTCACACCGGCTACGGCATGGGCAACGCGTGCGTCGATGAGGCGATCGACGCGTATCTCGTCGACGGCACGGTGCCCGAGGACGGGCTCGTCTGCGGCGAGTAAGGCGGGTCAGTCGCGGGCGATGGCCTCGTGGTGGTGGATGACCTCGTCGATGATGAACGTCAGGAACTTCTCCGCGAACGCCGGATCGAGGTCGGCCTCCTCCGCCTTCGCGCGCAGGCGCGCGATCTGGCGGGCCTCCCGGTCCGGATCGGCGGGCGGCAGATGGTGCTCGGCCTTGAGCTTGCCGACCCGCTTCGTGCACTTGAAGCGCTCCGCGAGGAGGTGCACCAGGGCGGCGTCGATGTTGTCGATGCTGGCGCGGATCTCTTCGAGCTCGGCGCGGATGTCGTCGTCCACCCCGCGATTCTACGAAGGCCCCCCTCGATTCGATCCGGCGCGGGTCGCCAGGTAGACTCCCTGTGGTTCGACGGGCGATCCTCGTCGACCGCGCCGCCTTAGCTCAGTCGGTAGAGCATCTCACTCGTAATGAGAAGGTCGTCGGTTCGATTCCGACAGGCGGCTCCACTCTTCGACAGCGCCGGTCCTTGAACCCGGCGCTTTTTTCATGCTCAGGCGCCGCGGTGCGACGACTCGACGAGCTCGTCGGAGCGTCGCACGGGATCGCCCTGGCGCGCGGACTCGGTGCGGAACCAGACCCCGACGCGCTTGGCGAGGCGGTGCGACGGGCGTTCCACCAGTCGGTAGAACGCGGCCGAGGCCGGGATGGCGACCGCGAGCGCGATCGGGAGGACGAGCGGCCCCCGCCCCGGGCCGAGCAGCTCGGCAGTCGCGATGACGATCGGCTCGTGGATGAGGTAGAGGCTGAACGAGATGCCGCCCAGCCACACCACGGGACGCAGCTCGAGCATCCGCACGAGCGGGCGAGCGTGCACGGCCGCGGCGACGAGCACCGCGGCGCCCAGCACGACGAGCGCTCCGGTCAGGGCCGTGGCGCCCGCCGACGGAGCCACCGCGGGCGCGAGGCTCCACCGGCTACTGATCAGCAGCAGCCCGCCCACCGCCGCGACGGTCCAACCCCAGCGGGCACGTCGCGACGTGCGCGGGGTGGTGGTCACGAGATCGGACAGTGCGACGCCGACGCCGAACATCGGCAGGTAGGTGAGCCAACCGTCGCCGGCGTAGTACCCGACACTCGACGCGGCGATGCACAGTCCCGCGAGCAGTAGCGGCGTCCGGCGCAGCGCCACCGCCGCGACCATGTAGAGCGGCAGCAGCATCGAGAAGATGACCTCCCACTGCAGCGACCACAGCGGGCTGATGAGCCGGGACGGCCCGAAGACGAGGGTGAGGTCGTGGATGACGCCGGTCAGCGACGGGCCGGTGGGCCGTTGCGCGATCCACGGTCCGAGGGAGCCGTTGCCGGTCCGCGGGAACGCTGAGGCAACCGCGACGCCGAAGGCCACGGCGGCGACCACCGGAAGGTACAGGCGCGCGAGCCGCTCGGGGAAGTACCCGCCCCAGTCGAAGCGCGGGCTGCGGGCCTTGAGGCCGAGCACGAGACCCGAGAGCACGAAGAACACGACGACGGCCTCGCCGCCGGCCCACAGCAGGTGCAGCGGGGTGTAGCTGAGCCACCAGGCCGGCGAGCCTTCGGTCGTGGCCTCGTAGGGTGCGAAGTACGGCGTCGCCAGTGCGGGGATGGTGAGGACCGCGTGGTGCACGACGACAACGAGGGCTGCGAGTCCACGAAGTCCGTCGAGCGACCGCAGGCGCGGCGTCGTCTGGGGCTCGGGCACGCGCTCCATCCTGGCACGGCAGGGGAAACTTCTCAGTTCACGAGGCGTTGCAGGCGGTGGACAGCCTCGTCGAGGACCTCCGGGCGTTTGCAGAACGCCCAGCGTACGAGCGGTCGCCCGGCCGCTCGATCGTCATAGAACACCTCGTGCGGGACGGCGACGACACCGGCGAGCTCGGGAAGTCGCCGACAGAAGTCCAGCCCGTCCTCGAAGCCGAGCGGTCGGACGTCGGTCGTGGCGAAGTACGTGCCTTCAGGGACGTAGACCTCGAAGCCGACCGACGCGAGCCCCTCGCACAGCTGGTCGCGCTGGCGCTGGAGCCGTGCGCGGAACTCGTCGAAGTAGCTCGCGTCCTGACCGAGCGCGAGCGCAGCCGCCGGCTGCAGCGGGGCGCCCGAGGTGTAGGAGAGGAACTGCTTGACGCCCATGACGGAACGGACGAGGTCCGCGGGGCCCGTGGCCCAACCGATCTTCCATCCCGTGAGCGAGAAGCTCTTGCCGATGCTGGAGATCGTGATGGTGCGTTCGCGCATGCCGGGCAGGGTGGCGATGGGGATGTGCGGGGCGCCGAAGGTCAGGTGCTCGTACACCTCGTCGCTGATGACGACGAGGTCGCGGTCGCGGGCGAGCTGCGCGATCGCCTCGAGTTCCTCACGCCGCAGCACCGCCCCGGTCGGGTTGTGCGGGGTGTTCAGCAGGATCGCGGTGGTGCGGTCGGTGACGGCCGCGCGCAACTCGTCGATGGGCAGGCGGAAGTCCGGTGCGCGCAGCGTCACGGGGACGCGTGTCCCGCCCGCCATCTGGATCATCGCCACATACGAGTCGTAGTACGGCTCGAGCGCGATGACCTCGTCGCCGGGATCGACGAGGCCGAGGAGCGCTGCCGCGATCGCTTCGGTGGCTCCCGTCGTCACCACGATCTCTCGCTCGGGGTCCAGTTCCACGTCGTACCAACGGCGCTGATGCTCGGCGATCGCTTCGCGCAGGGCGGGGATGCCGAGGCCGGGCGCGTACTGGTGGTGCCCGCCGTCGCGCACCGTGAGGGCGGCCGCCTCGATGACCGGGGCCGGACCGTCAGTGTCGGGGAAGCCCTGGCCGAGGTTGATCGCGCCGGTGCGCAGCGCGAGAGCGCTCATCTCGGCGAAGATCGTGGTGCCGAGACCGTCGAGCCGCGCGCTGGAAGCCTTCACTGACGCGACGATAGTCGAACCGGCGGAGAAAAGAGGTCGGCCCGCCGTTCTCGGGGGGTGAAACGGCGGGCCGTCGGCAGCTGCGAGTCGTCCTCTTTGCTGCGGCTCTATGGTATCCCGGCCGCGACGACGGGGGCAAGGAGATTGAAGAAAAAATTTCTTGAACTTTGCGGTCTCTCGTCAGACCGCGGGAAGCAATGGAACACTAGGGGCGTGAGTACGGACGTGAAGCCCCGCAGATCGGGTCGAGTGCTCGGTGCCCTGGGTCTGGCGCTGATCCTCGCCGGCCTCGCCGTGCTCGGGTATGTGGGCTGGCAGTACTTCGGCACCACGTACATGGCGAAGCGTGAGCACGCTGCGATCATCCAGCAGTGGGAGCGCGGCGAGGAGGTCGTCCACGGCGAGGGCCTGCTCCGCGTGCCGCGGTTCGGCGAGGACTACGTCGTCCCGATCCTGCTCGGCTTCGACGACCCCACCTTCGCCAAGGGCGTCGGCATGTATCCCGAGGGCGCGCGGCCTGGTGAGGTCGGCAACCTCGTCCTCGCCGCGCACCGCGTCACCCACGGCGAACCGTTCCGCAAGTTCCCCGACCTCAAGCCCGGCGATGAGGTCATCATCGAGACGCGTACCGACATCTACACCTACAAGCTGCGCACCGACGGCAACTCGATCCGCGTCGACTTCCGCACCACCTGGCCGTTGCAGCCCGTGCCCGATCCCGAGGCCGAAGGCCAGGAGCCGACCGAGAAACTCCTCACCCTGCTGACCTGCTCGGAGCTGTTCCATACCGACGACCGCAGCGTCGCGATCGGCGAGTTGGTCAATGTGCAGGCCAAGAGCGGGGTCTCCAAGTCGACGCCCGATTGAGCGGCCGTCGGCACGGCGACGCGACGCCCTAGGCTGATCGGCATGCACGACTACCAGCGCGAGTTCATCGCGTTCGCGATCGAGCACGACGTCCTGCGCTTCGGTGAGTTCACACTGAAGTCCGGTCGCGTCTCGCCGTACTTCTTCAACGCCGGCAGCTTCGACACGGGGGCTCGGCTGGCGGCGCTCGGGCGCTTCTACGCCGCGACGATCGATGCGAGCGGCATCGACTTCGACGTCGTCCTCGGTCCGGCCTACAAGGGCATCCCGCTGGCCGCGGCCGCGACGATCCAGCTGGCCGACGCGTTCGGCCGCGACGTCCCCTGGGCGTTCAACCGCAAGGAGGCGAAGGACCACGGCGAGGGCGGCATCTTCGTCGGCGCGCCGGTTCAGGGACGGGTGCTCATCATCGACGACGTCGTGACCGCCGGCACCGCGGTCCGCGAGATCCTCGACCTCATCGACGGCGCTGGGGCCGCTGCGGCGGGTGTCGTCGTGGCGATCGACCGGCAGGAACGGGGCACGGGCGACGTCTCCGCGATCGAGCAGATCGAGCGCGAGCGGGGCGTTCCGGTGCGGGCGATCGTCACCCTCGACGACGTCATCGCCTACCTGGAGGAGACCGGGCGGTTCGCCGAGCGGCTCCCCGCGATGCGTGCGTACCGCGAGAGCTACGGCGTGGCGTGAGCGAGGCCGAGGAGGTCGGCGTCGGGCCGTGGGAGGGCCCCTGGCCGGACGACCCCCGATACGACCCCGACTTGCTGCGTGAGGGGGACCGGCGCAACGTCGTCGACCGATACCGCTACTGGCGCGTCGAGGCGATCGTCGCCGATCTGGACACTCGCCGTCACCGCTTCCACGTGGCGATCGAGAACTGGCAGCACGACTTCAACATCGGATCCATCGTCCGTACCGCGAACGCGTTCGCGGCCGCGGAGGTGCACATCGTCGGCAAGCGGCGATGGAACCGGCGCGGCGCGATGGTGACCGACCGGTACCAGCACATCCGGCACCACGAGGACGTCGAGGCGTTCGCCGCCTGGGCGCACGGGGCCGGTCTGCCGATCCTGGCGATCGACAACCTGCCCGGCTCCACTCCGCTCGAGACCGCGAGCTTGCCGGAAGCCTGCGTGCTGGTCTTCGGCCAGGAAGGTCCGGGCATCACCGAGCCGATGCGGCAGGCGAGTGATCGCACGCTCTCGATCGCGCAGTTCGGCTCGACCCGGTCGATCAACGCGGGCGCCGCGGCCGCGATCGCGATGCACGCCTGGGTCCGCCAGCACGCCGAGATCACCGCGTGAGGGCAGGGCGTTCGCCACGCCGACGCCTATACTCGTGATGTTCATCCCTTGAACCACATCTCGTCGCGGGAAAGCCGGTCGGAGTCCGGCACTGTCGCGCAGCCGTGGGCCTTCGGGCGAGTCGGAAGACCGGGCGAGATGCGTCGTCACGTCACACTGTCGCGTGCTGCAGTGGAGTGACCGCCCGCCGGCGGCCACCCTCGGCCGCACGCCGGAAGGGCACTGATGGTCAGCACTGAGGCGCCGGCCCGGGTCCAGCGAGGACCCCTGCCGCGCGACCTCCACCCGGGTGCCTGGTGGGGGTGGGCGCTGGCCCTCGCCGCCGCCGCGTCGGCGACCACCAATCCCGTCGTGCTGCTGCTCGTGATCGCGGTCGCCTGGCTCGTCGTAGTCAGCCGTCGCAGCGAGGCCCCCTGGGCCCGAGCCTTCCGGTTCTTCCTGTGGTTCGGCCTCGTCATCGTCGTCCTGCGCGTCGCGTATCGGATCGTCTTCGGCGGCGGCTCGACCCCCGACGACGTGGTGCTGCTCTCCTTGCCGGAGATCCCGCTGCCCGACATCGTCCGTGGCGTCCGCCTGTTCGGCGACGTCACGCTGTCCTCGGTGCTCGCCGGCCTGTACGACGGTCTGCGGCTCGCCGCCGTCATCATCTGCATCGGTGCCGCCAACGCACTGGCCAACCCGCAACGCCTGCTCACGTCGATCCCGCCGGCGCTGTACGAGGTCGGCACCGCGCTCGTCGTCGCGTTGGCTGTGTTCCCCCAGCTCGCCGAGAGCGTGCAACGGGTCCGCCGCGCCCGCCGGCTGCGCGGCGAACCGAGTGCCGGAGTGGGAGCGCTGCGGCGCGTCGTCGTGCCGGTGCTCGAGGACGCGTTGGAACGTTCCATGACCCTCGCCGCCGGCATGGACGCGCGCGGGTACGGACGCAGCGGCGGAGTTCCTCGTCGCGACCGCGCCGTCACCGGAGTCCTCATGCTCGCCGGCCTGTTCGGCCTCTGCGTGGGCACCTACGCCTTCCTCGACCAGACCGCCCCCCGATTGCTCGCGTGGCCGATGCTCGCCGTCGGCGTACTGCTCGCGGCGCTCGGTTTCCACCGTGCCGGCCGCCGCGTCCACCGCACCCGGCACCGGCCTGATCCCTGGCGCTCCGCCGAGTGGCTGACCGTCGGCTGCGGTCTGGCGGCCGCCGTCCTGATGCAGTTCGTCGCGCCGGCCGCGGCGTTCCCGTCGCTCACCGGCGCACCGAAGGTCTCGCTCCTCGCGATCGCGGCCGTCCTCGTGGCGGCCGTTCCGGCGTTCGCGACTCCAGAACCGAGGCCGATGCGATGATCGACCTGCGCCACGTCACGTTCGCCTACGACGGCGAGTCCTCCGCGACCCTCCACCACGTCGACCTGCACATCCCCGAGGGTGAGCTGGCGCTCGTCGCCGGCCGTACCGGCTCAGGCAAGTCCACGCTGCTCGGCATGCTCAACGGGCTCGTCCCGCACTTCACCGGAGGTGTGCTCCGCGGTGACGTGCGGATCGCCGGTGAGTCCATCGTGGGTCGCCCGCCGCGCGAGCTCGCGCACCTCGTCGGCTACGTCGGACAGGACCCCGCGGCCGGCTTCGTGACGCACACGGTCGAGGAGGAGCTCGCCTACGGCATGGAGCAGCTCGGTCTCCCGCCGAGCACGATGCGCCGCCGCGTGGAGGAGACCCTCGACCTGCTCGGGATGGCGGACCTGCGCGAACGAGCGCTGCGCACGCTCTCGGGCGGTCAGCAGCAGCGGGTCGCGATCGGCTCTGTCCTCACGATGCACCCGCGAGTCCTGGTGCTGGACGAGCCCACCTCGGCTCTCGATCCCACCGCCGCCGAGGACGTCCTGGCCACGATCGCCCGGCTCGTCGACGACCTCGCGCTCACCGTCGTGCTGGCCGAGCATCGCATGGAGCGCGTTATCCCCTTCGCCGATCAGCTCGTGATCGTCGAGGACGGCACGGTGCGCAGCGGACCGCCCGCGGACCTGCTCGCGGACTCTCCCGTCGCCCCGCCGCTCATCGAACTCGGCCGCCTCGCGGGATGGGACCCGTTGCCGCTTTCGGTGCGTGAAGCGCGTCGGCACGTGCGTACCGAACCGTTCGTGCTCACCGCGCCGCCGCGACGGGCCGAGCCGGCCGGAGCGTCGCTGCTCGAGGCTGAGGGCATCACCGTCGCCTACGGAGCGACCCGGGCCGTGGACGACGTCGATATCGCGCTGCGAGCCGGGGAGGTCCTCGTCGTCATGGGCCGCAACGGATCGGGCAAGTCCTCGCTGTTGTGGGCGATCCAGGGCACCGGCTCGCGCCGCTCCGGCCGCGTGCGCGTCGGAGTCGACGGCGTGGATCCCGCCGAGGTCACGGCGGACGAGGCGCGGATGCTCGTCGGCCTCGTGCCGCAGACGGCGGCCGACCTGCTGTACCTCGAGACCGTGACCGACGAATGCGCTGCCGCGGACGCGCAGGCTGGCGCGCCTACCGGGACCTGCCGCGAGCTGCTCAACCGGCTCGCTCCCGGCATCGACAGCACTCACCACCCGCGCGATCTGTCCGAGGGACAACGCCTCGCGCTCGTACTCGCGATCGTGCTGACCGCACGGCCTCGCGTCATCGCACTCGATGAGCCCACTCGCGGCCTCGACTACCGCGCCAAGGCCGAACTCGCCGACGTGCTGCGCGGTCTCGCCGAGGACGGGCACGGCATCATCCTGTCGACGCACGATGTGGAGTTCGCGGCGACGGTGGCGGACACCGTCGCCGTCATGGCCGACGGTGAGGTGGTGTCGCGCGGTCCCGTCGAGCGGGTGCTGGCCGAGTCCCCGGCCTTCGCGCCGCAGGTGTCCAAGGTCCTCGGGCCGCAGTGGCTCACGGTGGGACAGGTGGAGAGGACGCTGCTGTGAGCGTGCCCGCCGCCGTTCCCGTCACGCGCCGCTCGGCACTCGTGCTGACGCTGGCCTCGGTCGCGGGACTCATGATGTTCCTCTGGCCGCTGCTCGTGCAGCCCGGCTCCGACGGTCAACGCGTCGATCAGCCGTTCATCCTCATGGTGCTCCTGCCGGTCGTCGCCCTGGTCGTCCTGGCCGAGCTCTCCGAGGGCGGCATGGACTCCAAGGCGCTCGCGATCCTCGGGGTGCTGACCGCGATCAACGCCGCCCTGCGCGGACTCGGCGCCGGGACCGCCGGCATCGAGCTGGTCTTCTTCCTGCTGATCCTCGCCGGCCGGGTCTTCGGGCCGGGCTTCGGCTACGTGCTCGGGTGCACGACGATGTTCGCGTCCGCCCTGCTCACTTCCGGAGTGGGGCCGTGGCTGCCGTTCCAGATGCTCTGCTCGGCGTGGATCGGGATGGGGGCCGGGCTGCTACCGCGGCGGGCCAGCGGTCGCGCCGAGATCGCGATGCTCGCGGTCTACGGCGTCTTCTGCGCGTATCTGTTCGGCATGCTGATGAACCTGTCCTCGTGGCCGTTCCTCATCGGCGTCGACAGCGGAACGCTGTCGTTCGTGCCGGGGGACCCGGTCCTGGAGAACCTGCAACGGTTCCTCGTGTACACCCTGCTGACGTCGACGGCCGGCTGGGACACTGGTCGAGCCATCACGAACACCCTGCTCATCGTCATCCTCGGGCCCGCCATCCTCACCACCTTGCGCCGCGCGGCGCGACGGGCCCGTTATCTCCCGCCGGCCGAGCCGGCGCCCGAAAGGAGACCTCACTCGTGAATCGTCTGCTCGCCGCCCTGGCCCTCGTGCTGTCCGGCCTCGTCGTCACGGCTCAGCCGGCGGCTGCGCACGGCCAGTGCGAAGGACCCTCGGACATCCCGATCCTCGTCGAGTACGGCTCGCTCGCCGGCGCACCCACCACGGTCTGCGCCCAGGGCGCCGCCGGCATGCGCGCGCTCGACGCCCTGTCGATGGCGGGCATCGAGATCGAGGGGACCGCCGAGTACGGCGACAGCGTCGTCTGCCGCGTCAACGGCCTCCCCGACGAGGAGGCGGAGCCGTGCACCGGCATGCCCGCCGCCGACGCCTACTGGGCCTTCTACATGGCCACCGACGGCGCGCCCTGGCAGTACGCCCAGTCCGGCGTGTCCGAGCAGGTGCTCGAGGAGGGCGACTTCGTCGCGTTGAGCTTCCAGGAGGGCGGCGAGAGCCTGCCCACCGTGGCCGCCGACGCGCAGCTGCGCGCCGACGCCCACGCGCCGGCCTCCGACGCCAACGCGGCCGACGATCCGGAGGCTCACGAGACGGCGGACGAGGCGGATGACGGCGGAGCCGACCTCGGCCTCGTCATCGGCATCATCGTCCTGCTCGCCGTCATCGGAGCAGCGGCCGTCATCCTCGCCCGCCGCCGACCGTCCGCCTGAGCCGACGGGACTTCACCACTCGCCTCAGGAGTCAGGGTCATTGCAGCGATAGCGCAGGTAGAGCCACGACACCACGAGCAGATTGAGCGCGAGCAGCACGACGATCCCTATGAAGAATCCGGTCGTGGTGGTGAGACGGACATGGACGGGCCATCTCGCGTGGATCGGTCAGAACGCCGCCGACGAGGTCGCGCCGGGAACCCCGACCGGAGACAGACGGGCGACACCCCTGGGCGCCTTGCCTGATTCCAGGGACGACAAATGCGCCGACAACGGCTCGATCGGCTGGCCGGGCACCCACGTGGTGTGGCATGCCATCTCGACGAACTGGTAGGGCGGACTCTGCGCGTCGCATCGCCAGCTCGTCGATGCCAGCGTTGTGAAAACGGTGAGCTGATCCATCCGAAACGACACCGCCAGAGTCACGGGTTCCAGGTGTCCGGTGTACGTCCCTGTGGGGCTGAGCGTCAATCTCCATTCGCTGGAGCCCGGAGCCGACGAGCGCAGGGTTGCGGACTCGAAGGCGAGCGTTCTGATCACACCGGGCCGCGGTTCAGGCTCGTTCCCACCTCCGGGGGCGGGCGCCGTGGGACGGGGCTGGGGGCTCTGGGCGGATGCGCGGCCTGCGGGAGCAGCGCGCTCGACGGGGGGCTGTGCAGTGCGGACCGGGCGCGAGGCGAGCTCAGGGGCGGTTGCGTCGGGTTCGCTCCGCGGGGATGCAGCTGCGAGATCGTCTCCCGTCAGTTCCGGCCACGACGGTTCACTGCCCCTCGGCGGAGCCTCGTCGAGGCCTTCTGCCCCAGGAGGTGCCGCATCGGCTTCGATCGGCACCGTGGGTGCCAGCGCAGTGACGGCCGCAACGACGATGACTGCGATGACCGCGCCCACGCCGATCATGAGATGGGAGCGTTTCGTCAGCACTCGCTTAGCTCTGGGGGCGCGTCGCGGGGTGCGCCCGGGCGCACCGCCGACAGCGTCCGCGGCGACCAAGCCCTTCGGCCACAACTCCGGTCGCAAGACAGTGAAGCCGGTCACCGCGAGCGGCCAGAACCAGATGCCGAGCCGGGTGTTCACCTCGACAAGTGACCCGTGCTCGAGGAGACACGCATTGCACGAGTCGAGATGGCGGCGCACCCTGTCCTGCGCCGCGTCGCTCAGACCGCCTCGGACGAATGAGCTGAGTCGTTCGCGCGTCCACCGGCATGTGCGTGTCGCGGCGGCCGTCAGGTGGCGGTCGAGATAGCTGCGGCGCAAGCCCTCGCGCGCCCGGTAGGCGAGGGCCGAGACGCGTGGCGCCGGCATCCCGAGCCGGAGCGCGACCTCAGCGGGTTTTCGTCCCTCGACCTCCAAGTACCAGAGCACCTCGCGCCAGCGCTCTGGCAGTGCGGAGAGCGCTTGCCCGGCCCGTTCCAGGTCGATCGGATCGAGCAGTTCCACCTCGGTCGCATCGTCGAGTAGCCAGGGCCGGTCGGAGACGGGTAGTTCGCGTCTTCGCGCGCGCGATTGATCGACGTGCAGATGCCGCACGGTGGTGGCGAGGTAACCGGCCACGTTATCGAGCGGGCCCCTGCCTGCACGTATCGTGTCGAAGACCCGGGAGAACGCCTCGGCCACGAGATCGTCCCCGCGATCGGGATCGAGAGCGTAGGCGAGGCGCCGCATCGATGGGCCATGCCGGCGGTAGAGGGCTTCCATGGCGCCCGCGTCCCCGGCGCGCAGGGCTTCCACCAGGTCGCGGTCCTCGACGAGGCCGTCGCGGAGGCCCCAGGGTTCGGTCATGTCCGATCTCCAGGTAGGAAAGAAGGTGCGCACGCCGACGGTGGACGCTTTCCCGTGGCGCCGTACCACGGTAGCTCTGGGCGGACCGCCATGAGTATAACTTATATCACGTCGGAGTCTGCGTGAGATTGTTTCGGTCCCGCCGTCTCATCTGTGACCGCCCGTTCGGGCGGCGCCTGGCGGGGGGAGGCCGAGCGATGACGAAGGCGATGCATGCGATACGAGACCGAAGGTCCCCTCGTGCTGGTGATCGACGAACCGGAGCGGCTCACCGCGGAGGCCTGGAGGGTGTTGCGCGGGGCAGGAGCCCGAAGGTTGGGCGCGCTTGACGGGGATCGCGATGACGCGGTCGCGCTCGAACGCCTGCGTGCCGCTGCGCGGTCCGCGGATCCGGAGCGGGCGGAACAGGTTCTTCGAGATGTCGGGCTCCCGCTTGCACTCGATCATCCGGAAGTCCTCGCCCGATGGGTCGCTGCGCCTCCCGTCGAGATCGGCAGCTTCCCGGCCCTGCGATGGACGCTCGTCGCCCTCGCGGTGCAGCAGCGCACGCACCCGGTGGCCCCTGATCTTCTCCGTGCGCCGTGGAACGACCGGGACCACCGGCGCACGGTCGTGGACCGAGCGCTCGCACGAGGCCTGCGATGCGCCGTAGAGCGGCGTCTCGCCCGCCCCGGCGGTGTCATGACAGCAGTGTCCCTCGACAGCATGCTTCACGATCTCGGACGCGGCGACCGGGAGGCGCTGTCTGCCTGGCTCCCAGCCCTTCATGCCGAGTGCGGCATGGCGCTGTTGCACGACGGTCGGGTGTTCCACGCTCGCACGGTCTTCGAACGAGGCCTCGAGACGGCGAACGGGGGTTGGTGGCAGGCTGCGCTCGGAGCCGCGGCGGCCCTCACGGAGCTCGTGCTCGGCAACGTTCATGCCGCCACGCGTCGTCGACGCGCCTGCTCCACGATGGCCCGCCGCGCTCCATGGTCGGATCTCCTCGCCGCTGTCGACGCTCTGCTCGCCCTCGAACAGGGACGGATCGATGCCGCTCAGCGTGCGATTGCCGAGGCCGAGGCGTCCGGAGACCATCGCGACATCGTCATGCTCGTCCGCGCGATCGTCATGCTCACGTCCGGCCGGTTCCGCGACGCCGCCAACCTGCTCACGGCCTGTCAACGCGCGCGCCCACTCTCGAGAGCGCTGACCGACGTGGTCGAGGGCATGATGCTGATCATCGGGCCACCGTCGAAGGCCATGACGACGGAGGGCTCACGACTTCCCGCGGTCCTGGCGTCGGCGCACGCGGGCGTCGCATCGGGCGACATCGACCGCATGCGTGAACTGATCGCTCGCATCAGCCAGGCCGGCATCGGGGCGACGCCGCGGTTGCGGCTGCACGCCGCCGTTGTGGAGTTCGCGCTGGTCCGCCGGCTCGGCTCGAGATCGTCACTACGTCTCGTGGCCGAGCGGATGGTGGAGAAGATGGAAGCCGACGGCGTCACCTGGCCCTTGCGGCTCCTTTCTCCTGCCGACGCCGCAGTGTTCGCTGAACTGACCGGTCAGCAGACGCCAGAGCCGTTACTCGGCGGTGACATCCAGGTCGAACGACTGACCGAACGTGAGCGGATCGTGCTCAGCGAACTGGTGCGGGGAGGCACGGAGAACGACATCGCTGCGCGCCTGCAACTGTCGGTCAATACGATCAAGACGCAACGACGTTCGCTGTACCGCAAGCTGGGCGTGAACCGCCGCGATGAGGCGATCGCCCGGGGACTCGCGATGGGAATCCTGGCCCGCGACGGTCACCGTAGGCGCCTCGCCTGACGAGCACGGTGACCGTCCCCGGTGATGACCCGTGGCGGACTCGTTCCCTTGGGGAAGATCCGCGCGATGAACAGCGCCGACAGGGCTACCCCCACCGCAGCGTAGGCGAGAAATGAGCCGCCGGTCGTGGTGAGTGCCGCTCCCGCGACGGCCGGCGCCCGGCGATCATCAGCAGCGAGACGGCGTTGTCGAGTGACACGAGTCCGACCCGGGGATGCACGACGATCGTCACCAGCGGCGAGAGGGTCATGACGAGCGCGAGCCGGATCGCTTTGCTGTCCGATGACGCGTCGGCGATCTGCGCGGGAATCAGTGCGCCTGGCACCGCCGCGTACACGAGGTTGAGTACGAGGCTCGCGAGAAGGAGGGACCAGGGGAAGCGAGGGGGGTGAAAATGAGGGTGAAATCCCAGCATTCGGGGCAGCGGCCGCGGTGTGAGGATGAATGATGAACTATGGCATGCAGCCCTGCTGTGTCCTGCCGCGGTTTGCCGCGGTACTCCCCACCGCCCGTGCAAGGAGAGCAGCACCGTGACGTCCACTTCTCGGTCCAGGCCGAATCATGCCTCTCGCAGGCGCCACCTCCGCTGGCCCCGCCGCGCCATCGCCCTCATGTTGGCGATGCTGGTCGCGGTCATGGGCAGCATCACCGCCGCCGGCGCGGTCCAGTCGACGACGCCCCCGGCTCCGAATCCGAGTCTTCCTGAACGCTGTGAGCCGGATCTGAAGCTCGCGATCAGTCTCGACCTGTCGAACTCGGTGACTGACGGTCAGCTTGCAGAGATGAAGTCCAACATCGCGGAGTTCGCGGCCGGGCTGACCGGATATCCGGTTCAGATCGCCATCCACACGTTCGCCTCGAACGCCCCCGCGACGGGTTCGCCGGCTAACGCGCCCCTTCCTTTGACCTCGGTCATGACGCCCCAGGGCTCCCAGACCATCGCGGACAAGGTGAACGGCATTCAGCGGCCCAACTCGCAGCGAGGCGGCACGAACTGGGATCGCGCGTTCGCGGCGATCGCATCGGCTCCCGAGCAGTACGACGCCTTGCTTTTCGTGACGGACGGCAACCCGACGCAGTACGGATCGCCGGCCCAAGGTCCCGGCGGTTCCACGGATGTGCCGTCGATCACTCGCGCGGTGGAAAGCGCCAACGCGGTCAAGGCCCAGGGCACACGCATCATCGGTGTCGGCGCGACTGACAATCTGTCGGGCGGTGCGCTGGACCAGTTCCGCGAGCATATCGCTCAGGTCTCGGGCACGGTTGAGAACAGCGATTACTTCGCTACGGGCTTCAGCGATCTGCGGGACACCTTGACCCAGATCATCAACGACACCTGCGCCACCATCGAGCTGGTGAAGGACGGCGTGCTGGCCGACGGGGCAGTGGGTCTTCCCGGCGACATCGTCGAGTATGACTTCACGATCACCAACACCGGCTCGATCACCCTGACCGACGTGACCTTGAACGACCCGAAGCCAGGTCTGTCGGGCATCACGTTCGGTGCATGGCCGGGCGAGGCCGGGGTGCTGGAGCCGGGTGAGTCGGTCACGGCGACGGCGACCTACGAGCTCACAGCCGAGGACATCGCCGCCGGCACCGTCACGAACACCGCGACAGTCACAGGTCAGCCGCCGGCTGGTTCTCCTGTCAGCGACGAGGATCCCGCCGAGGTCACGCTGCCGGAGCTGGCGCCGTCGATCCAGGTCGAGAAGTCCGGTGCCCTCGCCGAGGGTGCGCAGGGTGTCGCGGGCGACACGGTGGAGTATCGGTTCACGGTGACGAACACCGGGAATGTGACGCTCACCGACGTGACGTTGGACGATCCGCTGCCGGGTCTGTCCGAGATCGTGTTCGGTGACTGGCCGGGTGAGGCCGGTGTGCTGGCTCCGGGCGAGAGCGTCGCGGCGACCGCGACGTACGAGCTGACGCAGGCCGATGTGAACACAGGTGGCGTCGACAACACGGTGACCGCTGTCGGCACGCCGCCGTTCGGTGATCCGGTTTCCGACACGGATGACGCTCAGGTTCCGGTTGCGCCGGATGCAGCGATCGACGTGGTGAAGTCCGGTGGGCTTGCCGAGGGTGCGCAGGGTGTCGCGGGCGACACGGTGGAGTACGAGTTCGCGGTGACGAACACGGGCAACGTGACGCTTACGGGCGTGACGCTGGATGACCCGCTGCCGGGTCTGTCCGAGATCGTGTTCGGTGATTGGCCGGGTGAGGCCGGGGTGCTGGCTCCGGGTGAGTCGGTCACGGCGACCGCCACGTACGAGTTGACGCAGGCCGATGTGAACGCCGGCCAGGTCGAGAACACGGCCACCGCCACGGGCACGCCCCCGACGGGTGACCCGGTGACCGACACCGACGAGGAGATTGTCGAGGTGCCGCAGCAGCCGCTCATCGACCTCGTGAAGAACGGGGCCCTCGCAGCCGGTTCGCCGGGCGTTGCCGGCGACACGGTGGAGTACCAGTTCACCATCAGCAACCTGGGTAACGTGACGTTGACCGACGTGGCGCTGAGCGATGAACTCGAGGGGCTCTCGGACATCGTGTTCGGTGACTGGCCGGGTGAGGCTGGGGTGCTGGCTCCGGGCGAGTCGGTCACGGCGACCGCCACGTACGAGTTGACGCAGGCCGACGTGGATGCCGGGCAGGTCGAGAACACGGCCACCGCCACGGGCACGCCCCCGACGGGTGACCCGGTGACCGACACCGCCGAGGAAATCGTCGAGGTGCCGCAGGCGCCCGCGCTTGATGTCGTGAAGTCCGGTGCGCTCGCTGACGGCGCGGAGGGTCGCGCCGGTGATACCGTGGAGTACGAGTTCACGGTGACGAACACGGGCAACGTGACGCTCACCGACGTGACGTTGGACGATCCGCTGCCAGGTCTGTCGGACATCGTGTTCGGTGATTGGCCGGGTGAGGCTGGGGTGCTGGCTCCGGGCGAGTCGGTCACGGCGACCGCCACGTACGAGTTGACGCAGGCCGATGTGAACGCCGGCCAGGTCGAGAACACGGTGACCGCGACGGGCACGCCGCCGAGCGGCGATCCAGTGGAGAACACCGACAAGGAGATCGTCACGATCACCCCCGATGCATCGATCAATGTGGTGAAGTCCGGTGGGCTTGCCGAGGGTGCGCAGGGACGTGCGGGCGACACGGTGGAGTACGAGTTCATGGTGACGAACACCGGGAACGTGACGCTTACGGGCGTGACGTTGGACGATCCGCTGCCGGGTCTGTCCGAGATCGTGTTCGGTGACTGGCCGGGTGAGGCCGGGGTGCTGGAGCCGGGTGAGTCGGTCACGGCAACCGCCACGTACGAGCTGACGCAGGCCGATGTGAACGCCGGCCAGGTCGAGAACACGGTGACCGCGACGGGCACGCCGCCGAGCGGCGATCCGGTGGAGAACACCGACAATCACGTCGTCGATGTGCCGCAGGCGTCGGCCATCGACCTGGTGAAGTCCGGTGCGCTCGCCGAGGGCGCGCAGGGTGTTGCGGGCGACACCGTGGAGTACGGGTTCACGATCACCAACACTGGGAACGTGACGTTGACCGAGGTGGCGCTCAGCGATGAGCTGGAGGGCCTGTCGGACATCGTGTTCGGTGATTGGCCGGGTGAGGCCGGGATGCTGCAGCCGGGTGAGTCGGTCACGGCGACCGCCACGTACACGCTGACGCAGGCCGACGTGAACGCCGGTGGCGTCGACAACGTGGCGACCGCCACAGGCACGCCGCCGAGCGGCGATCCGGTCACTGACACCGACGACGCTCAGGTTCCGGTGGCACAGTCCCCCGCGATCGACGTCGAGAAGACCGGCGCCCTGCGTGAAGGTTCTGAGGGTGTCGCGGGTGACACCGTGGAGTACGAGTTCACGGTGACGAACACGGGCAACGTGACATTGGCTGACGTGACGCTGGATGACCCGCTGGAGGGTCTGTCTGAGATCGTGTTCGGCGACTGGCCGGGTGAGGCAGGCACGCTGCAGCCGGGTGAGTCGGTGACGGCGACCGCCACGTACGAGCTGACGCAGGCCGATCTCGACACCGGTGAGGTGGAGAACACGGTCACCGCGACTGGCACGCCGCCGTCCGGCGACCCGGTGGACAACACCGACGAGCACATCGTCGACCTTCCTGAGTTGCCGCTCATCGAGGTGGTGAAGTCCGGTGCGCTCGCCGAGGGTTCGGAGGGTCGCGCTGGTGACACGGTGGAGTACGAGTTCACGGTCACGAACATCGGTAACGTGACGTTGACCGATGTGGCACTGAGCGATGAGCTCGACGGCCTGTCCGACATCGTCTTCGGCACGTGGCCGGATGAGGCGGGGACGCTGTTGCCCGGCGAGTCCGTGACCGCGACGGCGACGTATGAGCTGAAGCAGTCCGACGTCGATGCCGGTGGTGTCGATAACACGGCTTCGGTCGTGGGTACGCCGCCGTCCGGTGATCCGGTCGAGGACGACGACACCGAGCGTGTGGATGTGCCGTCGAATCCGGGCATCGATCTGGTGAAGTCCGGCGGTCTCGCCGATGGGGCGCAGGTTGTCCCCGGTGACACGGTGGAGTACGAGTTCACCGCGACGAACACCGGCAATGTGACGTTGACGGGTGTGTCGATCACCGATCCGATGGAGGGGCTGTCCGAGCTCGTCTACACGTGGCCGGGTGAGGTTGGTGTGCTGGCTCCGGGTGAGTCGGTGACGGCGACGGCCGAGTACACGTTGACGGCGGCGGACATCGACCGCGGTGATGTGGTCAACAACGCCACGGTCGTGGGCACGCCTCCTGGTGGTCAGCCTCCGGTGGAGAACGAGGACGATCATGAGTTGCCGCTGCCGCAGCTCGCGTCGATCGATCTGGTGAAGTCCGGTGCGCTTGCCGAGGGTGCGGAGGGTCGCGCTGGTGACACCGTGGAGTACGAGTTCACGATCACCAACACGGGCAATGTGACGCTCACCGACGTGGCGCTCAGCGATGAGCTGGCGGGTCTGTCGGACATCGTGTTCGGTCCTTGGCCGACTGCTGAGGGTGTGCTGGGTTACGGCGAGTCGGTGACGGCGACGGCGACCTACACGCTGACGCAGGCTGATGTCGATGCTGGCTCGGTCGACAACGTCGCTACCGCGTCGGGTCAGCCGCCGGCGGGTGAGCGGGTCGACGACATCGACGAGGTCTCGGTTCCGATCGAGGCGGGTCCGAGCATCGCTCTGGTCAAGACCGCGACGCTGAATGCGGGTGCTGCGTCGAAGGCTGGTGACACCGTCACTTACACCTTCGAGGCGACCAACACCGGCAACGTGACGCTGCGCGACGTGTCGATCGCCGACGAGCTCGAGGGTCTGTCCGACCTCGAGTACGTCTGGCCCGGCGACGAGAGCGTCCTCGCCCCCGGCGAGAGCGTCACGGCGACCGCCACCTACACGCTGACCCAGGCCGACATCGACCGCGGCGAAGTCGTCAACCATGCCCTGGCAACCGGGACCCCGCCGACCGGCGATCCGGTCGACGGTCCGGACGAGGAGCGCACCCCGCTCCCCGCGCTGCCGGGACTGAAGCTGACGAAGACCGGCACGGTTGACGGCGACCAGATCCGGTACACGTTCGAGGTCGAGAACACCGGAACGGTGACCCTCACTGACGTGCAAGTGCGCGACGGGCTCGAGGGCCTGTCGAAGATCACCTACCGCGACTGGCCGGGCGAGGCCGGTGTCCTGGCTCCGGGTGAGAAGGTCACGGCGACCGCGACCTACACGCCGACCGAGGCCGACCGTGAGCGTGGCTACGTCGACAATCACGCGACGGCTACCGGAACGCCGCCCGGCGGCGATCCGATCGGCACCGACGACTCGGTGCGGGTGCTCGTCGCGGAGCTGCCCGATGCCGGTGCGCCGGACTCAGCGCTGTGGCTGGTGCTCGCCGGACTGATCGCACTGCTCGGTGGCGGTGCGCTCATGACGCAGCGAGTGCGCCGCTGAGAGGCCCCCACGGCGCGGGATAGCCCCCGAGGCGACCCGCGCCGTGGGCCCCCGGGCAAGGGGCTCGTTCCATCGGGAAGTGGTGGAACGGGCCCTTTGTCATGCGTCGGTGAGGAATGCGGGAGGCTGGCCGCCGGTTGTGGTAGACATGACCCCTGCCTTGTTCGAACCGCTGACGGTGCGCGGTGTCACCGCCCGCAACCGGATCTGGCTCGCCCCCATGTGCCAGTACTCGTGCTTCGCCCGTGACGGTGTTCCCACCGACTGGCACCTGGTCCACCTGGGTTCTCACGCGATCGGCGGCTTCGGCCTGCTCATCACCGAGGCCACGGCCGTGGTTCCCGAGGGACGCATCAGCCCCGAGGACACGGGGCTGTGGAACGAGACCCAGCGCGACGCCTGGCGCAGGATCGTCGACTTTGTCCACGATCAGGGCGCACCCATCGGAGTGCAGATCGCCCACGCGGGCCGCAAGGCGTCGACGTACGCCCCGTTCAGCGAAGCGGGAGAGGGGTCGGTCCCGGCGAGCGAGGGCGGATGGCAGACCGTCGCCCCGTCACCGATCGCCTTTCCCGGATACGACGAGCCGCGTGAGCTGACGACACAGGAGGTCGCGGCGCTTCCCCAGGCGTTCGCCGACGCCGCGCGCCGCGCCGACGAGGCGGGCTTCGACCTCATCGAGATCCACGCCGCCCACGGCTACCTGCTGCACCAGTTCCTGTCCCCGCTGTCGAACCAGCGCACGGACGAGTACGGCGGCGACTTCGACGGCCGCACGCGGCTCGTCCGTGAGGTGGTGGACGCCGTCCGCGCGGTCTGGCCCGAGGACAAGCCGCTCGGCATCCGGTTCTCCGGCACCGACTGGCTCGAGGGCGGGTGGACGATCGAGGAGACCACCAAGCTCACCGCTGAACTCAAGGACCACGGGGTCGACGTCGTCGACGTGTCGTCGGGGGCGATCCTGCCGGCGGACATCCCGGTCGGGCCCGGGTACCAGGTGCCGCTGGCCCGCGAGGTCCGGTCCGGCTCGGACATGGTGACCGGCGCGGTCGGCCTCATCACCGACCCGGAGCAGGCCGAGCGGATCGTCGCCGACGGCGACGCGGACCTCGTGCTGCTCGCCCGTGCCGCCCTGCGCGAGCCGGGCTGGCCCCTGCGCGCCGCCCACGAGCTCGGTATCGACCGCACCGCCGCGCCCTACGCACCCCAATACGAACGAGGCGCCTGGCGCTGAGTCGTAGGTGGTCGAGTAGCCGCGAGGGAGCGAGGCCTGTCGACGTAACCGTGGTCTCGATACGTCGGTCGCTGAGCGACCTCCTACTCGACCACCTATGCCCGGGCGGGGAGTCAGGCGAGGATGTAGGTGGTCGAGTAGCGGCGAGGGACGAGCCGCGTGTCGAGGCCTGTCGACGTGACGTGGTCTCGATACGGGCTCCGCAGAGCTCCGCCCTACTCGACCACCTACGGGCGCTGTAGGTGATGGATCAGCGGGCGAGGTCGCCTTGGTCGGAGCCGAGGGTGACCTGGACCTGCTCCTGGCGGCCGTCGCGCAGGATCGTCAGCGTGACCTCGTCACCGGGCTGGTAGCCGCGGATCGTGGCGATCAGCGCCTGGTTGCTGGCAACCGGGTGATCGTCCACGCTCGTCACGATGTCGCCCTCGCGCAGACCCGCATCGTCGCCGGGGCCGCCGGGCTCGACATCCGCGACCCGTGCGCCGATACCGGTGATCTGGTCGTCGCTCGTCGCGTTCTGCACCGTGATGCCGATCCGCGCGTGCTCGACCGTCTTGCCGTCGAGGATCTGCGCGGCGACGTTGCGGGCGAGGTCGCTCGGGATGGCGAAGCCGAGTCCGATCGAGCCGCCCTCGATGCCCGAGGACCGGATGGCCGAGTTGATGCCGATGACGCGTCCCTCGAGGTCCACGAGCGGTCCGCCGGAGTTGCCGGGGTTGATGGCGGCGTCGGTCTGGATCGCGGGGAACGTGGTGACCGTGTCGGAGTCGCTGGTCTGGCTTCCCGGCGAGACCGGCCGGTTGAGCGCGGAGATGATGCCCTGCGTGACCGTGGATTCCAGCCCGAACGGGGAGCCGATGGCGACGACTTCCTGGCCCACGCGCACCTCGCTGGAGCGGCCGAAGTCAGCCGGAGTGAGATTGGAGACGCCCTCGGCCTGGATGACCGCGATGTCGGTCGCGGGGTCACGGCCGATGATGGTGGCCTCGGCGTTGGTGCCGTCGTTGAACGAGACGGTGAGGGTGCCGCCGTCGGCCGCCGCCTCGACCACGTGATTGTTCGTGAGGATCTGTCCGTCCTCGCTGATGATGACGCCGGTGCCGGAGCCACCTTCGCCGCTGCCGGCGAAGTTGATCTGGACGACGGACGGCATCATCTTCTGGGCCACCTGCTCGACGGTGCCGGCCGGCAGATCCGAGGACGCGGGATCGTCGAGCGACGTGCCCGTGTTGGTCGTGCGCGGCGAGAGACCTGATCCGTTCGAGAACTCGTCGTACAGTGCTGCGCCGCCGACGCCGGCCGCACCAGCCAGCAGGACGATCCCGACGACCGCGGCCACGAGCCGTCCGCGACGGGGCGGCCGAGTCGAGCCGCCGCTCTGAGGCGTCGCACCGGCTCCAGGCGGCGTCGCTCCCGGCCCAGCGGGCGGGGCGCCGAGGACCGTCGTGTGCTCGCTGTCCGAGACGAACGGGCCGCCCTGCGGTGTGTGCGCTTCCCGAGCCGCATCGGGCCCTGGCGGCGGAACGCCGGGTCCGCTGGCTGGGCCGCCGGGCGCCTGTGCGAAGCGGGTGGTGTCTTCGTCGCGACGGTTGGGGTCGAGCGGGTCGCCGTGGGGCTCGGCCGGCGGGGTGGGCTGATGGGGGTGCGGGCTCGCCGGGCCGCCAGGCTCACCGGCATTCTCGCCCCCGCTCGACGCCGGGGCGGCCGGCGAGGCGGGGTCCTGGGGCCCACGCGGGCCCGCGGGCGGAACGTAGGGACGGTCCGCGTAGGGATCCTGAGAATCGGTCATGGTGCTACATTCTCCCCCGTTGCTGAGACGGTCATGAAAGCCCGGTGTGAGGCAGCGAAAAGGTCTGCTCCACTCTGTCAGCCTTCCGAAGCCGGCGCGAGCGGGAGCCGCAGCGTGAATGTCGTGCCACGACCCACCGTCGATTCCACCTCCACCGATCCGCCGTGCCGGTCCGCGGCACGTTGCACGATCGACAAGCCGAGTCCCGAGCCCGGGAGCGACCGCGCGGCCGTCGATCGATAGAACCGCTGGAACACGTGCGGGAGGTCTTCCTCGGCGATGCCGGGCCCCTCGTCGCTGATGGTCAGCACACCCGCGTCGAGGCGCACGGTCACCGTGCCTCCGGGCGGGCTCCACTTGGCCGCGTTGTCGAGCAGGTTGGTGACGGCGCGCTCGAGGGACTGACTCTCGCCCACCACGCGACTGTCGTCGAGCTCGACGTCGAAGCTCAGCTCCGGCGCGCGCAGACGCACCCGCGCGACCGATTGGTTGACGACCTCCGCGAGGTCGAGCGGCTCGGGGTCGCGGTGCAGCGGCTCGTCGCGAGCGAGCTCGACGAGGTCCCCGATGAGCGTCGTGAGTTCGTCGAGTTGTGCGCGGACGTCGTCCATGAGCTCGCGCTGGGAGTCGGCGCTGAGCTTGCGGTCCGGGTCGCCGGTCGCCTGCCGCAGCAGTTCGATGTTGGTGCGCAGGCTGGTCAGCGGGGTCCGCAGCTCGTGGCCGGCGTCCGCGATGAGTTGACGCTCGCGCGACTGCGATGCGTCGAGCGCTTGAAGCATGGCGTTGAACGACCGCGTGAGCCGGGCGAGCTCGTCGTCGCGCGTGCCCCACACCTCGATCGGCCCCAGGTCGCCGGTCGAGGCGATGCGCTCGGTCGCCGCGGTGAGCCGCCGGACCGGCCGCAAGCCGTTGCTCGCGACGGCCCAGCCGGCGGCGCCGGCGAGCGCGATACCCGCGAAACACGCGAGGACCAGGACGACGGCGAGCCGGTCGAGGGCTTGCTGGGTGGACTCCATCGACTGGGCGAGCACGAAGGCGCGGCCTGGCCCGGCCTGGACCGCCACGACGCGGTAGCGCTCGCCAGCCAGCTCGACCGTGCGCGCCGACTGCTGCTCCTGGCCGAGGGCGACGCCGAGCTCGTCGATGCCGTAGGGGATGCCGTCGTTGCCTTGCTGGAAGAACCCGCCGCCGCTGCGGACGAACACGGTGCGGATGCCCATGAGGTCCAGCAGTTGCTGGGTCCCCGGGTCCGAGAGTGCTGACGCGCTCAGACCGGCCGCGACGGCGTCGTTGGCCCGGTTCACGAGCGCCTCGTCGACCGAGTCGATGAACTCCGAGCGCACCGTCACGTACAGCAACGTGCTGAGGCTCGTGAGGACGAGGGCCACGGACACGGTGGTGAGGATCGCGACGCGGCCGGCCAGCGAGAGACGCGAGGTGATCGGGCTGAGCGCGTCGTGGAGCCAGTCGAGCAGGCGATCGGCGGCGTCGCGGGCCATGCTCACGGCGGCGTCTCCCGCAGCACGTAGCCGACGCCGCGCACCGTGTGCAGCAGACGCGGCTCACCCTCCGCCTCGAGCTTGCGCCGGACGTACCCGACGTAGACCTCGAGGGAATTGGCGGTGGTGGGGAAGTCGAAGCCCCACACCTCTTCCAGGATGAAGGAACGCTCCAGCACGCGCTTGGGCCGGCGCATGAACAGTTCGAGCAGGGCGAACTCGGTGCGGGTCAGCGAGATCGGCCGGTCCCCGCGACGCACTTCGCGGGTGGCCGGGTCGAGGGAGAGGTCGGCGAACTCGAGGGCGGGCTCGGGATCGTCGTCGTCGACGCTGCTGGTCCGGGTCGCGCGGCGGAGCAGGGCGCGGAGCCGCGCGAGCAGCTCCTCGAGCGCGAAGGGTTTGGTCAGGTAGTCGTCGGCTCCCGCGTCGAGGCCGTCGACGCGGTCGGTCACGGCGTCGCGGGCGGTGAGCACCAGAATCGCGACGTCGTTGCCCGCCGAGCGCAGGGCGCGGGTCGCCTCCAGGCCGTCGAGGCGGGGCATCATCACGTCCATGACGATCGCGTCGGGCTGGACCTGGGGGACGCGGGCGAGGGCCTCGGCGCCGTCGGAGGCGAGTTCGACCTCGTAACCGTTGAACTCCAGCGAGCGCCGCAGCGACTCGCGCACGGCACGGTCGTCGTCGACCACCAGGATGCGCATGTGCTTAGTGTGCCGCGTACCCCTGAGAAGCCCCTGAGCACACGCCGCCGGGCGCGCTGAGTCAGCCGCGGCCGTCGAGGAGGCTCTGCGCGGAGGCCGCGGCCCGGGCTCCGTACCCGCCGCCGAAGAGCACGGCATGGACGAGCAATGGATGCAGCTGGTGCAAAGCCACCCGTTCGCGCCAGCCCTCCGCGAGGGGCCAGGCCTCGTCATACGCGTCGAGGATGCGCTGCAGATGCGGGGCGCCGAAGAGCGCGAGCATCGCGAGGTCGGTCTCTCGATGTCCGCCGTGCGCGGCCGGGTCGATGACCCAGACCCGGCCCTCGGCTCCCCAGAGGACGTTGCCCGACCACAGGTCGCCGTGGAGCCGCGCGGGCGGTTCGGCCGGCCCCGAGTAGGTGTGGATGCGACGCATGAGGCGCTCGATCGTGGCGGCCTCGTCGGACGTCAGCGCCCCGCGGTCGAGAGCGGCCCGCACGTACGGCATGACCCGCCGGGAGGCGTAGAACTCCTCCCACGTCGGCAGCGGGCGGTTGGGCAGCGGCGCGAGACCGATGTAGCCGTCGCGGTCGGCGCCGAAGTGCGGAGCGCCGGCGCGGTGGGTGACGGCCAGCTCACGGCCGAACTGCTCGGCGAGCTCGGGGGTGGGCTTGCCCGGCTCGACCCAGGCGAGGACGAGGCACTCGTCATCGACGCCGAGCACCTCCGGCACCGGGACGCCGCCGGCCTCGCCGAGCCAGCGCAGCCCTTCGGCCTCGCGGCGGAACATGCCGGCCGGAGCCTGCGGACGCGTCTTGATGACGGCGTTGCGGCCGTCGGTCAGCCGGAGGCGCGTGGCGGTGCAGATGTCACCGCCGGCGACCGGGGTGGTGGACACGACGGGAGTTCCCACGAGAGCCTCCGCACGCGCCGCCGTCCCTGCCATCCGAGCCATGGTCACGACGTTACCCGAGGGCCGATCAGCCTCGTTCGGAAGTCGAGAGCAGCTCGGGGAGCTGCTCGACGATCGCGTCGGTGGACCGTTCGATCATCGCCATGACCTCACGGAACCCCTCATCGCCGCCGAACCACGGGTCGGGTACCTCGAGGTCGTCCTCGGAGGCCTCGGGATCGAAGCTGCGGAACATCCGCAGCCGCTCGGTGTCCCCGACGGTGGGGGCGAGCGCGGCCATGTCGGTGTAGTTGCTGTGGTCCATCGCCAGCAGCAGATCGTTCTCGGCGTACCAGTCGGTCGTGAACGTGCGGGCGACATGCCGCGAGGCGTCGTACCCCGCGTCGCTCAAGACCGCTGCCGCGCGCGGGTCCATCGGGTCGCCCGTGTGCCACCCGCCGGTGCCCGCCGACACCACCTCGACCTGGTCGTCGAGGCCGGCGTCGGCGATCTTCTTCTCCAGCACGACGTGCGCCATGGGGGAACGGCAGATGTTGCCCAGGCACACGACGGCGATGCGATACCGGTCGTGGCTCACGGATCAGTCTCCGATGATGGCGCGGACGACGGTCTGGGCGAGGGAGATGACGATCGAACCCAGCACGGCCCACCAGAAGCCGTCGACGAAGAAGGCGAGACCGAACTGCTCGGAGATGACCTCGGTGAGCAGCAGGAGGAGCGCATTGATGACCACCAGCAGCAGTCCGAGCGTCAGGATGATGAACGGCAGCGACAGGAGCTTGACGACCGGGCCGACGATCGAGGTGATGATCGTGAAGACCAGGCCGACGAGCACCACGGTCAGCACGCGGTTGAGCGTCGACTCGTTCGGGTCGCTGATGTTCATGTGATCGCCCAGGATCAGCGCGGCGAAGGCCAGCGCGACACTGCTCGCGAACCACGTGGAGAGGAAGCGTTCCATGCTGTCATTGTCGCAGGTCGACGATGGCCGTGCCTGCTGATCAGGGCGCGGTGGGCACGTTCTCGGCCGGTACGAGGCGTGCGCTCTGCGCGACGACGACCCCGGTCAGCACCACCGCGACGCCGATCGCCTGAGCGGTCGAGAGCACCTCGGCGAACCACAACCACCCGACGACGAGCGCGACGACCGGCTCCAGCATCGCGACAACCGACGCGCGGGTGCTCGGGATGAACTGCATCGCCAGCAGGAACAGGAAGAACGGCGCGACAGTGCCGAGCAGCACGATGTAGGCCATCGGCAGCCAGCCGGGAACCGTCACGTCATCGAGTCGGCCCAACAGCGTGGTGTCCTGCCCGAGCACGTCGAATGCGGTCCAGAACGGCTCGTAGAGGTTGATCACCACGGCGGCGATGCCGAACGACCACACGACGACCTGCAAGGGGCTCGAGGTGGCGTCCTTGTGCGTCGTGAGTGCCTCGCCGAGCAGGAAATAGCTGGCGAGGCAGGCCGCGGAGAGCAGGCCGACGAGGACGCCGATTCCGTCGAGCGTGAGGCCGCGCCACACCTGCCCGACGAGGGCGAGGCCCAGCAGCGAGACGAGGATGGCCGGGTAGAGCCGCGGGTGCACCGGCTCGCGGCGGACGACCCGCACCCACAGCACGACGATCGCGGGGGCGAGGTACTCCAGCAGCAGCGCGACGCCGAGGGGCAGCCGGTTGACGGTGATGTTGTAGGTCGCCTGAGCTCCCAAAACTCCCGCGATCCCGAGCGCGGCGACGAGGGCCAGCGCCCGCCCGCGCGGCGCGCGGAAGGCGGAGCGGTCCATGAGGGCCGCCAGCAGCCAGAACGTGAGCGCTGCGCCGGTCAGCCGGAACGCGGTGTAACTGTCGATGTCGAGACCTGCTTGCACGGGGACGCGCGACACCCCGGCGTTGACGCCGAAGATCACCGCGGCGGTCACTACCAGGGCGTATCCGATCACCGGCCGACTCACCGGCCCATCGTCCCAGACGCCGGAGCTAGGGTGACGCCATGGCTCTCCCGCGTCCCCGATCGGTGTTCCAGCGCATCCCCGCGTATCGCGCCGGCAAACCGGCGCACAGCGACGCGTACAAGCTGTCGAGCAACGAGAACCCGTTCCCCCCGCTGCCGTCGGTGCTGGAGCGGGCTTCGGACGAACTCGCCCGCATGAACCGGTACCCGGACGCCGGGATGACGGCGCTCTACCGTTCCCTCAGCGAGCGGTTGGACGTCGATGAGGATCAGCTCGCGGGCGGGACGGGCTCGGTCGGCGTGCTGTTCACACTGCTGGCGGCGTTCTGCGAGGCCGGCGATGAGGTCGTCTATCCGTGGCGCAGCTTCGAGGCGTACCCGATCGCGGTGGACCTCGCCGGGGCGACGGGAGTCCCGGTGCCGTTGCGCGACGACGCGACACACGACCTCGATGCGATGGCCGATGCCATCACGGAGGCGACACGCGTCGTGCTCGTGTGCACGCCCAACAACCCGACGGGCCCGGTCGTCACCCGCGACGAGTTGGCCGCCTTCCTCACCCGGGTGCCCTCGGACGTGCTCGTGGTGGTCGACGAGGCGTATGTCGAGTTCGTCCGCCGGCCCGACGCGGCCCGCGGACTCGACGTTCTCCCGGGCCGGAACAACGTCGTCGTGCTGCGCACGTTCTCGAAGGCCTATGGTCTCGCGGGTCTGCGGATCGGCTACCTCGTCGGACCGCCGGCGATCGCCACCGTCGTGCGGACGGCGACGCCGCCGTTCGCGGTCACCGACATCGCGATCGCTGCGGCGGTCGCCTCGCTGAACGCCGTCGACGAACTCGAGCAACGCGTGGAGGCCGTCGTGTCCGAGCGCGAGTCGATGGTGGACGCGTTGCGCTCCGGCGGATGGGACGTCCCCGACACGCAGACCAACTTCGTGTGGCTGCCGCTCGGGAGTGACGCCCTCGACTTCGCCGCGCAGTGTGCGCCGGTCTCGGTGCGGGCGTTCGACGGCGACGGCGTGCGCGTCACGGTCGGCGAGCCGGCGATCAACGCCGAGTTCCTCGACGCCGCCGCGCGCTGGCGCGCCGCACGCTGAGGGTGGCCCCTGGCGGGCCCGACCGTTACGCTGGTCTCACGATGTGAGCACCGTCACATCGTGGCGCTCGGCTCCGCCACCCCTGGAGCTGCGTCCCGTTGCACCGACCGCGGTCATCCCGCGCGACGGCGATTGGAGGATCGGCATGACCCTACCCATGACCCCGCAACCCGGCGCTCTCGCCGGCGAGCACGAGCTCGTCCAGCTGCTGAGCCCGGACGGCACCCGGCGGCACGACCCCCGGTTCCCCGACGACGACGTCGAGCGCGAGCAGGTCGAAGGGTGGTACCGCGACCTGGTCCTCACCCGTCGCATCGACACCGAAGCCTTCGCCTTGCAGCGTCACGGCGAACTCGGCCTCTGGCCTCCGGCGCTCGGTCAGGAGGCCGCGCAAGTCGGTTCCGGCCGTGCCCTCCGTCCCCAGGACTTCGCCTTCCCCACCTACCGCGACCACGGCGTCGCGTACTGCCGGGGCGTGGACCCGACGCAACTGCTCGGGCTCTTCCGCGGCACCGAGCTCGGCAGCTGGGATCCGCAGGAGCACCGCTACGGTCTGCCGCAGATCATCATCGGCGCCCAGACGCTCCACGCCACCGGTTACGCCATGGGCCTGCTGCTCGACGGCGCCGTCGGCCACGGCGATCCCGAGCGCGATGCGGCCACGATCGCGTACCTCGGTGACGGCGCCACCAGCCAGGGGGACGTCGCCGAGTCCTTCGTCTGGGCGGCCTCGTATCAGGCGCCCGTCGTGTTCTTCTGCCAGAACAACCAGTACGCGATCTCGGTCCCGTTGGAACGTCAGACCCGAGTTCCGATCGCCCAGCGAGCAGCGGGCTTCGGGTTCGAGGGCATCCGCGTCGACGGCAACGACGTCCTCGCGTGCCACGCCGTCACCCGTGCCGCGCTGCAGAAGGCACGCGACGGTGGCGGACCCACGCTCATCGAGGCCGTGACCTACCGGATGGGCGCACACACGACCTCCGACGACCCGACGCGGTACCGCACCGCCGACGAGACCGAGCAGTGGAAGGCCAAGGACCCCATCGCCCGCGTCCGCGCCTACCTCGAGGCGGAGGGCGCGACGCCGGACTTCTTCGCCTCGGTCGAGGCCGAGGCCGACCAGCTCGGCGCCCGGTTGCGCGAGGCCTGCGCCCAGCTGCCCGAACCCGACCTCGCCGACCTCTTCTCCTCCGTGCACACCGATCTCCCACCGGAGCTGGCCGCCCAGCGTGACGACGCCGTCGCCTGGCAGGCCCTGGACGAAAGGGGCGCGGCATGACGACGCAGACGATGAGCCTCGGCGGAGCCATCAACGCCGGCCTGCGGGCGGCGATGGAGCGCGACGATCGCGTGGTCCTCATGGGCGAGGACATCGGTCGCCTCGGCGGCGTGTTCCGGGTGACCGACGCGCTGCAGAAGGACTTCGGTGAGAACCGGGTCATGGACACGCCGCTCGGCGAGTCCGGCATCGTCGGTACCGCCGTCGGTCTGGTGACCCGCGGCTACCGGCCCGTCGTGGAGATCCAGTTCGACGGATTCGTCTACCCGGCGTACGACCAGCTCGTGAGCCAGGTCGCCAAGCTGCACTTCCGCAGCGCCGGCCGCATCCGGGTGCCGCTCGTGGTCCGCATCCCGTTCGGCGGCGGCATCGGCGCGGTCGAGCATCACTCCGAGAGCCCCGAGGCGCAGTTCGTCATGACGGCCGGCCTCAAGGTCGTCTCGTGCGCGACCCCGCACGACGCCTACTGGATGATCCAGGAGGCGATCGAGTCCGACGACCCGGTCATCTTCATGGAACCCAAGCGCCGGTACTGGGAGAAGGGTGAGGTCGACACGAGCGACCCCGGCGTCGACCTGTGGTCCTCCGTGGTCCGTCGTCGCGGCAGCGACGCCACGCTCATCGCCTACGGGCCGATGGTCCGGACCTGCCTCGACGCGGCGACCACCGCGGCCGACGAGGGCATCGAGCTGGAGGTCATCGATCTGCGCTCGTTGTCGCCGCTGGACCTCGGCCCGGTGTTCGAGTCGGTGCGGCGCACCGGCCGGGCGGTCGTCGTCCACGAGGCCCAGCGCACGCTCGGCCTCGGTGCGGAACTCAGCGCCCGCATCAGCGAGGAGTGCTTCTACTCCCTGGAGGCGCCGGTCCAGCGCGTCACGGGCTACGACATGCCCTACCCGCCGAGCCGCGTCGAGAACGAGTTCCTCCCGAGCGTCGATCGCATCCTCGACGCCGTCGACACCGCGAAGGAGTTCTGATGCCCGAATTCGCGCTGCCGGACGTCGGAGAAGGGCTGACCGAGGCCGAGATCGTCACCTGGCGCGTCGCCGAGGGCGACGAGGTGCAGGTCAACGACGTGCTGGTGGACATCGAGACCGCCAAGTCGGTCGTGGAGCTGCCCAGCCCGTTCGCGGGACGTGTCGGAGCCATCATGGCTGCGGAGGGTGACACGGTCGCGGTCGGCACCCCGATCCTGCGGGTGGACCCAGCCGAGCCGGAAGGTGCACCCACGAACGGAGTGCTCGTCGGGTACGGCCCGCGCGACGAGGCGGTCGGTGGCGGCCGGCGTCGACGCCGCGGTGCGCATGCGGCGAGCTCGTCGGCCACCGAGGTGCCCGCGGCTCCCGTCAGCGTCGCGGCCCTGGCCAAGCCGCCGGTCCGCAAGTTCGCCAAGGACCACGGAATCGATCTGCGCGAGGTCACGCCCTCCGACCCGGCCGGCATCATCAGCCGCGCCGACGTGGAGGCCCACCTCGCCTCGCGCCGTACCGACGCTGAGCCCGCGCCGTCAGAACCCGTGGCGCAGGCCCCGACGAGCGCGGCGGGGCGCCGGGTGCCGATCGCCGGGGTGCGGAAGCGCACGGCGGAGGCCATGGTGCAGTCGGCCTTCACGGCGCCGCACGTCACCGAGTGGGTCACCGTCGACGTCAGCGCGACGATGCACCTCGTCGAGCGGCTGCGCGGCGACCGCGAGTTCTCCGACGTCAAGGTCACGCCGACGCTCATCGTGGCCAAGGCGGTGTGCCTCGCACTGCGGCGCACGCCGGATCTGCACGCGCGATGGGACGAGGACGCTCAGGAGATCGTCTTCCCGGAGCACGTGGGCCTCGGCATCGCGACAGCTACCGAGCGCGGGCTGCTGGTGCCGGTCGTCCCGGACGCGGACACCATGACCCTGGCCGAACTCGGGCGCGCGATCGGGGAGCTGGTCGCCACCGGGCGTGAGGGCACGCTCCAGCCCGCGCAGATGGCCGGCGGCACGTTCACGATCACCAACGTCGGGGTGTTCGGCGTGGACGCCGGGACGCCGATCCTCAATCCCGGACAGTCGGGCATCCTCGCCGTCGGCGCGATCAACCGCCGCCCGTGGGTGGACGAGGCGACCGACGAGATCGTGCCGCGCTGGGTCACCACGCTCGCGTGCAGCTTCGATCACCGGGTCGTCGACGGTGAGCAGGGGTCGCGGTTCCTCGCGGACGTGGCTGCGCTGCTCTCGGACCCGGTGCGCGCGCTGACGTTCTGAGCGGACACGACGAGGGCGGGACGACCGTGGTCGTCCCGCCCTCGCGGTGAAGAAGACGTGCGCCTGTTCGCTCAGGCGGGGAGGCGCACCATCATGACGTTGACGAGGCCGTTCTCGGCCAGCACGCCGACCTCGCGGAACCCGCGGCCGGTGTGGAAGGCCAGCGACCCGTCGTTGTGGTCGTAGACCTCCAGGCCGATCGGCTTGTCGCGCTCGATCGCCTCGTAGAGCCGCGAGGCGACCCCCTTGCGCCGATGATCGGCGGACACGACGATCCGGTCGAGGTAGACGTAGTCGTCGGTGTCGAAGTACCCGTCGAACCAGTGGTAGCGGCTGGAGTCGTAGTCCACGCCGGGCGGCAGGGTGATGACGAAACCGGCGATGTCGCCGTCGTCCTCCATCACGAGTGCCTGGTCGGCCATCGCCACGAGTTCCGCGGCTTTCGCGCGGTCGAGGGGGCCGACGCCCTCGAGGGCGTCCTGGTTGAGGTCGACGATGGTGTCGAGATCGTTGTCGGTGATCGGTCGGATGGTCGTTGTCTGCGTCAGAACTGGGCTCATCACCGCCCACGTTATGTCAGTCTGTGCGGACTGGCTACCGCTCGAGCAGAAGCGTGGGCCATGTCACAGGGCCTCGGCCGGACGTCGGCGCGTCCTCCCGAACTCCTAGAATGTCGAGGTGAACCAGGCGCCTCCCGACCGACACTCCCCGGGAGCATTCCTCGTCTGGGGCGTCGCCGTCGCGGCGTATCTCCTCGCGGTGTTCCACCGGTCCTCGCTCGCCGTGGCCGGGCTGGCCGCCTCCGAGCGCTTCGACATCTCCGCCTCGCAGCTCGCGACCTTCACGATGCTCCAGCTGCTGGTGTACGCGGGGATGCAGGTGCCGGTCGGGCTGCTGGTGGACCGCTTCGGTCCGCGTGCCGTGATGTTGGCCGGCAGCACCGTGCTGGTGCTCGCGCAGACCGGGTTCGGTTTCGCGAACTCCTACGAACTCGCCGTGCTCGCCCGGATCTTCGTGGGTATCGGCGACGCGCTGACCTTCGTGTGCGTCCTGCGACTCATCAACGCGTGGTTCGCTCCGCGGCAGATTCCGCTGATCACGCAGATCACCGGTCCGATCGGGCAGATCGGTGCGATCGTCGCCGCCGCCCCGATGACGTACGCCCTCGGCACCCTCGGGTGGACGCGGTCGTACGTCCTGGCCGCTGCGCTGAGTCTCGTCGCGGCGATCGCGGTCCTGATCGCCGTGCGCGACGAGCCGAGCCGGCGCACCGTGCGTGGCCCAGCGCTCTCGTGGTCCAACATCAAGTCCAGCCTCGGGGCCTCGTGGTCGCATCCGGGGACGCGGCTCGGCTTCTGGATCCACTTCACGACTCAGTTCAGCTCCAACGGCCTCGGGCTGCTCTGGGGATTCCCCTTCTTCGTCCGCGGCGAGAACACCAGCGAGGGGTTCGCGAACCTCCTGCTCACCGTCATGGTGCTCGCTGTCATCGCCGCCGGCCCGTTACTCGGGTGGTTCGTCGGCACGTACCAGTGGCATCGGTCCACCCTCGTGCTGGTGCTCGTCTGGTCGATCATGCTCGCCTGGGCGGTCGTGCTGCTGTGGCCGGGGGACGCGCCGGGCTGGATGCTGGTGATCCTCGTCGTGGTCGCCGGCGTCGGCGGTCCGGCGTCGATGATCGGCTTCGACCTCGGCCGCACCTCCAATCCGGTCGAGCGGCTCGGCAGCGCGACCGGCCTGATCAACCAGGGCGGCTTCGTCGCGAGTCTCGTGCTGGTGGTGGCGATCGGCATCATCCTCGACGCGGCGACGCCGGGCTCGAGCGCGGCGTACACCCCGGAGGCGTTCAAGCTGGCGATGAGCTTCCAGTACGTCCTGTGGATCCTCGGGCTCGTGCAGATCTGGCGCTACCGCCGCAAGACGCGGGCGCGGCTGCTGCGCGACGATCCCGATTACTGGGGACAGATCTCCGGCCGCGGCCTCAGCTGACGTCGAACCGCACGCCGGCGGCCGCCTCGGACGCCTCCCACACGCTCGCGGCGAGGGCCTCGTCGCGAGCGAGTCGTGTCATGCCGACGTGCCGCGGATGCTTGCCGCGCAGCTGCTGGAACCCGTCGGGTCCGAGGTATTCGCCGCCGCGCAGGTCCGGGTCCGTCGCCGCACGCAGCAACGGGAGTGCCCCCAGTGAGGCGGACTGCCCGATGAACCCGGTGATCTGGTGGATCGCGATCGCCGGCAGGGACGAGCCGTGGAGCGTGAGGCCGGTCTTGGTGAGGTTGGTCGAGGCATAGCCGGGGTGCGCGGCGACGCTGGTCACCGGCAGGCTAGCGGTGGTCGCTCGGCGGTTCAGTTCGAGCGCGAACAGCAGGTTGGCGAGCTTGGACTCCCCGTATGCCTGCCAGCGTCGGTACCGGCGTGGGTAGTTCCCGGCCGTCAGCACCCGCAGGTCGAGCTGGCGTGCGGACGCGTGCGCCAACGACGACACGGTCACGATGCGGGCACCGTGGCGCAGCGCCGGCCAGAGCCCGGCGGTCCACGCGAAATGCCCGAGGTGGTTCGTCCCCATCTGCAGTTCGAAGCCGTCCTTGGTGCGCGAGAACGGCGGGATCATGATGCCGGCGTTGTTGATGAGGATGTCGATCCGTTGGACCGAGCCGGCGAGCTCGGCTGCCGCCTCTTTGGTCTGCTCCAAGTCGGCCAGATCGAGGCGGATCACGTCGATCTGCGCGTCGGGCGCCTCCTGGTGCAGTCGGGCGAGCGCCTCATCGGCCTTCGTGAGGTCGCGAGCGGTCACGATGAGGCGGGCGCCGCGCCGAGCAAGGCCGAGGGCGGTGGCGGCGCCGAGCCCGCCCGTCACTCCGGTGATCACGGCGGTGTGCTCGCGCAGGTCGCCGATGTCCTCAGTCGTCCAGTGCTCGCTCATCGCGGGTCCTACGGGGTGACCGCGAGGCCGGTGAGGATGCGGTGGGCGAGTTCGGAGTCGCCCTCGACGGTGACCGGCACCTGGCCGGGCTTGCGTCGGCCGCCGCCGAGGATGGCGAACGACTCGGTGTCCATCGTGAGCGTCGTCTTCGGATCGGCATCCGTGTCGCCCGCGCGGCCGTCGTCGCCGACGGCGACGGTGCGGCGGAAGGGGACCTGGCCGGTGACGATGACGGCGACCGGATGGCCGGCCGGGGCGCCGGCGCGCTTGCCGATGACGAACGGGAGGGCGGCGCGGAAGGTCTGGACGGTCACGTGGGCGCCGGGGGAGTCGAGATTGCCGCCGCGACCGATCGCCCGGCGCAGGTCCTGCTCGTGCATCCACGCGTCGACCACCCGGTTGCGGAGCAGGGTGTCCCAGGACCACGGTGTCCCCGACGGGGTACTGGGCGCCAGGGCGTTCGGGTCGTCCGGCAGCACCTCGAGCTGGGCGGAACGGCGATCGACCGCCGCGCGGAGGCGAGCCAGCAGATCGGGGAGCGGCACGTCGCGCAGGGCGTCGACGCCCGCCTGCGTGTACTCCGCTGACAACCCCTTCGGGCCGTCGGCGCGGGCCGTCTCCGAGCCGTCGGCCAGCACCTCCTCGAGGTGCACCAGATGGGCCACGACGTCGCGGACGGACCAGCCGGGCAGGTCCGTGATGCGATCGGCGTCCTCGGGACGCAGGTCGAGGTCGAGGACGGCGTTGACGGAGTGCCGCCAGGCGTCGACGTAGGTCTGCAGACTCATGGGGCCAACCTAGGGGGCCTCGTGCGATTCGTCACCCCGTCGGCTCACGACGAGCCACGGGACGTCCCAGCCGCTGAGGCGTAAGCGACGGTCGACGAACGCACTCCGGTCGCGGGCGACGATACGGCCGGAGGCCGGGTCGAGGATGCGGAGCGCGTCCTCGTTCACCTCGGCGATCAGGACGACGTGCCGCGGAAGTACGGCGCTGCCGACGTAGAGCAGAGCGGGCTGGGTGGACGCGGCGAGCTTCGCGAACTCCCGGTCGAGCCGCCGGTGACGGACGAGCCTCCAGGCGTACGTCTCGCCGCTGACCGCGCCCAGCTCGTGGGCGGCGGCCCATGGCGACGTTCCGAGGGCGCGGGGCCACGGTAGCCGCCAGCCGCCGTCGGATCGTCGCGCTGAGGCCAGCCGCCGGTGCAGCACGTGCACGGCCTGCGAGCGGCCGACGGAGGGTTCGCCGCGCAGGGCGATGGCGGCGGCGAGGATCGCGCTCGGGCCGCACGTGCGCGTATCGGGCTGGACGATCCGGGGGATCGGCGCGCCCGCCGGTGTCATGGCCGCGCCCGCCGCCACGCGGTCGCGGCGATGATCGCGGCGCCGGCGGCGAGCGATCCCCAGGCCAGCAGCGATCCGGCCCGGTCGCGCGCGTCGAGATCGTCCACGACGGCGTACCCGTAGATCGCGCTGTCGGAGCGTTCGTCGCTCGGCCGGCATTCGACGCTCATCTGCTCGCGCCCGTCCTCCATGAGCGCGATGAGGTGCCAGCGGGTGCCGTCCGAACTCACCGTCACGTCGACGACCGAGTCCGACGGGATGGGCGTGCGTTCCTCGCCGGGCCCGACGGCCTCGCAGGCGATCTCTCGCCCGGGTTGCGGCAGGTCGGTGAGGACGGCGACATCATGGCCGGACCCGTCGAACGGCTGGCCCACGGGGGTGACGGTGCTGCCGCGCAGTTGATCCCACGCCCCGGCGGTATAGGCCGTCGCGCCGACCCAGCCGACGGCGGCGATCACGGCGCCGATGACGTACCACGCGCGAGACCTCACCGCGCCACTGTGCCATACCGCCCGTGGATCAGAACGCCGACTCGTCCAGCTCCATGACCGACAGGTCGACGTTCTCGGCGATCTGACGCTCCGCCGAGAGCGTGGGGAGAACGCTCTTGGCGAAGAACGACGCCGCGGCGACCTTGCCCTCGTAGAAGGACTTGTCGGTACCGGTCGCGCCGGCATCGAGCTTGGCGAGCGCCACCTCGGCGCCGCGCAGCAGGAGCCACGAGACGACGAGATCGCCGAGCACGTACACGAGGCGGGTCGTGTTCAGGGCGACCTTGTAGACGTTGCGGGCGTCGCCGGTCTCCTCGGCCGGGTTGGCGGCCATGAGGTCGTTGAACATGGCGCCGACGATCGCCTGGGCATCGTCCAGGCCCTTGGCGAGCAGCTCGCGCTCCACCTTGAGGCGACCGTTGCCGGCCTCGCTCTTGATGAACGCCTCGATCTCGTTGTTGAGGAAGCCGAGTGCGGTGCCCTTGTCGCGGACGATCTTGCGGAAGAAGAGGTCCTGGCCCTGAATCGCCGTCGTGCCCTCGTAGAGGGTGTCGATCTTGGCGTCGCGGACGTACTGCTCGACGGGGTAGTCCTGGAGGAAGCCCGAGCCGCCGAAGGTCTGCAGCGACTCCGTGCCGAGCAGCACCCACGAACGCTCCGAGCCGTAGCCCTTGACGATCGGGAGCAGGAAGTCGTTGACCGACTCGGCCAGCGACGCGTCCTCGCCGGCGGCCTTCTTGATGGCGATCTCGTCCTGCCAGGTTCCCGCGTAGATCATCAGCGAACGCAGGCCCTCGGCGAACGCCTTCTGCGTGAGCAGCGAGCGGCGCACGTCCGGGTGGTGGGTGATGGTGACGCGGGGAGCGGTCTTGGCCGGGTTGGTGAGATCGGCGCCCTGCACGCGCTCCTTGGCGTACTCGAGGGCGTTGAGGTAGCCGGTCGACAGCGTGGCGATGGCCTTCGCGCCGACCATCATGCGGGCGTTCTCGATGACGCGGAACATCTGGTTGATGCCGTCGTGCACCTCGCCGAGCAGCCAGCCGGTGGCCGGCGCACCGTCGCCGAAGGTCACCTCGCACGTGGTCGAGACCTTGATGCCCATCTTCTTCTCGACGTTGGTGACGTAGGCGCCGTTGCGCTCGCCCGTCAGCTCGCCGGTCTCGAGATCGAAGTGGTACTTGGGGACGAGGAACAGGCTCAGGCCCTTGGTTCCGGGGCCGCCGACGCCCTCGATGCCGACCGGGCGGGCCAGCACGAGGTGCATGATGTTCTCGCTCATGTCGTGCTCGGCCGACGTGATGAAGCGCTTCACGCCCTCGATGCGCCAGGTGCCGTCCTCGTTCTGGAAGGCCTTGGTCCGGCCCGCGCCGACGTCGGAGCCGGCGTCGGGCTCGGTCAGCACCATCGTGGTGCCCCAGCGGCGCTCGATGATGTGCTCGGCGATCTTCTTGTCGCGGTCGGTCCCGTTCTCCCAGACGATGCGCGCGAAGGCCGGGCCGGCGCCGTACATCCACACCGGTGGGTTGGCGCCGAGGACGAACTCGCCGAGCGACCAGATGAGGGAGGAAGGGGCGGGCTGGCCGCCGAGCTCCTCGGGCAGCTGCAGGCGCCACCACTCCGAGTCCATCCAGGCCTGGTAGCTCTTGGCGAACTCGGGGTTCATGGCGACGGTCTTGGCGTCGGGGTCGTAGACCGGCGGGTGGCGATCCGCGTCAGTGAAGGACGCCGCGAGGTCCTCGCGGGCCAGGCGCTCGACCTCGACGAGGATGCTCCGCGCCGTTTCGCCGTCGACCTCGGCGAAGGGCCCGGAGCCCATGACCGAGTCGCGGTCGAACAGCTCGAAGAGGTTGAACTCGACGTCACGCAGATTGCTCTTGTAATGGCTCATGCCAGCGTCCTTCAGGGGTACGTTCGGATCGATCGGCTGACCGGAGGTTTACTGCCGGGTAACTTAAGTATCTCGCGAGTAACTTAGGAGTTCAACCCCGGGGTGGCGCAACGAGAAAGCCCGCTTGCTCCAGAGCAAGCGGGCTTCGCGGCGGTCGGTGTGCGGTCAGCGCCAGCGGGTCGGCACCTGGCGGTAGCCGTCCGTACGCACGAGGTGTGCGGTGCGGGTGATCCCGACAGCGAGCGTGATCGCGGCCAGCGTGGCGACGATGATCATGCGGGCTCCCTTCGTGGTGGTTCCCCTCCATTCTCGGCGGCTCGATTGCGAAGGACAAGCTAAGAGAACTTCACTGAACGTGTAGTCTGGCTACATGGACGTGAAGCGCCTTGCGATTCTGCGGGAACTGGCCGAGCGGGGCTCGGTGGCTGCCGTTGCCGAGGAGATGCACGTCACTCCCTCGGCGGTATCGCAACAGCTGAAACTGCTGGAGCGCGAGGCCGGATTTCAGTTGACCGAGCCCCGTGGGCGGGGCATCGCGCTGACCGCCGCCGGTCGGGCGCTGGCGCGGACGGCCACGGAGATCGCGGTGGCGATCGAGCAGGCCGAGGCGAAGTGGCGCGACTACATGACGCGACCGGCCGGCGATGTCAGCCTCACGACGTTCCCGACCGGTGGCGAGATGCTGCTCCCGGGGCTTCTGCGGCGGATGGAGGAGGAGCCGAGCGTGCGGTTGGTGTGCCACGACGTCGATCCCACGCATCTTGAGGACATGGCCGACCTCGTTCCCGATTACGACGTCGTCGTGGCTGACACGCCGAGCGCGCGCGAGACGTGGCACGACCGTGATCTTCAGGTCGTCCCGCTCATGAGCGAGCCGCTCGATGTCGCGCTGCCCGAGGACCACCGGCTGGCTCGGCACCAGACGCTGTCGCCCAAGGACGTCGCCGGCGAGACGTGGATCGGGGTGCCGAAGGGATATCCGTTCGACGACGTCCTCACGCGGATCGTGGCGGTGACCGGCGAGCCGGTGCGGATCGCGCAGCGCTTCAGTGACAACGGGATCGTCGAAGCAGTGGTCGCGGCGGGGCACGGCATCGCTATTCTGCCGCGCTTCACGACACGAGAGCACGGCAACGGTCTGGTGACGCGGCCGCTCGTCGGTATCCGTGCGAAGCGCGAGATCGCCGCGGTCCTGCGGCCGGACCGGTTCGAACGACCGTCGGTGCGGTTCGTCATCGAGGCGCTGCGGGCCGAGGCGCGCGCGGTGGCCGCCACCCACGGTGCCACCTGAGTTCTGAGGTTCAGGGGCGACGGACGATGAGGAGCGCGATGTCGTCCTCGACGAACTCGTCGCCGACGGCGTTCGCGACCAGGCGGCTGCATGCCGTCTCGGGGTCGTCCGCCGCGGAGAAGTGGGTGCGCACGATGTTCAGCTGGCGGTCCGTCGACCGGCTTCGCGGGTCGTGTGGGTCGAGAGGCCGCTCGACCAGCCCGTCGGTGTAGAAGCACAGCGAGGATCCCTCGGGGAACTCCACGACGGTCTCCTTCCGCTCGAAGTCGCCGATGCCGAGCATGGGGTCGTGCACGATCGGCACTTCCTGCGGAGACTCGCCTTGCGCGGCCATCAGCGGCGGCCAGTGTCCGGCCGAGCTGAACGTGACCTTCTCGAACGGGGGCTGCAGCACCGCATAGACGACCGTCGCGTACGCGCCGTCCTCGAAGTGCCGGATCTTGCGATCGAGCCGCTCGAGAACCTCAGCGGGGCGGGAGTAGTCGAGGGCGTAGGCGCGCAGCGCGCTGCGCAGGCGTCCCATGATGACCGCGGCGGGGAGGCCGTGGCCGATGACGTCGCCCATGACGAGGCCGACGGAGCCGTCGGGGAGGCTGAAGACGTCGTACCAGTCGCCACCGAGGTCGCCCTCGGCGGGAACGTAGCGGGCGGCCGTCTCGAGGCCGGCGATGTCGCGCGGGGTGGTGGGCAGGAGGCTGCGTTGCAGGACGAGGGCGGCGTCGTGGGCGCGGTGGACGCCGGTCGGCTCGGCGATCTCGGCGACCCGGCGGGCGAACTCGTACAGGGTCGCCACGTCGTCATCGGTGAACTCGTGACCCTCGAAGGTGCCGACGTGCATGACGCCGAGAAGGCGCGAGGGCGTCAGGACGGGGACGCCGAGCAGGGACTGGACGCCTGACGTGCGCAGCAGGGGGTTGATGACGTTCTCGCGCGTGACCTCGGACAGGGCGAGCGGCTGGCGGGACAGGGCGATCCGCCCGGCGAATCCCTGGCCCATCGGCACGCGCGAGGCGGCGCGGAGAGTGTGGCGGAGGCCGACCGAGGCGTACGGCTCGAGGATGGTGCCGTTCTCGCTCACGAAGAGGAGCGAGGCGGTTTGCGTTCTCAATCGGCGGCGAGCCTCGTGGAGGGTCGCCAGGATGTCGGGGTCGACGGGGTCGGCATGTGCGGATGCAGCGTGCGCGCCCGCCGTCCGGGTGCCCGCCACGGTTGGTTCCACCCACGCACTGTATCCCGCGACCCGCTGTTTCCCTAGGGGTCGTCTGGGCGTCAACGGCGGAAGCGGGCCGCGAAGGCGGCGAACTCCTCGCTGCTGAGGGACGCGGCCTGGGCCCAGGACTCGAAGTCGAGGGAGCCGGCGAGATCGGCGTCGGCTGCGATCTGCACCGAGCGTTTGATGTCGGCCATGAGCTGCGGATTGCGCGATGCGTAGGTGTCGGCGAGCTCCCGGGCCCGGGCGAGGGCGTCGTCCGCGATCTCCTGGGCGATGCCGAGCCGAAGGCCGGTCTGAGCGTCGATGATCTCGCCGGCGTAGAGCGCCGCGGCCGTGTTCGCCGAGCCGATGCGCTGGGTGAGCATCCAGGTGCAGCCGCCGCCGGGGTGCAGGCCGATCTTCGAGAAGGTCGGACCGAATCCCGCCTCGGGCCCGGCGACGATGACGTCGCAGGCGAGCGCGATGTTCAGGCCCGCCCCGACCGCCGCACCGTGGACCGCGGCGATCGTCGGAATCTGGAGGTCGCGGATGCCGAGGAAGGAGCTGTAGACGCGCATGAGGTGCTCGCGCAGTTCCTCGACGGGCCGACTCGTGTCGCCGAAGAGGCTGTCGACGTTCGCCCCTGAGCAGAACGCCTTGCCGGCACCGGTCACCACGAGGACCCGGGCCTCGTCATCGTCGGCGACGGTCGCGACCGCGGCTCGGAGCTCGTCCAGGAGTGGCATGTCCAGCGCGTTGAGGCGGTCCGGCGCGTTCAGTGTGATCGTCCGAACCGGACCGTCGGACTCCAGCAGCACGAGTGACATGGCGTCACCGTAGCGTGGCCGCTGCCTCCCTTGCGCCCTCCAGAGCCCCGAGGTCGCTATGATCGGGGTCGACGCCGGTGTAGCTCAATGGCAGAGCGCTTGCTTCCCAAGCAAGATACGCGGGTTCGATTCCCGTCACCGGCTCCACCACTCTTCCTGGACGCGGTTCAGACCGACGTTCGACTCCGCTGCAACAGGATCAACGCGAACACCGGGACGCCGACGAGAGCGGTGGCGACGCCGACCGGCAGTTCCTGCGGATCGAGCACCGTGCGGGCGGCGGTGTCCACCCAGACGAGGAAGATCGCACCGGCGACGGCCGTGGCGGGGACGAGCCGCCGGTGTCCGACGCCGACGAGCACGCGGGCCAGGTGGGGCAGGACGAGCCCGACGAAGCCGATCGCTCCCGACGTGCTGACGATGGCGGCGGTCATCAGCGCGGTCATCAGCAACAGCCCGAGGCGCGATACGGCGACGTTGACGCCGAGCGCCGCGGCCGCATTCTCGCCGAAGGCGAACGCGTCGAGTGAGGAGGCCGCGATGAGGCACACGACGAGACCGACGAGCACCACGGCGCTGACGACAGCGACGTCTCGCCACGAGGCGCTGGCCAGCGAGCCGAGCAGCCAGAAGAGGACTCCGCGCGTCTGCTCCGCGTCGGCGGACGTGAACACGATGAACGACGTGAGAGCAGAGAACAGCTGAGTCGCCGCCACACCGGCGAGTACGACGCGATCCGTCGTCCCCCCGGCAGCCGCGGCCAGGGCGAGCACCAGCGCGAAGGCGGCCACAGCTCCGATGAAGGCGCCTCCCGCGAGTCCGATCGCACCCGTGCCGAGGCCGAGGACGACGACCGCGACCGCCCCCGTCGACGCGCCCGACGAGACGCCGAGAACGAACGGGTCGGCCAGGGGATTGCGCAACAGCGATTGAAGGATCACTCCGCAGACTGCGAGGCCGGCTCCGCAAGCGGCGGCCAGCAGGATCCGCGGGAGGCGCAAGTCCCAGATGATGCCCTCCTGAAGGCGGCTGAGCCCTGACTCTGGTCCGCCTGTCTTCGCGATGATTACGGACAGCGCGTCGCGCGCAGCGAGGTCCGAGGGGCCGATGGTGACCGCCATCGCGATGGACGCGGCGAGCACGCCGAGGGCGGTGAGGCCCAGAAGCCACGAGCGGGTGGTGAGCGTCATTCGCTGAGCCCGAGCTCGCGCAGGCCCTCCGCCACCTGCTCGACGCCGTCCACGGTGCGGATCGACGGATTCATCGCGGCGCCGGTCAGCGTGATGTACCGGCGCTCCTCGACGGCGGTCATCTCCCGCGTCACGGGATGGGACTCCAGGTAGGCGATCTTCGCCGCGGCGGTCTCGGCCGTCTGGCTCTTGCGGGTCAGGTCGCCGATCACGAGGACATCCGGATCGCGTTGCGCCACGGTCTCCCAGTTCGCTTGCGGCCACTCCGCCTGTGTGTCGTCGAAGACGTTCTTCAGACCGAGCGTGCGACTGATGATGCCCGGGGCGCCGCAACAGCCCGCCAGGTAGGGCGACTCGGAGTTCGCGAACCAGAACAGGACGCTGACCTCATCCTCGGGTGCCTGGGCGGCGGCCGCTTCCATGCGAGCGGTCAGATCATCGACGAGTGCCTGCCCTTCAGCTTCTGCGCCGAAGATCTCGGCAAGTTCCTGGACCTCCTGATAGATCGTCTCGATGCCGAGCGGCGCGTCCCGCGAGCCGTCGTCGTCGCCTTCGTTGTCCTTCGCGCATTCGGCCGGAGAGAGATACGAAGGCACACCGAGACGTTCGAGCGCGTCCGGCGTCGTCACCCCGCCTTCACCCAGCGTGGAGGCGAACGACGCGGTCACCAGGTCCGGTTCTGCCTCGAGGACCCGCTCGTAGGACGGAGCGTTGTCGGCGAGGCGCTCGACCTTGGCGTTGTCGACCTTGAGGTTCTCACGGACCGGATCGGTCCACGTCGCGGTGCCGACCATCCGGTCCGCGAGACCGAGCGACAACAGGATCTCGGTCGACCCCTGGTTGAGCGAGACAGCCCTCCGCGGGGGAGCCTCGATGGTCACCTGGCGACCGCAGTTGTCGATCGTGCGCGGGTAACCGGCTTCGCTCGTCGGTTGAAGTCGTTCGGACGAGCTGCTCGCGCAGGCAGAGAGGGCGAGCACGAGACTCGCGGCACTGATCGATGCGAGAGAACGGGATGCGGGCATGGAGCCGCCACCTTTCGAGGTCGGGGCTCGTGCGCGGAGCCCGGCGTGACCTCCCGGCGATTGCCGCGAGGGCCAGCAGGTCTTCGGACTCGGGGTCATCCGGACCGAGCGCCTTCCCAGAATCTCGTCCAGTGGCGTTGTGCTCGGCCCGTCGCCCTTACCGCTGCGCGTCAGTTCCGGATTCGCACCGGATTCCCTGACCCCCATCGGGGTACGACTGGCGATCCGCAGGCTACCACTGGTCTCGTCCGCTGAGGCGAAAGGTCGAATCGCATCCGACTCGACGACGACTTGGGGTCGAAGTAAGCCCTCGCGGTTTCGGGTGAGCTCGCGGTGGAGACGCGGGCTTGGAAGGCGTGCGACCAACTGAGACCGCCTCCCGGCAGGTGCCGCTCGGAGCCGCGCCACGCTATGCGCACCATGCGTACCAATTCGCGTACCAATTTGGCTCTTTTGAGGATGCGAGCCGTAGTCAGGCGCAGCACTCCTCCGATAGACCTTGCCTGGTTCTCGTTCCACGCGGTGGATCGGGACGCGCATACACCAGCGTGAAACGCCGCCAGCTCGGCATAGGGGAAGAGGAGAAGTGGCTTGAAACACTCATCGCGACGGCGGGGAGCCGTCCCACCATCAGGCGTCGGGGACGGCTACGAGACTCTTGCTGAGGTTGCCGATGCGCAGACGGTTTCCCTCAACACGGTGAAGAAGCAGGCATCCTCCGTGTACGCCAAGCTCGGCGTTCGCGACCGTAAATCGGCGCTTCTCAAAGCGCGACGGCTCGGGCTGATCAGCTCGAGTGACTCGTAGGAGTCCTCGCCGCGGACCGACAAAGTAGCGGGCTCAGGCGAGGTCAATCCCAGGGTCCGCCCACGTTCGCGGCATCGATTTTTCAGATTCAGTAGCCAGTTTACTCGCGCTTTACATATCCGTGTGGGCCGCATCACGATGGGCGATACGCCGCCGGGATTGGCCAGCGGTGGGAACGACGCCGACGAGCGAGGGGACATATGACCACCGAGGGGACAGCCAGCGATCCGACCATGCAGAAAGGCCTGCGGCGGAGCCTGGTCGCAGGATCGGTCGGTGTTTTCGTGCACTGGTTCGATTGGGCTCTTTACGCGTATCTGGCGACGACGATCGCCAAGATCTTCTTCCCGGAGCAGGACGGCAACGCCGCGCTCTTGGCGGTCTTCGCAGTTTTCGCGGTCGCCTTCTTCGTCCGTCCGCTCGGCTCGGTCCTGTTCGGGTACATCGGGGACAAGTACGGCCGCAAGATCACATTGTCGATCGTCATCATCTCGATGGCCGTCGGCACTCTCTTGATGGGTGTCCTTCCTTCCTACGACACGATCGGCATCCTTGCGCCGGTGCTCCTCGTGGTGGCACGCATCATCCAAGGGCTCGCGGCAGGAGGTGAGTTCGGTTCCGCGGCGGCTTTTTTGGCCGAGTACTCGCCACCCAAGCGTCGAGGTTTCGGTTGCTCATGGATCGAGTTCGGTTCGGTGCTCGGGTTCCTCGCAGCGTCGTTCGTCGTGTGGCTCCTCCACGTTGCACTGACCGATCAGCAGGTCCTCGACTGGGGATGGCGTATCCCCTTCTTGATCACCGTCCCCCTCGCGTTCGTGGGGCTGTACATCCGCATGCGCATTGAGGACACGCCTGAGTTCCGCATGATCTCGGAGCTGGAGACGGTTTCCTCGCAGCCAGTGCGAGAGGTATTTCGCCGCAACGGCCGGCAGTTCGCCCAGACGGTGGGCATCGAGACGTTCATGAACTCGACCTTCTACGTGGTCCTCGTGTACCTGATCACGTACCAGGAGGAGATCGTCGGGCTTTCGGGCTCTCAAGCTGCGCTTTTGTCATCCGTCGCTTCGCTTACCGCAATCGGGATCATTCCCCTGTCCGGGATCCTCTCGGATCGCGTGGGTCGAAAGCCTGTGCTGCTCGGGGCGGGAGTGCTGCTGGCTCTCGCAGCCGTTCCGCTCTTCCTGTTGATGCAGCAGGGCACCTTGTCGACGGGATTCGCCGCAACGTTCGGTCTCGCTGCCATCTTGGCTCTCATTCTGGGTACCCACGCTTCGACGGTTGCTGAGCTGTTTCCCACTCGCACCCGTCAGAGCGGGCTCTCGATGGGATACAGCGTCGCCGGCGCGTTCTTCGCCGGAACGATTCCCTACCTCAACACGTGGTTGATCGGGCTGACCGGAAGCGATCTCGTTCCCGCATTCGTCTTGGTGGTCATCGCCGGCATCGGGCTGGTGACGGTATCGACGATCCCCGAAACCCGAGGCCGAGAACTCCTTCATGAGAGCGACAAGCGCGCAACCGCCTGACCGTTCCTCATCCGAGGCCGTGTGCCCTCGCTAAGCCTGGTCATCGAGAACCGCGACGCCTCATCCCTCTGCTGGGGATGAGGCGTCGTGCGTTGTACGCGGAAGCCAGCGCCGTGGCCGCCTCGGCCTCACGATCCAAGGCGCCGACATACAGCTCGACGCCGCTCCCCGCGTGGCGGCGAACGGCGTCGAGTCGGTCCGCTACTTGCTGGCTCCGCTTCGATAGCTGAGGTACGTCCGTTGCGTGGCGATGTGGTCAGCCACGTACTTTGCGTCATGCCACACGCCCCAGATGAAGCTTGAACCGCGCCGGGACAGCCAGGGAAGCCCAAGGAAATAGATGCCCGGCTCGCTGGAGACGCCGCGGCGGTGCCGCGGCCGGCCTTTCTCGTCGAACGCGTCCGCGTGCAACCAGCTGTAGTCGGCCGTGAACCCGGTTGCCCAGACGATCGAGTTCACCCCGGCGTCCTGAAGGTCGAGCTCACGATGCGGCTGTGAGGCGCAATCGGGAAGTGCGCCGAGCTCACGGGCTCGTGGTTCCTCCGGGAATGCGAGGCCGTTGCGCGCAATGTAGTCGTCAGCGGCATCGAGAAGTGCGAGATAGTTCGCGTCACCTCGTTGGATGTTCGCTGCAAGGTCGCCGGCAAATCGGAGCACTCCGTCCTCGAAGGCCGTGGTCATGCCGACAAGTTCGATACCGGCCGCGGCAAGTTCGCGGAAGTCGACAGTGTGACCTCCGCGCGCTCCGCTGACGGCGATGGTGACGTGCTCCGCGCCAGCGGGCGGTGCGTCTGCGTCCCACATGCCGAGCACGCCCAACCACCACACGAAGTCCCGTCCCCGATAGCTTCGCGGCGGTCGATCGTGGGGTCCTACCGACAGATACACATCGCGGCCAGATCGGCGAAGTTCGTCGGCGATCTGGACCCCGGATGAGCCGGCCCCGACCACGAGCACGCCTCCGCTGGGCAGTTGCGCCGGGTTGCGATAACTGCTCGAGTGAATCTGCTGAACGCCTGCGGACTCTGGGACGATCGCGGGGATCGACGGGCGTTGGAAAGGCCCGGTAGCGACCACGACAAACCGAGCATCGTACTCACCCGCGGAGGTCGTCACTCGAAAACCCGGTCGGCCTTCGTTCGGCCGGACCGACGTGACCTCGACGCCGCAACGTACCGGCGCACCGATTTTTCTGGCGTACGCCTCGAAGTAGTCCGCGACCTGTTCCTTCGTTGCGAAGGAATCCGGGGCGACTTCATCGAACTCCAGATTGGGGAAGCGATCGTGCCACGCGGGGCCGTTCGCGACGAGTGAATCCCACCGCTGCGAGCGCCATCGTTCGGCGATGCGGTCCCGCTCGAGAACAACATGCGAAACGCCGCAGTTGCTCAAGTGCTCACTCATCGCTATCCCCGCCTGCCCGGCCCCGATAACAACTGCCTCGATGTGCTCTTTCGACACTTCAACCTCCGATGAACCAGCGCAACTGCTGCTGCGTCTCACGCGATCCTCGCCGGAGGTCGAGCATGTGTCCAACAGATCTTGTCGGCCTTCGAGTTCTATTGTGCCGAACAAAGCGATCGGGTGGGACGCGCACTTTCGGGGGCGCATCGGCAGCTCGCAACCTCGTACACTGTGGGGCGCCGGTTGCCCACTGCGAGAGCCTGAGCGCATGCGCCGGCCGGTCCGATGGCGACGAGGAGGAGCGGGATGGCTCAGTACACGCTGCGGCAGTTGGAGTACTTCGTCGCCGTCGCTGAAGCGGGAAGCGTCACCGCGGCGGCGCAGGAGATTCACTTGTCCCAGTCTGCTTTGTCGACCGCCCTCGTGGAGCTGGAGCGGACGCTGGGAGTGCAACTCCTGCTGCGTCATCACGCACGGGGTGTCACCTTGTCCGCGGCCGGGGAAGAACTGCTCGCAGCTGCCCGGAACCTGCTACGGCAGGCGGACGAGTTGGCTGACCAAGCGCGCGGATTGGGCCATGACCTGACGGGCACTCTCCACCTAGCCTGTTTCGGCGTGCTTGCACCCTACGTCCTCCCTGAGATCCTTGCGGAAGCAGCGGCGCATTTTCCTGGGCTCGAGATCAACACGAGTGAGGTCGACCTTGCCGAGTTGACTGAGGGAGTGGCCCGTGGTCGCTTCGAGTTGGCCATCGGTTACGACCTGGCGCCCGACGCGCGCTTGAGCATGACCCCACTTCGTCGGCTTGCTCCCTACATCCTGTTGCCACACAACCACCGGTTGGCAAAACGAAGGAGAGTCAAACTTCACGAGTTGTCCCACGAGCCCTTGGCGCTACTGGATCTGCCCCACAGTCGCGAGTACTTCGCGGGCATCTTCGAATCTGCGGGGGTCAATCCACTGGTGCGCTACCGGTCGACAAGTGCGGCGACGTGCAGGGCAATTGTCGCTCGGGGGCTTGCGTACACCCTGCTGAATGTTCGCCCCCGGCACGATTCCGAGGGCAACGACCAGGCGGTGGTGGCAGTGGACATCGCCGATCAGGCGCCGTCGCTCGGCGTCGTGGTCATGAAGGCGGAGGGGGCCCGTGCAACGCGCAGGATGGCCGCCGTCCAGGGGCTGATCGAGGACGTCGTACAGCGCGGTGGGATCGGGGCAGGCCAATAAGGGTGGGTGGCGGCCGTTCCGAGCGCGCCTTGTGTGCATCGACTGGGCCGAACTTGCGGCCCGATTAGATCGTCTCGACAGACCCTGCGGGCGTGCCTACCCTCAGGAGGAAGGTCCCATCGGCCGATCCCACTGGAGAGATTGACTTGAGCAAATCGATCACTGCGGGCGGACACACGCGCATCCGCCCCTTCAATACGCGTGACACCTACCCGGAGCAACATCTCGATAACGACCTTTGTCAAGCGGTCGTCGCCGGCAACACGGTGTATGTCCGAGGGCAGATCGGCCAGGACCTCGACACGAGTGAATCGGTCGGTGTCGGTGACGTGGAAGCGCAAACCGAACGGGCGATGGCGAACATCGACATGCTGCTGCGGGAGGCTGGGGCGTCGATGGAGCATCTGGTGAAGCTGACGATTTACATCGTCGATCCCCGCTATCGCGAGACGGTGTACCGCACCATCGGTCGCTGGACCCGTGGCGTCCACCCGATCTCGACCGGGATTGTCGTGTCAGCACTTGCTCGACCCGAGTGGTTGGTAGAGGTGGATGCGATCGCAGTGATTCCGGAGGGCTACCGGTGACCTTCTCTGTGCTCGCCACCGATGACTCGGGCGCCGTCGGTATGGCGGTGACGTCGTCGAGTCCGGCCGTCGCAGCGCGCTGCATCCATCTGCGATCAGGCGTCGGTGGTGCCGCTTCGCAGAATGTCACCGACCCTCGACTTGGAAACCAGCTGCTTGATGCGCTGGATCGGGGCCACGGCGCAGGGGACGCACTCAATAGTGTCGTCGAGAAGTGCGAGTTCATCGACTACCGGCAACTGACGGTGCTTGAGGCCGGCGGTGAGGGCGCTGCGTATTCGGGAAAGCACGCGCTCGGGGTCAATGCTGACCGTGTGGGCGCCCACGTCGTGGCGGCCGGCAACATGCTGGCAGGACCTCAGGTGGTCGACGCGCTGGTGGAGAGCTTTGAGTCCGCGACGGGAGCGCTCGAAGAGCGCCTGCTCACCGCATTAGAAGCGGGGCTTGCAGCCGGCGGCGAGGCAGGACCTGTCCATTCGGCGGGTCTAGCCGTGGTTCGGACGGTGCCGTGGCGCGAGACCGATTTACGGGTTGACTGGAGCGACCATCCCATCTCGGATCTGCGGCGGTTGCTGGACCTCTGGCTGCCGCAGCGCGACGACTACGTCACTCGCGGATTGGATCCCACTGCAGCGCCTTCCTACGGCGTTCCAGGAGACGAGTGATGGGGGACCATCGCCGGGGCGAACTCTCGGCCGCCAAAAACCGTGCAGCGGAGATCGTGCGAAGCGATGCACCACGACTGATCGCCCTCTCCGAGGTGCTGCACGCGAATCCGGAGGTCGCGTGGGAGGAGTATCGATCTGCCCGTTGGGTGGCAGACGCACTAGGCGAAGCGCAGTTCGACGTCACGATGGGGTACCTCGGCCTGGATACTGCCTTTCTCGCGACCTACGGCACCGGACCGTTCCGGCTCGGTCTGTGCGCGGAGTACGACGCGCTCCCGGGCCTCGGACACGCCTGCGGGCACAACCTCATCTCGGCCATAACCGTGGGCGCGGCTCGTGCTCTCGCCCCGTTGGCCGACGAGTTCGGGTTGAGGATCGAGGTCTACGGAACGCCCGCCGAGGAAGGCGGCGGCGGGAAGATCGACCTCATCGAACGAGGAGCGTTCGTGAACCTGGATCTCGCGATGATGGCTCACCCGGCGCCTGTCGATGTCGCCGAAGCCCAACCGTTCGCGGTGTCGCACTCGCACGTGTCCTATGCGGGGAAGGCTGCGCACGCGGCGGCCTACCCTGAGCAGGGGGTCAACGCCGCGGACGCCTTCACGATTGCGCAAGTCGCGCTCGGTCTCCTCCGCCAGCAGCTTCCCGAATCGGTGCGCGTCCACGGGGTGATGACCAACGGCGGCGAGGCTCCCAACGCCATTCCGGCGCGCACGGAGGGCCGCTGGTACGTGCGTGCTGAGTCACTTCAGCAGCTCGCGGCGGTCGAAGAGAAAGTGTGGCGGTGTTTCGAAGCGGGGGCTCTCGCGACGGGTTGCGACCTCACCATTGTTCCCGAGAGCAAGCCTTACGCTGAGTTCCGCACTGACCAGGCGGCGTTGCAGGCCTATATCGGTAACGCGAAGCGGTTGGGGCGCGTCTTCGACGAGGGAACTCCGGCGCGACGCATGAACCGGGCCTCTACTGACATGGGCAATCTCTCACAGATTGTGCCCGCCATTCACCCCTATGTAGGTGTCGGTTCTTGGCCTGTTCTGAACCACCAGCGGGAGTTTGCGGAGCATTGCGTCGGACCGAAAGCGGAGAAGGCGCTACTTGACGCTGCGACTGCGCTCGCCTGGACCGCGCTCGACGTGGTGTCGGCCCGGACGGATCGCTAGCGAGACAACCTTTGCAGGATTCCGGGATCAACCCGGCCGTGCAGCCGCCGGGGCCAGCGGCCAGGATGAGCAGGTGCGGACATTCGGTGTGGAAGAGGAACTGCTCCTGATCGATGCGACCACCCTGGACCCGCTTCCCGCCGGGGACTGGGCGGCGTCGTTGCAGATGGCAGCCACGGACACGGGCCACGAGGTCACGGCCGAGCTGCAACAGGAGCAGATCGAGGTGGCCGCCCCACCCCAGACCACGATGACCGGGCAACTCGAGGCGATCCTCACCGGCCGTGCCCTCGCCGAGCAGGCCGCCGCGAAGGTGGGTGGCCGGGTGGCGGCTCTGCCCACGTCCCCCGGCTTCGTGGAGCCGCACCTCGGGCCGGACTCTCGTTACCGACGCATCGACTCGCGCGACGAGGGCGTCGCGGTGCTCGACCGTATCCGCGTGTGGCTGCCGACATTGCTCGCCTTGAGTGCGAACTCGCCGTTCTGGCACGGCACGGACACCGGTTACGCCTCGTACCGCTACCAGGCGTGGTCGCGCTGGCCTACTGCCGGTCCGGTCGACCTGTACGGGTCCGCTGAGGCGTACGAACGACACCAGGCGGCGATGCTGGCGACGGGAGTGCCGTTGGACGCCGCGATGCTCTACTACGACGCTCGCCTCTCGGAGCACCAGCCGACGCTCGAGGTGAGGATCGCGGACGTGTGCCTCAACCCGGCCGATGCGGCCGTGATCGCCACGCTCACGCGCGCCCTGGTGGAGATGGCGGTCCGGGAGTCGCACCAGCCGGCGCCGGAGGTCCCGGCGTCGCTGCTGCGGCTGTGGTCGTGGCAGGCGAGCCACAGCGGGGTGCACGACCGCCTGATCGACCCGGCCACCGGCACCCCTGTGCCCGCCCGCGACGTGATCGCCCGGCTGCTCGACGTGGTCCGGCCCGCATTGGTCGACTACGGCGACGAGGAGCACGTGGAGGTGGCGATCGCCCGCATCCTCGAGCAGGGGACCGGCGCGCGGATCCAACGGCAGGCGTACGCGGTGCAGCAGGAGGTCCGCGACGTCGTCACGGCGGCACTCGAGATCACGCACGCCTCCCCTGCCGGCGGTGATCGTGTCCGGTGACTTCGACCTGACGACGGAGGAGTTGCGCGTGGTGACGCGTTTCGTCGCTGACACCGCAGAGGAGATCCTGCCCCTCTTCGAGGCTGTCCATCCCGACGACGGCCGACCGCGGGCCGCGCTGGAGGCGGCCTGGGAGTTCGCCGACGGCGCCAAGCGCACGAAGCTGCAGCGGGTCACCTCGCTCGACGCCCACCGCGCTGCGGCCGAGGCGAGCACAGAGGTCGCCCGCTTGGCCGCGCGATCGGCCGGCGACGCGGCAGCGGCGCCCTATTTGCACCCGATCGCCAAGGCGCATCAGGTGGGCCACATACTCAGAGCCGCGGCGAACGCTGCCCGGGTCGCCGAGCTTCAGTCGCCCGACGACGACACGGCGGCGGAACGCGCGCTCGACTCAGCGCGTCAGCGTGCGACACCGGCGGTCGTCGACGTCCTGCGGCGCTATCCGCTCGCCCCGGAAGGGCGAAGCCGCGTCGCGCAGCTGATGAGCGAGCTGGACCGCTCCCTGCGCGACTGACGACCTACGCGAGATCGTCCGCGACCTCGCGCAGCGTGCTCAGCATCGCGGCTTCGGTCGGCGCGGCGATCGCGTGCCGCCGCGTCACTACCAAGATCCGCCGGGCCGGGACGCCACCCGCGAGCGAGAGCACGCGCACACCCGGGACCCGATTGACGACCGCCAGCCGCGGTGCGAGCGCCACTCCGAGTCCGACCCCCACCATCGACTGCGCCTCCTGGTAATCGTTGGCGCGGAAGGAGATCCGCGGCGAGAACCCGGCGGCACGGGCGCTCCGGTCGAGGACTTCGGTGACCGGGTGGTCGGCCTCCCTGACCACCCACTCCTCCTCGCTGAGCTCGGCGAGCCGCACGCGACGTCGACGCGCGAGCCTGTGGTCGGCGGACACGACGAGCATCGTCGCGTCGTCGAGCAGATGCACGACGTCCAGTTCGTCGTCGCGGAAACGGTTCCACTCGTAGTCCCACAGCAACGTCACGTCGTCCGATCCGGCATGAAGGCGCTGCACCAAGTCGTCGAAACGCGCGCTGTGCACGGTGAGCCGGACGTCGGGGTGCTTCTCCTTGAACGCGCGGACGGCCAACGGCAGCAGAGAACTGCCCACGGTCGGGAACGTGCCGATGCGCAGGTGGCCCTGTCGGAGCCCGGCGACGGCGTCGACGTCGGCTTGAGCCGCCTGCAGCTGGTCGCGGATGCGGCACGCATGGCGGTAGAGCACGAGGCCCGCGTCCGTTGCCCGCACACCGCGGGGAAAGCGGGACAGGAGGGGCTGTCCTACCTCGTATTCCAGTCGTTTCACCTGTTGTGAGACCGCAGACGGGGTGTATTGCAAAGCCTCAGCGGCCGCGGAGATGGAGCCCCGGTCGAGGACCTCCACGAGCAGCATCAGGCGCCGGACATCCATCTCCCCTCCTTCCTCGAGCTTTAAGTAAAGGTACAGGCTCCTTCATTAATCATCGCTAGTGCTTCACTGTTGTGATGCGCATCATCTTTCGGGTAGTCACTCGAGAGGAACGCGACGATGCACGGACGAGAGATCAAGGCGACCTGGATGCGGGGAGGAACGAGCAAGTGTTGGGTCTTCGACCGGGAGGAGCTGGAGCTTCCCGACTACACGGTCGACGAGGTGCTGCTGCGACTGTTCGGCAGCCCCGACCCGCGTCAGGTCGACGGCGTCGGCGGGGGCACGTCCACCACGAGCAAAGCGGTGATCGTCTCGCCGTCGAGCGATGAGGGTGTGGACGTGGATTACACCTTCGCGCAGGTGGGCATCGAGGAGCCGGTGGTCGACTGGGGCAGCAACTGCGGTAACTGCTCGTCGGTCGTCGGGCATTACGCGCTGCGCCGCGGCTGGGTCACCCCGACGACACCGACGACGTCCGTGCGCGTGCGGAACACCAATACCGGCCAGCTCATCGTGCTCGAGCTGGACACCTCCGGAGACGACACCGTCTTGAGTGAGATCCCCGGGGTGCCGTTCCCGGGAGAAGCAGTCCGGATGTGGTTCGTAGAGCCCGCCGGCCGAACGACCGGCGAGCTGCTGCCGACCGGGCGGACTCGCGACGAGCTCACGACCCCGCACGGCACCGCCGAGGCCACCCTGCTCGATGCGGGCGCCCCGGTCGTCGTGATCGACGCGCGGTCGGTCGGGTTGACCGGCGACGAGGTGCCGGCGGTCCTCGACGCGGACCCTGAGACGTTGTTGCGCCTCGACGAGATCCGCCGCGCCGGGGCGGTGGCGATGGGCATGGCGGCCACGCCGGCAGGCGCGGAGCGAGCAGTACCGAAGCTCGTGGTCGTGTCGCCGGCGCCCGAGGGCAGCGACCTGCGGGTGCGGATGCTCTCCATGGGAAAGGTGCACCCGGCTCTCGCCATCACCGGCAGCGTCGCGGTCACGATGGCGGTGGCTACACCCGGAACCATCGCGGCCGACCTCGCCGCTCCTCACGGCGACCGGCTGCGGATCTCCACTCCGGCCGGGATCGTCGAGACGGTTCTGGGCGAGCACGCCGGTCGTCCGGCGGTCGCGGTCACCCGGACGATGCGTGAACTCGCCGACACGCGTCTGGTCATCGGACCGGCCGCTCTCCCTGCGCGCCCGGCGGAGGCGGTGGCCTCATGAGCATCACGTTCGCGCGATCGCGACAGTCCACCACGGTGATGTGCGTCTTCACGGCCCTCGCGGTCGCCGCAGCCTTCCTCGGTGGGTCGCCGTTCAGTTCCGCGGCGGACACCGCCGACGGAGACTTCTCCAAGGAGACCCTGGAGGTCATGATCCCGCTCGCCGAAGGCGGTGGGACCGACACCTGGGCTCGGTTCGTCGGGCAGGAGCTGGCTCCCCGCGTCACCGGCGGGCCCGGGTTCTCGCCCGTGAACGAACCCGGCGGTGAAGGCATCACCGGGTCGAACCAGTTCGCGCGGCGCGCGCCGGCGGACGGGACGCACCTTCTCGTCTCGACCGCGACGAGCGTCGTGCCCTGGGTGCTGGGCCGTAGCGAGGTCAACTACGACTTCGCACAGATGACACCCGTCGTCGTGAACGGGACGGGCGGTGCGATCTACGCGCGCAAGGCCGCCGGCGTCGAAGGGCTACGGGACCTCGTGGATCGCGAGGCACCGTTGACCTTCGGCGGCATCAGCGCCACCGGACTCGACCTGACGACTCTCGTCGCGTTCGACGTGCTCGGAGTCGAGCAACGGTCGATCTTCGGCTTCGAGGGTCGCGGGCCGGTGAACCTCGCCGTCCAACGCGGTGAGGTCGACCTCGATTACCAGACCACGTCCGCCTGGGAGCCGTCCGTCGGACCGCTGCTGCAGAACGGCAGCGTCGTTCCATTGGTCTCGTTCGGGCAGCTCGACGAGGACGGCGACGTCGTCCGCGACGCGAACTTCCCGGATCTGCCGACGGTCGCCGAGGCGTACGAAGAGTTGTACGGCGAGGCCCCGAGCGGCCCGGCCTGGGAGGCGTACACCGCACTGCTGGGCGTGACGTACACGTATCAGAAGGGGTTGTGGGTTCCGGGCGAGACGACGGAGGGCGCGAGCGAATCTCTGCGTCAAGCGGCCGATGACCTCTCCCGCGACAAGGCCTTCAACGACAAGGCGGCTGAGGTGCTGGGCGGCTATCCGCTCGTCGCCGACGACGGCGTCAAGGAGCGTGTGGCGGAGGCCTACGCCGTCGACGACTCCGTGCGCGACTACATCCTGTCCCTCCTGCGGGACACCTACGACATCCATTTGGGCTGAAGGACGATCCCATGACTGAAGCTGCACTCTCAGCACTCGGGTCACTCGCTGACCCGTCGATGCTGCTCATGCTGATGGCCGGCGTGCTGGCCGGGCTGATCATCGGGCTCATCCCCGGCCTCGGTGGAACCGCCGCGATGGCGATCCTCCTCCCGTTGACGTTCGGCATGGAGCCGGCCGCCGCGCTCGCGATGCTCATCGGTGCCCTGGCCGTGGTCCACACGTCCGACACCGTCGCGACCGTGCTGCTGGGCGCCCCGGGATCGGCGTCCGCGAGCGTGACGTTGCTGGACGGCTACCCGATGGCGAGGGCCGGACAGGCCAAACGCGCCTTGGGCCTCGCCTTCCTATCGTCGATGGTCGGCGGTGTCATCGGTGCGATCGGTCTGACGATCGCCATTCCGCTGGTGCGGCCGCTCGTGCTCTCCTTCGGAAGCCCCGAACTGTTCATGCTCACGGTGCTCGGGATCTCGATGGCTGCGGTGTTGTCGCGCGGCAACGCGGTCAAGGGGCTTGTCGCGGCGGCTCTCGGTCTGCTGCTCGGCATGGTCGGCACGGCGCCCACGACGGCGGAGTACCGCTTCACCTTCGGGTCGATGCTGCTCGCCGACGGGCTGTCGCTCGTGGCGGTCGCGCTTGGTGCGTTCGGGCTCGCCGAGATCGCCTCGCGAGCCGGACAGAAGAAGTCGAACGAGGCACCCGTGTCGCTCAGCGGCGGATGGATGGCCGGCATCCGCGAGTGGTTGTCGCATTGGACCCAGGTCATCCGCGGTTCCCTGGTCGGCATCTGGGCCGGCATCCTGCCGGGCATCGGAGCAACGGCGGGAACGTGGCTGGCGTACGGCCAGGCCGTTGCGACCGCCAAGGACAAGTCGAAGTTCGGCAAGGGCGACCCGCGCGGCGTCGTGGGACCGGAGAGTGCCAACAGCTCGATCGCGGCAGGCGACCTCATCCCTACCCTCATGTTCGGCATTCCCGGCAGCGTCCCGGCCGCCATGCTCCTCGGCATGCTGCTGACGAACGGAATTCAGGCGGGACCGTCGATCGTCACCGATCACCTCGACCTGATGTACCTCATCATCTGGTCGTTCGCGATCGCGAGTGTCGTGGGTGCGCTTCTGTGCTTCGTCAGTTCGAAGGGACTCGCCCGGATCACGACCGTCTCGTTCTCCGTGCTCGGACCCGGCCTGCTGGCGATCATGATGCTCGGCGCCTACCAGGGCTCGCTGCAGGTCGGTGACCTGTGGATCATGCTCGTACTCGGAGCGCTGGGGTGGTTGCTCAAGAGCACCGGTTTCCCGCGGGCACCGTTCCTCATCGGCTTCGTGCTCGCCGTCCCGCTCGAGCGCTACTACTTCCTCACCGATCGCGTCTACGCGCCGTCGGACTGGCTGACCCGCCCGTACGTTCTCGTGTTCATCGCGATTCTCGCGGTGCCGGCGCTGCTGGCGCTGCGGCGGCGGTTCCGCAAGGACGTCCCGGCCGAGCAGGACGCACCGCCGGCCGCCAGCGCCGAGGCCGACGGTCCGCTCGCCGACTCGGTGTGGTCGCTGACGACCTCGGTCGGGCTGCTCGCGGTGTTCGTCGTGGCGTTCTTCCTGGCCGGCTCGTTCTCGGACGAGGGGCGGCTCGTCCCGCAACTCGTCGCCGGTGTGGGCATCGCGCTCGCCGCCTTGCTGGTGGCGCGCGAGTGGAAGGGCGGCTCGTTCGCGCCGCCGCGACCCGAGCGCGATCCTGAGTTCCACGCCGACGAGGCGATCGTGCCGACGTCCGGCACGACCCTCGTCCAGACGCCGAGCACCGTCACGCGCTGGCCGGTGGTGACGCCGATGGTGCGCAACTCGGCGCGCACCTTCGCGTGGATGACGGTGTTCGTCGTCCTGGCGACGTTGTTCGGTTACGTGCCGGCGCTGCTGTTCTTCCTGCCGGCGTTCCTGCTGTACGTCGCCGGAACACGGCCGCGCACCGCGACGATCTACACGGCGGTGATGGTCAGCATCATCGCGGTGGTCCCGGTGTTCCTGCCGATCCATCTGCCGGGAGGGATCTTCGTGGGCTGACCACCCCGAGAAAGCGAACAGCCGCCCGCCCCGTGAGGGGCGAGCGGCTGTTGGCGTTAAGCGATGCTCGAAATCAGAGCGGGCGGATGTTGGCCGCCTGGAGGCCCTTCTGGCCCTGCTCGACGTCGAACTCGACCTTCTGGTTCTCCTCGAGCGAGCGGTAGCCCGACGCGTTGATGGAGCTGTAGTGGGCGAAAACGTCCTCGCTGCCATCGTCAGGCGCGATGAAGCCGAAGCCCTTTTCCGAGTTGAACCACTTCACGGTTCCAGTAGCCATGTTGATCTCCTTACGGTAGTGCGCTCGCGCTTATCGCGGGCGACTCTGAGTCGCGACGCACATCAACCGGGGAGTTACTGAGGACCATCCTTGCGGAATGAAGTCCGGTGAATCACTGGCACAACAAACGTCTACAACGGGTTCCACACTAGCAGACCCCTCCCACACGCCCCCTCAGTGCGGGCCGCCCGGCGCGGCTAGGGTGCACGGGTGGCCCTCGAATCCGTCGTCCTCGTCATGGTCGCCGTGTTCGTGGGAGCCGTCGCTCAGCGCGTCGCCGGGCTCGGTTTCGCGCTGCTGGCCTCGCCCTTCCTGGTGCTGCTGCTCGGCGCGCATGAGGGCGTCATCGTCATCAACGCGTGCGGGCTCGTGTCGTCGGCGCTCGTCATGGCGCGGGTCTGGAGCGACGTGGACTGGCGGCTGTTCGCCGCCCTCGGGATCCCAGCGATGATCGCGACGGTCCCGGCCTCCTGGCTCGCTTTGGGACTTCCTCCGGCACCCGTCTCGGTGGTCGTGGGAATCGTGGTGCTCGTGGGTTTGAGCATCTCCTGGGCGCTCCAGCGGACACGGCTCGTGGTGCGTGGCGTCGGGGCAGGGGCCGTGGCAGGGGCCATCGGCGGGGCCTCGAACGCGATCGCCGGTGCCGCGGGGCCGGCCTTCACCGCCTACGCACTACTGGCGCGGGTCCCTCAGCCGCAATTCGTCGCCACCTTGCAGCCGTTGTTCATCGCCACGTCGGTCGTCACACTCACGACCAAGGCCGTCACCAGCCCCACATCGGCGCCCGACCTCGGCGTACTGCTGTGGCTGCTCGTCATCGCCCTCATCGTCGCTGGCGTGTTCGCCGGGGACTGGCTCCAGCGCTACATCCGCGACGACCAGGCACGGGCGTTCGTGATCGTGCTCGCCTTCCTCGGTGCCGTCGCCACCGTCGTCGACGGCCTCCGCGGTCTGTCGTAGCAGGCGCCGAGGGCCACCAGCGCCCAGCGCGATGCGTTAGGTTGTCCACGTGCTGCTCTCGGACCGCGACATCCTCGCCCAGATCGACGCCGGACGCGTGTCGCTCGATCCGCTCGAGCCGTCGATGATCCAGCCGTCGAGCATCGACGTGCGGCTCGACCGGCTGTTCCGGGTCTTCGACAACCACAAGTACCCGCACATCGACCCCGCGGCCGATCAGTCGGACCTCACCCGGCAGGTCGAGGTCGAGGGCGACGACGCCTTCGTGCTCCACCCGGGCGAGTTCGTCCTCGGCTCGACGTACGAGTACGTGACGCTCCCCGACGACATCGCCGCGCGCCTCGAAGGCAAGAGCTCGCTCGGGCGGCTCGGTCTGCTGACGCACAGCACGGCCGGCTTCATCGACCCGGGCTTCGGAGGCCACATCACGCTCGAGCTGGCCAACGTCGCGACGCTGCCGATCAAGCTCTATCCGGGCATGAAGATCGGTCAGCTGTGCTTCTTCCAGCTCTCCTCGCCGGCCGAGCATCCGTACGGTTCCGCGAAGTACGGCTCGCGCTACCAGGGCCAGCGTGGACCGACGCCCTCGCGCTCGCACGCGAACTTCTACCGCGCCGAGATCTCCTGACCTGAGGACCCCGATCCGGCCTCAGGGGCGGGTCGAGGGGTGTTTCGGGGTCGTTCCCCGATGTGGCGCACGGTGCAGCGCCGCGAGGCTGGACGCATGATCCAGGCACGCCACCTCACGAAGCGCTACGGCGCGACTACCGCGGTCGATGCGGTCGACTTCACCGTCGAGCCCGGCCGCGTGACGGGCTTCCTCGGCCCCAACGGCGCGGGCAAGTCCACCACGATGCGGATGATCCTCGGCCTCGACGCCCCCACCTCGGGGTCGGTCACCGTCAACGGCCACGCGTACGCCGACACCGGCGCGCCGTTGCGGGAGATCGGCGCCCTCCTCGATGCCGACGCCGTCCATCCCGGCCGTACCGCGCGGGACCACCTGCGCTGGCTCGCGGTCAGCAACCGCATCCCGCAGCGGCGAGTCGACGAGGTCATCGGCCTCGTCGGCCTCGAGAAAGTCGCCGGCCGGCGGGTCGGCGCGTACTCGCTCGGCATGGGGCAGCGGCTCGGCATCGCCGCGGCGCTGCTCGGCGACCCGGGGACGGTCGTGCTCGACGAACCGGTCAACGGGCTCGACCCCGAAGGCATCCGGTGGGTGCGTGAACTCGCGCGACAACTCGCGGCCGAAGGGCGGACCGTCTTCGTCTCGAGCCATCTGATGTCCGAGATGGCGCTCATGGCCGATCACCTCATCGTCATCGGCCGCGGCACGATCCTCGCCGACACCTCGATGACCGACTTCATGGCGCACCACGCCGCCAGCCACGTCCGGCTGCGCTCGCCGCAGTCCCGCGAGGTCGCGGCACTGCTCAGCGGCCGGGGCTTCGCCGTCACCGAGCTGGACGACGAGGTGCGCGTCATCGGAGCCGACGCCGCCGCGGTGGGAGAGCTGGTGTGCTCCCACGGCCTGCTTCTCCACGAACTGACCCTCGTGCGGTCGTCGCTCGAGGACGCCTTCATGACCTTGACGGCCGAGGCCGTCGAGTATCACTCCACGGAAGGAGTCGCGGCATGAGCACGCTCGCCCCGCCCCGCGGTCTGATCACTGCGCGACCCGGATTCGGATCGATCCTGCACGCCGAGTGGGTCAAGCTCCGCACCGTCCGCTCGACCTGGTGGACGCTGATGGCGCTCGTCGTCGTCGGCGCCGGCCTGACCACCCTCATCTGCGCGCTCAACGCCGAGTGGTTGGCGAGCCCGGAGGCCGACGAGTCTCCAGGGTCGTTCATCACGTTCGGCATGATGCTCGCGCCCGCTGCCGCGGTCGTGCTCGGTGTCCTCACCGTCACGGCGGAGTACGGATCGGGGATGATCCGCAGCTCGTTCGCGGCAGTGCCGTCGCGAGCCCGGGTCTTCACGGCGAAAGCGGTGCTACTCGCCGCCGTGCTCTTCGTGGTCGGGACCGCGACCGCGCTGCTCGGGTACGTCGGGGGCAATGCGTTCCTGGAGGCCGAGGGCATCGGTGTGGGCCTCGAGGGGGACGTCCTGCGCTCGATGTTCGGCAGCGGCCTGTACCTGGCCGGTCTCGGAGTGCTGGCCGTCGCGGTCGGGTTCCTCGTCCGCCACACCGCCGGTGCCGTGACCATCCTGCTCACCGCCTTGTTCGTCCTGCCGACCATGGTCATGCTCGTACCCGGTGAGACGGGTCAGTGGATCAACAAGCTCCTGCCCAGCAACACCGGTGGTTCGATCGCCGCACCGGTCATGTTCAACCCGAACCTGCTGGACCCGTGGGTCGGCTTCGCGGTCTTCCTCGCCGAGGTGGCCGTCGTGGTGGCGCTCGCCGGCGTGATGCTTCGACGCCGCGACGCCTGACTACCCCGATCGACCTTCACGCCTCGATAGCCTCGGGGCGTGAAGGTCGAGTGCTCTGCTGAAGTCGCCGGCGCCCTCGCTGAGGGCCGTCCGGTCGTTGCCCTGGAATCGACGATCATCTCGCACGGACTCCCGCGGCCGGACAATCTCGCCGCCGCCCAGGAGTTCGAGCAGATCCTCCGCGACGTGGGGGTGGTTCCGGCGACGGTCGCCGTGCTCGACGGCCGGCTGAAGGCCGGTCTCACGCCCGCCGAGCTCGAGCGCATCGCGACGGAGGACATCGTCAAGCTCAGCGTCCGGGACCTGCCGATCGTCACGGCGCGCGGCGTGAGCGGCGCGACGACGGTGGCGGCGACCTCGTTCATCGCCGACCGTGCCGGCATCCGCGTGTTCGCCACCGGCGGTCTCGGGGGCGTGCACCGTGGTGCTGCGGAGAGTTTCGACGAGTCGGCGGACCTGACGGTCCTCGCGCACGTACCGATCACCGTCGTGTCGGCCGGCGTGAAGTCCATCCTCGACATCCCCGCGACGCTAGAACGGCTCGAGACGTTGAGTGTGCCGGTCCTCGGCTACCGGACCGAGGAGTTCCCGAGCTTCTGGCTCTCCAGCTCCGGTCACGCGCTCGACTGGAACGTGCCCGATGCCGCCGCCGTCGCAGCGGTGATGGCCGCTCGTGACGCCCTGGAGCAGCGCAGCGGCATTCTCGTCGCCAACCCGCTCCCGGTCGACCAGCAACTCGATCCGCAGATTCATGACGACGCGCTCGCCGAGGCGCTCCGCCGGGCCGACGACGAGGGGTTGAGCGGCAAGGACGTCACGCCGTTCCTGCTGCAGACGATCGTGGACATCACCGGCGGTGAGAGCTTGCGCGTGAACCTCGACATCGCGCGCAACAACATCCGCGTGGCGGCCGAGATCGCGACGGCCTGGGCGGCGCGATGATCCTCGTCGTGGGAGACGTCGTCGACGACATCGGCGTGCGGCCACTCGAGCCGATCAACCCCCGCAGCGACACGCGTGCCGAGGTGCGCATGACGCCGGGCGGGTCGGCCGCGAACACGGCCGCGTGGCTCGGACACCTCGGGGCACCCACACGCTTCGTCGGGAAGGTGGGAGCCGACGGCGTGGGGCGCCACGGCGACGCGCTCGCCAATGTCGGCGTCGACGCCCAACTAGTCGCCGACCCGGTGCTCCCGACGGCGACCATCGTCCTGACCCTCGACGATGACGCGGACCGGACGATGTTCGTCGACCGCGCCGCGAACAGTGCGCTCACCATCGACGATCTCGACGAGAGCATCTGGGACGGCGTCGACTGGCTGCATCTCACCGGCTACACGTTCTTCGACCCCGACACTCTGCCGGTGGCTCAGCACCTCGTCCGGGCGGCGCGCGCACGGGGCGTCGGCATCAGCGTCGACCCGAGCTCGACGGGGTTTCTGCGTCAGTGCGGGGTGGAGGACTTCCTCGCGTGGACCGCAGGTGCCGATCTCGTCGTGCCGAACATGGAGGAGGCGCGCCTGCTCGCCGGCGCCACCGGCCCCTTCGTCGACTTCGACCGGCTGGCTGAGGCGTATCCGCACGTGGTCGTGACGCTCGGGGCGATGGGCGCGGCGTACGTCGGGGGAGACGTGCGAGCCCAGGTCACCGCTCCGCGCGTGGCGGTGCTCGACACGACGGGCGCCGGAGACGCCTTCACCGCGGGCTTCCTCAGCGAATGGCTCCGGACCCGCGACCCCAAGGCCGCGCTCGCCAGCGGTTCCGCGGCAGCGGAGCGCTGCATCACCATGCGCGGCGCACGGCCGTAACCCTCAGACGGTCTGAACGTGTAGACTAGAACATGAAGGTGGACCGTTTTCAGAATGCAGTCATGTGCAGTCCGCTTCGTACGAACACGACCCGCTGAGCGATCTGAACGAAACGCCGGGTCTGCCGATCCGAGCCGACCCACTTCTGGCGCCCGCGACGAGAACGTATCGCCGTGCGCGCGTCACGAGCCCCGATGCGCTCGGGCATGCTCGGATCGGCGCTTCCCCGGCGTACCGCTGACGCGTCATTCGGTCAGGATGGTGCCGCCGACGTCCCAGGCCCAGCCGTCCTCGTGCTCGATGGGGATGGCGTGGTCGAAGGTTTTGAGTTTGTGGTGGTGCCTGCAGAGTGCCCAGAGGTTGTCGGCGCAGGTGTGGCCGTTGGGCCAGGGTTCTCGGTGGTCGAGGTCGCAGTTGGTGGCCTTGGTGGCGCATCCGGGGTATCTGCAGGTGCCGTCTCTGTAGCGGATGGCGTTTTTCAGGTGGTCCGGTGGTGAGTATCCGCGGTAGCTG
>NZ_RQJX01000007.1 GCF_003850045.1 Aeromicrobium camelliae | reverse complement strand
TTCGGTAGAGGTGGCTCCTGAGGCCGAGCGCCCCGCCTTCCGGCCTTGCGCTCCGTCGCCCTCAGCAACAAGAACTACATTACACGGGCCCTTCAGAGGCCGTCAAACCGGGGGTACCCCTTTGTCGATCCGCGCTGGAACGACAGGCGTATTCGTCAGAGGACCACCAGATCGTCGCGATGGACGACCTCGCGCTCGTACTCCGGTCCGAGCAGCTCGACGAGCTCATGGGAGGAGCGTCCGACCATCGTCGGCAGCTCACGCGCATCGAAGTTGACCAGACCGCGGGCGACGACGGTGCCGTCGAGCCGCACGAGGTCGACGGGGTCACCGGCGGTGAAGGTGCCGTCGACCGCAGCCACGCCGGCGGCCAGCAACGACGCCTTGCGCTCGGTGATGGCCCGGACGGCTCCATCGTCGAGCGTCAACCGTCCCTTGGTCTCACTCGCATGCGCGAGCCACAGCAATCGCGTCGGCCGGCGCTTGCCCGTCGGGACGAAGCGGGTGCCCACCGACTCATGGCGCAACGCCTCCCCCGCCAACGCCGCACTCGTGAGCACGACGGGGATACCCGCGGCCGTCGCGATACGCGCGGCCTCGACCTTGGTGACCATCCCTCCGGTCCCCACGGCAGAGCCGACCCGGCTCACATCGACCTCAGCGAGGTCCTCGTCTCCCCCGACGATCTCGATGCGACGCGACGCGGGGAGGTCAGGATGACCCGTGTAGAGCGCGTCGACGTCCGAGAGCAACACCAACTCGTCGGCATGGACCAGATGCGACACCAAGGCGGCGAGCCGATCGTTGTCACCGAACCGGATCTCGCTCGTCGCGACGGTGTCGTTCTCGTTGACGATCGGCACGACCCCCAGTTCGAGGAGCTTCGCGAACGTCTGGTGCGCGTTGCGGTAGTGGCTGCGGCGCGTGACGTCGTCGAGCGTGAGCAGGACCTGTCCGACCCGCAAGCCGTGCTGAGCGAACCGCCGGCCGTAGAACTCCACGAGGGCGCCCTGCCCCACGCTCGCGGCCGCCTGCTGCGTCGCGAGGTCGCGCGGACGGGTTCGCAGGCCCAGCGGACCGAGGCCGGCAGCGATCGCACCGGAGCTCACCAGGACGACTTCGTCGCCTGCGGAACGGGCGCGGGCGACGGCGTCGACCACCGTGCCGATGCGGTCGGGGTCGATGTGACCGTCGGGCGTCGTCAACGAGGACGACCCGACCTTGACGACGAGCCGGCTCACGGCCGGTCCCCCTCGTCCAGGTCGTAGACCTCCTCTGCGGACCACTCGAGAAGATCGTCGTCCTCGTCCTCGTCGTCGAACTCGTCGAGACCCTCGGGCCGCGGGGGCGGCTCCTCGCCTCGCTGACGCGCCGCCCTCGCCTCGATCTCCCAGGCACGCTTGGCGGCGAGTCGCTCACGGCGCTCACGCGTCGTGCGGCGCGTGTTCTGCTCCAGCCGCAGGTCCTCACCGCGACGACCGAGCACTTCGGCGCCGGCCGTGATGGTCGGATCGAAGTCGAACACGACGGCATCGTCGTCGTCACCGATGAGGATGTCGTCACCCGGCTGAGCGCCCCGGGCGAGGAGCTCGTCCTCCACACCGAGGCGGTTGAGGCGGTCAGCGAGGAAGCCCACGGCCTCGTCGTTGGTGAAGTCGGTCTGGCGCACCCAGCGGCGCGGCTTATCGCCGCGCACGAGCCACTGGTTGCCGCGCTGCTCGATCGTGAACTCCTGGTCCACGCCCGACGGTGCCGGCGGGCGCAGCACGATCCGGGTGGCCTCGACCTTGGGAGCCGCGGCGCGGCGCGCCTCGACGATCTCGGCCATCGCGAACGACAGCTCCTTGAGTCCCGCGTGGCTCGCCGCCGAGATCTCGTAGACGTCGAGATCGCGCGCCTCGAGATCGGCCTTGACGAACTCGGCGATCTGGGCCGCGTCCGGCACGTCGACCTTGTTCAGGGCGACGAGGCGCGGACGGTCCGAGAGGTCGACGCCGGCGAGCTCGGAATAGCGCGCCAGCTCGTTCTCGATGATGTCGAGGTCGGTCAGCGGGTCGCGGCCGGGCTCGACCGTCGCGCAGTCGATGACGTGGACGAGCGCGGCGCAGCGCTCGACGTGGCGCAGGAAGTCGTGGCCGAGGCCCTTGCCCTCGCTCGCGCCCTCGATCAGGCCGGGGACGTCGGCCACCGTGAAGGTGGTCGAGCCTGCCTTCACGACGCCGAGGTTGGGAACGAGCGTGGTGAACGGGTAGTCGGCGATCTTGGGACGTGCCCGCGACAGCGCCGCGATGAGGCTGGATTTGCCGGCCGAGGGGAAGCCGATGAGGCCGATGTCGGCCACGACCTTCAGCTCGAGCGTGACCGTGCGCTCCTCGCCCGGCTCGCCCTTGAGCGCGAAGCCGGGCGCCTTGCGCTTGCTCGAGGCCAGCGCCGCGTTGCCGAGACCGCCGCGGCCCCCGGCCGCGATGACGAGTTCGGTGCCGGCGCCGACGAGGTCGGCCAGCACCTCGCCACCGCGATCGCGCACGACGGTGCCGTCGGGAACGCGCAGGACGAGGTCGTCGCCGTTCGCGCCGTTGCGGTGCGAGCCCGCGCCCGGTGCACCGTTGCCGGCCTTGCGGTGGGGCTCGTGGTGGAAGTCGATGAGCGTCGTGACGTCGGGGTCGACGCGCACGATGACGTCGCCGCCGTGGCCGCCGTTGCCGCCGTCGGGCCCGCCGAGCGGCTTGAACTTCTCGCGGTGGACGGACGCCACTCCGTGGCCGCCGTTGCCGGCCTGGACGTGCAGCGTCACCTGGTCGACGAAGGTCGGGATGGCCATGGGTGCTCCTTTAGCAGCGGAAGAGAAATGACAGAAGGGGTAGCCCGCGTGCGCGGACTACCCCTTCTCGTCGATGTGAGTCAGTCTGCGACGTCACTCCGACGGGACGATGTTGACGACCTTGCGGCCGCGCTTGGTGCCGAACTCGACGGCACCGGCCGACAGCGCGAACAGCGTGTCGTCGCCACCACGGCCGACGTTCACGCCGGGGTGGAAGTGGGTTCCACGCTGGCGGACGATGATCTCACCGGCGTTGACCTGCTGGCCGCCGAAACGCTTGACGCCGAGGCGTTGGGCGTTGGAGTCGCGACCGTTCTTGGTGGAGGCTGCGCCCTTCTTGTGTGCCATGTCCCTCGACCCTTACTTCTCGATGCCGGTGATCTTGACCTGGGTGTACTTCTGACGGTGACCCTGGCGCTTCTTGTAACCGGTCTTGTTCTTGTACTTCTGGATGACGATCTTGGGGCCCTTGGTGGCGCCGACAACTTCGGCGTTCACCGTGACCTTGGCGAGCGCGTCGGCGTCCGACGTCACGTTGTCGCCGTCGACCAGCAGCACCGCGGGGAGCGTGACGCTGTCACCCTCGGTGGCCTTGACCTTGTCGATCTCGATGACGTCGCCGACCGCGACCTTGGCCTGGCCGCCGCCATTGCGCACGATTGCGTACACCACGGGATTCCTCACTCGAATGTCTGTTCAGGGTGCGTGTGACACGCACGAGAACGGCGCGCCGGGGCGCACCGACTGTCTACTCTACTGACCCGACCCATCCTCGGTCAAAACGGGGCCGGTTCCGCCCTCCGGAGCCGCCTGCTCTTCGGAGCGCGACGGGGCCGCATCCTCGACCGGAGTCGAGGGCTCGGGCGCTGCGGCAGGCCGGGTGGCCCGCTTCCGCGCACGCTTGGGACGGGTCACGACGACCGCGGCGGGCTCCGCGGGCGAGTCAGCGCCCGTGTCCTCGGACGCGGCGTCCGCCCCGACCGCAGGCTCGGCCTGCGGCTCGACGGCCTGGGGCTGAGCGACCTCGGGAGTCGCGGCGGCCTCGGGCTGATCGAGCGGCAACTGCGCCGCGTCCGCGGCCTGGTCCGCCTTGGGCTTGCGGCGGCTCCGCGACGCGCGGGCACGGGGCTGTGCCGCCGTCTGCGCCTCCTGCTGCTCGGGCGAGTCCTGCGACTCGACGGTCGCCTCAGCGGAGGCTTCGCTCGTCGCAAGCGCGTCCTGGGGCGCCGGTTCCGCGGTCGAGTCGGCGCTTTCGTCGGCCGCCTGCTCGACCGGCTTGGACTGACGCCGGTTGCGCTTGCCGCCCTCGGCCTTGCCCTGAACCGGGGTCTCCTGCTCCGCGGTGGCCTCGGCCTTCTGCTCCGCGGCGACCTCAGCCTTCTGCTCGGCCGTGGCGTCAGCCTTCCGCTCGCTTGAAGCGTCCTGCTGCTTCTCGCCGTTGCCGTTATTGCCCCGACCCTTGCCGCCGCGGCCGCCACGCCGCCGGCGCGCCTCGTCCTTCTTCGGCTCGACCGGCTCGTCGGCGATGACGACGCCACGGCCCTTGCAGTGCTCGCACTCGTGGCTGAAGGACTCCAGAAGTCCCGTGCCGATGCGCTTGCGGGTCATCTGGACCAGGCCGAGCGACGTCACCTCGGCGACCTGATGTCGGGTGCGGTCACGCCCGAGGCACTCGACGAGGCGACGCAGCACCAGGTCGCGGTTGCTCTCGAGCACCATGTCGATGAAGTCGATGACGATGATGCCACCGATGTCGCGCAGGCGGAGCTGGCGGACGATCTCCTCGGCCGCCTCGAGGTTGTTCTTGGTGACGGTCTCCTCGAGATTGCCGCCCGAGCCGGTGAACCGGCCGGTGTTGACGTCGACGACCGTCATCGCCTCGGTGCGGTCGATGACGAGCGAACCGCCCGAGGGCAGGTGGACCTTGCGGTCGAGGGCCTTGTGGATCTGCTCGTCGAGCCGGTACTCGGCGAAGACGTCGTTGTCGCCGTCCCAGCGCTCGAGCCGATCGGCCAGGTCGGGGGCGACGTGGCCGATGTAGCCCTGCACCATGTCCCAGGCCTCGTCGCCCTGGACGATGAGCTTGGCGAAGTCCTCGTTGAACAGGTCGCGAACGACCTTGATCATCAGATCGGGCTCGGCATAGAGCAGCTCAGGGGCCTTGCCGGCCGCCACCTTGCGCTCGATGTCCTCCCAGCGGGCGCTCAACGCATGCACGTCGCGCGTGAGCTGCTCCTCCGTGGCGCCCTCGGCCGCCGTGCGGACGATGACGCTGGCGTTCTCGGGGAGCACCTCCTTGAGCAGGCCCTTGAGGCGCGAGCGCTCGGAGTCGGGGAGCTTGCGGGAGATGCCGTTGCTGCCGCCGCCGGGAACGTAGACGAGGAACCGCCCGGGCAGGCTGATCTGGCTCGTGAGCCGTGCGCCCTTCTGGCCGATCGGGTCCTTGGTGACCTGGACGAGGATCGTCTGCCCCGGCTGGAGAGCGTCCTCGATCTTGCGCTGCTTGCCGTTCTCGACGTTCGACCAGTCGACCTCGCCGGCGTAGATGACCGCGTTGCGGCCGGCACCGATGTCGACGAACGCGGCCTCCATGCTCGGCAGCACGTTCTGGACCTTGCCGAGGTAGACGTTGCCGATGATCGAGACCTGCGACTCGCGGGCGACGTAGTGCTCGACGAGCACCTTGTCCTCCAGCACCGCGATCTGGGTGTAGTCGTCACGCTGACGCACGACCATCTCGCGGTTGACCGACTCGCGGCGGGCCAGGAACTCGGCCTCGCTCACGATCGGCGCGCGGCGACGCCCGGCCTCGCGGCCCTCACGACGGCGCTGCTTCTTGGCCTCGAGACGGGTCGAACCGCTGACTCCGGCGATCTCGTCCTCGGCGCTGCGGCCCTCGCGGACCTTGACGACGGTGTTCTCCGGATCGTCCGGCGCGGTGTCGGCGTCTTCTCCGGCGCGGGCGCGGCGGCGGCGACGACGCGACGGCGAGCCGTTGCCCTCGTCGTTGTCGTCGTTGTCGGACTGCTTGCCGGCGTCGTTCTGATCGGTGTCGGTGTCCTTGGCCTCGTCGCCGGAGTCGTCACCGTCGTCGCCGTTCTTGCGGCGGCGGCGACCGCCGCGGCTGCGGCGGCGGCGCTTGGGCGCGGCGTCGTCGTCATCGCCGTCGTGGTCCGCGTCGTCGACGTCGGCGTCGTCGTCCGGCTCGGGAACGCGCTCGGGCTTGGGCTTGGGCGGAGCGAGTTCGGCCGGTGGAGCCTGGAACATCGCGGCGATGGTGGCGGCGGGCTTGCTGGTCTCGGCCGCAGCCTTCTCGGTGCTCTGTGCGGACTCGTCGTCCTCGTCCTCGGCCTCGTCGGGCTCCGGGACGGCGGGGCGCGCCGTGGGCGGCGCGAAGATGTCGGTGCTCAGCGCGGCGGGCGGCCCGGCGGGTCGGCCGGCCGCGCGGCGGCGGGTCGTGCTGGTGACCGTGGAGGTCGGTGACGTGGGCTCGGTAGCGGCCGGCTGGCCGGTCGAGCTGTCGTCCGCGGTGGAGTTGTCAGTGGTGTCGTCGTCGAGCATCTGCTCTCCTTCGCCCGATGCGCCTGAGCGCCCCGGGCCTGGGGTCAACGGTCCCTCGGGACCGACAAGTCTGTCGTCGACCTCGGTGCGTCCTCGCATCGAGGGGCGGACGCCGTTCGGCCTGTCACTACGACGACCAGCTCGGCCCGCCGCGGTCGGCTTCGGTCAAGAAGCGTCGCGGTCGTGAGCGAGCGGATCGCCGACCGTGCCGGTCTCCGGGTCGAGCGGGCCCTGGGCCAGGCGAGTCGCAACGGGCGTCTGCCCGGTGGCCAGTCCACACGCGGAACGGAGTCCGACGAGTACGTCGTCCGGTCGTACTGACGGTGTGCCATGGCGTACGACCAGGTCCAGTATCGCACATGCCGCCTCATCGGGATCGGACTCGGCGCGCAAGGACACGACGGCGGCGCGGATGTCGAAGGTCTTCGGACCGCGCTTCATCATGCGTTCGACGAGGATCTCGTCCTGCTGTTCGAAGGCGGAAACCGCCTGCCGCGCGTTCTCGATGGGAAGCTCCGGGACGCGGATGCGCCAGTGGCTCGCTTCCAGTCGATCGGCGAGCGCGCCGGGCGTGGCGACCACGACGTCCATGATGTCGAGGCCGTCGGGCAGCGCCTCGTCGAGCCGCTCGCGGACGGTGTCGGGCTCGAGCCGCTGCGTCAGGCCGATCTCGAGGTACTCCGCCTCGCTGGCCGCGCCGGTGGGTGAGGCACCTGCATAGGAGATCTTGGGGTGCGGCGTGAAGCCGGAGCTGTACCCGATCGGCAGCGCCGCACGGCGGACCGCACGCTCGAACGCCCGCCCGAAGTCGCGGTGGCTCGTGAAGCGGAGGCGGCCCCGCTTGGCATACCGGATGCGCAGCTTCTGCACGATGGGCAACTGCGGGTTGGGGGCCTCCGGATTCGGGGTTCCCTCCAGCGTCCTGCTGCCGTCGTTGCTCATGGCGTCGAGCCTAGAACGTGACTCCCGATGACCTGCCGGTCGGGCAGTCAGGCGGGCGGGGTTGAATGGCGATGATGTCCACCTCACCCTCCGCCCGGGGCCGCGTGCTCGTCGGCGCTTCCATCATCCTGTTGGCCCTGAACCTCCGCGTGGCGGTGAGCAGCGTCGGCGTCGTCATGGACGCGCTGCAGACCGACCTCGGCCTCAGCTCGACGGCGGCGGGCCTCCTGACGACGCTGCCGATGGTCTGCTTCGCGGTGTTCGGCCTGGGGACGGACGCGATCGTGCGACACCTCGGTCTGCACCGCACGACCGTGGTCGCCCTCGTGGCGATCGCGAGCGGCGTCGCGTTGCGGGTGCTCGCCGACGGACCCTGGTTGTTCTTCGCGATGTCGTTCCTGGCGCTGTCGGGAGCGGCGATCGGCAACGTCGTGCTGCCACCACTGGTCAAGGTGCACTTCCCCGATCGCATCGGCCTGCTCAGCGCGCTGTTCGGCGCCGCACTCATGGGCGGCGCGACACTCGGCTCGACGATCTCGGTGCCCGTGTCCCATTCGGACGGCGGTTGGCGCCTGGCACTCGGCATGTGGGCTGCGCTGGCCGTGATCACGCTGCTCCCCTGGCTGCGGATGCTGCGCCATGACGTCAAGCGTTCCCTGGCGGCGTCCGATCACCCGCTGCCGCTCAGCGTGGTCGCGCGATCACCGCTGACCTGGGCCATGCTGGCGTGCTTCGCCGCGCAGTCCGGCGGGGCCTACGCGCAGTTCGGCTGGTTCGCGGCGATGCTCAGCGACGGTGGCGTCGCGCCGGACACTGCGGGGTTCATGCTCGGCGTCCTGACCGCCGTGGGTATCCCGATGACGCTGGCCCTGCCCTGGCTCATCCGTCGCTGGGGCGAGACTCCCGCGCTCCCGGTGGCCTTCGGGGTGCTGACCGTCGCCGGATGGCTCGGCGTCCTCCTCGCGCCCGACGCCGCCCCGGTGCTGTGGGCCGTCACGCTCGGGCTCGGCGGTGGAGCCTTCTCGTGGGTGCTCGCCATGATCGGCTACCGGACCACAACCGCGGCCGGGACGACGGCGCTCTCGGCGATGACCCAGGGACCGGGCTACCTCGTCGGCGCGACCGCGCCGTTCGGCACCGGGCTGCTCCACGACGTGACCGGCAGCTGGGACGCCCCGCTCATGGTGCTCATCGGCGCCGCCGTCGTCATCGCGGTGGCCGGCACCTTCATCGCCCGCTCCGCGCCGCTGGAGTCCCGCCTCGGCAAGTAAGGGCCCCGCGAGTGGCGGGCCCCCCGCACCTGAGGCGCCCCGCGGCTCAGAGACCCGCGAGTGGCGCAAAAGTGGGGAGTTTCCGCCGATATCGCACCTATACTGCGCCACTCGGTCACCACAATGCGCCACTCGGCGAGTAGCCAGTGGCGAGTGGGCCGGGCGAAGCTCCGGTGACCCTCCGGAGCGGCGGGGAGGGCCTCAGACGACGGAGAGCGGCAGGAGCTTCTGGCCGGTGGGGCCGATCTGGATGTCGAGGTCCATCTGCGGGCACACGCCGCAGTCGAAGCACGGCGTCCAGCGGCAGTCCTCGACCTCGGTCGCTCCCTCCGGATCGACGGCGTCCTGCCAGTCCTCCCAGAGCCACTCGCGATCGAGGCCCGAGTCGAGGTGGTCCCACGGCAGCACCTCGTCGTAGTCCCGCTCCCGGGTCGTGTACCAGTCCAGGTCGACGGGCGTGCCCTCGAGCACCTCGGCGGCCTTGGCCGCCCAGCGCTCGTAGCTGAAGTGCTCGCTCCAGCCGTCGAAACGGCCGCCGTCACGCCACACAGCCTCGATGATGGAGCCGACCCGGCGGTCACCGCGCGACAGCAGGCCTTCGACGATCCCCGGCTTGCCGTCGTGGTAGCGGAAGCCGATGGCGCGACCGAACCGCTTGTCGCTCTGCACCGACTCGCGCAGCTTGCGCAGCCGCTCGTCAGTGGTCTCGTGATCGAGCTGCGACGCCCATTGGAACGGCGTGTGCGGCTTCGGCACGAACCCGCCGATCGAGACCGTGCACCGGATGTCCTTGCGGCCCGACACCTCGCGGCCGGTCTCGATGACCCGCTTGGCGAGCTCGCCGATCTGCAGGACGTCCTCGTCGGTCTCGGTGGGCAGACCGCACATGAAGTACAGCTTCACCTGGCGCCAGCCATGCGAGTACGCGGCGGCGACGGTGCGGATGAGGTCCTCCTCGCTGACCATCTTGTTGATGACCTTGCGCAGCCGCTCGCTGCCGCCCTCGGGGGCGAACGTCAGGCCCGAACGGCGGCCGTTGCGGCTGAACTCGTTGGCGAGGGTGATGTTGAACGCGTCCACGCGGGTGGAGGGCAGCGACAGCGAGGTGTTGGTGCCCTCGTACCGGTCGCCGAGCTGCTGGGCGACGTCGCCGATCTCGGAGTGATCGGCGCTCGAGAGGCTCAGGAGACCGACCTCCTCGAAGCCGGACTGCTTGAGGCCGTTGTCGACCATCTGGCCGATCGTCTGGATCGAGCGCTCGCGCACCGGCCGGGTGATCATGCCCGCCTGGCAGAACCGGCAACCACGGGTGCAGCCGCGGAAGATCTCGACGCTGAAGCGCTCGTGCACCGTCTCGGCGAGCGGCACGAGCGGCTTCTTCGGGTACGGCCAGTCGTCGAGGTCCATGAGCGTGTGCTTGGAGATCGTCCACGGGATGCCGTCGCGGTTGGGCGCGACCTTCTCGATGCGGCCGTCCGGCAGATACGTGACGTCGTAGAACTTCGGGATGTACACGCCGCCCGAGGCAGCGAGCCGGGCGAGCACCTCGTCGCGCCCGCCGGGACGACCCTCGTCCTTCCACTCGCGGATGACCTCGCTGATCGCGAGCACGACCTCCTCGCCGTCGCCCAGGACGGCGGCGTCGATGAAGTCGGCGATCGGCTCGGGGTTGAAGGCGCTGTGGCCGCCGGCCAGCACGATCGGGTGGTCGTCGGTGCGGTCGACCGCGTGGAGCGGGATGCCCGCCAGATCGAGTGCGGTGAGAAGGTTGGTGTAACCGAGTTCGGTCGCGAAGCTGACGCCGAGCACGTCGAACGCGCTCACCGGGCGGTGGGCGTCGACGGTGAACTGCGGGATGCCGTGCTCGCGCATGACCTGCTCCATGTCGGGCAGGACGGCGTAGGTGCGCTCCGCGAGGATGCCCTCGCGCTCGTTGAGGACCTCGTAGAGGATCTGGACGCCCTGGTTGGGCAGGCCGACCTCGTACGCGTCGGGGTACATGAGCGCCCAGCGCACCTGGGCTTCGTCCCAGTCCTTCACGGTCGAGTTGAGCTCACCGCCGATGTACTGGATCGGCTTGCTCACACTCGGCAGCAGGGGCTCCAGGCGGGGGAAGACGGACTCGACGGACATGACGTCCAGGGTAGGCGCTCGCCCCACGCTCAGTGAAACCCCGTGGGCAGGCTCGGAGGCCCACTAGGCTCGCTGCGTGAAACGACGTCAGCGCAAGCCCCAGCCCTTCACGCTCAGGTACGTGCCCGTCGCGACCGACGGGTCGCTCGACCAGACCCTGACGATCACCAACAACACGGACGTGTCGGTGATGCCGACGCTGCGGTTCCGCCCGCACAACATGTACGGCATCGAACTCCCGCACGTCACGACCCGCGGCGTGCATGGGACGCATGTGGGCCAGGCCGTGCTCCCGGCTCGCGGGTCGTTGCGCGAGGTGCTTCGGTTCGACGGGCAGGGCGCGGATCAGGTGCGATCCGTCGAGGTCGAGCTCGTGGCGGCCGAGGAAGTCGACCTTCCGGCGCTCGAGGAAGAGACCACGACCGTGATGATCGACCTCGAACAGCGCGCGACCGCGGACCCGCAGGAGTTCTGGGGCATCGGAGCGGTCAACCCCAACCCGTTCGGGGTGACGATCCGGATCTCGCTGGTCGCGTTGGAGGAGCGACGCCGGGACTACCCGCGTCAGGTCGTCGACGTGGTGACCTTGCAAGAGGACCTGGACTTGGCGTCGAACTCCCACGACGTCATCTGGCTGCCCGACGAGGTGCGCGGGCAGTTCCACCAGGTCGTGCACCACCTCGTGCCGCCGACGTACGCCTAGTTCGCCCAGCGGCGCGGCAGTGCGCCGGCGGTCAGAGCTCGGGGAACCAGAGCGCCATCTCACGCGCGGCGGACTCCTCGGAGTCCGAGGCGTGCACGAGGTTCTCCCGGTTGGACAACGAGAGATCGCCGCGGATCGTGCCGGGCGCGGCGGCCCGTCCGTCGGTCGCGCCGTTCAGGGCGCGGACGACCGCGATGGCCTCGTCACCTTCGAGCACAAGGGCCACGAGCGGTCCGGAAACCGCGAACTCGCGCAACGGCGGGTACCACGGCTGCTCGACGTGCTCGGCGTAGTGCGCATCGGCCATCTGCTCGTCGATCGAGCGCAACTCCATCGCCACGAGCGACAGCCCCTTGGCCTCGTAGCGGGAGAGGACTTCACCCACCAAGCCGCGACGGACGGCGTCGGGTTTGATGAGGACGAGCGTGCGCTGTGTCATGGTCCGAATCTATCGGCCCGTCTCGAGAGGAGAACCAATGCCCATGTCCTCTGCCACGAGTCCCTGGTGGCGCGACGCCGTCATCTACCAGGTCTACCCGCGCTCCTGGGCCGACGCGGACGGCGACGGCCTGGGCGACCTGCCCGGCATCACCTCGCGGCTCCCCCATCTGGTCGAGTTGGGCGTCGACGCACTGTGGATCTCCCCGTTCTACCGCTCACCGCAGCGCGACGCCGGCTACGACGTCGCCGACTACCGCGACGTGGACCCGCGCTTCGGCACGCTGGCCGATTTCGACGTTCTGATCGAGCGCGCTCACCACCTGGGCCTGCGGCTGATCGTCGATCTCGTGCCCAACCACTCCTCGAGCGACCATGCGTGGTTCCAGCAGGCCCTCGCCGCACCGCCGGGAAGCCCCGAGCGGGCTCGCTACATCTTCCGCGACGGCCGCGGCCCCGACGGCGATCAACCACCCAACAACTGGCGGAGCAAGTTCGGCGGGTCGGCCTGGACCCGCATCAAGGAAGCGGACGGCGCACCCGGCCAGTGGTACTTGCACCTGTTCGATGAGAGCCAGCCGGACTTCGACTGGTCCCACCCCGAGATCCGGGCCGAGTTCGAGGACATCCTGCGCTTCTGGCTGGATCGGGGCGTCGACGGCTTCCGCATCGATGTCGCCCACGGCATGGTCAAGACCGAGGGCTACCCCGACGCGCCTGAAAAGTACGACCTGGCCGTCGATCCGACCGCGTCCCAACCCATGTGGGACCAGCCGGGGGTGCACGACATCTTCCGGTCGTGGCGCCGGCTCGTCGACAGTTACGACGGCGACCGGATCCTATGCGCGGAGGCATGGGTGCGGCCCGACGAGGCGCTGGCACGCTACGTCCGCCCGGACGAGTGCCACCATTCCTTCAACTTCGGCTACCTCATGACCCCCTGGCGCGCGACCGACCAGCGCGCGTCGATCACCCGCTCGCTCGAAGCCGTCCGCAGCGTCGGCGCGGTGCAGACCTGGGTGCTGTCCAACCACGACGTCGTACGCCACGCCACCCGGCTCGCCGTCCCGCAGAGCACGACGTCGCTCGTCGGCGGCATCGGACCGGACGATCCTCAGCCGGACGCCGAACTCGGGCTGCGACGCGCTCGCGCCGCCACCGCCCTCATGCTGGCGCTCCCGGGCGCCGCCTACCTCTATCAGGGCGAGGAACTCGGGCTCCCCGAAGCCACGATGCTGCCTCCGGAAGCCCGACAGGACCCGACGTTCTGGCGATCCGACGAGGGTGACGTCGGTCGCGACGGCTGCCGCGTCCCCGTCCCGTGGGAGGCTGATCGGCCCGCCTTCGGCTTCAACGAGACAGGGGCGACGTGGCTGCCGCAGCCGGAGGTGTACGGGCCGCTGGCGGTGGACCGCCAGCGGGGCGTTCCCGGCTCCACGCTCGAGATGTACCGCTCGCTGCTCACCCTGCGCCGCGACCGCGGTCTCGGCCGCGGCGAGCTGCGCTGGCTGGATGGGTTCGGACCCGACGTGGTGGCGTTCGTCGTCGCCTCAGCGGGCCGGACGACGACCGTGCTCGCCAACATCGCAAGGACGCCGTTGGTGCTCCCCGCCGGCGCGACGGTCCTGGTGACGAGCGGCGCCTCGGATCGCGAACTTCCCGCGGACACCACCGTGTGGCTGGACGGCGAGCTCTCCGCCTCGCAGGTTCACGTCCCCGGGGTCTGAGGACCGGAGTCGTCCCTCGCCCTTCCCATTGCGAGGTGTCGACTTCTCCTTTACGTTGAGGTACCGCCGTGACCTCGGTCACCTCCCGGCCGAGATCGTTGGAACCACTGAAGGGGGCGCTTCGATGGGACGCGAGAGATGAGGCGTCGGAGCACGACGCGGCGGAGGGCGGTCGGGGCCACCACCGCAGCCGTGGTCGGACTCTCCGTGCTGGCCGGGTGCGCCGGCGACGAGGGGAAGCCGACGCTCAACTGGTACATCAACCCCGACGGCCAGGAGACGCTCAACCAACTGGCCGAGGACTGCAGCACCGACGACTACGACATCGCGATCCAGCTGCTCCCCGCGAGCGCCACCGATCAGCGCACGCAGCTCGCCCGCCGGTTGGCCGCCAGCGACAGCTCGACGGACCTGATGAGCCTGGACCCGGTCTTCGTGCCCGAGTTCGCGAACGCCGGCTGGCTGACGCACTTCGAGGGTGACCTCGCCGACCAGGTGCTCGACGACGACGTCCTCCGCGGCGCCGCCGAGACGGTCGTGTGGGACGACGAGGTCGTCGCCGCGCCGCAGTGGGCCAACACCCAAGTGCTCTGGTACCGCAAGTCCCTCGCCGAAGCCGCCGGTCTCGACATGAGCCGGCCGGTCACGTGGGACCAGGTCATCGACGCCGCCGCCGAGAACGACGGCACCGTCGGCGTTCAGGCCAACAAGTACGAGGCGTACGTCGTGTGGATCAACGCCCTCATCCAGGGTGCCGGGGGCGACATCCTCGACCCCGATACCGTCGAGGACGGCCGCGACGCGAAGGTGACCATCGACTCCGAAGCGGGTGAGCGAGCCGCGGCGGTCATTGAGAAGCTGGCCGATTCCCCCGCTGCGCAGCCGGACTTCACCACCTCCAACGAAGGCACCAGCCTCGGGGCCATGTACCCCGAGGAGGGGGCCGGCGAGTTCATGACGAACTGGACCTTCGTCTACAAGAACTACGAGGGTCTCATCGGCAAGTCCGGCGGTCCCGCCGACGAGCAGGAGTTCGAGGACCTGGGCTGGGCTCGCTACCCGCAGACCGTCGAGGGCGAGGAGTCCCGGCCCCCCATCGGCGGCATCAACATCGGCGTCGGCGCGTTCACGAACCACCCGGACTTCGCCCAGGAAGCGGCACTGTGCATCTCCAGCGCCGACGCCCAGACCGCTCTCGCGGTCAACGAGGGCCTCATGCCGTCGCGCCAGTCCGTCTACGACTCGCCTGAGCTCGCCGAGGCGTATCCCGCCGACCTCCTCGAACTCTTCAGCGAGAGCATCGACACGGGCGGCCCCCGCCCGAAGAGCGCGTTCTACAGCCAGATCTCGAACGCCATCCAGGCGCGCTGGCACTCCCCCACGGCCGTCGATCCGAGCACGACACCCCAGCGCTCGGCCGAGTTCCTCAAGGCCGTCCTACGTGGAGAGGCACTGCTGTGAGCACCACGATCGCCCCTGACGCCGACCGGACCAGGACCGCAACCGCGTCCGACCGCACGCGCGCTGAGAACAGCCTCGCCCGCAAGCTGGTGGCCCCGGCCATCGTGCTGATGCTGCTCGTCACGGCCTTCCCGATGCTGCGGGCGCTGTACCTCTCGTTGTTCAACTACTCGCTGACGGCACCGGACGATCGCGAGTTCGTCGGCCTCTCCAATTACGTGACCGCGCTGACCGACTCGCTGTTCTGGCGCGACACCGCGAACACCGTGATGATCATGGTGGTCACGGTGGTGTTCGAGTTGGTCATCGGCTTCGCCTTCGCGATGGTCATGCACCGGGTGATCTTCGCGCGCGGAGTCGTTCGCACCTCGATCCTCATTCCGTACGGCATCATCACCGTCGTCTCGGGCTTCGCGTGGCAGTTCGCCTTCTCCAACTCCAACGGCTTCATCAACAGCTGGCTGCCGTTCATCGGCGACGACTTCAACTGGTTCGCGGAGTATCCCTCGTCGATGATCGCGATCATGGCGTCGGAGATCTGGAAGACGACGCCGTTCATGTCGCTGCTACTGCTCGCCGGCCTCGCGCAGGTGTCCGAGGACATGATCGAAGCGGCCAAGGTCGACGGCGCCTCGTGGTGGCAGCGCCTGTGGAAGGTCATCCTGCCCAACATGCGCTCGGCGATCATGGTGGCGGTGCTCTTCCGCGCCCTCGACGCCTACCGCATCTTCGACAACATCTTCGTCATGACCGCCGGCGCCAACGGAACCGAGTCGATCTCGTTCCTGACGTACCGCCAGGTCATCGAGCAGTTCCAGCTGGGGATCGGATCGGCGCTGTCGGTCCTGCTGTTCCTGTCGGTCCTGCTCGTGGCGTACCTCATCGTCAAGCTATTCAGGGTCGACCTCGCGGCCGCCCGGCAGGAGGGGTGAGATGAAGGCCTGGTTGAACCGCGCCGGGATGGTGGCGGGTTTCGCACTGATCCTCGGGTGGTGCCTGCTGCCCGTGGCGTGGATCGTGTCGATGTCCTTCAAGTCCCAAGAAGCCGTGACGAACGGCAGCCCCGGCTTCTTCCCCAGCGAGGGCGGTGGCGCCGGATGGCAGAACTACATCGACGTCCTCCAGGACGACCAGTTCGCCCGGGCGATCCTCAACTCGATCGGCATCTCGCTCATCGCGACGATCCTGTCGGTCACCTTCGCGACCTTCACGGCCTACGCGGTGGCCCGGCTCGAGTTCAAGGGCAAGAAGTTCGTGCTCACGACCGCGCTGGTGATCGCGATGTTCCCCGTGGTCTCGCTCGTCGGCCCGCTCTTCGACATGTGGCGCACGCTCGGCATCTACGACACGTGGCTCGGCCTCATCATCCCGTACATGTCGTTCACGCTCCCGCTCGCGATCTGGACGTTGTCGGCGTTCTTCCGTGAGATCCCCTGGGAGATGGAGCAGGCGGCGCAGGTCGACGGCGCGACCGCCTGGCAGGCGTTCCGCCGCGTCATCGTGCCGCTCGCCGCGCCCGGGGTCTTCACCGCCGCGATCCTCACGTTCTTCTTCGCGTGGAACGACTTCGTGTTCGGGATCTCCCTGACCTCGACCGAGAGCGCCCGCCCGATCCCCGCGGCGCTGTCCTTCTTCGTCGGAGCCGATCCGTTCAACCGGCCGGCGTCCCTGCTCGCCGCCGGCGCGGTCGTCGCCACGGTGCCGATCGTCGTCCTCGTCCTCGTTTTCCAGCGCAAGATCGTCGCCGGCCTGACCGCCGGCGCAGTGAAGGGTTGAGCCATGGCCACCATCGAAATGAAGAACATCGTCAAGAAGTACGGCGACGGGTTCCCCGCGGTCAACGACGTCAGCATCGATGTCGCCGACGGCGAGTTCATGATCCTCGTCGGCCCGTCCGGCTGCGGCAAGTCCACCCTGCTGCGCATGATCGTGGGTCTGGAGGACATCACCTCCGGAGACATGCTGATCGACGGAGAGCGAGTCAACGACCTCGCCCCGCGCGACCGCAACCTCTCGATGGTCTTCCAGAACTACGCGCTGTACCCGCACCTGACGGTGTACGAGAACATCGCGTTCCCCTTGCGACTGGCCAAACGCAGTAACAAGGAGATCGACGAGAAGGTGCGCGAGGCCAGCCGCACGCTCGACCTCGACGAGCATCTCGAGCGCAAGCCCGGACAGCTCTCGGGCGGTCAGCGTCAGCGCGTCGCGATGGGGCGGGCGATCGTCCGCGACGCCAAGGCGTTCCTGTTCGACGAGCCGCTGTCCAATCTCGACGCCAAGCTGCGTGGCCAGATGCGCACGGAGATCTCGCGCCTGCAGAAGCGCCTCGGCATCACGACGGTCTACGTCACCCACGACCAGACCGAAGCGATGACGCTCGGCGACCGCGTGGCCGTGATGAAGCGCGGTGAGCTGCAGCAGTTGGCGTCCCCGCGAGAGCTCTACGAACAGCCGGCCAACCTCTTCGTCGCGGGCTTCATCGGCTCGCCGCCGATGAACTTCCTCCCCGCCACCGTCGAGGGCGGCGAGATCACCCTGCCCTTCGGCACCTTCCCGTTGCCGGCGGACAAGGCCGATCGCACCGCGGGCAAGGGCCTGCTGATGGCCGGCATCCGCCCGGAGTACTTCGAGGACGCCGCGGTGCAGGCGGACGTCGACGAGTCACGCACCTTCACCGCGCACATCGACGTGCGCGAATGGCTGGGCGACCAGCAGTACGCCTACGTCCCGTACGACGCCGAGCCGCGCGTGCAGGATCAGCTGCGCCAGCTGGCCCGCGAGGCCGACAGCGACTCCCTGCGCACGCAGCTCGTGGTCTCGCTGGACTCGGCCAGCCAGATCAGCGAGGACGACGAGGCCCGCCTGGTCATCGACACCGACAAGATCCACCTCTTCGACCCGGCGAGCGGCGAGAACCTCACCGTGGGCCTCTGATCGGAGGGCGGCTCAGGACCGACGGCTGCGCCCCCGCGCGGCGCGGACGGCTTCGAGGACTTCCGTGTTCCACTCGTGCTCGCGGATGAGGCGGTAACGCTCGCACGCGACTCGCAGGTAAGCCTCGGCGGGACGCTCGTCAGGGCCCCGGACGCCGGCCTCCTCGATCATCTCGAGGACGGGGACGAACTCCTCGGCGTACCAGCGCTCGGCCATCGTCTTCTGGTCCATGTACGTGCCCTCGGCGTGCATCGTGCGGGTGGCCCACGCCTCCACGGTCTCGGCGATGACGCCGTAGTCCGTCGGCTCGTCGACCGCCACCGCGGCGCGCGCCTCCCCTGTGAAGGGAACGCGCTCGAGCAGGATGCGGCGCCAGTGCTTGCGTTCGAGGTCTCGGCGGCTGTTGATGCCGACCGGACGCAGCAACGTCTCGACGGCCGTCACCTGGGCCTCGATGTCCTTGAGCCCGAGGCTGCGTGCGACGGAGACCCGGTGGTGCCCGTCGCGCACGAAGTAGTAGTCCCCCACCTGGTAGACGTCGATGGGTGGGATCTCCTCACCGGTGCGGCTGGCGCGGGCCAGCCGCTCCCAGCGTTGGCGGCTACGCGCCGACGTGGGCCGGAACCGGCGGTCGAAGTCGCGCGTCTTGTCGACCGAGCCGACGATGGCGTCGAGCGGGATGACCTTCGTGCCGACGTAGTGCTCGGCACGGCGCCCCAGTGCATGGACGACCTCGTCGAAGGACATGGACTGCACCACGTCCTCGGCGCCGCCGCGCACACGGGCGGCGAGCGAGGACAGGACCTGGTGCCGCCGCGCGCGCATGAAGTCGCTCTCGGCGTCCACGCGGGGCGATCCGGAGTCACTCACCATGGTGGGCCTCCTCTTCTGCTGTCGGCCCGGATCGGGTGGGAGCGGGATCGCCCCGATGGGGCTCCACCTCGATCACGGTCCAGGGGATCACATTGAGAACGGTCGTCGTGCCGACCTGGTGCGTCGGCTTCTGCAGGCCGTAGGGGTGGATGTGCCCGTGCAGATGCCAGCTCGGCGTCAGCGTCGCGATGGCGTCGTGCAAAGCGTCGATCCCGCGGTGGGCGGGATCGGCATCGTCACCGAGCCCGGACGCGGGGGTGTGCGTGAGCAGGACGTCGACCGCACCGCGTCCTTCGGCGACGAGTCGACGAACACGCAGGCGGTATTCCTCCTGCGTGTACTGGTGCGGCCCGTTGTTGTACCGCACGCATCCGCCGAGTCCGGCGATCCGGAGCCCGGCGGCTTCGACCACGTGACCGTCCGCGCTGATGAAACCGCCCGGCGCGACGTCACCACCGGTCACCGGGTCGTGGTTGCCGGGAACGAAGACCGCCGGCACCTCCAGGAGACGCCCGAGATTCTCCAGATAGTCCCAGGGGAGGTCTCCGGCGGCGAGGAGCACGTCGACGTCGAGTCCACGCGCGCGGGACTCCGCGGTCGGGATCTCCTCATCGGCGACGGCCAGCACGCGGACCATGATCCGAGCCTACTCGCGTCGGGGCGGAGGGCTCAGCGATCGCCGGGCTAATCGCCCTCGGCTGCCGCCCACCTCGCGCGGTCGCGCTCGATCTTGCGGCCGAGCAGGATCGCCCCGGCCCACAACGCGGCGAACATGCCGCCGACGAAGAACATGATCGGGGCGACGAACCCGAGACCGATGGCTCCCACCTGCACGAGGTGGCCGAGCCACTCTCCCACCGCGCTGCGCAGGAGTCCGCATGCGACGAGGCACAACAGCGCGAGCCCGAGCCCGGCACTGAGGCCGAGGGCGACGGGAACGTCCTCGACCATGATGAGGACCGGCGAGGCGAGCCCGAGGATGACGGCCTCGAAGCAGAGCACCGCCATGGCCATGTGCTTCATCGCGGGTCCTCTCCTTCGACACCGAGCAGCGTCCGCGCCTCACCCACGGTCACGACCGAACCGGTCACGAGCACGCCGCCACTGCCGACAGCGTCCTCGAACCCCTCGGCCGACTCGGCGCGGGCGATGGCCTCCTCGAGCGCCTCGTCGAGGCGCGGAGCCAACGACACCCGTTCCTCGCCGAAGACGTCGGCGGCCAGCTGCGCCAGTTCGGCGGCGGGCATCGAGCGGTCGGAGGTGTTCTGCGTGCAGACGACCAGCGCCAGCACCGGTTCGAGCTCGCGCAGCATCTCCTCGACGTCCTTGTCCTCCATCACGCCGAGCACACCGACGAGCGGGCTGAACGTGAACTCCGAGGTGACCGCCTCGAGCATCGTGGCGACGCCGTGCGGATTGTGCGCGGCGTCGAGAAGCACGGTGGGACCGCGGCGTGCGACCTCGAGTCGCCCGGGAGACCGGACGGTGCCGAACGCCTCGCGGACGAGGTCGGCGTCGAGTTCCTTCACGCCGGTGAACGTCTCGACCGCGGCGAGCGCGAGCGCGGCGTTGCGGGCCTGATGGGCGCCGTGCAGCGGCAACAGGATGTCCTCGTAGCGTGCGCCGAGCCCCTGGATCGTGAATTGCTGACCGCCCACCGCCGGCACGCGCGACTCCACCCCGAAGTCGACGCCTTCGCGCACGACCGGAGCGCCCACCTCCAGGGCGCGGCGCATGAGGACGTCGAGCACCTCGGGCTCCTGCGCGGCGAACACGCCTTGCCCGCCCGGCTTGAGGATGCCCGCCTTCTCGACGGCGATCTCCGCCGGCGAGGACCCGAGGTAGCGGGTGTGGTCGAGCGCGATGGGGGTGATGACGCCGACCTTGGCGTCCGCCACGCTCGTGGCGTCCCAGCTGCCGCCCATCCCGACCTCGACGATCGCGGCGTCGACGGGAGCGTCGGCGAACGCCGCATACGCCATGGCCACCATGGTCTCGAAGAAGGAGAGCGGGTGCTCCTGCTGCTCGTCGACCATCGCCGCGAACGGCGCGACGTCCTCGTACGCCCGCACGAACTCCTCGTCACCGAGGGGCTCGCCGTCGATGCTGATGCGCTCGTTGATGCGCTGCAGATGCGGGCTGGTGAATCGGCCGGTGCTAAGACCGAGCGCCCGGATGAGGGCGTCGATCATGCGGCTCGTGGAGCTCTTGCCGTTCGTTCCGGTGAGCTGGATCAGCGGAGCTGCGTCCTGCGGATTGCCGAGCAGCTCGCACACCGCGCGGATGCGGTCGAGCGAGGGCTCGAGCTTGGTCTCGGGCCAGCGGGCGAGCAAGGCCTGTTCGACCTCGCGCAGGGTGGGAGTCATCACCTCTCAGCGTATCGGTCGCCCTCATAACGTCCGACGTTCCGCAGGTCCGCCCCCTCTGGAGGCAGGAGGTAAGGGAGGGCACCCCCGTGGCGGCGCGGCTTCCGTAGACTGGGCGATTGTGAGCACCGTTCCCGAAAAGCCTGTCCTCGAAGGCCTGGAGGCCACCTGGTCCCAGCGCTGGGAGGAGCGCGGCACCTACCGCTTCGACCGCAGCAAGACCCGCGAGGAGGTCTACTCGATCGACACGCCGCCGCCCACGGTCTCGGGCTCCCTGCACGTCGGCCACGTCTTCAGCTACACGCACACCGACGTGGTGGCCCGATTCCAGCGCATGCGGGGCAAGGAAGTCTTCTACCCGATGGGCTGGGACGACAACGGCCTGCCCACCGAACGCCGAGTGCAGAACTACTACGGCGTGCGCTGCGACCCGTCGCTGCCGTACGACCCCGATTTCACTCCGCCGGCCAAGCCGGACCCGAAGAAGCAGGTGCCGATCAGCCGGCGCAACTTCATCGAGCTGTGCAACGAGCTCGTCGAGCGTGACGAGCAGGTCTTCGAGCAGCTGTGGCGCACGCTCGGCCTGTCCGTGGACTGGACGCAGACCTACACGACCATCGGCCATGACGCGCAGACGGTGAGCCAGCGCGCGTTCCTGCGCAACGTGCAGCGCGGCGAGGCCTACAGCCAGGACGCGCCCACCCTGTGGGACGTGACCTACCAGACGGCCGTCGCGCAGGCCGAGCTCGAGGCGCGCGAGTACCCCGGCCACTTCTACCGGGTGGCGTACCACCACGCGGACGGTCCCGTGTACATCGAGACGACCCGGCCCGAGCTCACCGCGGCCGCCGTCGCGCTGATCGCCCACCCGGACGACGAGCGCTACCAGCACCTGTTCGGCAGCACCGTCACCTCGCCCATCTTCGGTGTCGAGGTGCCCGTCATCGCTCACCCGGCCGCCGACCCGGAGAAGGGCTCGGGCATCGTCCACTGCTGCACCTTCGGCGATCTGACCGACGTGCAGTGGTGGCGCGAGTTCCAGCTGCCCAACCGCACCGTCATCGGCCGCGACGGCCGGTTCCTGCGCGAGACGCCCGAGTGGATCGCCACCGACAGCGGCCGGGAGCTGTACGCCGAGCTCGCCGGGAAGACCACCTTCTCGGCCCGCGAGCTGACCGTCAAGGCGCTGCAGGACAGCGGCGACCTCGACGGTGAGCCCAAGCCCACGCAGCGCATGGCGAACTTCTACGAGCGTGGCGACAAGCCGCTCGAGATCGTCTCGACCCGCCAGTGGTACATCAAGAACGGCGGCCGTGACGCCGAGCTCGCCCAGGAACTCATCAAGCGCGGCGACGAGATCACCTTCGTCCCCGCGTACATGCAGTCACGCCTCACCAACTGGATCGAGGGGCTGAACGGCGACTGGCTCGTGAGCCGCCAGCGGTTCTTCGGCATTCCGTTCCCGGTCTGGTATCGCCTCGACGCCGACGGTGAGCCGGACTACGAGAACCCGATCTTCGCGTCCGAGGACGAACTGCCCGTCGACCCGGCGTCGCAGGCGCCGCGCGGATACGACGAATCGCAGCGCGGTGTGCCCGGCGGCTTCATCGCCGACCCGGACGTGCTCGACACGTGGGCCACCTCGTCGCTCACCCCGGAACTGGTCTGCGGGTGGGAGCGGGATCCGGAGTTGTTCGCGAAGACGTTCCCGATGGACGTGCGTCCGCAGGGTCACGACATCATCCGGACCTGGCTGTTCAGCTCCATCGTGCGCTCGCACCAGGAGTTCGGCACCGTGCCGTGGAAGCACGCGACGCTGTCGGGCTTCGTCGTCGACCCCGACCGCAAGAAGATGAGCAAGTCCAAGGGCAACGTCGTGGTGCCCGACGAGATCATCAGCAAGTACGGCGCCGACGCGGTGCGCTGGCGCGCCGCCGGTGCTCGTCCCGGCGCGGACTCCCCGTTCGACGAGGCGCAGATGAAGGTCGGCCGCCGCCTCGCGATGAAGATCCTCAACGCGAGCAAGTTCGTGCTCGCGGCCGAGGACGCCTTCGGTCTCGGCGCCGACGCCTCGTACCTCGACCCGGCCAAGGTCACCGAGCCGCTCGACCGAGCACTGCTCACGGGGCTCCAGTCGGTCGTCACCGAGGCGACGCGGCACTTCGAGGCCTTCGACTACACCTCGGCGCTCGAGGTCACCGAGAAGTTCTTCTGGGACTTCTGCGACGACTACCTCGAGCTCGTCAAGGAGCGGGCGCGCGGCAACGACGCTGCCGGCGAGTCCGCCAAGGCGACGTTCGTGCTGGCGCTGTCGGTGCAGCTGCGACTGTTCGCGCCGTTCCTGCCCTACGTCACCGAGGAAGTGTGGTCGTGGTGGCAGGAGGGCTCGATCCACCGCGCCGCCTGGCCCACCGTCGACGCCGACCTCGCGGTCGAGACGCAGGACGCGAGCCTGCTCGGCATCGCGGCTCAGGCTCTTGCCGGCATCCGCGGCGCCAAGTCGGTGGCCAAGGTCAGCCAGCGCACGGAGGTCACCGCTGTCAGCGTGACCGGTTCGTCGAGCGCGCTCGAGACGCTGGCGCTGGCGCTGTCGGACGTGAAGGCCGCCGGCCGCGTGACCGGCGAGATCACGACGACCGCCGACGAGTCCGCTGAGGAACTCGCCGTGGAGGCCACACTCGCCGAGAGCTGAGCGCGAAGGCCCCAGATGTGCGCCCTATTCGTCGACCCAGCTGGTGCTGGGTTGACGGATAGGGCGCACATCTGGGTTCTCAGGTGGTGAGGGATCGGGCGGCGTCGCGCGCGGCCTCGGGAGTGCTCGCCGCGAGAGCGGCTTCTGCCGCGGCCTCGCACTGGGCGAGGGTGACCGTCGACAGCTTGGCGCCGACCAGCGGTGCGGCGGTCGCGGCCGAGGACAACGACGTGACGCCCAGACCGGTGAGCACGCAGGCCAGCAGCGGGTCCGCCGCGGCCTCACCGCAGACCCCGACGGGCTTGCCGGCGGCCCGACCGGCACGCGCGGCGATCGCGATGAGTTCGAGCAGGGCCGGCTGCCAGGGATCGTTGAGCTTGGCCAGCGACGGCGTCATGCGGTCGGCCGCGAACGTGTACTGGCTGAGGTCGTTGGTGCCGATCGACAGGAAGTCGACGTGTCGCAGCAGCCGCTCGGCGTGGAGCGCGGCGCTCGGGATCTCGATCATGACGCCTGGCACGAGGCCGAGCGACCGCACGCGGGCGGCGAACCACGAGGCTTCGTCCTCCGTGGCGACCATGGGAGCCATGACCCACACGGGCGCCGCGGCATCCTTCGACGCGGCGGCGATCGCCTCGAGCTGACGGTCCAGCAGCCCTTCGTCACGCAGACCGAGGCGCATGCCGCGGACGCCGAGCGCGGGGTTGGGCTCGTCGGGGATCGTCGCGAACGCGACGGGCTTGTCCGAGCCGGCGTCGAGCGTGCGCACGACGACCTTGCGCTCCCCCATCGGCTCGAGGACCTCGGCGTAGATCCGGGCCTGCTCCTCAACGGAGGGCTCGGTGTCGCGGTCGAGGAAACACAACTCGGTGCGGAACAGACCCACGCCTTCGACGGGCTTCTGTGCAGCGTTCTGCGAGGACGCACCGTCCTGCACGTTGGCGAGGATCTCGACGCGGTGGCCGTCCGACGTGCCGCCGGGTCCGGTCCACGAGGCGGCTGCCTCGCCCACGAGGCGCGCCGACTCGGTGCGCGTCTCGATGACCTCGGCGTCGGGTTCGATGACGACGTCACCCGTCGCGCCGTCGACCAACACGACCGTGCCGGTCTCGATCGCGTCGAGCCCCTCGACACCGACGACGCACGGGATGCCGAGCTGGCGCGAGATGATCGAGGTGTGGCTCGTGGGTCCGCCCAGGGACGTGGCGATGGCGACCACGACCGACGGGTCGAGGCCGGCGGTGTCGGCCGGCGCGAGGTCGTCGGCGCACAGCACGGACGGCTCGGACGGCGCGGGAATGCCCGGCTCCGGCTGCCCGGAGAGTTCGGCGAGGATGCGATCGTGTACGTCGCGCAGATCGGTCACCCGTTCGGCCATGAGGCCACCTGCCGCGGTGAACATGGCGATGAGGTCGTCGATGGCGCCGCCGACGGCGGCGTAGAGTCCGTTGCCTTCGCCCAGTCGCTTCTGCACCAGCGACACCAGGCCGCGGTCGCGCGCCAGCCCGGCGGTCGCCGTGAGCACTTCGCTGGCGGCGCCGCTCGCGCGAGCGGCGCGCTCGGTCAGCCGCTGAGCGACGACCTCGGCCGCCGCGCTGAACCGCTCGGCCCCATCGGCCGCATCGACCTGGGGATCCTCGGTGGGAACCTGCGGACGGGGCATGGGACGGACCACCGGACCCGTTCCAACCCCCGGGACGACACCAGTGCCATGCAGTGCGCTTTCGTGGGCCATGTCACGAGCTTACAGGCAAACACTCGCAGTCCCTCATCGATCTGGGCTAATATCCACACAAAACCACGCCAGTCCTCACGATCGGTCAGGAGAACGCCAGGATGTATGCGGCCGAACGCCAGGCGCTGCTGATCGATCGTCTGCAGCGCGACGGGCGCGTGTCCGTCGTCGCCGTCGCCGACGAACTCGGCGTCTCCGGCGAGACGGTGCGGCGCGACCTCGCCGTGCTCGAACGCGACGGCATCGCCCAGCGGGTCCACGGCGGTGCGGTCCTGGCACGGTCCATCGCGGGTGAGACCGCTCTGGCACAGCGCACGAGCGAGCACCAGGCGCAGAAGGCGCAGATCGCCAAGGTCGCGTTGGAGCTCGTCCCCGCCAGCGGTGGCAGCGTGGCCTTCGACGCCGGCACCACCGTGGAACAGCTCGTCGACCTCCTGCCCACGGACCTGACCGTGACCGCGTTGACCCACGCTGTTCCCATCGCCGGCAAGCTCCTGGCCTCGCCGGCCATCGACCTGCACGTCGTCGGCGGGCGCGTCCGCGGCATCACGGGCGCGGCCGTCGGCCACCAGGCACTCGAGGCGTACCGGGATACGCGGGTCGACATCGCCTTCGTCGGCACGAACGGCATCTCGAAACACCACGGGTTCAGCACGCACGATTCGGAGGAGGCCGCCGTCAAGCGTGCGCTCGTCTCGTCGGCGCGCCGGGTCGTCGTGCTCAGCGACGCCTCGAAGTTGGGACGCGAACCGGTCTTCACGTTCGCGACGCTCCCGGAGGTCGACGTCCTGGTCACCGACTCGAGCGCCAGCGACGAGGACCTCGAGCCGGTCCGCGAAGCCGGGATCGAGGTGATCCTGGCGTGATCGTCACCCTGACCCCCAATCCGAGCATCGACCGCACGGTCCAGCTCTCCTCTCCGCTCGAGCGCGGCGGCGTCGTGCGGTCCGCGTCCTCGCACGACGACGCAGGCGGCAAGGGCATCAACGTGGCTCAAGTCGTGCGCAACTCCGGGGAGCAGGCGATCGCGGTACTGCCCGGCGACGATGACGACCCGCTCGTGCAGCGCCTGCGCAGCGCGGGTCTGCCGCACCTCGCGGTGCCGCTCGGAGCGCCGCTGCGGGTCAACCTCACGTTGGCCGAGGACGACGGCACCACGACCAAGATCAACGCGCCCGGCCCGACGCTCGGCGCCTCCGTGACGGACCGGCTCGAGAGTCTCCTCGCCGAGCAGAGCGTGACCGCCTCGTGGGCCGCGCTGTGCGGCTCGCTGCCGCCCGGAGTGCCGCACGACTGGTACGGCCGGATCGCCGGGCGGCTCAACGCCCCTGTCGCACTCGATACGTCCGGCGCCGCCCTGAGCGCTGCGGTGGAGCGCGCGCCCGAGCGCATCGCGCTGATCAAACCGAACTCGGACGAACTCGGGGAGCTGATGGGCATCGCGCCGAACGAGTTCGAGGGCGAGCCGAGGCTGGCGGGCGAGCGGGCCCGTCCGCTTCTCGAGCGTGGCATCGGGGCGATCCTGCTGACGCTCGGCGCACGGGGCGCGCTGCTCATCACCACCGAGGGCGTCTGGGAAGCGCAGGCGCCGCGCATCACCGCCCGCAGCACGGTGGGCGCCGGTGACTCCTCGCTCGCGGGATTCCTCGTCGGCTCGCTGCGCGGCGAGAAACCCGACCGTTGCCTGGCGCTGGCGGTGGCCTACGGCAGCGCAGCCGCGTCACTCCCCGGATCGCGAATGCCGACCCCCGCCGACCTTCCCGACCTTCCGCTCGTCCGTCGCGTCGCCTGACGCGCGCGGCGGGCGGATGCGCGGATTACCAGGTTACGTAGATTTCTTGTCACTCCTCCAGGAGAATTTCCCCGGAGAAGTGAGGGAAAACCTACGTAACCTGGTAATCCTCACCGCGTGCGGAAGGTGATGCCGGCGCGGTGGATGCGGTCGATGAGGGGGCGGCCCATCGCGATGGCCGTAGTGGTCTGGCCGGCGACCTCGGGAAGTTCGTCGAAGGCGAGGCACAGGGCGGACTCCGCCAGCATGATCGCCGTCGCGTCGTAGCCCGGGTCCGGGCCCGAGACCTCGGCGCGCACCTGCTGGCCACCGCCCTCACCGATCAGAGAGAGCCGGAACCACGAGCGTTCGCGCCGTTCCTCGCTCGGCCCATGCCCCGGGTCCTGCGCCTTGAGCAGGAGGGAGCGCGTCGGACCGAGCTGGGCCAACGCGACCGCACCACCGAGGCCGACGCCCGAGGCGGCCGCCATCCGCAGGCTGCGGAAGTGCGCGTAGTGCTCATAGGTGAAGTCGGGTCCGTAGCCGGGCAGTCCTCGAGCCGAACGCAGCACGATCTGAGGATCGATGGTCGGCAACGGGACGCCGTAGCCCCCGATCTCCTCGGGCGCGCGTCCCGGCTTGCCTCCGCCGCGGATGCGCCGCCGCTCGGGGCGTCCCTCGTGCCGCCGGCGCTCTGCGGCCGCCTTGCGCGCCAGCCCCAGCTGGGAGAACTGGGTGATGGCCGAATGGTAGGTGCCGCCGGAGAAGGAGGCGTTGGCGCGGATGTAACCCTTGACGGTGATCGACACGTCGTCAGGCAGCTGGTCGACGACGTACAACGTCCCGAGGTCGTACGGGATGGAATCGAATCCGCACGCGTGGACGAGCCGGGCGCCCGTGCTGACCGCGAGTTCGTGGTACTTCAGCCACATCGCATCGACGAACCCGGGCTCGCCGGTGAGATCGAGGTACGTGATGCCGGCTTCGGCCGCGGCTTTCACCGCCGGTTCGCCGTGCTGGAGATACGGGCCGACCGTGGAGATCAGGACGCGAGTGTTCTCGGCCATCTGGCGCATCGCGACCGAGTCGTCGCGGTTGGCCACTACGACCTGAGGAGCGACGCCGCCGGCTGCAACGAGGCGCTCGGCGAGGTCGCGCAGCTTGTCCGCGGAGCGCCCCGCGATCGCCCAGGAGGTCCCGGGTTCCAGATGCTGCGACAGATAACGGGCGGTGAGTTCGCCGGTGAATCCCGTCGCGCCGAAGAGCGTGATCTCGACCGTCATCCGGTCAGCCTAGCGTCCGCTTGGGGCGGACGCCGGGCGTCAGCTGGCCTTCTTGTTGACCTCGTCGTGCGTGAGGACGGTGGGCTCGGCGTCGCCGAGGACGGTCTCGGCGGTGACCAGCACCTTCGCGACGTCCTCGCGGGCGGGGATGTCGTACATGATCGGCTGCAGAACGGCCTCGATGATCGAGCGCAAGCCACGCGCGCCGGTGCCCCGCTCGAGGGCGAGGTCGGCCATCGCCTCGCACGCCTCGTCGGTGAACTCCAGCTCGACGTCGTCGATCTCGAACAGCCGCGCGTACTGCTTGGTGAGCGCGTTGCGCGGCTCGGTGAGGATCGAGACGAGCGCGGCCTTGTCCAGGGTGTCGACGGCGGCGATGACCGGCAGTCGGCCGATGAACTCGGGGATGAGTCCGAATTTGAGGAGATCCTCGGGCAGCACCGAGGAGTAGACCTTGTCCTTGGCGGGCACCTCGACGGCCTCCGTGGGAGCGGAGTTGAAGCCCAGGCTCGTCTTGCCGCTGCGCTGCTCGATGATCTCCTCGAGGCCGGCGAAGGCGCCACCGACGATGAACAGCACGTTCGTGGTGTCGATCTGGATGAACTCCTGGTGCGGGTGCTTGCGCCCGCCCTGTGGCGGCACCGAGGCGGTGGTGCCCTCGAGGATCTTCAGCAGCGCCTGCTGCACGCCCTCGCCGGAGACGTCACGGGTGATCGAGGGGTTCTCGCTCTTGCGGGAGATCTTGTCGATCTCGTCGATGTAGACGATGCCCGTCTCGGCCTTCTTGACGTCGTAGTCGGCGGCCTGGATGAGCTTGAGGAGGATGTTCTCGACGTCCTCGCCGACGTAGCCGGCCTCGGTCAGCGCCGTGGCGTCGGCGATCGCGAAGGGCACGTTGAGCATGCGGGCGAGGGTCTGGGCGAGGTAGGTCTTGCCGCAGCCCGTGGGGCCCACCATGAGGATGTTGGACTTGGCGAGCTCGACCTGCTCGTCCTTGTTGATGCGGCCCGAGGCCTGTGCCTGGACGCGCTTGTAGTGGTTGTAGACCGCGACGGCGAGCGACTTCTTGGCGCGGTCCTGCCCGATGACGTACCCGTTGAGGAACTCGAAGATCTCGTGCGGCTTGGGCAGCTCACCGAGGCTGACCTCCGCGTTCTCGGAGAGCTCCTCCTCGATGATCTCGTTGCACAGGTCGATGCACTCGTCGCAGATGTACACGCCGGGTCCGGCGATGAGCTTCTTGACCTGCTTCTGGCTCTTGCCACAGAACGAGCACTTCAGAAGGTCGGCGGTCTCGCCAATGCGTGCCATCAGGCGTTCCTTTCAAATCGGCCGCGAAGCCGCCCCCGGGCGACACCGTCGCGTCCGTCGTCGAGGGTCGTCGTGGACTGGTCCACGATAACCGTGAGGAGACGGTTCGCGAAGGTGTCGCCGGGGCGCGTCATGCTGTGTCCTACGGCCTGCCGGTCAGGGACCGGGGGTCTTGAGGGTGTCGAGCACCTGGTCGATGATCCCGTAATCCTTGGCCTCGGCCGCGGTCAGGATCTTGTCGCGCTCGACGTCCCGGCTGACTTCCTCAGGAGTCTTGCCGGAGGCCTCGGCGATCATGTTCTCCAGCAGCTGACGCATGCGGAGGATCTCGTTGGCCTGGATCTCCAGGTCGGAGATCTGACCGCCCGTGCCCTCGGTGTAGGGCTGGTGGATGAGCACGCGGCTGTTGGGAAGCGCGAAACGCTTACCCGGCGAGCCGGCGGCCAGGAGCACGGCAGCGGCCGACGCGGCCTGACCGAGGCAGAACGTCTGCACGTCGGGCTTGATGTAGCGCATCGTGTCGTAGATGGCCGTGAGCGCGGTGAACGAGCCGCCCGGGCTGTTGATGTAGATGCTGATGTCGCGGTCGGGGTCCATCGACTGCAGGCACAGCAGCTGCGCCGTGACGGCGTTGGCGACGTCGTCGCTGATCGGCGTGCCGAGGAAGACGATGCGCTCCTCGAACAGCTTCGCGTAGGGGTCGATGCGCCGGAAGCCGTACGAGGTGCGCTCTTCCCACTGCGGGATGTAGTAGCTCATCGGCGGACATCTCCTGCGGTCGAGACGACGTGGTCGATCAGGCCGTACTCCTTGGCCTGCTCGGGCGTGAACCAGCGGTCGCGGTCGGAGTCGAGCTCGATCTGCTCGATGCTCTGACCCGAGTGCTGGGCCTGCAGCTCGTTGAGCTGCTTCTTGAGCAGGATGGACTGCTCGGCCTGGATGCGGATGTCCGATGCCGAGCCGCCGATACCGCCGGACGGCTGGTGCATCATGATGCGCGTGTGCGGCAGGGCGAAACGCTTGCCCTTGGTGCCTGCGGCGAGCAGGAACTGGCCCATCGAGGCGGCCAGGCCCATGCCGACCGTGGCGACATCGTTGGAGATGTACTGCATGGTGTCGTACATCGCCATGCCGGCGTCCACCGAACCACCGGGGCTGTTGATGTAGAAGTAGATGTCGGCCTCGGGGTCCTCGGCGTTGAGCAGCAGCATCTGCGCGCAGATCGCGTTGGCGTTCTGATCGCGGACCTCCGAGCCGAGGAACACGATGCGTTCCTTCAGCAGGCGGTTGTAGATGTGCCCGTCGAGATCCGAAGGGCCGACCTCAGCGGACAGCTGGGGAGTCATCGGAGTGTTCACGTGACCGACACTAGACGGCCGCGAGGGCGAAGACACGCGCGCCGCCGGGCTGTTCGCTGACGGCAAAACAACCGTCGGTGCGAGAAGGTGGCAGGTCGGCCGCTTCGCGCGACCGGGAATTTGTAGGTATGTCTTGACATATGGCCTCGGGCCTGAACATGATGCAGATCACACGGCAGTGCGCCGTTCTGCAGGAGCAGGAGGACTCATGAAGATCGGCCTCATCGGCACGGGGCGCATCGGGGTCATGCACGCTCGCCACCTCGTCGGCCTTCCCCGCGTCGACGAACTGGTGGTGTTCGACGAGCGGCCGCAGCCGGCCGATGCTCTCGCCGCCGAGTTGCCGAAGGCGCGTGCGGCCTCGAACCTCGACGAGGTGTTCGACGCGGTCGACGGCGTGGTCATCGCCGCCTCGACCGGCGCTCACCCCGCGCTCGTCCGCGCCGCGCTGGCCGCCGACGTCCCCACCCTGTGCGAGAAGCCGATCGCCGCCGACATGGAGACCATGCAGCGTCTCGTGGACGACATCGAGGACGCCTCGGCTCCGGTCGTCGTGGGGTTCCAGCGCCGCTTCGACCCGGCCATCCGCCGGCTGAAGTCGCTGCTCGACGACGGGGCCGTCGGTTCGGTCCTCGTCGTGCGTGCCACCGGGTGCGACGCGACGCCGCCGGACCCGGCCTACATCGCCACTTCCGGCGGGATCTTCCGCGACATGCTGATCCACGACCTCGACGCCGTCCCCTGGCTCGTCGGCGACGAGGTCGTCGAGGTCTCCGCCCAGGGTTCGGTGCTCATCGACGAGTCGTTCGCGCGGGCTGACGACGTCGACGTCGCCACCGCCACACTGCGCTTCGCCGGCGGTGCCCTCGCCCAGCTGGTCGGGACCCGGTTCAACCCGATCGGCTACGACCACCGGGTCGAGGTGCTCGGCACCGGCGACTCGATCGCGGTGGGCCTCCACGACCCCGAGCACACCCCGCTCGCCCACGTCTCGGCGGAGGGCCGGACGGTGGCGCCGGACCCGTTCCCCGGGTTCCCCGAGCGCTTCCGCACGGCGTACCTCGCCGAGATGACGACCTTCACCGACATCATCGCGGGCGAGGCGGACAACCCCTCACCCGCTCGTGACAGCCTGGTCAGCCTCCGGCTCGCGGAGGCGTGCGAGGAGAGCCGCCGCGCCGGCGGCCGACCGATCCAGGTGACCGCTCCCGTTGCCCCCTGACCGCCGAGTGAGAAGACTTCGACCCATGACACAGACCGCCGCTCTCCCACCGACGCCGACGCCGAGCTCCTCGCAGCGCCACAACCAGCTCCTCAAGGCGACGCTGGCGCTGGTCCGGCTCGGCCCCCTGGTGATGCTCGGCGTCCTCGTGCTCATCATGGCCTCGGTCAGCCCGTTGTTCCTCACCGGACGCAACCTCGGCAACGTCGGCCTCGAGGCGTCCGTGGTGGCGATCCTGGCGCTCGGTCAGCTGCTCGTCATCATCACCGCCGGCATCGACCTCTCCCAGGGGTCGCTCATCGCACTGACCAGCGTCGTCGGTGCGCTGTGGATCCGCGATCTCGACATCGTCTCGGGATGGGCGGTCATCCCGACGATGATCCTCGCCGGCGGTCTCGCCGGGGCGATCAGCGGGACGCTCTTCGTCAAGGGCAAGATCCCGCATCCGTTCCTGCCGACGCTCGCGATGCTCATGGTCGCTCGCGGGCTCGCGCTCCTGTTCTCCGACGGCCAGCCGATCACCGGCATGCCGGACGCCATCCGCACACTCGGCTCGTCGCGCATCGGCGACGTCCCCGTGGCCGTGATCCTCGTCGCCGCGCTGGCCGTGCTCATCCACGTGCTGCTCACGCGCGTGACGTGGGGCCAGTGGATCTACGCGATCGGCGCCAACCGTGAAGGGGCCCGCCGCGTCGGCATCCCTGTCGACCGGGTCCTCATCTCGGTGTACGTGCTCAGCGGCATGGCCGCCGGCACCGCCGCGCTGGTCGTGTCCGGTCAGACCAACTCCGCCTATCCCACCGCCGGCAACCTCATGGAGCTGTCGGCGATCGCCGCGGTGATCATCGGCGGAGCGAGCTTCTTCGGCGGCCGGGGCACGGTCCTCGGCGCCATCGTCGGCGCCCTCATCCTGGGCGTCATCCAGAACGGCTTGAACCTGCTCAACGTGTCCGCCGCATGGCAGTACGTGGCGCTCGGCACGGTCGTCGTCATCGCCGTGGAGATGGACGTGCTCCGCGGGTATCTCGAGTCGCGTCTGCGCATCATCCGGACCGAAGAGAAGGAGGCCTGACATGACCGAGACCGCAGCGAACGACGTCACCACGCCGGCCCGCGATCACGGGCGGCAGGAGCCGCCCGTGCTGGAGGTCCGCGGCGCGGTCAAGCGCTTCGGCGCCGTCACTGCCCTCGGCGGGGTCGACCTCACCCTGCGCCGCCGCCAGGTCGTCGGCCTGCTCGGCGACAATGGCGCGGGCAAGTCCACGCTCATCAAGGCGATCACGGGCGTGCACGCGCTCGACGAGGGTCAGATCCTCCTCGACGGCGAGCCCGTCTCGATCCGGACACCGACCGAGGCCCGCCAGCACGGCATCGAGGCGGTCTACCAGGACCTCGCGCTGTTCGACAACCTCGGCATCGTCAGCAACCTCTACCTCGGCAACGAGCTCACCAAGCCCCGACGCTTCCGCGCCCTGGGCTGGCTCGATCGCAAGGCGATGGAGCGCGACGCCCGCGAACGGCTGGAGAAGCTGCAGGTCAACGTGCCGAGCTTCAACTCCCAGATCGGCCTCATGTCCGGCGGCCAGCGCCAGGCCGTCGCGGTCGCCCGCGCCGTGGCGTTCGCGAGCCGGGTGCTGATCCTCGACGAGCCCACCGCGGCGCTCGGCGTGCGCGAGACCCGCAACGTGCTCGACACGATCAGCCGGCTCCCCGAGGAGCACGACCTCTCGGTCATCCTCATCTCGCACAACATGGACCACGTCGTGCAGGTGTGCGACGAGGCCGTCGTCATGCGCCAAGGACGCGTCGTCGGCAGTGCGACGCCCTCCCCCGACACCTTGCAGGACATCGTCTCGATGATCGTCGGGGCCACCGGCCCCGGCTCCACTCCCCCCACCGGAAAGTGAAAGTAGGCATCATGCGACAGCTCAGATCCCGCGCCGCTCGTGTCGGCGCGCTCGCCGTGGCCGCGTCCCTCCTCCTCACCGCGTGCGGAGGCAACGGTGGTGGCGGCTCCGAGGGCGACGGTCCCCGCGTCGCCGTGGTCCTCAAGACCCTCACCTCCCCGTACTGGCTCCAGGTCAAGGGCGGCGCCGAGCAGGCCGGGAAGGACACCGGCGCCGACGTGACGCTCGCCGGTGCCACCCAGGAGACTGCGGTCCAGGAGCAGATCGACAAGGTGCGCGCCGCAATCACCCAGCAGGTCGACGCCCTCGTCGTCGCGCCGACTCAGGCCGAACAGCTTCAGCCGGTCCTCGAGGAGGCCAAGTCGGCCGACATCCCCGTGCTGCTCGTCGACACCAACATCGAGGGGTGGGACGGCGCCGAGACCTTCATCGGCACCGACAACCGCTCAGCGGGCGAGCAGGCCGGAGAGTTCATCACCGAGCAGACGAGCGAAGGCTCGGCGCTGCTGATCCGCGGCGTTCCGGGCAACCCCTCGACCGACGACCGGATCGACGGCGCCAAGGAGGTGCTCGAGGAGGCCGGGATCGACATCGCGGCCGAGCTGTCGGCCAACTCCGATCGCGCCGAGGGCCGCTCCGTGACGGCCGACGCGCTGCAGGCGAACCCCGATATCTCGATCATCTTCGCCGCCAACGACGACATGGCGCTCGGTGCGATCGAGGCGGTGAAGGCCGCCGGGCTCAACCCCGCCGACATGACGATCGTCGGCGTCGACGGCACGAGTGACGCGGTCGAGTCGATCCAGAACGGCGAACTCACCGCGTCGATCGCTCAGAACGCCTACGACATGGGTGTCACCTCGGTGGAGGAGGCGCTCAAGGTCATCGACGGCGAGACGATCGAGAAGCGCATCGACACCGGCGTCACGCTGGTGACGGCGGACAACGCCGAGGAGTACGCCCAGCAGCTCGCCGACCAGGAGGGCTGACCGTTCGCGACGGCCGGCGTGGCAGGTGTTGCCGCGCCGGCCGTCGCGTTCCCACCGAGGATGGACATCGTGGAACCACTGCGCATCGGCGTACTCGGCACCGCGCGCATCACCGATCTCGCGCTCGTGGCGCCGGCGAAGGAACTCGGCATCCGGCTGGTCGCGGTCGCGGCCCGGGACCGCGACCGCGCCACCGACTTCGCAGCGCGCCACGGCATCGAACGGGTCCTCGACCACTACGCGGCGCTCGTCAGCGACGCCGAGGTCGAGGTCGTCTACAACCCTCTGGTCAACGCCTGGCACGGTCCCTGGAACCGGGCGGCCCTCGAGGCCGGGAAGCACGTGCTGAGCGAGAAGCCGTCGGCGGCGAACGCCGACGAGGCCGCGTCCCTGCGTGAGGTCGCCGCCGGGTCGGGACGTCACCTCGTCGAGGCGTTCCACTACGCCTACCACCCGCTGATCGACCGTGTGCTGACGCTGATCGACGACGGAGCCGTCGGGACCGTGACGGGCGCTGACATCTTCCTGGTCATGCCGCCGCCGGAGCCATGGGACGCGCGATGGTCGTACGACCTCGCGGGCGGCGCGTTGATGGACCTGGGCTGCTACGCCCTCCACCTCGCGCGGCTCCTCACGCCGGCTGGCGCGGCTCTGACCGTGACAGAAGCGCGGGCGACCGAGGCCCCGCACGATCCGCGCGTCGACAGCCGAAGCGAGGCACTGCTGCGGTCCGCCACCGGCGCCGAGTTCCGGATCGTCGCCGACATGACGGCTGACCGCTATCACTTCGCCGCGCACATCCGCGGCAGCCGCGGACACATCGACCTGCCCGCGTTCATCTGGCCGCACGCGGATGACCGGCTCATCCTGCACGACGCCCGCACGGGACGGACGGTGACCGAACGGCTGGGGACCCGTTCCTCGTACACCTACCAGCTCGAGGCGCTGCGCCGGCTCGTGCGTGACGGGGTCCCGATGCTCTCCGACGCCGACGACGCGGTCACGACGATGCAGCTGATCGACGCGACGTACCGCCGGGCGGGGCTTCCCCCGCGGCCGACGGTCGCTGCGGTCAGCGATCCACGAGGGTGATCTCGAAGGCGTAGAGGTCGGAGCGGTAGACGTGATGCCCGTACTCGATGACGGCTCCGGCGTCGTTGAAGGCCGTCCGCTCCATCGTCAGCAGCGGAACGTCACCGGCCGCCAGCAGTTCACGCTCCTGCTCGTCGGCCGACTTGGCTCCGATGCGTTGCTCGGCGACGCGCAGGTGGATGCCGGCGCGCCGCAGGTGCTCGTACAGGCCCGACGTCTCGAGCTCGGCGTCGGCGAGGTCGACGAGGGCGACGGGCAGATGGTTGCGCAAGAGCGCGAGTGGCTCGTCGTTGACGAACCGCAGCCGGTGGAGCGTCCAGACCTCCTCGCCCGGCGTGAGCCGCAGGTGCGCGGCGAGAGCTTCGTCCGCGGACTCGCGCTGCAGCGCCAGGACCTCTGTGCGCTGCTGCTGCCCTGCCGCCGCGAGGTCGTCGTAGAGGCTCGTGAGTTCGACGTTGCGGCGGATCTTGCCGTGCACGACCTGGGTGCCGACACCGCGTTTGCGCACCAGCATGCCCTTGTCGACGAGGGTCTGGATGGCCTGACGCATGGTCGGACGGGACAGCCCGAGGGCATTGGCGAGCGCGATCTCATTGTCGATCTTGTCCCCCGGAGCGAGCACACCCTGACGGATCGCCAGTTCGAGCTGCTGGGCCACCTGGTGATACAGCGGCACCGGACTGGAGCGGTCGAGCGTGATCGAGAGGCTGTCCGACATGGCGTCAGCCTAACGGGCTTTGCCTCTACGTCAATATGTCCTGACAAAGCATTGACACCGCGCCGGGAGGCGTCCGACACTGGGACCGCATCGTGGTCCGCATCACACCTGGAGGACGCCGTGTCCCACCCGCCCGTCCGCATCGCCGCAGCGCCGATCTCCTGGGGAGTCAGCGAGGTTCCCGGCTGGGGCCATCAGCTCGCCCCCGAGCACGTCCTGGCGCAGATGCGTGACCTCGGTATCGAGGCCACCGAGTTCGGCCCGGACGGCTTCCTCCCCGACGATCCGGAGCAGAAGGCGGCGACCCTCGCCGCCTTCGGATTGCGCGCCGTGGGCGGGTTCCTGCCAGTCGTACTGCACGACCCGGCGGTCGATCCCCTGCCGATCGTCGACCGCTTCATCGACGCGCTCCTGGCGTCCGGCGCGGAGGTCGTCGTGGTCGCGGCGGCGAGCGGTGCCGACGGCTACGACGCGCGGCCCGACCTCGACGCCGGCCAGTGGCGCACACTGCTGGAGAACCTCGACCGCATCGCCGAACGCGCCGCCGAGCGGGGCGTCGTCGCAGCCATCCATCCCCATGTGGGCACGATGGTGCAGACGTCCGACGAGGTCGAGCGGGTGCTCACCGGCTCGCGGATCGGCTTGTGCGTCGACACCGGACATCTCATGGTCGGCGGCGCCGACCCGGTCGCGCTCGTCGAACGGCATCCGGAGCGGGTCACGCACGTCCATCTCAAGGACGTCGACGCGAAGCTCGCGCACGAGGTGCTGCTCGGCGAACTCCCGTTCGGTGACGCCGTCGCCGCCGGCCTCTTCCGCCCGCTCGGGGCGGGTGACGTCGAGATCGCCCGCATGATCCGTGCGCTGCGCGACCACGGTTACGCCGGCTGGTACGTCCTGGAGCAGGACATCAAGTTGTCGGGAGTCCCCGACGGCGAGGGGCCGCTGGGGGATGTGCGCGCGAGCCGCGACTACGTGCTGCAGGTGGCCTCGTGACCGGTTTCGACGTCATCACGATGGGGCGGTGCAGCGTCGACGTCTATCCGCTGCAGGTCGGCGTCGGGCTCGAGGACGTGGAGTCCTTCGGCAAGTACCTCGGCGGCTCGCCCACCAACGTCGCGGTGGCCGCCGCTCGCCACGGCAGACGCAGCGCCGTCGTCACTCGCACCGGTGACGATCCGTTCGGCCGCTTCGTCCGGCGCGCGATCGACGGCTTCGGCGTGGACCCGCGGTTCGTCAGCACGGTGCCCGATCTGCCCACGCCGGTGACGTTCTGCGAGATCTTCCCGCCCGACCATTTCCCGCTGTACTTCTACCGCCGCCCGTCCGCCCCGGATCTCCAGATCCAGGCGGACGAGCTCGACCTCGACGCCATCGTCGACGCGGAGATCTTCTGGGTCACGGTCACCGGGCTGTCACAGGAGCCGAGCGCCGACGCCACGCTGGCGGCCCTGCGAGCCCGCGGCAGACGCGGCATCACGGTCATCGACCTCGACTACCGTCCGATGTTCTGGGACTCTCCCGCGCAGGCGGCCAAGAAGATCGGCGAGGCCCTGCCGTACGCCACCGTCGCGGTAGGCAACCGGGAGGAATGCGAGGTGGCCGTGGGCGAGAGCGATCCGGCCGCTGCTGCCGAGGCGCTCCACCAGCGCGGCGTCGAGCTCGCGGTGGTCAAGCAGGGTCCTGACGGCGTGCTCGGTTCGCGCGCCGGCGAGCAGGCGGTGTCGCGTCCGATTCCCGTCGACGTCGTCAACGGACTCGGTGCCGGCGACGCCTTCGGCGGAGCGCTGTGCCACGGCCTGCTCGCCGACTGGCCGCTGCCCCGGGTGCTGGACTTCGCGAACGCCGCCGGTGCCTACGTGGCGACGCAACTGGCGTGCGCCGACGCGATGCCCGACACGTCCACGGTCGAGCGTCTGCTCGCCGACCACCGGGAGAGCACCTCATGATCGACATCGACGCCATCGTGCGCACGCGCGTCAAGGAACCCGAACTCATCACGCGGCTCGCTCAGGACCGCGTCCGCCCGGCCGGGCTGAGCGGGCACACCGGACGTCTGCTCATCGTCGCCGCAGACCATCCGGCCCGGGGGGCCCTCAAGGCCGGCACACAGGCCCTCGCGATGGCCGACCGTGCGGATCTGCTCGATCGACTCGTGCGGGCGCTTGCGCGGCCGGGCGTCGACGGCGTCCTCGCGACGGCCGACATCGTCGAGGACCTCCTGCTGCTCGGCGCGCTGGAGCACAAGGTCGTCATCGGCTCGATGAACCGTGGCGGGCTCGCCGGAACGGTCTTCGAGATCGACGACCGGTTCACCGGGTACCGCCCTGCGGCGATCGCCCAGCGCGGGTTCCAGGGCGGCAAGATGCTGCTGCGCATCGACCCGAACGATCCGCTCACCCCGCGCACGCTGGAGAGCGCCGCCCGCATGGTCGAGGAGCTGTCCGAGCGCGGTCTCATGGCGATGGTCGAGCCCTTCATCTCCCATCGCACCCCCGAGGGCCGGCTGGTCAACGAGCTGACGACCGAGGCTGCGATCCGATCGGCCACCGTCGCCGCCGGTTTGGCCTCCACCTCGGCGCACACCTGGCTCAAACTGCCGGTGGTCGAGGACATGAACGCCGTTCTCGCCGCGACGACGTTGCCGGTCATGCTGCTCGGGGGCGAGGTCGCCGCCAACCAGAGCGAGCAGTTCGCGGCATGGTCCGCCGCGCTCACGAACCCCACCGTCCGCGGCATGGCCATCGGCCGGTCCCTGTTGTACCCGCCCGACGACGAGGTCGAGCGGGCCGTCGACTCGATCGTGGAGATGATGTGACCGACACACAGCCCCTCGTGCGGGCCGGCAGCACGAGCCACGGCGCCGTCGAACTGTCCGTCACCCCGGAACTCGCCGGGTGGCAGCACAGCGGACTCGTCGTCGTGCGGCTCGGCGCCGGCGACACGTACGAGCATCACCTCGAGCACGACGAGGCGATGGTGGTCTCCCTCTCCGGCGCCGCCAGGGTGTCGGTCGACGAGGAGGACTTCGACCTCGTCGGGCGTCGCGACGTCTTCTCCGGACCGAGCGACGTGGTCTACGCCGGCCGCGGGTCGACGGTGAGCCTCGCGAGCGCCGAGGGCGGCCGGTTCGCCATCGCCACGGCCCGTTGCGAGCGCCGTCTGCCCGCCGCCTACCTGCCCGCCTCGCGGGTGCCCGTGGAACTGCGGGGCGCCGGGCAGGCGAGCCGCCAGGTCCACAACTTCGGGGTGCCGGGAGTTCTCGACGCCGACCGGATGATCGCCTGCGAAGTGATCACGCCCGGCGGGAACTGGTCCTCGTACCCGCCGCACAAGCACGACGAGGAGCGCGACGGCGCCGAGACGCAGCTCGAGGAGATCTACTACTTCGAGGTCGCCGACGGCCCGGCCGGACCGGGAATGGCGTACCAGCGGGTCTACGGCCACGAGCGCTCGACGACCGACGTGCTGGCCGAGGTCCGCACCGGCGACGTCGTCCTCATCCCCGACGGCTGGCACGGCCCCTCGATGGCGGTGCCGGGATACGACCTCTACTTCCTCAACGTCATGGCCGGGCCGGGGCAGGTGCGGGCCTGGCTGATCTGCGACGACCCGGCCCACGCCTGGGTGCGCGACACCTGGACGCACCAGCCGATCGATCCCCGTCTGCCCCTCCACGAACAGGAGCGCACGTCATGAGCACCGTCCGACTCACCGTCGCGCAAGCGGTCGTCCGGTTCCTCGAGGTCCAGTCGGTCGAGCGTGACGGCCGCACGCAGCGGTTCTTCGCCGGCTGCTGGGGCATCTTCGGCCATGGCAACGTCGCCGGAATCGGCGAGGCGCTGCTGGAGCGTGAAGTGGAGCGCAACGCCGGCAACGCGCCGCACGCTCTGCGGTACCACCAGGGGCGCAACGAGCAGGCCATGGTGCATGCGGCGGTCGCTTACGCCCGGCATCGCGACCGGCTCGCGGCCTTCGCCGTCACGGCGTCCGTCGGCCCCGGGTCGACGAACATGGTCACCGGCGCAGCCCTGGCGACCATCAACCGGCTGCCGGTCCTGCTGCTGCCCGGGGACACGTTCGCCACCAGGGTCGCGAACCCGGTGCTGCAGGAACTCGAGGACTCGCGGGCCGGCGACGTCTCGGTCAATGACGCCTTCCGTCCGGTGTCGAAGTACTTTGACCGCATCGACCGACCCGAGCAACTGCCCGCCGCCCTGCTCCATGCGATGCGTGTGCTGACCGATCCAGCCGAGACCGGCGCGGTCACCCTCGCCCTGCCGCAGGACGTTCAAGCCGAGGCGCACGACTGGCCGGCCGAGCTGTTCGCCGAACGTGTCTGGCACGTGGCCCGTCCCCTCCCGGAGCCGGTGCTCGTGGAACGGGCTGCCGCCGCCATCCGATCGGCGCAGCGCCCCCTGGTCGTCTCCGGTGGTGGCACGACCTATGCCGAGGCGAATGACGCGCTGCGGCGATTCGCGGAGGCCACGGGCATTCCCGTCGCCGAGACTCAGGCCGGCAAGGGGTCGCTCCCCTACGACCACCCGCAGTCCGTCGGCGCCATCGGCGCGACCGGCACCACCGCAGCCGACGCCCTGGCAGCCGACGCGGACCTGGTGATCGGTGTGGGCACCCGCTACAGCGACTTCACCACCGCGTCCCGCACGGTGTTCGCCCATCCCGACGTCCGCTTCGTCAACCTCAACGTCGCCTCCTTCGATGCGCACAAGCTCGCTGCGCTGCCGTTGGTGGCCGACGCCCGGCTCGGGCTCGACGCGCTCACCGAGGCCCTCGCCGGCTGGCGGACCGACCCGGCCCACACTCAGCGCGCAACGGATCTGGCGCGCCAGTGGGACCGGACGGTCGAGAGCGCGTACCGCAGCGAGCACGCACCGTTGCTCGCGCAGTCCCGCGTGCTGGGGACCGTGAACGAACTGTCCGAGCCGCGTGACGTGGTGGTGTGTGCGGCCGGCTCGATGCCCGGCGACCTTCACAAGCTGTGGCGGACCCGCGATCGCAAGGGGTACCACGTCGAATACGGGTTCTCCTGCATGGGCTACGAGATCCCCGGCGGGCTCGGTGTCGCGATGGCGGTCGACGACGAGGACGACGAGCGCGACGTGTTCGTGCTCGTCGGCGACGGCTCCTACCTGATGATGAACAGCGAGCTCGTCACCTGCGTGCAGGAGGGCCGCAAGATCATCGTGATCCTCGTGCAGAACCACGGCTTCGCCTCGATCGGGGCCCTGTCGGAGTCGCTCGGCTCCCAGCGCTTCGGTACGCGCTACCGGGAGCGCACCGGCTCCGGGCTCGACGGCGACCTCCTGCCCGTCGACCTCGCGGCCAACGCCGCCAGCCTCGGCGCGGACGTCATCCGCGCCGAGAACGCCGACGAGCTCCGTGACGCGGTGCTCGCCGCGAAGAAGGCGACGCGGACGACGGTCATCCACGTCGAGACCGACCCGCTCGTCCCCGCGCCGGACTCCCCCGCCTGGTGGGACGTCCCGGTCGCCGAGGTGTCCTCGCTCGCCTCCACGCGCGACGCCCGCGCCGTCTACGAGAAGCACAAGAGCGAGCAGCGACCCCATCTGACTCCGATGGAGAGGAACGACTGACATGCACACGTACGATCACTGGATCGGCGGCCGGCACCACGCCGGCACCAGCACCAGGACGCAGGACGTCTTCGACCCGGCACAGGGTGTCGCGACCCGGCAGGTGCGGCTGGCGGAGCCGTCCGACGTCGACGCCGCCGTGGCCGCCGCCCGCGAGGCGTTCGTCGCGTGGTCCGAGGCCTCCCTCACCACGCGATCGCGCGTGATGTTCGCGTTCCGCGAGCTCCTCGTCCGGCACGAGGACGACCTCGCGACGTTGATCAGCTCCGAACACGGCAAGACGCTGGACGACGCCCGCGGCGAGGTCGTCCGGGGGCGGGAGGTCGTCGAGTTCGCCTGCGGCATCCCGCACCTGCTCAAGGGCGAGTACAACGACCAGGTCTCCGGCGGGGTGGACTCCCATTCCTTCCGCCAGCCGCTCGGCGTGGTCGCGGGCATCACGCCGTTCAACTTCCCGATCATGGTGCCGCTGTGGATGCATCCGGTCGCGATCGCCTGCGGCAACACCTTCGTGCTCAAGCCCAGCGAGCGGGTCCCGGGCGCCTCCGACCTGGTCGCGCAGCTCTACCAGGAAGCCGGCCTCCCCGACGGGGTGTTCAACGTCGTCCACGGCGACAAGGTGGCGGTGGACGCCCTCCTCGACCACGAGGACGTGGACGCCGTCTCCTTCGTCGGCTCCACACCCATCGCGCGCTACGTCCACGACCGCGCGAGCCGCAGCGGCAAACGCGTGCAAGCGCTCGGCGGGGCCAAGAACCACGCGGTCGTCATGCCGGACGCCGACCTGGACTTCGCCGCCGACCATCTGGTCGCCTCCGGTTACGGATCGGCCGGCCAGCGTTGTATGGCGATCTCCGCGGTGGTCGCCGTGGGCCCCGCCGCGGACGCGCTGGTCGACAAACTGCGCGCCCGCACGCTCGACGTGCGCGTCGGTCCCGGGCTGGACCCGGACGCCGAGATGGGGCCGCTCGTCACCGCAGCCGCCCGGGACCGCGTCGTCTCGTACGTGGAGCAGGGCGAAGCCCAAGGGGCCAAGGTGGTCGTCGACGGGCGCGACCACACCGTCGCCGGCCACGAGAACGGGTTCTTCGTGGGCCCGACGCTCATCGACCACGTCACCACGGACATGTCGGTCTATACCGACGAGATCTTCGGCCCCGTGCTGTCGGTGCTGCGCGTCGACACCCTGGACGACGCACTCTCACTCATCAACGCCAACCCGTACGGCAACGGCACGGCCGTATTCACGTCCTCGGGCGAGGTGGCTCGGCGATTCCAGCGCGAGGTCCAGGTCGGCATGATCGGCATCAACGTCCCGATCCCCGTTCCGATGGCGTATCACTCGTTCGGGGGCTGGAAGGACTCGCTGTTCGGAGACCACCACGTCCACGGGTCCGAGGGCGTCCGCTTCTACACCCGTGCCAAGGTGGTCACCCAGCGCTGGCCGCACGTCTCCGAGGAGTCGCTGGCAGCCCTCAACTTCCCGACCGCGAGGTGAACACGATGACTCAGACGCTGCGCGTCGGCGTGATCGGCACGGGCGCGATGGGCGCCGACCATGTCCGCACCCTGCACCGTTGGGTGCCCGCTGCCCGCGTGGTCGCCGTCCAGGACCTCGATGTCGCCCGCGCCAAGCATCTGGCGACGGAGGTCGGGGCGGAGGTGGCTGCGTCCGCCGAGGACCTCATCGATCCCGCGACGGTGGACGCCGTCGTCATCGCCTCGCCCGACCCCACGCATGCCCCGCTGGCTCGCGCCGCCATCGCCGCCGGCCTGCCGGTGCTGTGCGAGAAGCCGCTCGGCACGGATCCGGACGAGTCCCGGTCCGTGGTCGACGCCGAGCTGGCGGCGGGCCGACGCCTGGTGACGGTCGGATTCATGCGGCGCTTCGACCCCGGTTACGTCTCCCTCAAAGAGGCGGTCGCCGCCGGCCGGGTAGGCAGTCCGCGTCTCGTGCACAACATCCACCGCAACCGCGTCGGTCATCCGAGCGCGACCACCGAGGGCATCGTGGTGAACTCGATGATCCACGAGCTCGACATCGTGCCGTGGCTGCTGGACTCCCCGATCGAGCAGATCGAGGTGACCTCACCGGTGGCGGACGGGTTCCGGGATCCCCAGCTCGCGGTGCTGAAGCTCGCGAACGGGACGCTGGCGACCGTCGAGGTGTTCATCGAGGCGGCGTACGGCTACGACGTGCGGTGCGAGGTCGTCGGAACGGGCGGCACGGCAGCGCTCGTGCCACCGGCGCTCGTCGCGCACGCGGCCGGAGGCGTGGCGGGAGCCGACGTACCACCGGACTTCCGTCCGCGCTTCGCCGACGCGTACCGGCTCGAACTCGCCGCATGGGCGGACTCGGTGCTCGACGGCGTGCCGGTCGGTCCCACCGCCTGGGAAGGACACCGTGCCACCGTGGTCGCCGCCGCCGGCGTCGCCTCGCTGCGTGAGGGCCGAGCGGTGCCGGTTCCGCAAGAGCCGTGCCCCGACCTCTACGTCTGAGGTGTCTCGGCCGCCTTGGCGAGAGCGTCGAGCGTCGCGGCCATGTCGGCCTTGAGCCGGCGGTCGTGCGCGGGCGCTCCGCCGAGACCGATCGCGGCCACCACGATGCTGAGCCAGCTGGACCGTTCGCCGCTGAGGTCGCGGCGCAACCGGACGGCCGTGCCGTCGCCGGCGGGCTCGAGGTCGTAGGTCCACCACGCTGCCGGGCCGAAGACGTAGAAGCACAGGCGACGGCGCGGGACGACTCGTGCGTAGCGGCTGAGCGTGGGCCAGACGAACCAGCCGCTGCGGTTGAGGTTGAGACTCCACGTGCCGCGCCGGATACGTCGCGGCAGGAACCACTGCCAGGCCGTCTCCCGGCTCCACTCGCGCATGCGATCCTGCTGGATCAGCAGCGCCCACACGCGCTCGGGCGGCGCGGCCACGTGCCGTTCGACCTCGAGCGGGGCGATGCGCGGACGTCTCATCGCGACTCCGCGGCGGCCTTGATCCGCTGCAGCGTCTGGTGGATGCCCCGCTGCAGCCCCTGCTCGAACTTCTCCGTCCCGCCCAGCACGTTCTCGGTGAGGAAGTTCGAGATCGCGCTGACTCCCCGCGGGGTGGTACGGCTCTCGGTCAGTCGGGTGCCGGTCGCTGTCGGCTCCAGTTCGAAGGTCCACGCGGTGCGGTTCTCGAGGATCTGGAACTGCAGCGTCTTCTCCGGCTCGAACGCCGTCACGACCGACCGCGTCGGCCAGACGAGCGCACCCTGCCGGTTGATGTTGACGGTGCGGGTCCCATGACGCACGGCGCCGCCGCGGATGATCATCTTGCGGCACTGCGGGCTCCACTCCCCCATGCGCTGGAGATCGCTGACCACGGCCCAGACCTCGGCCGGGCTCGCCGCGATGTCGATGCTTCCGCCGATGTAACTGTTGTTTGCCATGTGCGGAGACTACCGGGCGGTCAGCGCCCGGGGCTGGTCATCGCGGGCTGAGAGCCACGCGACCAGACGCCTGCCCACCAGGGGGTGATTCAACAGGGCGCGGTCGCCGAGCGCACCCTCGTCGGAGGCGACGAACCGGTACGCGACGTGCGGCAACGGTGCGACGGCGCGTCGGTCACGCCCCCAGCGGGCGGTGACGTCGCGGCCCTCCCAGCGCTCACCGTCCACGAGACCGACGCGCAGCGCGCTCGACCCCGGCGCCGGTTCCAGGCTGAGGCGCACCGGCCGGGAGCGCACCAGTGCGGAGACGAGCGCGGTGGACACCTCGGCGGCCTTCTCCCATGGAGCCCCGAGGTGCGGCGAACCGAGGCAGACGACGTCACGGACGAGCCCGGTCCAGTCCTCGTGGGCCGCCGCAGCGTGACTGAGGGACGTACGAGCCACCACCGCACCCATCCCGTGGCCGACGAACGTCAGGCGGGTGACGCGGACGGGCCAGTGCTCGACGAGTTCGCCGACGAGATGCGCGAGCAGCCGGCCGTTCTCGGTGGCCGGCAAACCCGTGTTGTAGCGCACCGTGACGGGGGTGCCGTCGATCTCGTCGCCGATCAGCTCGAGGTAGGTCCGGCGGCTCTCGGCGTCGAGTTGCCAGCTCTCATCGTCCTGGCACAGCCCGTGCACGAGGACCACGACGTGCCCGGTCGCGTCCAGGTAGGCCTCATGCAGTGCCCATCGAGCTGCCGGGACCTCGCGACCGCCGACGCGCACGGACATCGTGAGGGCATGCGGATCGTCGAGTGATCGCAACTGCTCTCCCATGAGCCCGTTGACCACCGCCCGCAGCCGCCGTCCTGCCGGGTTGGCGTCGAGCGGCCGCCCGATGCCGCGGCGCGACAGCCCGCGCGCACCGGCGCTGCCGAGCCGCAGCGCAGCCGAGGCCCCGCCGTACGCGGCACGGGCGAGTCCGTCGTGCACCCGCTCGGGGGTGCGCCCGCCGATCTCGCGCACGGGCGCGAAGAGACGGCCGGCGAGGTTCAGGTGAGCGTCGCGCACCGTGCCCAGAACCCAACGATCGCCGCACTCGAGAGCGAGTGCGGCGACGTCGGTGGTACGAGCCGTGGTGCTGGGCATACCTTCATGGTGCCGTGCCGAGGCGACGGCAGCGCGGCAACGTCAGTTGCCGGCCTCCTCCTCGGCGTCCGCGTCGGCGACGGAGCCGTCGGCGCGCAGGCTGGCCAGATCGAGCACATTGCCGGACTTGTCCTTGACCGTCGCGCCCTCGACGAGCGAGGCGAGCGCCTTGCCGCGCATGACCTCACCGACCATCTCGGGCACGTGGTTGTGCTCCATGATGTGCTGGATGAACTGGTTCGGGTCCTGGCCCGACTCCTGGGCGCGGCGCATGATGTGCTCGCTGAGTTCCTGGTCGTCGATGCCGAACTCGTTGTTCTCGACGACCTGGTCGAGCACGAACTGAGCGGCGATCGAGTCGCGCACGCCGCGCTCGAGCTCGGCTTCGAACTCGTCGGCGGTCTGACCCTGGTCCTCGAGGTAGCCCTCGAAGGTCAGGCCGGCGAACTGCAGCTGCTGCTGGACCTGGTCGCGGCGGGCGTTGAGCTCGGTCTCCACGAGGGTCTCGGGCAGCGGGACCTCGGCCTTGTCGAGGATCTGCTCGAGCACGAGGTCGCGGGCCTCGGCGGCCTGCTCCATGCGCTTACCGCGGGTCAGCCGCTCACGCAGGTCCTCGCGGAGCTCCTCGACGGTGTCGAACTCCGAGGCCATCTGGACGAACTCCTCGTCGACCTCGGGCAGGTGCTGCTCCTTGACCTCGGTGAGGGTCACGGTGACGTCGACGTCCTGGCCGGCGAGGTCGCCGCCGACGAGCTTGGTCTCGAAGGTCTTGCTCTCACCCTTGGCGAGGCCGATGAGCGCCTCGTCGAGGCCCTCGATCATCGTGGCCTTGCCGACGACGTACGGGAGACCGGAGGCCTGCGCCTCCTCGATCGGCGTGCCGTCCTTCTGCGCGGCGGACAGGTCGATCGTGACCGAGTCGCCCTCGGCGGCGGCGCGGTCGACGTCCGTGAAGGTGGCGAAGCGCTCGCGCAGCGCCTCGAGCTGCTCGTCGATGTCGGCGTCGGTGACCTCGGCGTCCTCGACCTCCACCTCGATGCCCGACAGCTCGGGCAGTTCGATCGTGGGGCGGACGTCCAGCTCGGCGGTGATCTCGATGTCGTCACCGTCGTTGAACTTGGTGAGGTCGATGTCGGGCTGGCCGAGCGGCTGGAGGCTCTCCTGCTGCAGAGCGGCGTTGTACCAGCCCGGGAGCGCAGCGTTGAGCGCCTCGTCGAGCACGGCGGCACGGCCGATGCGCTGGTCGACGATCGCCGCCGGCACCTTGCCCTTGCGGAACCCAGGAACCGTGATCTGCGAGCCGATGGACTTGTACGCCTTGTCGAGGTCGGGCTTGAACTCCTCGAACGGCACCTCGATGGTGAGCTTGACCCGGGTGGGGCTCAGCGTTTCGGTGCTGCTCTTCACGTTGTTGACTCCTGGGTTGGTCGGAAAGCACTGGGGCACGACGAGTCGCGGCTCGCCCGGGCCACACTTCAGTGTACGGGGCGGGACGGATGGCCGTTCCAGGGCCTGCGCGGCCGTTTCCAGCCGGCGTAGTCAGCTGCTGCGGTCGACGGGGACGAGGGTGACGTCCCGCAGCTCGGAGCCGTCGAGGACGGCCGTCATCATCGTGCAGACGGGCTGGCGGCGGCGGTCGGTCGGCGAGCCGGGATTGAGCAGCCGCATTCCGCCGGGCGTGACGGTGTCCCAGGGGATGTGGCTGTGACCGAAGACGAGCAGGTCCAACCGATCACCGGCGTACGCCTCATCCATGCGCCGCTCACGACCTTGGGCCGCACCCGTCTCGTGCACCACTCCGCAGCGCAGGCCCTCGATCTGCTCGACGGCGACCTCGGGAAGCCGGGCCCGAAGCTCCGGCCCGTCGTTGTTGCCGTAGACACCGATCAGGCGGGCGGCCCGCTGTTCCAGCGCGTCGAGGGTGGCGACATCGACCCAGTCCCCCGCGTGCACCACCACGTCCGCGGCGTCGACGGCGCGCCACACGTCTGCGGGAATGCGCTTGGCTCGCGCGGGGACATGGGTGTCGGCGAGGAGGAGCAGTCGCGTCGGCACCGCTCCATCGTGCCAAGCCCCGCGCCGATGCGCGCGCGGACCGTCGGTCGGGATGACAGGATTTGAACCTGCGACCCTCCGCTCCCAAAGCGGATGCGCTACCAAGCTGCGCTACATCCCGGTGCCGGGTGACTCCGACCCGATGATCCTAGCGTCCGTGCCGGACTTCGAGCCGCCTGGCACGATCGGAGCGTGAGTTCCGCATTCGATGTCGTCGCCGACGCCCTCGCCGAGCGCGAGCCCGCATGCGGCCGCGTGCGGGTGGTCGCGGTCGACGGACGGAGCGGGGCGGGCAAGTCGTCGTTCGCCGAGCAGTTGGCCGAACGCGTCTCGGCGGCGGTGTTCAGCCTCGAGGACGTGTACCCGGGCTGGCACGGTCTGGAGGCGACGGTTCCGATCGTGCGCGACGTCCTCGCGGCCCTCGCCGTGGACGAGTTCGGACGCGCGCGGCGGTGGGACTGGGAGCGGGACCGGCCCGGCGACGAGATCCTCGTGCCGCCGGTGCCGACGCTGATCGTCGAGGGTGTCGGGGCCGGTGCGATGGCACTGCGACCTTTTCTCAGCCTGCTCGTGTGGCTGGAGGCGCCAGAACCCGTCCGCAAGGAGCGCGCGCTCGCTCGCGACGGCGAGACGTTCGCGCCGTGGTGGGACGTCTGGGCCGCGCAGGAACGTGCGCACTTCGCGCGCGAGATGACCGCCGGCGCCGCCGATCTCGTCATCCGCACGGGGTAGTGCTTGCACGCCGCGCGGCACCGTATGGCACGATAGAGCCGCTGCCGACGGCAGCGTCGCGGACGTAGCTCAATTGGCTAGAGTCTCTGCCTTCCAAGCAGAATGTTGCGGGTTCGAGTCCCGTCGTCCGCTCGCTTCGACCCCCGCCCGGCCCCGCCGGCGGGGGTCTTCTCATTCGCGCTCGTCGCTCTCTTCGTCGTCCTGCTCGCTGAACGCCATGCCGAAGGCAACGCCGAGCGCGACGCCGAAGCCGATGAACGCCCACTGATCGAGCGCCAGCGACAGGCTGATGCCGATCGCCATCCCGATGAACATCCCGCTCAACATGTTGAGGTTCATGCCACCGAGCCTAAGTGCGCCGGCCGCGATACGCGGGGCGGCCGCACTCGCCGTCGATCCCGCCCTCCGCGAGTGGCGCAAAGTGGTGAGCGAGTGGCGCAGAATCGGTGAAGTCGCGGCGGAAAAGTCCCCATATTGCGCCACTCGCGGGGAGGGGCACCCGAGGCGAGGAGTAACGGCGGCGGGTCAGGCTTCGCGCTCGATGAGCAGCACGGCGCGGTCGTCGCCGCGGTCCGGGACCCGTTCGAGGATGCGGCCGGGCGCACCGGCGAAGCCGAGCCGGATCGCGTCGGCGGCGTTGTCCTGCAACGCGTGGATGCCGTCGGCCAGGTCATGCCCCCGCGACTCCACGACGCCGTCGGTGTAGAGCAGCAGCGCCTCACCGGGCTCGAGGACGCCCTCGCTCGGCTGGAAGTGCGGGCGGTCGGTCACCCCGAGGGCGGTGCCCGACGCACCGTCGATGTACCAGCTGTCGTTGCGCGAGCACCAGCGCAACACGGGCGGGTGGCCGGCGTTGAGGATCGTGTAGCGGCCGCTCGCGAAGTCGATGGCCACGTGCACGGCCGTCGCGAACCCCTCGACCCAGTGCTGGCGCAGCAGGTAGTCGTTCGCCGCCGAGAAGAACCCGAGCGGCGGCAGCGAGCCGATCAACCCGCCCAGTGCGCCGGAGAACTGCAGCGCCTGAGTGCCCGCAGCGACGCCCTTGCCGCACACGTCGACGAGGACGATCTCGAGGTGGGTGTCGTCTTGCGAGAGGTGCGCGACCATGAAGTCGCCGGCATAACTGGTTCCCTCGGCGGAGCGGATGAGCGACTCGATGCGCCACCCCTCCGGGAGAGCCGGGATGTTGCCCTGCGCTTGCAGCCGGTCCCGCAGGTCGACGAACATCGCCTGCCCCACCGGACCGGGCAGTTCAGAACGGTTGAGTCGCGCCATGTACAGCTGCAACAGCGCGACGACCACGATGACGACGATGGTTCCGATCCGGCCTGCCGGGAGACCGGTCCGCGTCGCCTCGATCGCGACGGCGCCGACCGCTGCGATCAGCGCGACCGCCGTCAGCCCGGCGAGCGGCTTCCAGCGCAACATGAGCCCGCCCACGACCAGCGGCAGCAGGAACGAGACGGCCGGGAACACGCCGTACCAGGCGATCGAGCCGAAGAACATGAGGACGGTCGCCGCGATGAGGACCGACAGCACGATGGTCTGCCCCTCCGGGCTCCCGTGGCGCCAGCGATCGACGACGTCGTCGGCATATCGCAACGCCGAGCGGCGAGGCGAGATGGACGACGGGCGCATGTATGAACACTATCGGGCGGCGGCACGTGACCGACGGCGCGACGAACGTGATGTCGGCTGCTCAGCGGCGGCGCGGCTTGCGCTGACACCGCGGGCACCAGAAGAGGTTGCGCGCCGCGATCGGCTGGGTGCGCACGAAGGTCCCGCAGACCCAGCACGGCATACCCGAACGACGGTAGACGTAGACCTCGCCGCCGTGGTCGTCCTCGCGCGGCGGCCGGCCCATCGCCTCAGGTTCGTGCTCAGGCCGGACGGTGTCGATGCGGCCCGAGACGACCCCCGCCGCCATGAGTTCGACGAGGTCGTCCCAGATCGCCCGGACCCGCTTCGCGGTCAGGTCACGCCCGGGGACGAAGGGGTCGAGGCCGAGCCGGAAGAGCACCTCGGCCCGATAGACGTTGCCCACGCCGGCGATGACCGCCTGATCCATCAGCAACGTCGCGATCGGCGCGCGCGAGCGCAGCACGCGCGTGACGAAGCGCTCGGGATCGGCGTCCGGCCGGATCGGATCGGGGCCGAGGCGGTCCAGGATCCGGTCCACCTCGTCGGGCGTCAGCAGTTCGCAGGCCGTCGGACCGCGCAGGTCGGCGGTGAGGCCGGGCCGCGCCAGGCGCCACCGCACCTGACCGGTGACCGGCGGATCGTCCGCGTCGAGGAACGTGAACGCGCCGTACAGGCCGAGGTGGACGTGCACCTGCTCGGGCCGGCCGTCGAATCGGACGAACAGATGCTTGCCCCACGCGGTGCCCTCGCTCAGCACGGCACCGTCGAGCGACGCTGCGACCTCGAACCGCCCCTGCGGACTCGACGACGCGACCCGATGGCCACCGAAGTCGGCGGTCAGATCCCGCGCGAGCCGGTGGAGGGTGTGCCCCTCAGGCAAACGATCCGGTCTCCTCGTACTGCGCGAGGAGGTCGATGCGGCGCTGGTGGCGTTCCGCGTCGCTCCACGGCGTGGTGAGGAAGGCCTCGACGATGGCCTCGATCTCCTCGACCGTGTGCTGGCGCGCGCCGATGCCGATGATCTGGGCGTTGTTGTGCTGGCGCGCGAGCTTGGCCGTCTCGACGCTCCAGGCGAGGGCCGCGCGGGCTCCCTTGACCTTGTTCGCGGCGATCTGCTCGCCGTTGCCCGAACCGCCCAGCACGAGGCCCAGCGAGCCGGGGTCTGCGACGGTCGCCTCGGCCGCGGCGACGCAGAACGGCGGGTAGTCGTCGTCGGCGTCGTACTCGAACGCTCCGTGGTCGACCGGCTCGTGACCCTGCTCGGTCAGCCAGGCGATGAGATGGGTCTTGAGCTCGTAGCCGGCGTGATCGGCACCGATGTGGACGCGCATGCCACGAGTATCCCAGGCGGTGGCCGCGCCGCTCCCCGGCGGTGACGGATTACCAGGTTATGTAGGTTTTCCGGCACTTCACCAGGCGAACTCACCCGGAGGAGTGACAAGAAACCTACGTAACCTGGTAATCCGCGGCCCGGCGCTCCGCGGGCGAGCGCGCGAGGTCAGTCGAAGATGGGGTCGCGGGTGCGGGTGCGCTTGAGCTCGAAGAAGCCGTCGTAACCCGCGAGGAGCCGGGCGCCGTCGAAGACCTTGCCGGCCTCCTCGCCGCGAGGAGCGGGGCTCAGCACGGGTCCGAAGAACGCGGTGCCCGCGATCGCGATGACCGGAGTGCCGACCTCCTCGCCGACCAGGCCGATGCCCTCGGCGTGCGAGGCGCGGATCGCGTCGTCGTACTCGGTCGAGTCGGCCGCGTCGGCGAGCTCGGTGGGAAGGCCGGCCTCCTCGAGCGCCTCGACGAACAGCTCCCGGTCGAAGTCGCGGCCGCCGTTGTGCCGCCGCGTGCCGAGCGCGGTGTAGAGGTCGCGCAACACCTTGGGACCGGCGTGCTCGGCCGCCGCCTGGCACACCCGGACCGGCTCCATCGCGGTCGAGAGCATCTCGCGGTAGTCGTCGGGGATGTCCTTGTCCTCGTTGAGCACGTAGAGGCTCATGAGGTGGAAGTGGGTCTCGACATCGCGGACCTTCTCGACCTCGAGCATCCAGCGCGAGGTCATCCAGGCCCACGGGCACAGCGGATCGAACCAGAAGTCGACGGATTCCTTGCTCACAGCTCACCTTCCAGAGGTCGGCCCGCACGCATCTCGGCGACGAGCGATCGGACGACGGCGTCGAGGGCACCGCCGTGACGTGCGGCCACGGCGCGCTGCCGCTGGTACGACGCGCCGATGTCCATGATGTCGCGCACCCCCGCGAGCTCGCCGGGGCAGCCCAGGTCCGCGGCGATCGGCTCGAGCATCGGCAGGACGCGCTCGGACAGATCTGTGGCGACGAGGTCCTCCTCCCCCTCGGCATCGAGGATGAGGATCGTGTCCATGCCGTACCGCGCGGCCCGCCACTTGTTCTCCTGCGTGAACCACGACGGCAGCGCCGGAGTGACTCGGCCGGCGTCGAGTTCGCGCGAGTAGTACTCGACGAGGCACTGGGTCAGCGCGGCGATGCTCGCCAGCTCGGCCATCGTCGGGATGCCGTCGCAGACCCGCACCTCGATCGTGCCGAACTTGGGCGACGGCCGGATGTCCCAGCGGATCTCGTCGAAGACGTCGATGACGCCGGTCTTGAGCATGTCGGCGACATAGCGCTCGAGCTCGGGCCACGTGTCGAACTGGAACGGCAGGCCTGCGGTCGGCAGCTGCTGGAACATCAGCGCACGGTTCGACGCGTAGCCGGTGTCCTGCCCGCCCCAGAACGGCGACGAGGCGCTGAGCGCCTGCAGGTGTCCGTAGTGGGTCATGAGCGCGCGGCTGATCGGGAGGACCTTGTCGCGCTCCTCGATCCCGACGTGGATGTGGACGCCGTAGATGAGCATCTGCCGGCCCCACCACTGGGTGCGGTCGATGAGGGTGGCGTATCGCTGTTTGTCAGTGACTTTCTGCTGAGTCCACCGCGCGAACGGGTGCGTGCCCGCGCACATGAGCTCCACACGCAGCGGATCGAGGATCGGGCGCAGCGACTCGATGCTCTGGCCCAGATCGGTCGCCGCCTCCCCCACGGTGTCGCACACGCCGGTGACGACCTCGACGGTGTTCAGCAGCAGTTCCTGCTTGATGTGCGGGTGTTCCTGGCCCTGGGGTCCGGCGAGTGCGTCGAGGACGGTCTGGGCGACCTGGCGCAGGTCGCCCGAATCGCTGTCCACGAGCGCGAGCTCCCACTCGATGCCCACGGTCGACCGCCGCGAAGGGGCGAACCGGATCTCGTCCACGTCCTCATCCTGCCGGACCGACGCGAATTCGCCCGCCCAGTAGTGCAAGAGTAGGCCGTATGCCCGGCACGAATCTCACCCGCGAAGAAGCCCAGCAGCGCGCATCGGTCGTCGACACCCAGACCTACGATGTCGCCCTCGACCTGACCCTCGACTCCACCGAACGTTTCGGATCCGTCACCACGATCCGGTTCACCGCCACCGAAGGGGCGTCGACGTTCGTCGACCTCGTCGACGGCGAGATCTCGTCGATCACCCTCAACGGCGAGCCCGTCGACCCCGCCGTCTACGCCGACAGCCGCATCCCGATCGAGAACCTCGCGGCGCAGAACGAGCTGGTCGTCGAGGCGACCTGCCGCTACTCCAACTCCGGCGAGGGTCTCCACCGCTTCGTCGACCCCGCCGACGACCGCGTGTACCTCTACACGCAGTTCGAGGTCCCCGACGCCCGCCGCGTGTTCGCGACGTTCGAGCAGCCCGATCTCAAGGCCGAGTTCACCTTCCACATCACCGCGCCGGACCACTGGCAGGTCGTCAGCAACTCGCCGACGCCCGATCCGGAGCCGGCCGGCGACGGCGCTGCGGTGTGGCACTTCGCTCCCACGAAGCGGATGTCGACGTACATCACGGCGCTCGTGGCCGGCGAGTACCACGTCGTGCGCGACGTCTACCAGGGCGCGCACGGCGAGATCCCGCTCGGCGTGTTCTGCCGCCAATCGCTCGCCGAGTTCCTCGACGCCGACGACATCCTCGAGATCACCAAGCAGGGTTTCGGGTTCTTCGAGGACGCCTTCCAGATGGGCTACCCGTTCGGCAAGTACGACCAGCTGTTCGTGCCCGAATACAACATGGGCGCGATGGAGAACGCGGGATGTGTGACGTTCCGCGACGAGATGATCTTCCGCAGCCGCCAGACGGTCGCCGCCTACGAGCAGCGCGCCAACACGATCCTCCACGAGATGGCACACATGTGGTTCGGCGACCTCGTGACGATGAAGTGGTGGGACGACCTGTGGCTCAACGAGTCGTTCGCCGAGTTCGCCTCGCACCACGCCCAGGTCAACGCGACGCGCTTCACCGAGGCGTGGACCGGTTTCACCAACCAGCGCAAGAACTGGGCCTACCGCCAGGACCAGCTGCCCTCGACGCACCCGATCGCCGCGGACAACTACGACCTCCACGCGGTCGAGGCGAACTTCGACGGCATCACCTACGCCAAGGGCGCGTCCGCGCTCAAGCAGCTCGTCGCGTGGGTCGGTGAGGACGACTTCTTCGCAGGCCTGCGCGCGTACTTCGGCAAGCACGCCTACGGCAACACCGAGCTGCGCGACCTGCTCGTCGAGCTCGAGGCTGCCTCCGGCCGCGAGCTGTCGTCGTGGGCGCAGGAGTGGCTCCAGACCTCGGGCGTCAACACGTTGCGGGCCTCGTTCACCACCGACGACGACGGCACGTTCACCTCGTTCACCGTCGAGCAGTCGGCGCACCCGGACTTCCCGACGCTGCGCCGTCACCGCATCGGCATCGGCCTGTACGACAAGGTCGGCGACTCGATCACCCGCACGGACCGGGTCGAGGTCGACATCGAGGGTGCGTCGACCGAGATCAGCGAGCTCGTCGGCCGCGCCCAGCCCGACCTCGTCCTGCTGAACGACGCCGACCTCACCTACGCCAAGATCCGCCTCGACGAACGGTCCTTCTCCACGCTGCTGTCGGGCATCGCGACGATCGAGGACTCCCTCGCCCGTGCGCTGTGCTGGGGTGCCGCCTGGGACATGACCCGCGACGCCGAGCTGGCCTCGGCCGACTTCGTGCGCCTGGTGCTGTCCGGGGTCGGCACGGAGACCGACCTCACCGCGGTGGGCTCGCTGCTGCGTCAGGGCACCTCGGCCGTTCGCGCCTTCACCCCCGAGGCCGAGCACGCTGAGCTCGCGCGGACGTGGGAGGACGGCCTGTGGGAGCTGCTCACCGGCGCCGCGCCCGGAACGGACCACCAGCTGGCGTTCGCGCGCGCCCTCGCCGTCGCCGCGTCGGACCCCGAGCGGGTGCGCCGGGTGCTCGACGGCGAGATCGACGGCCTGACCGTCGACACCGACCTGCGCTGGACCCTGGTCACGGCGCTCGCTCGGCTGGGTGCGCTGTCCGAGCCGGAGATCGGCGTGGAGATCGATCGCGACCCGACCAACGCGGGCAAGGAGCGGGGCGCCGCGGCGCTGGCGATCCGGCCCTCGGCGGAGGCCAAGGCGGACGCCTGGCGCAAGGTCGTCATCGTCAAGGAGACCCCGAACGAGACGCGACGGCAGATCGCCGGAGCCTTCCAGGTGTTCGGCCAGGCCGACATCCTCGAGCCGTACGTCGATCAGTACCTGGAGATGGCCGAGACCATCATCGACGAGCAGGGCGTGTGGATCGGTCAGATCGCGCTGGTGGATCTGTTCCCGCTCGCCAACCCGAGCGAGGAGACCCTGCGCAAGGTCGACGCATGGCTGGAGCAGACGTCGGCTCCCGCCGCGGCCGTCCGCTACGTGCGCGAGGGCCGGGACGATCTGGCGCGTGCGCTCCGCGCTCGAACTCGGAACTGACGCCGACATGACGAAGGGCCCCACCGATTCCGGCGGGGCCCTTCGTCGTCAGTCAGCGGGTCACTCGTACGGCGGAGTGGAGGTCTCGTCCTCGGGGTGCGGCGGAGCCGGCTCGTAGTTGTTGCGCGCGGTCATCGCGGCGAAGAGCGAGATGACGACGAACAGCGCGAGCGGGATGCCGCCGAAGATCGCCAGCGCCTCGAGCGTGCTCATCGGATCGTCGAGCTCCCACGTGCTCGGGGCCGTCGACGCGGCCGCGGGGCCGGCGGAGACGACGAGGACAGCTGTCACGGTGGCCGCGAGGGTGCTGAGGGCACGAACGACGATGCTCATGGGGCTCATCGTATCGGCCCGTAGGCTGGGAACTATGCCTGACCTCGACGTGCTCGACGAACCGTGGTTCAACCGATTCGTCGAACTTCCGCTCAAGGCCATCGTCATCCTCATCGTGGCGCTGGTGCTGCGGTGGCTCGTCAACCGCCTCATCGACCGCCTCACGCATCAGGCGTCGAAGACCCCCACCGTGCCGAGCCCGCTGGCCAATCTCACCAGCGGCGCGAAGAGCGTCGATCGCCCCGAACCGGTCGCCCAGCGGCGCCGGCAGCGTGCGGAGGCGCTGGGCTCGCTGCTCAAGAGCATCGCCACCGGCATCATCATGATGATCGCCGTGGTGACGATCCTCGCGAGCTTCGGCATCCCGGTCGCGCCGCTGCTGACGAGCGCGGGCATCGTCGGCGTCGCCCTCGGCTTCGGCGCTCAGACGCTCGTCAAGGACTTCCTCGCCGGTATCTCGATGATGCTGGAGGACCAGTACGGCGTGGGTGACGTCGTCGACCTCGGTGAGGCGGCCGGCACCGTCGAAGCGGTCGGGCTGCGCGTGACGCGGTTGCGCGACGTCGACGGCACCGTCTGGTACGTCCGCAACGGCGAGATCCTGCGGGTCGGCAACTCCAGCCAGAACTGGGCCCGCACGGTCCTCGACATCACGGTCGCCTACGACTCCGACCTGGACCAGGCCCAGCAGATCCTCAGCGAGGTCGCGAGCGAGATGTACGCCGACCCGAACTACGAGGGCGTCATCATCGAGGCCCCGGAGGTGTGGGGCGTCGAGCGCTTCGACAAAGATGGGGTCGTGGTGCGCGTGGTGCTCAAGACGGCTCCGCTGCAGCAGTGGAACGTCGCCCGCACCATGCGCGAGCGCATCAAGCGGCGGTTCGATGCAGCCGGCATCCGCATCCCCGCCACGATCATCCCGCCAGGAGGAACGGCATGAGTGCCCGCGACGACAACTTCTACGAGGCGATCGGCGGGCGCGCCACCATCGAACTCATCGTCGACGTCTTCTACCAGGGCGTCGCCAACGACGAGGTGCTCCGGCCCATGTACCCCGAGGAGGACCTCGGCCCGGCCGCCGAGCGGTTCACCATGTTCCTCGAGCAGTACTGGGGCGGCCCGACGACGTACTCGCAGCAGCGCGGACATCCGCGGCTGCGCATGCGGCACGCCCCGTTCGCGGTGAACGCCGAGGCGCGTGACCGCTGGCTCCAGCACTTCCGTGCCGGGCTGGACGCCGCCAAGCTCGATCCCGAGCACGACGCGCAGTTCTGGGCCTACGCCCAGCACGCCGCCAACTTCATGGTCAACACCGCCGACTGACGCCGGCGCGGCTCAGGCGCGCAGACCGCGGCCGAGCACGGCGCGCTCCACGTCGGTCAGGGCGCGGGAGCGCTGCGTCGTGGCATCGAAGCCGACGAGCACGGCCTCGGATGAGACCGCCACCCGGCCGTCGACGCACAGCTGCGCCGCGATCGTGAAGGACGACCCGCCCAGCCGATCGATCCACACCCGCGACTCGACCGGTTCGCGGCGCCACGGGATCGCCGCGTGGACGCGCATGTCGAGGTGGGCGAGCACGACCGTGCCGCGTTCCTCACCCAGCAGCGCGCTCATGTACGGGATACGACTCTCCTGCAGCAGCTCACCGATCTGCACGGGGCTCACGACCCCGCGTTCGTCGAGGTCCAGCCGCCGCAGTGAGAGCGGAATCGTGTCGACGCCCTCGGCAGGGTCGAGGATCCCGACCGGGTCGTGACCGGTCGTGACCCGGGCGAAGGTGTGCGGGCTGCCGTCGATGCCGATCTGGTGGACGACCTGATCGTCCTCCACGCGGCTGGTCACGACGACCGGCCGCGGGCCGAGCAGGATCGGCCGCAGGAACTCGACCGCCATCCGCGTCGTGCGCCGGTCGTCGATCACGCCGGCGTCGACGAGCGCCATCCGCGCCTCCGCCGCGTACCGCAGGTACACGACGTTGTTGACGTGGTTCAGCGAGTCGAGGTCGGCCCAGCGCAGCGGGATCTCATGACGATGCTCGGCAGTCACGGAGCCGATCTTGTCAGAGCCGGCTCAGGCGCCGACCGTGGCGTCGATCTCGGCGATCGGGTCGCCCTCCTGCACGATCTGCCCCTCGTCGACCAGCAACCGGCTCACGTGGCCGGCGGTCGGTGCGACCACGGGGATCTCCATCTTCATGGTCTCGAGGATTGCGACGGCGTCGCCCGCAGCCACGGGATCGCCCTCGCGGGCGACGATCTTCCAGACGTTGCCGACGATCTCGGCGCGGGCGTGGATCATCGAGGGCCTCCCTCGGAGTGCGTCAGCATGCGCAGGGCGTCGGCCATCCGTCCGCGCGTCTCCTCGGGGAAGATCACGTCGTCGACGATGCCCGCCTCCGCGGCCACGTAAGGTCGGGCGACGTTCTCGCGGTACTCCGCGGCGAGCTCGTCGCGCAGCGCTGTCGGATCCTCGGCGGCGGCGAGCGCGCGCCGGTGCAGCAGTGCCACCGCACCGCCCGGGCCCATGACCGCGATCTCGGCGTTGGACCACGCCCACGTCATGTCCGCGCCGAGCGACTTCGCGCCCATCGCGATGTAGGCACCGCCATACGCCTTGCGCACCACGACGGTGAGCTTGGGCGAGGCGGCATCGACGTAGGCCTTGAGCACCTTGGCGCCGTGGGTGATGACGCCGCGGCCCTCCTCGACCGTTCCGGGCAGGAAGCCGGGGACGTCGACGAAGGTGAGGATCGGCAGTCCGAAGCGCCCGCAGAACTCCACGAAGCGGGCCAGCTTGACCGAACTCTTGGCGTCGAGGATGCCGCCGCGACAAGCGGGCTGGTTGGCCACGACGCCGACGGGACGGCCGTCGAGGCGCCCGAACAGGGTGAGGATGCTGCCGGCGTGGCGCGGCATGAGCTCGAGACGCGCGCCGTTGTCGAGCACGCCGTCGATGAGCTGGTTCATGTCGAACACGACCGACGCCTTCTCGGGCACCAGCGCCGGCAGCGCGTCGACTGCGCGCGGGTTGGCCGGAACCGGGTCGCCGATGCGCTGCTCTCCACCGACGCGCGACGGCAGGAACGACAGCAGCAGGCGCGCCGACTCCAGCGCCTCCTGCTCGGACTCGACCTCGAGGTGGGCGACGCCGCTGGTCTCGGTGTGCAGGCGCGAGCCGCCGATCTCGTCGGCCGTGACGTCCTCGCCGGTCGCCGCCTTCACGATGTCGGGGCCGGTGAGGAACATGTGCCCCTGGCCCTTGACCATGATCGTCCAGTCCGTCAGGGCCGGCGAGTAGGCGGCCGCCCCCGCGCACGGACCGAGGATGAGCGAGATCTGGGGGATGTGGCGCTGCGCCTCGACGTTGAGCGCGAAGATGCCGCCGCAGCCGTGCAGCGCGAGGATGCCGTCCGGCACCCGGGCACCGCCGGAATCGTTGATGTAGACGATCGGGTACCCGCGGCGGATGGCGAGGCGCTGCGCGTCCATGATCGCGTCGGCCATCACCTCGCCGATCGCACCGGACGCGACGGCGGCGTCGTGCGAGGCGATGACGACGGGACGGCCGTCGATGAGGCCCCAGCCGGTCACGACCCCGCTGCCACCGCCGTGCGCGGCGCGCAGCGGCGTGGTCTCGACGAACGAACCGGCATCGACGAGCATCTCCGCACGCTCGCGGGCGGTGTGGACACGCTTGCCGCGCGGCTCGACGCGGCGGAACCGCTCCTGCCGCCGGTCTTCCAATCGGGTGCGGTGGTCAGGCAGCTGCTCGACTTCGCTCACGGCGTCACTCCTAAACATGAGGGATTCCTCAACTATAGGGCAAACATGAGGAGTTCCTCATCTTTGGCCGCAGATCGGCGTGTGATGTCGCGCACCCCTCCCCCGCGGGCCGGGCGTACGCTAAGGTGCGAACTAAGCAAGCGCTTAGACACCTGTCACATCCAGGAGAGGTATCCCCGTGTCCGAGACCCGTACCGCCATCGTCACCGGCGCCGCCCGCGGCATCGGTGCCGGCGTCGCTGCCCGGCTGGCCTCCGACGGCATGAACGTCGCCGTCCTCGACCTCGACGAGGCCGCCTGCGCCGGCACCGTCGACCAGATCACCGCCGCCGGCGGGCGCGCTCTCGCCGTGGGCGCCAACGTCGCCGACCCCGAGAGCGTCGAGACCGCCGTCGCCCGCGTCGCCGAGGAGCTCGGCGCCCCGACCGTGCTGATCAACAACGCCGGCATCATCCGCGACAACCTCCTGTTCAAGATGACCGTGGAGGACTGGGACGCCGTGATGGGCGTGCACCTGCGCGGCGCCTTCCTCATGAGCAAGGCCTGCCAGAAGCACATGACCGAGGCCAAGTTCGGTCGCATCGTCAACCTCTCGAGCACGTCGGCGCTCGGCAACCGCGGACAGGCTAATTACTCCGCCGCCAAAGCGGGCATCCAGGGCTTCACCAAGACCCTCGCCATCGAGCTCGGCAAGTTCGGCATCACCGCCAACGCCATCGCGCCGGGCTTCATCCAGACCGACATGACCGCCGCGACGGCCGAGCGCATCGGCGTCCCGTTCGACGACTTCATCAAGTTCAGCGCCGAGCAGATCCCCGTGCAGCGGGTCGGCCAGCCCGAGGACATCGCGCACACCGCCTCGTTCCTCGTCAGCGAGGGCGCCGGCTTCGTCTCCGGTCAGGTCATCTACGTCGCCGGCGGACCGAAGGACTGACGTGACCGAGGGCCTCGATCTCGACGCGCTCGCCCGCTGGTTCGACGCGCAGCGGCCGGAGGTGCTCGACACCTCCGCGCCGCTGACGGCCGAGCTCATCACGGGCGGCAAGTCCAACCTGACGTACACGGTGTCCGACGGCACGCGATCGGTCATCGTGCGGCGCCCGCCGCTCGGGCACGTGCTGGCGACGGCGCACGACATGTCGCGCGAGTATCGCGTCATGACGGCGCTGGCCGGCACCGACGTGCCGGTCCCGGCCACCCATGGGCTGTGCCAGGACGACGACGTCATCGGCGCGCCGTTCTACGTCATGGAACGCGTCGAGGGCACGCCGTACCAGCGTGCCGCCCAGCTCGAGGCCCTCGGCCCGGACCGCACCCGGGCGATCAGCGAGCGGCTCATCGACACGCTCGCCGCGCTGCACGCCGTCGACTACGCGCAGGTCGGGCTCGCCGACTTCGGCCGACCCGACGGCTACCTCGAGCGTCAGGTCCGACGCTGGAAGAAGCAGCTCGACGCGTCGCGCAGTCGCGACCTTCCCGGCATCGACGAGCTCGCCACGCGGCTCGAGCGGGACATCCCCCAGTCCGGCGACGGCACGATCGTGCACGGCGACTACCGGCTCGACAACGCCCTGGTGAACGACCGGGACGAGATCACCGCCGTGCTCGACTGGGAGATGAGCACGCTCGGCGATCCGCTCACCGACGTGGCGCTGATGATCGTGTACCAGAACCTCGCGACCCTGGCCGGCGATGCCGCGCAGGTCACGGTCACCGACGCGCCGAAGGCACCCGGCTACCTCTCGGTGGAGGAGTCGATCGAGCGGTACGGGCGGGCGTCGGGGCGCGACCTCGGTGACCTCGGCTTCCACCTGGGTCTGGGCTATTTCAAGCTCGCCGTGATCCTCGAGGGGATCTACTTCCGTCACACCCAGGGCAAGACCCTCGGCTCCGGCTTCGAGGGCATCGGCGACTCGATCTTCCCCCTCATCGACGCGGGCCTCGCTGCCACGTCCCGCTGACCCGCGCCCTCCACCGCGAGTGGTGCAGATTCGTGATCGACGCATCCGTTCGCTCGCGAATCTGCATCACTCGCGGATGAATCTGCGCCACTCGCCGAAACGGACGACACCGCACGTCACCCGGGGTTACGCCGATCTTGGGTAGGCTGGCGACGTGACCGCCCAGATCCTCGAGCCTCGACGGCGCCCGACGCAGGAGCGCAGCCGGGTCAAGTTCGACCATCTGCTGCAGGTCTCGCGCGAACTCCTCCTCGAAGTCGGCTTCGAGTCCTTCACGTGCGAGGAGGTCGCGCAGCGCGCCGGCCTCCCGATCGGCACCCTCTACCAGTTCTTCCAGAACAAGTACGTCATCGTCTGCGAACTGGACCGGCAGAACGCCGTCGCCGTCCGCGAGGAACTCGCCAAGCTCACCGCCGAACTCCCCACCCTGGACTGGCTGCGGCTGCTCAACCGGCTCGTCGACCACATGGCCAAGATCTGGCTGGAGGACCCCTCACGGCGCGCGGTGTGGATGGCGATGCAGTCGACGCCCGCCACCCGGGCCACCGCCGCCGTCATCGAGCGCGAACTCGCCACCGACGTCGCGTACGCCCTCGGCCCACTGACGCCCGGCACGCCCCGGGAACGCCGCAAGATCATGGCCGAGGTGCTCGTCTACATCGCGTACTCGATGCTCAACTTCTCCGTCCGCGACGGCCAGGAGCACACCGAGGCCATCATCGAGCTCAAGCGCCTCCTCAGCGCCTATCTCCTGGCTTCCCAGCCCGAGACCATCACCTGACGCTAGAACGCGTAGTCCCGCGGGGCAGCACGGCCGGCACCGACGCCCGGTAGGTGGCCACGCCGATCGAGACCACCCGCATGTCCCCGCACGACGAGATGCCGATGCCCCGGATGTCATGAGCGTCCTCGAGCGGCAGCGCACGCCCAGGCGGCGCCCGCCCACGCACGCCGACCCATCGCCCTACTCCTGCTGCTCGCGCCTTTCACCGACCTCATCTGGGGCGGCACTGCGCTGGCAATCGCTTCGGCGCGATGCGGATGAACGTCCCATGTTGCTGGGCCGGCGTCGCGGCTCAGCGTCCGACCACAGCCTCGAGAGCGCGGTGATCCGCTCGACGACGGTCCGCGACGCGGAGCCGCCGGGCGGCACCGGGAAGGGCTCGTCGCCCGCCGCGCCGGGCATCAGGCGCCACCGAGCATCGCGAAGATCCCGGCGCCGAAGGCCGCGAACAGCGCTCCCCAGGCGACGATGGAGACGGTCTGCCACACGACGACCTGACGGCGGTTCAGCCCCATGGCGGCCATCACGAACGCGGTCACCGAGATGGCCATGACGACCGGACCGATCAGGCTCGCGGCCGGCACGCCCCACCGGTCGACGCGGTCGACGATCTTCTGGTGGCGCTCGCTCCGCTGCTCCGAGCGCGTGGTGGCCAGTCGCGCTGCGATCCGGCTGCCGAGTTCGACCGCCACCAGCAGCGCGAGCACGTTGCCGACGATCGCGGCACCGAGGGCGAGCGGGACCGGCAGCCCGGCCATCGTTCCGACCATGGCGCCGACGTAACTCTCGAGGAACGGCACGACGGCGATCGCCCCGACCGCCACGAACTGCACCGCCGGGTGGATGTCGTTGAGGAGGACTTCGAGCCACGTCACTGCGTCGTTCATGCCTCCAGCCTCGCGGCCGAGCGCGCCCGTGAGCAGTGTCGCGACGTCAGCAGTTCGCATGACAGATGTCATCGGCCGGTGGCTCAGCACGCAGATCCGGCACTGAAGTGCGTGCTCGCTCACCGCCCGAGGGCCAGCCTGAGGGCCGATTCACCGTCGCGTGAGGGTGACCTGGGCGAGGGCGTAATCACCGTCGTGAGTCAGGGACACGAAGACGTCGACGCCATCGGGCAGCGCCGCGGCCACCTCGCCGTGGAGGACGAGGCGCGGGCGCCCCCAGGCGTCCGTGACGACCTCGATGAGGTGATGGATCTCCTCGGAGAGGACCGGAGCGCTCCCCCACAGCGATTCCGACCACGCCTTGACGAACGCCTCCTTGGCGGCCCACCGCGCCGCGAAGGACGCGACCTCGGCGGCGTGACGCCCGCTTCTGCGAGCATCACGCCGCTCGCCGGGTGTGAACACCCGGTCGATCCAGGCCCCCGGTCGCTGAAGTTGCTCAGCGAAGCCGGGGACGTGGACGAGGTCCACCCCGGTGCCGACGACGACCCCCATCGCCCATCACTGGCACCGGTAGACACCGTCGGCGCCGAGTCGCGCCTCCGGGTCGATCAACATCGCGGCCTCGCGCTCACGCGCGCCCGCGTCGCCCAGGCGTCGGCCGGCGGGACGGCGGTACAAGCTGTCACCGCCGTACATCGCCTCGACGAGACGCATGCGGCCGTCGATCTGCCGCTGCTCCGCCTGCGCGAGGTAGGCCTCACGCTGCTCGGCCGGCAACGCCTCCACGAACGCCTGCGGGTGAACGACGGCGAGCAGACCGGACACGTGGCCGAAGCCGAGGCTCGTCACGAGACCCGCCTTGAGCGGGCCGGTCCGCAGCGGCTCGCGCAGCCACACCAGCCGCTCGTACTCGCCGAGGTCGTCCATGACGCAGTCGAGGCTGCGGTTCGGCGGCACGACGCCGCCGGACAGCACCTGGCACAGGCCGATCAGCTGGAACGCCGCCGCGCCGCCCTTGGCGTGACCGGTCAGCGTCTTCTGGCTGATGACGTAGAGCGGGTTGCCCTCGTCGCGGCCCAGTGCGCTGGCGAGCCGTTCGTGCAGCTCGGACTCGTTGCGTTCGTTGACACCGGTCGACGTGTCGTGCTTGCTGAGCACGGCGATGTCGTCGGCGCTGACGCCGAGGCCCTTCAACGCCCGGCCGAGCTGCGACTCCCGACCACCGCGTCCGGCCGCCAGCGCGCCGAGACCGGGCGCCGGGATCGACGTGTGCACGCCGTCGGCGAACGAGCTGGCGTAGGCCAGCACGCCGAGCACCGGCAGACCTGCCGCCGCCGCGAGCGAACCGCGGGCCAGCAGGATCGTGCCGCCGCCCTGCGACTCCACGAACCCGCCGTAGCGACGGTCGTTGGCCCGGCTGAAGTACCGATCCTCCAGACCCTTGGCCGCCATGACGCCGGAGTCGGCCGTGGCCGACATGTCGCCGAAGCCGACGATGCCCTCGACCGAGAGGTCGTCGAAGCCACCGGCCACGACGAACTCGGCCTTGCCGAGCCGGATCTTGTCCACGCCCTCCTCGACGGAGACCGCCGTGGTCGCGCAGGCGGCGACCGGGTGGATCATCGCGCCGTAGCTGCCGACGTAGGACTGCACGACGTGCGCGGCGATGACGTTGGGCAACGCCTCCTGCAGGATGTCGTTCGCCTTCGCCTCACCGAGCAGCGTGTCGATGTACAGCGAGTGCATCGAGGTCATGCCGCCCATGCCGGTGCCCTGCGTGTTGGCGACCTGCGTCGGGTGCACCCAGCGCAACAGCTCCGAGGGGGTGAAGCCGCTGGACAAGAACGCGTCCACGGTGCACACGAGGTTCCACAGCGCCACCCGGTCCACGGCCTCGACCATCTCGGCCGGGACGCCCCAGACCGTCGGGTCGAAACCGGTCGGGATCTGCCCGCCGACCGTGCGCGTCAGCTTCATCTTCCGCGGCACACGGATCTCGGTGCCCGCCTTGCGGGTCACCGTCCAGTCGCCGTCGGCCGTCTGCGCGATGACCGTCCGCTCCGGATCGGCCTCGTGCATCGCCCGCGCCTCGGCCTCGCCGGAGACCGTGAACGTCAGGTCCTCCTCGAGGTAGACCGACGTCAGCAGCGGCGCCGCGTTGTCGACCATCGAACCGTCGTCGCCGTAGCGGCGGATGCCCACGCGCTCGCGGACGGCGTCCTCGTAGCGATCGGCCAGGTCCTCCTCGGCCACCGGCTCACCGCTCGCAGTGTCGTACCAGCCGCGGTTGACCTCGTCCCACTGCACGAGCCCGGTGGTCCAGGCGAGTTCCAGCACACCGGCCGCCGAGAGGCGGTCGCTGACCTCGGCCTCGAAACGCGTGCGCGCCGAACCGTACGGCCCGAGCTCGCCGGCGCCGACGATGACGACCATGTCGTCGAGCGAGGTCGTGACCTCGCCCCAGGCGGGCGTCTCGACCCGGTCCAGCTGCGCCGGGGAGCCCGGAAGCGCGGGGATGGTGGCCTCGCTCCGCTGCTCGTTCGTCGAGGCCGCTCGGCCACTGACGTCGGCCGCGAGCGCGGCCAGGTCCAGGTCCACGTCGCCGAGGCCGCCGGTCAGGTCGACCTCGACCGGCGCGATCTCGGCGGTCGTCCGAGCGTGGTCGACGCCCTGCGTCAGCAGCGCCTCGGCCATCTCCTCGGTCGACCACGTCCGGACGCCGCGGGCCTCGACGGCCTCGACCATCGGGTCGTTGCCGCCCATGAGCCCGGTGCCGCGCACCCAGCCGATGATCGCGTGCGCCAGCGTGACGCGACCGGACCACGAACGCTCCGAGCGCCACTTCGCGACGAGCGCATCGAGCGCGGACTTGGCCTCCGCGTAGGCGCCGTCGCCGCCGAACATGCCGCGGTTCGGCGAACCGGGAAGCACGACGTGGAGGCGACGCGTGAGATCACGGTCCTGGACGTGCTCGGAGAGGACGCCGATGAGGCGCTCGACCGACCACAGCAGGACACGCATCTCCAGCTCGGCGCGCGGTCCGGCGTCGGTCGTGTCGCCCATGACCCGGCCGGCGGCGAACGGGAAGAGGATCGTCGGCGTGAGCGCCGGCTTGGTCACCGAGGTGACCCCCGCCGCCGTCCGCGTCTGCTCCGACCCGATCCACGCGGCGAGCGCGTCGATGTCGGCGAAGGACGCCATGTTGGCCGGCACGACCCACAGGGCCGCCCCCGCCCGGGCGTTCTCGCGGTAGAGCTGCTTGAAGAACGCGAGCTTGCTGCCGTCGATGCGCGACGTGGTCGCGATGACGGTGGCACCCTCGGCGAGCAGGCCGCCCACGACCGAAGCCGCGATGGAGCCGCGGCTCGCACCGGTCACGACGGCGACCTCGTCGGCGTACCGACCCGGCGTGGTGTCCTCGGCCGCCGCGGCGATCTCGGCGAAGCGCGGAGCGAGCGCGTTCCCGGCCCGCTCAGCCCACCAGCGCGCCTGACGGGCCACGGCAGAGCCGGTGCCCACGAAGCTGCCGGTGACCTCCGCGCCGTGCGCGATGCGGGCCAGGTCCTCACGAGCGCTGGCCCACCGGTCGTCGAGGACGAACGCGCGATCGGCGTCGAACGCCGGAGCGGTCGCCTTGACCCAGTCGGAGCCGAGTTCGGCCTCGACGCGGGTGAGCACCTGCGCCGCCTGCTCGTCGGTCTCGACCTCGGCCGGCACGCCCGCCAGTCCGAGCTCGTCGAGCACGAGGCGCGCGGCCTTGGCCAGCACACCGTCACGACCGGTGATCTGCTCGGTGAACTCCCCCAGCGCGGCGGCGTCGATCGTGGCGCCGCCGTCGCCACCGGCGGCCGGCAGATCCACGCTCACGCCGTGGCGGGCCGCGACGGCCTGCACGCTCGCGTCGACGGCGGCGTCGACGTCCGCGCCGGAGGCCAGCGGGCCGAAGGACCCGAACTCGCCGCCGCGGACGCTCGCGCCCTCACGCGTCGCCATGGCGAACTCGGCGAGCACGTGCGCGGCCCAGCCGGGACCGAGCTGCCAGGTTCCGGTCACGCGCTCGGTGATCGCGGCGGGCTTCTTGCCCGTCGGGCCGAGGACCTTCTTGAGGTGCTCGGCGATGGTGTCGCTGAGCACCGGGCCGAACGCGGAGTAGCTGCGGGCGAGCCCGGTCACCTGCTGTCCGAGCGTCACGAGGTCGGCGTCGGCCGCACCGTCGATCGCGCCCAGCGAGAGTTCTGCGCCGAGGTCGACGAGCAGCTGGTTGCGGCGGCTGGAGGCGCCGTCGCACAGCGACTCGATGGAGTCCGCGGCACCGATCTGGTCGAGGCGCAGCTTGGTCCACCAGGCCACGAGGACCCGCGTGGCGTCGGCGGCGTCGAACTTCAGGTCCGCCGGACGCGGTCCGCCCGAGCTCGCCGGAGCGGCCGGAGCCGGGGCCGCAGGAGCAGCCGCGGGAGCCGACTCGGCCTGCGGCGCCTCGGCCACGTCCTCCTCGGCGACCTCGGGCTGATCCTCGTCGGTGCCGAAGACGACCGCCGAGTCACGCTCGATGTTGGCCACCTCGACGCGTCCGTAGGACGTCTCGGGGAGCTTCAGCGTGGATGCGGCGAGGTTGGCCACGGTCGGGGCCGAGCCGACGCCGATCTCGATGAAGCGCTCGACGCCCAGTCCGCCCTGCTCGACCGGGGTGAACATCAGGTCCTGGGTCTCGATCCAGCGCACCGGGCTCGCGAACTGCCACGCGAGCAGCTCGATCAGGACGCGGCGGCAGAGGACGCCGGGCTGCGCGGCCCACGCCTCGAAGTCGGCCAGCACCTCACGGAGCGGGGCCGAGTCGACGAGGTCGGCGATCTCGGTGATGAACTCGCGGTCGAGGCTGAACGGCCGCGGCACGAGGTTCGGGATGTAGCGTCCCGCGAGGATCTGCGGGTCGATGTCGGCCGGCAGCAGTTCGTTGAGGCGATCGCGGAAGTCCGGCACGCCGCCGTGCAGCACGCGCGAGTGGAACGGCACGTCGATGCCGGGCACCAGGATGAACGCGGCCTTGCCGCCGAACTCCTCGCGGCGCCGGGCGATGTCGCGCTCCAGCTCCTCGAGACCGGCGACGGTGCCCGCGATCGCGTACTGCGAGCCCCGCAGGTTGTAGTTGACGATCTGCAGGAACTCGCCCGAACGCTCGGCGATGCCCTCGACGTAGGCCGTGACCTCGTCGTCGGCCAGACCGATCTGCGAGGGACGGATGGCGGCGAGGCGGTAGTCGCTGCGGCCCTGGGCGTCACGCGGCACGAGCGTGTGCATCACCGAGCCGCGCTGGAACACGACCTCGACGACGGCCTCGAGCGGGATGACACCCGACACCGCGGCGAGGGCGTTGTACTCACCGACCGAGTGCCCGGCGAGGACGGCTCCCTCGACGAAGGCGCCCGACTCGCGGAGCTCGGCCATCTGGGCGGCACCGAGGACCGCCATGGCGACCTGGGTGAACTGCGTCAGGTAGAGGACGCCGTCGGGGTGACGGTGCGTCACGCCGTTGGCCGTGAGCTCGGTCGGGTTGTCGCGCACGACGGTGAGAATCGAGAACCCGAGCGCCGCACGCGTGTGCGCGTCGGCCCGGTCCCAGATCTCCCGCGCGGCCTTGGACCGCTGGTACCCGGCCATGCCCATGCCCTGGCTCTGGATGCCCTGGCCGGGGAAGGCGTAGGCGGTGCGCGGCGCATCGAGGCGAGCGGTCGCCGACATGACGACCTCGCCGTCTGCGCGCACCGTCACGTCGAGCACCTCGGCGCCGGCATCGAGACCGATGCGGTCGGCGCGGATCTCCACCTCGGCGCCCGGACGCACCGGGGCCATGAAGCGGGTGGTCCAGCCCGAGACGCGGCGGCCGGTCTGCGACACGACCTGCTGCTGCGCCGCGGCCGACGTCCACATGCCGTGGACGATCGGCGCGCCGAGACCCGCGAGGCGGGCGGCCGCGACGCTGGTGTGGATCGGGTTGTGGTCGCCGGTGACGGCAGCGAACGCGCGGAGGTCGCGCGGGGCGGTGAGCCGGGCCGCGGCACGCTTCTTGCGCGGCGTGTCGCGGACGTCGTCACCGAGCACGCCGCCGGCGCGAGCCGGATCGGCGAGGTCACCGGTGGTGCTGCGGCCGCGGATCGCGAACCGCTCGGTGAGCGCGGCGACCTCGCGGTCGCCCGCCGTGACGTCGATGTCGACCGTGACGACGCGGCCATAGGACGTGTCGCTCACCTCGCGCAGGCGCGCCACGACCGAGAGCTCGGCCTCATCGGACGGCAGGTCGCCGAGCGCGATCGAGTGGTCGAGGTGGACGAGGTCGAGCATGCCTTCGACGACCGGGAGGCCGTCGGCCGTCGAAGCCTCGGAGATGACGGCGAAGACCGCCGGCCACGCCAGTCCGACGAGGACGTCGGGAGCGGGGTGACGCGAGGGCTCGACCGATGCGCCGCTGACCGCGGCGTGGTCGGCCCGCAGATCGGGGTGCCATGCGACGTTCAGCCGGGCGACGCCACCGTCGCTCGCCGGCACCTCACCGCCGGCGGCACCGGCGGCGATCGCCTTCATCGCGGCGGCCGCGTCCGCGATCGTCACGACCGGGGCGGCGCCGCGCGCGACGGCAGCGCCGACGCGGATCGGCAGCACGACCTGAGCACCGTCCGACAGCGGGACTCGCAGCTCGGCGAGCCCGTCCCCCGCGACGAGCTCGGCGCCCGTCTCGGGGTGTTCAGCGGTCGTCGAGCTCGTCAGAACCCAGCCGGAGCCGAGACGGTGCACGGGGTTGCCGACGGTGCGGCCCGCCCAGACCACGTCGGGCGCGGCGAGGACGAGCGAGAGCGGATCGGCCGCGTCCTCGGCCTCGATGCGGCGGCGACCCTCGGCACGCTGCGGGGCGGTACCCGCGGCGAGCAGCGCGTCGATCGTCTCGTCCTCGAACCGCTGGAGCAGCTCGGCGACGGGCTCGTCGGCGCGAGTGATGCCGGCGACGGAGACGGTGCCGGGGATGATGCAGACCTCGTCGGCGCGGTAGCGCGGGTCGTGCGCCTGCCAGAGCGAGTCCGAACGCCACCAGCGACGCACGTCGGCGTCGATGACCGGGACGAAGTTCACGGGCTTGCCCGGTCGCTTGCACTGCTCGACGAAGAACGCCTCGTCGGCGGGGTGCAGGACGACCTCGTCGGCATGCGGGTAGGTCTCGAGCAGACGGCCGAGCGCGGCAGCGCCGTCCTCGACGTCGTCGGCCGAGGCGAAGAGGGTGCGGATGCGGCCGCGGTCCTCGCGGGCGAGGCGTGCCTCGGCGCGCTGGATCATGGCGTGGAACCGGTCGCGGAGCGTGACGTCCAGCCAGGCGGGCGAACCGTCGACCGCGGTACCCGACAGCTCGACGAAGCGGCGCAACCACTGGGCGTACGTCATCGTGCGGACGTCGCCGAAGTACGGCTTGGCCGTCCTGTTGATCGCCGCGATGATCTCGTCGCGGCGGGCCGCGACGGCCTCCGCGTCACCGGCGACCTCGTCGAGGAGGCGGCCCGTGCGCGACGCGGTGTTGTCGATCTCGTGGATGTCGGCGCCGAGCTGGCTGCGGCCGGAGGCCATGCCGCCCTCGGCGGTTCCTGCGCCGACCCAGCCGGCGGTACCGCGGGTCTCGACGAGGAGCTGCTTGACCTCGGGCGCGGTCGTCGCCTCGAGCGTGGCCATGGCGGCCGTGCCCACGAGGACGCCGTCGAGCGGCATCGCGGGGAAGCCGTGGCGGCGGGACCAGTCTCCGGTGAGGTAGCTGGCCGCGGCCTCGGGCGTGCCGATACCGCCACCGACGCATACGACGACGTTGCGCTCGGCGCGCAGGTCGGCGTAGGTGGCGAGGACGAGATCGTCGAGGTCCTCCCACGAGTGGTGGCCACCGGCGCGTCCACCCTCGATCTGCACGATGACCGGCAGCGGCGCCAGCTCACGCGCGATCGCGAGGACCTGACGGATCTGGGCGACGGTGCCCGGCTTGAAGACGACGTGGGCGATTCCGGCGGAACGGAGGTCCTCGACGAGCGCGACGGCCTCCTCGAGCTCGGGGACACCCGCGGTCACGATGACCGCGTCGATGGGGGCGCCGGCGGCGCGGGCGCGCTGCACCAGACGCTTCTGGCCCAGCTGGAGCTTCCACAGGTAGGGATCGAGGAACAGCGAGTTGAACTGGTAGGTGCTGCCCGGCTCGAGGAGCTCGTCGAGTTCGGCGACCCGGTCGTTGAAGATCTCCTCGGTGACCTGACCACCACCGGCGAGCTCGGCCCAGAAGCCGGCGTTGGCCGCCGCGGCGACGATCTTGGCGTCGACGGTGGTCGGCGTCATGCCGGCCAGCAGCACGGGCGACTTGCCGGTGAGTCGGGTGAAGGCGGTCTCGACGACGGTCGAGCCGTCCGGAAGAGTGGCGAGCCGCGGCGCGTGGGCCGACCACGGGGTCGGTCGAGCAGGCGTCGCTCCCACCGCAGTGAGTTCACGGTGGCCGCGGCGGGTCGTGGTGGCGACGAGACCGGCGCCGCGGGGACGCGTCTCCGCAGCCGAGAGGCGCGACGCGAGGTCGGCGGGGCCGAGGTCGAGGATCCACTGTGCGCCGGCGTCCAGCACCGACTCCAGCTCCGCGACCCAGTCGACGGGGTCGACGATGGCGGTCTGCGCGAGGTCGCGCGCGAGGGCGGCGTCGATGCCGCAGCGGCCGGCCCACTCACCGACGAGGTCGACGATGCCGCCGAGGTCGGGGTGGTGGAACGCGACCCGCGCGGGCAGCGGTTCGAGCACGGGCGAGAACGGCGTGCCGCCCGTGACCTTGCGATCGCGCAGGGCCTTCTCCTCGGCCGCGACGGCCTCGAGGCGCGCGGCGACGCGGTCGAGATCGGCCTGCGGACCCGAGAGCACGACGGCGCGGCGGGCGTTACGGATGCGGCACACGACGCGGGTGCCGAGCTCGTCGACGATCGCACGCACGCGCTGCGGGTCGACCTGGCTGACGCTGAGCATCGACCGGCCGAGCAGACCCCGGCGGCGTCCTTCGATCTGGGTCGCCGCGCCGACGAGGCGGGCGATGGCCAGCACGGTGACCGGGTCCGTCCCGGCGAGCAGACGGGTGGAGAGCTGACCCTGCGAGTGCCCCACGGCCCCGACGGGCGGGACCTGCTCCAGGTCGAGGCCCTGACGGCGCAGCGCCGCGAGACCGGCGATCTGCGTGAGCACGATGCCGGGCACCGAAGCGGCCGGCTCGTGCAGCGCCTCAGCCGACGGCACTTCCGCCGCCTGGTCGTCCTCGGCGGACTCGCCCACCGCGAGGGCGTCGACCCAGGCGAGCGGCGCGAATTCCACGCCGGCACGGGCAAGCTGACCCGCGACCGGGGCGACCAGTCGCTCGGCGCCGTCGAGCGCAGCCGTGAGCTCGGACTCGAGCGCGAAGTCGCGGACCAGGTCCGACAGCGACGGGAGCCACTCACCGCCCTGACCGGCGAAGGCCACGGCGTACGGCGTACCGTCACGCAAGGCGTCGATGAGGCGCGTGCCGGCCTGCACCGGACGCGAAGCGGGGACGATGGGGGTGGGGTCGAGCGTCGTCATGACGACCATCTTACGGGCGAACATGAGGACTTCCTCATATTTTTCCTGAGGGTTTTCTCATGTTTTTCGTCACAAGCTGACGATGCGCCTCCCGATCAGCGTCGCCAGACGCTCACCACGCCTGGTCGCGGGATGCTCCCCGGGCCGTCCGGCCAGGTCGATCCGGGTGCCTCCGCCGTGGCTCCGTCGACCTCGCCGGGATGCTGCACGCACACCATGACCCGGCTGCGGTCGATGTGCGGGCCGCAGGTCTCGGCACCCCGGGGAACGGTGAGGAACTGCTGCGTCAGGCCCCGGTGCCGGCCGTGGAGCGCCACCGCGAAGAGCCCGTCGTGCGACCCCAGCGCGTTGCCGTCGGTGGAGATCCACAGATTGCCGTAGGGGTCGAACGCGAGGTTGTCCGGGCAGGAGATCGGTGAGACGTGCCGCTTGTCCATGCCGCCGAAATAGGTGTCGGGGCTGGCCGGGTCACCGCACACGAGCAGCAGGTTCCAGGAGAAGCGCGTCGCCGCGGCATCCTCATGCCGCTCGGTCAACTCCAGCACGTGGCCGTGCTTGTTGGCGTTGCGCGGATTCGCCTCGTCGGCACGTGCAGCCCCCGCGGCGCCGCGGTTGCTGTTGTTGGTGAGCGCGACGTAGACCTTGCCGGTGACCGGGCTCGGCTCGACGTCCTCGGGCCGGTCCATCTTCGTGGCGCCGACCTGATCCGCGGCGAGCCGCGTGAACAGCAGGACCTCCTCCGCCGTCATGCCGGGGACATGCGAGCGCGTCCCGCTCACCAGCGGAATCCACTCCCCTGCGCCGTCGAACGCGCCGTCGCGCGGCAGCCGGCCGCTGCCGTCGATCTGCTCGGCCGGCGAATCACCGGTGAGACGCGCGACGTACAGCGTGCCCGAGTCGAGCAGCTGTGCGTTGTGCTCGCGGGCCTTGCGGCTGTTGCCCTTGCGCATCTGCGTGTCGGAGACGAACTTGTAGAGATAGTCGAACCGTTCGTCGTCGCCCATGTAGACCGCGACGCGGCCGTCGGACGTGAGACGCGGCTGTGCCGCCTCGTGCTTGAAGCGCCCGAGCGCGGTGCGCTTCTTCGGCGTGGACTCCGGGTCGTACGGGTCGACCTCGACGATCCACCCGAACCGGTTGATCTCGTTCGGCTCCTTGGCCAGATCGAAGCGATCGTCGAACCGCTCCCATTTGCGGTCGGTCTCCGTCCCGGAGACGCCGTAGCGCGCGAGCCGTGCGGCGGTGACGGGATCGGTGACGCTGTCAGCGTTGGCGAAGTACTGGTTGAAGTTCTCCTCCGCCGTGAGCCACGTGCCCCAAGGCGTCAACCCGCCCGAGCAGTTGTTGAGGGTCCCGAGCGCGGTCCGGCCCTCAGGATCGGCCGTCGTCCGCACGAGTGGGTGGCCCGCGACGGGCCCGGTGAGCTCGAACGGTGTGTTGGTGTGCAGTCGCCGGTTGAGCTGGTGCCCGACGACGGGCTTCAGCGCACCGCTGCGCCGCTGAGACTCGACGGCCACGACACTCAGCCCATGCGCTGCCCAGCCGATCTCGACCTGCTCGCGCGTCGGGTTCTCCGGGTCGTAGCCCGGGTGCATGATCTGTTCGTCGGTGTACTCGTGATTGACCACCATGAGGTACTCGCCGCCCCGCAGCGGCAGAAGCCCGAGGAAGTCGCAGTTGTAACCGAACTGACGCAGCTGGGCGGCGGCGGTCTGGCGCCGCGGGTCGAAGGCCGGCGCGTCGCGGAAGATCGGGTCGCCCCACGCCATGACGACCTGCTGGTCGAAGCCGCGCGGGACGGTGACCGCGTCGTGCGTGTTGGGCGCGACCGGCTCGAACTCCAGTCCGCGGGGCCCCCGCGAGAACGAGCCCTTCGACGCCGGTGACGCCGATGCGGCCGCCGGAGCGCTGCCGACGGCTGACGTCACCGCTGCGGCGGCGCCCAGCACGACGCCCGCGCGCAGCACCCCGCGCCGCGAGATCTGCTCGCGGACGAGATCGCCGAAGTAGAGGTTCGCCGAGGTGTTGGGCGCGTCGTGACCACACGCGTCACCGCAGCGGTAGCGGCACGTGAGGGCCTGACGGCCGGAGGAGCAGGGCGAGACGAGAGGGAGTTGTCGAGCCATGCCGCCGACCGTAGTCAGCGCCCCTCCCGATCAGGTGAACGCCGAGGCAACGCTGCGTGAAGGGTGCGTACTGCTGGTCAGACTCCGCCGGTGAGGGTCAGTCCGCCGTCGATCGTGATGGTCTGCCCGGTGACCCAGGCAGCGTCCTCGGACAGCAGGAACGCGACGACCGACGCGATGTCCTCCGGCGAGCCGAGCCGCTTCATCGGGTAGGCGGAGGCGACCTCCTCCTCGCGGCCCTCGTAGAGCGCGCCGGCGAAGCGGGTCTTGACGACGGCAGGAGCGACCGCGTTCACCCGGATCGAGGGGGCGAGCTCGAGCGCCAGTTCCTGCGTCACGTGGATGACGGCGGACTTGGAGGCGCCGTACATGCCGATCATCGGCGCCGGCTTCAGACCCGCGATCGAGGCGATGTTGACGATCGCCCCGCCGTTGTCCTTGAGCGCCGCGGCGTACGCCTTCTGCGCCCACGCGGCGGCCGACAGGACGTTGACCCGGAAGATCTTCTCCGCGGCCGCGAGGTCCATCTCGATCATCGGTCCGTAGACCGGGTTGATGCCGGTGTTGTTGACGAGGAAGTCGAGTCGACCGAAGCGCTCGATCGCGGTGGCGATCGCCTCGTCCTGGTGCTCGGCGTCGTCGGCCGCACCCGCGACGAAGGTGGCGTTGTCCTCGCCGAGACCGGCCACGGCCTCCTTGAGGGCGTCTTCCTTGCGCGCCGTGATGACGACCTTCGCGCCGTCGGCGACGAGCCGCTCGGCGACGCCGAGGCCGATGCCCCGGCTCGCGCCGGTGACGATGGCGACCTTTCCGCTGAACCTGGTCATATCCACTCCCCCGTTCTCAGCTGAGCCGCTCGATGACCATGGCCATGCCCATGCCGCCGCCGACGCACATGGACTCGACACCGAACTGCTTGTCGTGCCACTGCAGCGAGTTGATGAGCGTCGCGGTGATGCGCGCGCCGGTCATGCCGAACGGGTGACCGACAGCGATCGCGCCGCCGTTGACGTTGAGCTTGTCGACGTCGATGTTCAACTGCTGAGCCGAGCCGAGCGCCTGCACGGCGAACGCCTCGTTGATCTCGAACAGGTCGATATCCGAGATCGACATGCCGGCGTTCTTGAGCGCCTGCGGGATCGCGGTGACCGGGCCGAGGCCCATGATCTCCGGGGAGAGCCCCGTGACGCCGGTGGAGACGATGCGCGCGAGCGGCGTGAGGCCGAGCTCCTTGGCCTTGGTGTCGCTCATGACGACCAGCGCTGCCGCGCCGTCGTTGAGCGGGCAGGCGTTACCGGCCGTGACGGTGCCGTCGGGACGGAACACCGGCTTGAGCTGGCTGATCGCCTCGTACGTCACGCCGGGGCGCGGACCGTCGTCGGCGGTGACCTGCGTGCCGTCGGGCAGCGTGACCGGGGTGATCTCGCGCTCCCAGAAGCCCTCGGCGATGCGCTGCTCGGTGAGGTTCTGGCTGCGCACGGCGAAACGGTCCTGCTCCTCGCGGCTCATGCCCAGGACCTGCTGCACGTTCTCGGCGGTCTGGCCCATCGCGATGTACACGTCTGGCAGCTGTCCGTCCTCACGCGGATCGGTCCACGCGGGCGCCTCGCCCTGGCTGCGGTCGTCCGTACGGCGCATCGCCTCGGCGAACTTCGGGTTGGTGATGTCCTGCCCCGGGATGCTGTCGCTGGTGCCCTTGTCGAAGTGGCTCACGACCTCCACGCCGGCGGAGATGTAGGCGTCACCCTCGCCGGACCTGATGGCGTGGAAGGCCATCCGCGTGGTCTGCAGGCTCGACGAGCAGTAGCGCGTGATGGTGGTGCCGGGAAGGTGGTCGTAGCCGGCGAGCACGGCCACGTTGCGGCCCATGTTCCAGCCCTGCTCTCCGCCGGGCAGGCCGCAGCCGAGGATGAGGTCGTTGAGGTCGGCCGGATCGAGCTCGGGGACCTTGGCGAGCGCGGCCTGCACCATCTGCACGGTGAGGTCGTCGGCGCGCATCTGCGTGAGCGAGCCCTTGAACGCGCGACCGATCGGCGAGCGCGCGGTGGAAACGATGACGGCTTCAGGCATGAGTCTGTCGCTTTCGGTGGTCGATGAGGGTCAGAAGCCCAGGTCGCGGCCGATGAGTTCCTTCATGATCTCGTTGGAACCGGCCCAGATCTTGGTCACGCGGGCATCCCGCCAGGCGCGGGCGACCCGGTACTCGTTCATGAATCCATAGCCGCCGTGCAGCTGGACGCAGTGGTCGAGCACGTCGTTCTGGATCTCCGCGCTCCACCACTTGGCCTTGGCGGCGTCGATCGCGGTGAGCTGGCCGTTGCTGTGGGCGAGCACCGCCTGATCCACGAACGCCTCGGCGACCTCGATCTTGGTGACGAGCTCGGCCAGCAGGAACTTGTTGTGCTGCAGCGAGCCGATGGACTGACCGAAGGCCTTGCGGTCGTGGCAGTACTGGATGGTCTCGGCGAGGATCTGCTTGGCGTGCGCGATGTTCGACACGGCGGCACCGAGCCGCTCCTGCGGGAGCTTCTGCATCATGGCGATGAAACCGCCGCCGAGCTCACCGATGACGCGGTCGTCACCGAGCCGGACGTCCTCGAAGAACAGCTCGGCGGTGTCGGACTCCTCCTGCCCGACCTTGTCGAGCTTGCGGCCGCGGCTGAAGCCGGGATCGGTGGCCTCGATGCCGAACAGCGTGATGCCGCGGGCGCCCTTGGAGGGATCGGTCCGCACGGCGGTGACGATGAGGTCGGCGGAGAACCCGTTGGTGATGAACGTCTTCGAGCCGTTGATGACCCACGTGTCACCGTCACGCACCGCCGTGGTCTTCAGGGCGGCGAGGTCGGAGCCGCCCGAGGGCTCGGTCATTCCGATCGCGGTGACGATGTCGCCGCTGGCGCAGCCGGGCAGCCAGCGCTGCTTCTGCTCCTCGGTGCCGAGGTCGACGATGTACGGCACGGTGATGTCGGCGTGGATGCCCACGCACGAGGACAGCGAGGCATTGACCTTGCTGAGCTCCTCGGCCCACACGGCGTTGAACCGGTAGTCCTGGGCATCGGCTCCGCCGAACTCCTCAGGGATCTCGAGGCCGAGGAACCCCTCGGCGCCGGCGGCCTTCCAGAAGTCGCGCGGAAGGCCCTTCTCGGTCAGGTGCTCCTCGAGGTGCGGGCGGACCCGCTTCTCCAGGAACGCGGCGCAGGACTCGCGGAACGCCTCGTGATCGTCGGTGTAGATGGTTCGCTGCATCGGTCTTCCTGGGGGTCAGTGGTGACTAAGCGCTTGCTTAGCATGCCACCGATGTTCCATCATGTCCACCATGACCACGGAGGCCCCCTCGGCACGCGCTCGCTCCGCCGCCACTCGCGAACGGCTCATCGATGCGGCGGTGGAGGCGTTCGCCCAGAAGGGCTTCGCTGCCACCACCACGCGCGACATCGCGTCCCGCGCCGGCATGAGTCCGGCCGCCGTCTACGTGCACCACGCGACGAAGGAGGACCTGCTGTTCGAGGTGAGCCGCCGCGGCCATCTCGACGCGCTCAGGATCATCCGGGACGCGGACGCCGAGGGGACGACGCCGCTCGAGCGTGTCCGCTCGATGGTCGCGGCCTTCAGCCGCTGGCACGCGGTCAACAGCCGCGTGGGGCGCATCGTCCAGTACGAGTTCGACGCGCTGACCCCGGAGCACCGGCAGGAGATCGCGGGTTATCGGCGCGACATCGAACGGCAGATGCAGCGCGCGCTCGAGGCGGGCGTCGCGGACGGCGACTTCGACGTCGTGGACATCAAGGGCACGGCGCTCGCGGTGCTCTCCCTCAGCATCGACCTCGTGCGGTGGTACACGCCGGGCGGCTCGATCACGCCGGACGACCTCGCAACCCTGCACAGCGACCTCGCCGCCCGCATGGTCGTGCGGCACTGACCCTTCTCGGACAGGCGAAAGCCCCCGCCTCGGGGGAATGGCGGGGGCTTTCGGATCTGGGGGAACGTCAGGCGTTCGCGTTGGCGTCCTCGGTCTGCAGGACAGCCTCGGCCACGATCTGCAGCTTGATCTTGTCGCCGATCATGACCTTGTCGCCCTCGAGGGGGATGTTGAAGTCGATGCCGAACTCCTTGCGGCTGATCTCACCCTTGGCCTCCACGCCCACGCGGGTGCCGCCCCACGGGTCGCCGCCCTCGCCGAGGAACTCGACCTCGAGCTCGATGGGCTTGGTGACGCCGCGGATCGTGAGGTCGCCGGTCACGACGAACTCGTCGTCGCTCTCCTGGCGCACGCCGGTGCTGGTGAAGGTCATCGACGGGTGGGACTCGACGTCGAAGAAGTCCGCCGAACGCAGGTGAGCGTCGCGGTCGGCCGTACCGGTGTTGATCGAGCTGAGGTCGACCGAGACCTCGACGCTCGAGTCGGTCACGTTCGGACGGGTCACGATGGTGCCGTCGAAGGTCTCGAACTTGCCGCGAACCTTGCTCATGATGTGGCGGACCTGGAACCCGATCTCGGTGTGCGTCGGGTCCAGCTTCCAGGTGCCGGCAGTCACGTTCGTCATGGTGTCTCCTCGAAAAGTCTGTGTCGCATCGCGCTGACATTGATCACTCTAGCCGATGGTTGAACTTTCAATCAAGTCCCCGAACGCGTAAACTGGCTCACATGAACGATCGACCGTCCCTCGAGCTCGCCGAAGTCAATGACACGCCCTGGCTCTCGACCGAGCAGCAGCACGTCTGGCGTGCGTTTCTGGGCGGCTCGACAGTGCTCATGGACCAGCTCGACCGCGATCTGCGGCAGGCGCACGGTCTGTCCATGTCGGAGTACGAGATCCTCGTCCGGCTCTCCGAAGCTCCGGACCGCTCGATCCGCATGGCCGAGCTCGCCGCGCAGGTCGCGCACTCACGCAGCCGCATCACGCACACGATCGCGCGGCTCGAGAAGGCACGGATGGTGACGCGGGGGCAGTGCAGCACGGACGGTCGCGGGGTGACGGCGGTGCTCACCGACCACGGGTTCGCCGTCCTCGCGGAGGCCGCCCACACGCATGTGCGCGGCGTGCACGACTATCTCGTCGCCAACGCCAGCGCCGCGGAGTTCGAAGCGCTCGGCCGCATCATGAACCGCATCACCGAGCAGCTCGGCGGCCGCTCCTTCTGACCCCAGCCGGGGCGCGGATTACCAGGTGATGTGGGTTTTCTTCACTTCTCCCTGTGAGTTCACCCGGAGAAGTGACAAGAAATCTACGTCACCTGGTAAACCGCCAGCCGGACGTCAGTCGCGGGTCAGACGGCGGTGCGTGACGGCGTGAGGACGTGCAGCCTCCTCGCCGAGACGGGCGACCTTGTTCTTCTCGTAGTCGGCGAAGTTGCCCTCGAACCAGAACCAGTTGTCGGGCTTCTCGTCCGTGCCTTCCCACGCCAGGATGTGCGTGGCGACGCGGTCGAGGAACCAGCGGTCGTGGCTCACGACGACGGCGCAGCCGGGGAACTCCAGCAGCGCGTCCTCGAGCGACTGCAGTGTCTCGACGTCGAGGTCGTTGGTGGGCTCGTCGAGCAGCAGCAGGTTGCCGCCCATCTTCAGCGTGAGCGCGAGGTTCAGACGGTTGCGCTCACCGCCGGAGAGCACGCCGGCGCGCTTCTGCTGGTCCGGGCCCTTGAAACCGAACGACGCGACATACGCCCGGCTCGGAACCTCGAAGTTGCCGACCTTGATGTGGTCGAGGCCGTCGGACACGACCTCCCACACGTTCTTGTTGGGGTCGATGCCGCCGCGGCTCTGGTCGACGTAGGAGATCTTGACGGTCTGTCCGACCTCGAGCGACCCCGAGTCGGGCTGCTCCTGGCCGACGATCATCCGGAACAGCGTCGACTTGCCGACACCGTTCGGACCCACCACGCCGACGATGCCGGCGCGCGGGAGCGAGAAGGTCAGGCCGCCGAACAGTTCGCGGTCGCCGAAGGACTTGTGCAGATCGGTCGCGTTGAGCACGACATCGCCGAGCCGAGGACCGGCGGGGATGTTGATCTCCTCGAAGTCGAGCTTGCGGGCGCGCTCGGCCTCGGCGGCCAGTTCCTCGTACCGCTTGAGACGCGCCTGGTTCTTGGCCTGGCGGGCCTTCGGGTTGGAGCGCACCCACTCCAGTTCCTTCTCGAGGATCCGCGCGCGCTTGGCGTCCTTCTTGCCCTCGATCTGGAGGCGCTGCTTCTTGGTCTCCAGGTACGTGGAGTAGTTGCCCTCGTACGGGTGGGTCTTGCCGCGGTCGAGCTCGAGAATCCACTCGGCGACGTTGTCGAGGAAGTACCGGTCGTGGGTGATCGCCAGGACGGCGCCCGGGTAGCTCTTGAGGTGCCCCTCGAGCCAGTGCACGGACTCGGCGTCCAGGTGGTTGGTGGGCTCGTCGAGCAGCAGCATGTCGGGCTGCTCCAGCAGCAGCTTGCAGAGCGCCACGCGTCGGCGCTCACCGCCTGAGAGGTGGTCGACCAACTCGTCCGGCGGCGGGCAGCGCAACGCGTCCATCGCCTGCTGCAACCGCGAGTCGAGGTCCCAGGCGTTCGCATGGTCCAGGTCGGTCTGCAGATCGCCCATCTCGGCGAGCAGCGCGTCGTAGTCGGCGTCCGGGCTCGCGAGTTCCTCGCTGATCTGGTTGAACCGATCGAGCTTGGCCTTGATGCCGGCCACGGCTTCCTCGACGTTCTCCAGCACCGTCTTGCCCTCCGACAGCGGGGGCTCCTGCAGCAGAATGCCGACGCTGGCCTCGGGATCCTTGATGAGGTCGCCGTTGTTGGGCTGGTCGAGACCGGCCATGAGCTTGAACAGCGACGACTTGCCGGTGCCGTTGGGACCGACGACGCCGATCTTGGCACCGTGCAGGAACGACAACGTCACGTTGTCCAGGACGACCTTGTCGCCATGGGCCTTGCGGACGTTGCGCAGAGTGAAGATGTAGTCAGCCATGGTCGTTCCAGCCTATCGACCACACACGACGATCACGCAGCGGCGTCGCGCACCGAGCTGCGGAAGGTGTCGTAGGCGCGCAGCTCGCGCTCGATGCGGCCGAGGATCTCGTCGTCGACGACCCGGCCCACCGTCTCGCGGATGCGCTGGACCACGTCCTCGGCACGGCGGCGTGCGGCGGCACGGACGAGTGCCCGCGCCATCCAGGTGAGCGCCACGCCGCCGATCCCGCCGAGCGCCGCGAGCCACAGAGCCGCGGGCACACCGAGCAACGACGGACCCGCCCCCACGACCCCGACGGCCGCGAGCAGCAACCACCCGACGCCCAGGAGCATGGCTGCGAAGAGCACCCACTGCAACACGCCGACCACGCTCCACCACGCGGGGGAGCCCTGATCGCGGAGGTCGATCGCGCGCACCTCGGCATCGACGCGGTTGGCCACCGCGCCACTGCCGCCGGCCGCGCGGAGCATCGAGGCCCGCCACGCCGGTGCGGTCCCCTCGATCGCGGACTCGGCGGCCTCGCGGATGGCCAGCTCGGCGCGGGCGTGTTCGACGGCAGTACGCGACGGTGTGGAGTCGAGCTCCTGGTCGGCTCGACGGCGGCGTCCCCGGGCGATGAGTCCGAACGGCGGCCAGTCGGTGGCGGCCGTGCCGGCGGTGGCCGTGGCGAATTCGACCGACTGCGCGATCTGCGCCGACCCCGTGCCGGCTTCGAGGGCCGTGATCAGCTGCTCACGATCCTCGGATGTGAGTCCGCGAGGTTCAGAGGTCCCGCCGATCTCTGCCAGCTCCCGTGCGGCGGTGCGCACTTCGGCGGTCAGGCGCGTGACCGCGGCGTCCTTGGCGACGGTCCGGCGTGAGATCTCCGCGCGCAGGTCGTCCAACCCGCGCCCGGAGCGCGCCGATGTGGCGATGATCGGCACGCCGGTCAGGCCCTCGCGGTCGAGGATGCGGCGCAGGTCGGTGAGCGCGGTCTGGCGATCCGCCTCCGTCGCCAACCGGTCGATCTGGTTCATCACCACGATCGTCGTCTCGCGGTGCTGCGACAGTGGTTGCAGGTACCGCTCGTGGATGGCGGCGTCCGCGTACTTCTGCGGATCGAGCACCCACACGAACAGGTCGGCGAACTCCACCACGCGGTCGACCTCGAGCTGGTGCGCCTCGACCACCGAGTCGTGGTCGGGCATGTCGAGCAGCACCAGACCGTCGAGCGAGGAGTCGGTGCCCTCGGTGTCGTCCAGCGGCCCCTGGCGGGTGAGCTGATGGCGCGGCGGGATGCCGATCCAGCCCAGCAGCTCGGAGGCGTCGTCGGGTCCCCATGTGCACGCGAGCGTCCAGGACGTGGTGGGGCGCTTGACGCCCACGCCCGCGAGGTCGATGCCGCTCAACGCGTTGAACAGCGACGACTTGCCTGAGCCGGTGGCGCCGCCGAGCGCGACGATCGTGTGCGCAGCCGACTTGCGCAGCCGCACCGAGGCGCGCGAGAGGGCCGTGCGGGCACCCTCGAGGTGGTCATCGCGCAGCCGGCCTTCGGCCGAGGCCACGGCCGCTTCGAGCGCAGCGAGCCGGTCGTCCAAGGGGCTCGTCACACGCCCTCCTGCTGGATCGTGGGTCGTCGGATGTCGGTTGCGAGCCGCACGACGTCGGCTCGGTTGGCCACCTTACGCAGGTCGCGTTGCGCGGCGCGCACGGACTTGGGCTCGGGCACGAGGCGACGGAATCGATCGGCTTCCTCTGCGAACAGGGCCTCGAACCGCGCGCTGAGGTCCGCGGCGGCGCGGTCGGCGAGGTCGCGGACGGCCTGATCGCCGAACACGGCCTGCAAGAGCTTCTGGGCGACCACGGCGGTTCCGCCGGCGATGCCGACCTCGGCTCCGGTGATGCCTCCGGTCCCGGCGAACACCGCGACCATGAGGGCGATGCCCGTGGCGTTCACCCCGGTGGACACGGCCGTGGCGCGCGCCTTCTTGCCCTCGCCCTCCTCGGCCACCAACCCCTGCACGAACTCCTGCCACTCCCGGGCGAGTCGCTCGGCGCGCGCCGCTAACTCGCGGGAGGCGCGGTCGAGCCCGCGATGCTCGTCGAGGAGCGCGCGCCCGGCGGGCTCGGACTCCCAGGCACGGGCGGTTTCCTCCGCCGCACGCTCGGCCTGTTCCACGAGCAACAGATGAAGTCCCTGGCCGATGGCGGAGCCGACCGTCTGGGGATCGACTTGACGGACCGCTCGGGCGGCGACGCGGTCGCGCCAGGAGCCGACGGTCTGCTCGAGCCGGCGCAGCACCTCGCCGGTGCCGACGAAGGCCTGCCAGCGGGCGAGGACCTCGCCGCGCAGCACGGTGCCGTCCGTGGCGGCGCTGGCCACTTCCTCGACGGCACGTCGGTAGATGGTGTCGACGTCGTGGACGAGCGCCTCGGCCGCCTCCGCCTGCTCCTCGATCTCGTCGGCGAGGTCGCGCGAACGGAAGACGTCGTGGCGGATCGCGCCGTGCAGCGTCGCGGCGACGATCGTGCGCCGTCCGACGACGTCCGCCGCCAGCTCCTGCAACCAGAGCACGATCTGCCCGACCTCGTCGAACGGCAGCATGCCGCGGCGGTTGACGGAGGACTCGCGCACCGTGAACAGCGGCGAGTCGGAGAGCCCCCGGGCCGTCATCATGCGAGCCAGGTGCCGCCGCACGTCCTCGACGGCGTCGGCGGGTGTGCGGTCGAGGACGACCGCGACCGAGGCGCTGCGCTCGGCCGCGCGACGCAGGTAGTCCCACGGGACGTGGTCGGCGTAACGGGCCGCGGAGGTGACGAACAACCAGAGATCCGCCGCAGCCAGCAACTGCTCAGCGAGCTCGCGGTTGCCGACGTCGATCGAGTCGATGTCGGGGGCGTCCAGGATCGCCAGCCCGGCCGGGATGGTGGGGCTGCTGACCTGACGCAGCGCATACACCTCGTGGGGGTTCTCCCCGGTGCGTTTGAGGTCCGGCAGCACGCGGTTCGAGGCGAACCAGGCGGCGTCGTCGGGATGATGAACGAGCACGGGAGTGCGGGTGGTGGGGCGCAGCACGCCGGTGTCGCTGACGTGCCGGCCGACGATCGAGTTGACCAGCGTCGACTTGCCGGCGCCGGTCGACCCGCCGACGACCACGAGCATCGGCGCGTCGAGCTGAGTGAGCCGCGGGATGACGAAGTCCGACAGTTGGTCGGTGACCTCGCGCTGGATCGCCCGCGCATGCTCCAGACGCGGCGTCTGCAGGCGCAGCGGCGCAGTACGGACCGCGGCGAGAAGGTCCTGCGTCGCGGTCAGCAGTTCCTGAACCCCGGGGTCGCTGCTGGCCACCTCAACTCCTGCGCACTGATCGGTAACTACGTGTCAAGACTATCCGAGCCGGCCTCACGCGGGGGTGGTCGCAGCCGCGTCGCCGAGCGGACGTGCCTCGTCCACGAGCATCACCGGAATGTCGTCGCGGACCGGGTATGCCAGGGCACAGGCATTGCAGATGAGCTCGCCCGCATCGGCGTCTACGAACAGCGCCGAACGACACTGCGGGCAGACGAGGATCTCCAAGAGCGCGGGGTCGAGGTTCATGTCTCCAGCCTAGGCCGTGAGCCCGTCCTCGTGTGGGACTCCCCCGGGCCGCGTCATTCTCGGATCCGGGCGAGGACCTCGTCGCGGACGCGCTCCATCGTGGGACGGTCGTCGGCCTCCACGTTGAGCCGCAGGAGCGGCTCGGTGTTGGACGCCCGCACGTTGAACCACCAGGTGTCGGCGGTGACCGTCAGGCCGTCGAGTTCGTCGAGCTCGAACGACGCATACTCGCGACGCAGGAGGTCGAGCACCGCAGCTTGGTCATCGACCGTGCTGTTGATCTCGCCGGACGCGGCGTACCGCTCGAGCGCCCCGATCAGGCGCGAGGCGGGGACGTCGGTCTCGGCCAACGCACCGAGGACGTGCAGCGCGGCGAGCATGCCCGAGTCGGCGAGGTAGAAGTCGCGGAAGTAGAAGTGACCGGAGTGCTCGCCGCCGAACACCGCCCCAGTGCGCGCCATCTCGGCCTTGATGAGCGAATGTCCCACCGGGGTGCGGACGGCGGTACCGCCGTGCTCGGCCACGACCTCCGGGACGACCCTGGAGCAGATGGCGTTGTAGAGGACCGTGGCGCCCGCCTGCTCGGCCAGGTAGCGCGAGGCGATCAATGCCGTGATGGCCGACGGCGAGACGATCTCGCCCTGCTCGTCGATGACGAAGCAGCGGTCCGCATCGCCGTCGAAGGCAAGGCCCAGATCGGCCCCGTGCTCGCGGACCGCGGACTGGAGGTCGACCAGCGTGCGGGGGTCCAGCGGGTTGGCCTCGTGGTTCGGGAAGGTGCCGTCGAGCTCGAAGTAGAGCGGCACGAGATCGACGTCGAGCGTCGCGAAGACCGCGGGCACCGTGTGTCCGGCCATCCCGTTGCCGGCATCGACGACGACCGTGAGCCGCCGACCCCTGACGGGAGCGAGACGATGCAGGAGCGCGGCGTACTCCTCGAGGAAGTCGCGCGCCGTGACCCGTCCGACCGGTTCGGCCGGCGGCGTGTCCAGGCGCACCGACGCCGCTTCGGCGATGGCCGACAGGCCGGTGTGGAAGCCGATGGGGCGCGCCCCCGCCCGGCACATCTTGAGACCGTTGTACTCGGCCGGATTGTGGCTCGCGGTCACCATGACGCCGGGCATGTCCAGCCGGCCCGAGGCGGCGTAGAGCTCATCGGTGGAGGCGAGTCCGATGTCGACGACGTCGGCTCGCTGGGAACGGATGCCCTCACTTAGGGCGGCCACGAGAAGGGGCGAGGTGGACCGCATGTCGTGGCCGATGACCGCCGAACCCCGGCCGCCGCTGATGCCGACCTCGTCGGCGAACGCTGCCCCGAGCGCGCGGGCGACCTGCGGCGTGAGGTCCTGCGGCGCGAGGCCGCGGACGTCGTAGGCCTTGACGATGTCGGACAGACGCGCGTCGATCACGGCGTATCGGGCCTCACGAGCCGAAGCGACGGACGACCCTCGGCGGTGTCCTCGTCCGGTTCGACCGGCCGGCGGCCGACCTCACGGACTGCCTCGGCGAGGGCGACGAGGTCGTCGACCGACGGCGGCGGCGGCTCACTGGACTGCGTGGCGAGCCGGAGCACCTGCCACCCCTGCGGTGCCGACAGCCGGCTCGCGTGCTCGGTGCACAGATCGTAGGAATGCGGCTCCGCGTACGTCGCCAGCGGTCCGAGGACGGCGACCGAATCGCCGTAGTCGTAGGTCAGGGTCGCGATGGCCGGCTGCGCGCACCCTGTGCGCGTGCAACGTCTCTGTCCCACCCGACGAGGGTAACCGGCACGCCCGACAGCGCGAGATAGGCTCACCGCATGGACGTCTTCGGGGGCCACGTGCACGGCCCTCGGCCGGGCCGCTCGCGCGACCGGCGCGGTCGCGGTGCCCGGGGTCCGATGTCGCTTCCCGGTCCGCTCTCGCCTCGGCGGATCCGCGCCGACCGCAGCCGCAGAGCCGCGTTCGACCACCTCGTCGCCGACGTCATGCGAGCGATCATCGAGCGGGGGCCGCGGAGCGCTCCCCCGGTGGAGGTCGCCGTCGAGGAGGCGCCGCTGCTTCCCGAGGGCTGGGCCGACGAGGTGCCGGCCAGCAGCATCCACCCCTTGGGCAGCGCGCCCGGCCATCGGCTCGTGCTCTACCGGCTCCCCATCACGACGCGCTCGCGATCCGGGGCCGAACTCGAGGAGAACGTGTGGGACATCGTGCTGCTGCGGCTCTCCGAAGCCTGGGAACTTCCCCCTGAGGACATCGACCCGCGCCCCTGATCAGGCGTGTGTCAGTGCCAGCGACACCGCGTCGCGCGACGTGGTCTCGCTCCGTCGCTCGACCACCAGACCCGGGCATAGGTGGTCGAGTAGCGCGCGAGGAACGAGCGGGCGAATCGAGACCGACTCGGGGGTGTGAACAAGGTCTCGGAAGTGCCGGTGGCCTTCTCTAGGTTGGAGACATGATCGAGAGCAGTTCTGACGCGCGGGTCGGCTTCGTGGCCGCGTTGCGGCGCGAGCGTGCTCTGGCGGAGTACCGCCGTCCGCTACGCGATCCGGTTCCGTGACGGCACCTGCCGATACCCCGGCATGGAGCCATCGCATAAGGGGCATAGCCGCGATGGAAGCAACAAGAGCCGCCGACTGCGACCTCGACCACCGAGAACCACTCCCGGACGGCCCGACCTCACACGCCGAACCCCTACCCCTGGGCGAAGGATGGGCGTGGCGCGTGGGCGAAACGATGCTGCGGGAATAGAGCGCATCGCGTCGTGTGGTCTCGATACGCCGCTCGTTCCTCGCGGCTACTCGACCACCGACGAACTTCAGTCATGTGATCTCGCTCCGTGGCGGCTACGCCCTCATTGCCACGGCTCCATTTGTCGGCCGCGGCCGGCCTCCCTACTCGACCACCTATGGCGGGTCGACCGCCAGGCGTGTGTCAGTGCCAGCGTCCGCCCCACGAGACCGCCGGGGCCACGGCGTCCACGGGAGCGACGGTGAGTGGCAGCGAGGCGATGCCCGGTCCGTTCACGTACCGAGCCGCCGCGTAGCCGCCCTCGGCCTGAACCACGGCGTACGCGCCGCCCTCAGCGACCTCGCCGATCGCAAGGGAGGCGCTCGAACCCTGAGACACCGGAAGCTCGCGCGTTCCCAACGACTCCATCTGCGCGTCGAACACCTCGATCTGCGCCTTCAGGTCGGCATCGGGAGCCACCACGGTGAGCTGCGTGTCCCCCACCACCGGCATCACGGCGGGCCCGGACCGCAGCGGCGCCAGTCCGCCGCTGTCGGCGACGTCGTCGGGGCTCTGGGAACGCACGATGCCCGTGATCGGCTGCGAGGACCTGAGCTGAACCGCCGCCCCGGCGGGCGCCTCGCCGGGCAGGCCCACCTCGCGCACGGAGCCGGGTTCGACGGTGACGTCGTCGAGTCCCTCGGCCACGAAGGTGCCGCTGTCGGCACTGACGATCGATACTTCGACGTTCGCGGTCTCGTTGCCGGGGTTGGTGAGGATCAACCGCCGCTCGACGCCGGCGGGCAGGCCCGACATGACGGTCGCGCGACTGGGGGCCGGGCCAGCGGTCTGGACGTCGCTGCCACGCACCGGGCCCGATCCCGACTCCAGGGCCGCCGCCACAACCACGCCGCGCTGGCGGGCGACCCGGACGGTCAACAGCGCCTCGCCGGCGGCCAGATCGGAGCCGGCGAGCCGCCGCGTCTCCCCCGCAGCGAGGGTCAGCGCGTCTCCGTCGGGCACCTCGACCTCACCCACCGGGGACCAGGCGCGCAACTCGACGACCGCTTCGTCGTCGCCGGGGTTGACCAGGACGAGTTCGGCGTCATGCCCTTCGACGGCACCGAGGCCGTTGAACCAGGCATCGTCGACGATGCGCGGACACGCGGCCACCGCGAGCCCCTCACCGCGTCCGGTCGCGGTGCCGGCGAGGAAGCCGACAGCTCCGCTTCCCTCGCCGGTCTGCGTCACCGAGATCGCCTCGCCGCGCGGCGCCGCGTTCCGCCAGATCGAGGCGTCGGCGAGTTCGGGGACCTCGGCGCCGTCGGGCAGCGCCACTGCCTGGGCCTCGTCGCCGGGCGCCACCTGGCCGGCCGTGACGGTGAGCCCCTCCCACGACGGGCAGGTGTAGGACGTCTGGTCGACGTCCGCACGGGTGGGTTCAGGTTGCGGCGCCGAGATGCCCGGCAGCACGGCGACGAGTACGACTAGGACCGCCGCGAGGACGGGAAAACCGAACCGAGGAGCGAGCGCAGGCATCAGGGGGTCTCCTCCTCGTCGGGGCTGCGGCGGCCCGGCACCGCGGCGATGGCGAGCGCCGCCCAGGCGGCAAGCCATCCGCCGACCGCGTAGGGACGCCACGCCGCGGCCTCCGGGGCCTCCGCTGCCACCTCGGCATCGAGTGTCCAGACGCGCGAGCCGGGCCGATCGCTTCCGGCGGGCAGAAGGCCCGGCGCGGCGCTGATCCCCTGAGCGATGGAGGCGTCGGCGTCGGGCAGGTAGATCGCGTCGATGCCGAAGCGGGACAGCTCCTCGACGTCCTTGGCCGACGACGTCGCGAGCAGGCTCGTGACGGTCGAAGCGAAGCGATCGCGTCGTTCCGGCGAAGGCTTGACCGCCTCCTGGCCCAGGTGCGGTCCGGCGCCTTGAACCACGTCGATGGTGACGCCGTCGGCGAGCGACCCGTCGATCACGAGGGTCGTGCGTCCTTGGTCGGCGAGATACGCCGGGATGGTGGGCGTTACCGCCCCGCTCAGCGGGTCGGCTGTGCCGCGCACGACCCACCAGGCACCGACGCCGAGCGGGAAGATCACGGCCACGACGATGCCGGCGATGACGGCCTTGCGACCCCAGCGTGCGACCTCGCCGACCGCGAGCAGCGCCGCGGTACCGAGACCGGCCAGCCAGATCGCCGCCCCGAGGCCGGACCACGCCGAGGTTCCGGCAGGACCTGCGACCGCGGGCACGAAGGAACCGATCGCGGCGACGAGCAGACCGCTCAACGCGATCCACCACGCCAATGAGACCTCGAAGCGGGTCGCCCGCGGCACCAGGGCGAGCAGACCGAGCACGAGGACACCGGCCGCAAGCGCCCAGGGTGCGCTGCCGGGGCCGCCGCCGGAACCGCTCACGAGCTCCAGTACCGATGCCTTCACGCCGCGCGAGATACCGGCCTCCCACCACCAGTCGGCGGGGTCGATGACGCGTCGCCACCAGGCCGGGCCGGCGACCAGAGCCGCTGCCGCGACACCCACGAGGAGTTCGCGCGGCGGACGAAGCCGCGCCACGACGAGAAGGCCCGCGATCGCCAGGACGGCGATGAGGAACGCCGCGGGCGCGAACGCGGAGACGACGGCCAGCCACAGGCCGACCTGCGCCGCCCGCGTCCACGAGGGCAGCACGATGACCTGCGCGATGGCGTTGGCGAGCACCGGGGCGAGGATGAGCGCGACCACCGTGCCCAGCCGGCCTTGAGCCACGGCCCCCGAGGCGGCGGTGAGCAGGCCGTACCCGACAGCCCAGACGATGCGGGCTGCTCGCCGGTCGGTGATCGTCCGTCCGAACCGGTGCGCGGTGAGGGCGGCGAGCGGGACGGCGAAGACGATGAGGGCCCAGCTGAGCAGTCCGGGAGCGAACGCCACGAGGAGTCCCACGGTGGCGAGCACCGGCAGATACGGAGCGGGCCAGCCGGCCGAGCCGAGACCCGTGGCGTCGGTGGCGCGCGTGAACAGGTCACGCCACCAGTCGGTCACCGAGTCCGGAGACGGTGGCAGAACGGGCGAGGCGACCGCTCCGGTCCAGAGCCCCCGTCCGGCGAGCAGCGCGAGGACGGTCAGCACCAGGACCGTGGTCGCCCAGGGGTAGCGCCGCCACCAGGGGTCGCCGTCCTCGACGACGATCTCCTCGTCGATCAGGTCGAGCGTCGACGAGCGCCGGCCCAGCGTCTGCACGGCCTCGGGTCGCACGGCGGCCCGGATGCTCTCCACGAGGACGTCCCAGCCGTGCTGATAGGGCAGCCACGCCGACGGGAACAGGTGCGCGATATCGCGGCTCGACGCGCGCGCCGTCTGCGCGCGCTGCGCCCGCGCGCGGCGCATGAGGCCGGGTTTGGCGAAGACCTCCCGCAGCGCGGCGAGTTCACCGGACGCGGCGCGGGTGTCCTTGACGATGAGGAACCCGAGCATGCGCAGGATGGTGCCGACGAACAGGCGCACCGACCGCCACCAGAACCGCGGTCCCGTCGCGTTCGCGAGCATGGTGTAGACGGCAGCGCGGCGGCGCTCGCCGGCGGCCGGACGGCGCCGACGCGTCCTGCGGCTGGCGGCCTCGGCGTGGAACAGCACCGCTGCGGGTGCGGTCCGCGTTCGGTAGCCGGCTCGGGCGACGCGCCAGCCGAAGTCGATGTCGTCGAAGAACAGGGGCAACGCGGGATCCAGGCCTCCGAGCTCGTCCCACACGTCGCGGCGCACCAGCATGCCCGCGGTGGAGACGGCGAGGACGTCGCGCGGCCAGTCGTGCTGACCGGCGTCGGGCTCGCCCGGCTCGAGGCCGGTCTCGAGCGCAGCGGTGCCGGTGATCGTCCGGCCGACCTCGAGGAGGCGCCGCAATGAGGGCCATTCGCGGATCTTGGGTCCGACGACCGCGATGTCGTCCGCGCTCGTGGCCTCGTCCAGCAGGGCGGTCAGAGCACCCGGATCGGCGATCGCGTCGTCATGGAGCAGCCAGATCCAGTCCGTGCGCGGCGCGGCTTCGACGGCACGACGCACGCTTTCGCCGAAACCGGCGTCGGGTGAGCCCGAGGAGATGACGTGCTGGGCGCCGAGGGCGTCACTGAGCAGGGTCCGCGTGTCGTCGTCGGACTCGACGTCCACGGCGATCCAGCGGGTCGGGAGGTGATCGAGGCGTGCCAACGACGCCAGGGTCTGGGGCAACCAGCGTTCACCGCGGCGGCTCACGATGACCGCGAGCACCGACGGCGGCGCCGATCGCCATGCGGGCAGCTGCTCCTCCTCGTCCACTCGCTTGAGGCTAGTGGACGAGGTGCAGCAGCGCCCGAGTGGTCAAGCGCGCTTCTTGAGCTTGCGGCGTTCGCGTTCGGACAGACCGCCCCAGATGCCGAAGCGCTCATCGTGCGCGAGCGCGTACTCCAGGCATTCGGTGCGCACCTCGCACGTCGTGCAGACGCGCTTGGCTTCGCGGGTGGAGCCACCCTTCTCGGGGAAGAACGACTCCGGGTCGGTCTGAGCGCACAGAGCACGCTCTTGCCACATCAGCTCCGGATCGCTGGTCTGCGGCCAACCTTCGAATGACATACATGAAATTACAGCCGTGGCGCTGCCAAACGTCAAGCTGAAAAGCAAATTTGTGGATCACCTCGGCGTGTCGTCCACAGGTGCGACCGCTACGGTCGGGTGCGTGATGACTCTGGCCGACCTCGTCCCTCTCACTCCCCAGCCGCTCGTGACGTTCTACGACCTCGACACGGGCGAACGTGTGGAGCTCAGCGGCATCACCCTGGCCAACTGGGTCGCCAAGACCACGAACTTCCTCACCGAGGAGCTGGAGGTCGAACCCGGCACGCGTCTTCGCCTCGGGCTGCCGCCGCACTGGCTGCGGACCGTGTGGCTCGTCGCCGCCTGGACGGCACGGTGCGTCGTCGCCGACGAGGACGCCGAGGTGGGCCTCAGCGGACCTGAACTCCAGGCCGACGAGCCGATCCGCCTCGCCGCCTCTCTACGCCCACTCGGGGGCCGCTTCGCCGACGCACCCGAAGGCTTCACCGACATCGCCGCGGTCGTGCCGCCCCAGCCCGACGTGCTGCTCTCCATCGATCCGCCTGAACCGGGCGATCTCGCACTCGACGTCGCGGGGACGCGACTCACGCACGCCGAGCTGCGCGGCACCGCGCCGGACGCCGGCCGGTTGCTCGTCGCCGGACTCGATCTCGTGGCCGAGGCACGGCTGCTCGTCGCGGCATGCCTGGGCGGCGGCTCTCTCGTCATCGCCGCCCACGCCACCGACGCGGACCTCGACCGGCTCGCTGACCAGGAGCACGCCACGATTTATCCGGCCTGAACCCAGATTTGCGCCTCATTCGTCGACCGCGCACCCCGCTGGTGCGCGAATGGAGCGCAAATCTGGGTTCAGCAGGCGGCGGCGAGGTCGTCGGTGAGGTTGGCGTCCGGGGTCTCGGTCGGGTCGGCGGGCTGCTCGGGTGCGGCCTGAGTGGGTGCCGTCGTCGGGGCGGGCGCCGCCGGCGGGGGTGTGCTCGGGGCTGCCTGGCCTGAACCCGCCACGAGGGCGGCGATGTCGGCGTGGATGGCGGCGAAGTCCGGATCGGCCGTGTTGTACGCCGGCGGCACGATCGACAGCGTCGCGATCTGCTGGTTGCGCGCCTTGAGCGCGAGGTCGGCGAACGCGGCCAGTTCCGACGCCGGGAGGTTGGTACTCAGCATCTGGGAGCTGGAATCGGCGATCTGACCGGCGTTGAGCAGCACCGTCTGCGGGCTGAGCTGATCGAGCATGGCGACCATGAGGCACTTCTGCCGCGCCATGCGCGTGAAGTCGTCGGATTGGATGCGGCTGCGGGCGAACCAGAGAGCCTCGTTGCCGTCCAGCTTCTGACGACCCTCGGGGATGTACTCGTCGCGGCGCCAGTCGGTCTCGCCGAACATCGCGATCGGCGTGGGAACGGTGACCGTGACCCCGCCGACCGCGTCGACGAGGGACGCGAATCCCTGCATGTTGATCATGACGTAGTAGTTGACCGACAGACCGGTCGCGCCCTCCACCGCGTCGATCGTGGCGTCGAGTCCGGGGTCGTCGCTGCCGGGGTAGAGATCGGCACGCTCCTGACCGGCGGTGTGGACGGCGTTGAGCAGGCACTCGCTGCCGCAGTTGAACCCGTACGGGTACACCGTGTGCATGGGCGAGTCCTCCGGGAAGGGGACGTTCTGCAGGTTGCGCGGCAGCGAGACCATGACCGTGTCGGCGGTCGTCGCGTCGATGCTCAGCACGTTGAGGGAGTCCGGTCGCAAGCCCTCACGCCCGTCTCCGGAGTCGGCACCGATCAGCAGGATGTTGTAGCGGCCCTGCAGCGGTGGTGCGGTCTCGGTGGCCGCGAACACCTCGTTGACGACCTGTCGCGAGGCCGACACGGTGCTCCAGCCGATCGTCAGCATCCCGCTGACCAGCGCGATCACCGTCATGTTGAGCACGGCCACCAGGAGCCAGCGAGGCCGGTCGAGCCCGGGGAGGGTGGCCAGCCGCCACGCGTCGACGAACAGTGCGAGCCACAGGAGTGCGACGGCGATGACGACGAGGCGGGCCACGTAGAGCGTCTCCGAGTCGGTCACCCAGCCGAAGATCGTCTCGCGATCAGGGCGGAACCACAGCAGGACGACGAGGGCGGCGAGGACCGCGACGGCCCAGAGCGACATGACGGCGAGCCCGAGCCGTCGGCGGCCGGCGAGGAACTGGGCGCTGCCCGGCCACACGATCGTCGCGACCATGAGGGACAGGGCGCGCCGCAGCGCGCGAGCCGGTGAAAGCCGGCGCCTTCCGGACGGGCGGTCTTCCTCGCCCAGAGCCCTGCTCCTCTCCCCCGCGCCGTTCGCGGGGTCCACTGTCGACGACACGTCACGCCTGCTTCGTCGGACGTCAGCAGGTCTCGTCGAGATTCTCGGCGTGGTTGGCCTTGCGCGGATCCTTCACCGCAGGGTTCGGATCGGCCATGCCCAGGCTCGACGACACCATGACCGCCGTCGCCTCGGGACGCCCCTCGGCGACCGCGATCGCGTCGCTGACCATCCGGCGGACCTTGTCGTAGTCGGGATTGCCGGTGTAGATCTCCGGCGGGACGAGCGAGACGGACGAGACCGGTTCGTTGCGGGTCTTGAGCGCCAGGTCCATGAACACGTTGAGGTCCTGACGCGGGATGTTGGTGTGGATCATCGCCTGGCTGGAGTCGGCGATCTTCTGCATGTTCATGACGACCTTCTGCGGGCTCAGCTGCTGCACCATGGCGTTGAGGACGCACTTCTGGCGGCCCATCCGGGACCAGTCGTCGTTCTCGACCCGGCTACGGGCGTACCAGAGCGCCTCGTATCCACTCAGTGTGCGCTCCCCGGGCTCGATGTACCCGCTGATCGGGCTGCCGATGCCGTCGATGGCGGTGCGCTCGCGCACGTTGACGGTGACGCCACCCACTGCGTCGATGAGGTGCTCGAAGCCCGCCATGTCGACCAGGGCGTAGTAGTTGAGTTTGAGGCCGGTGATCTCCTCGACGGCGTCCATCGTCGCGTCGATGCCCGGGTCCTCCTCGCCGAACAGGTCCGCGTGGTCCTCCGCCCAGGTGTTGACCGCATTGAGGTAGCAGCCCTCGCAGTCGAAGCCGTCGGGGAACTCCTTGTCCATGACCGATCCCTCGGGGAACGGCACGTCCTCGAGGTTGCGGGGAAGGCCGATGAGCACGGCGCGACCCGTGTCGGCGTCGATGCTGGCGACGTTGATCGAGTCCGGGCGCATCCCCTCGCGGTCGTCGCCGGAGTCGGAACCGAGGAGCAGGATGTTGTAGCGCCCTTCGTGCGGCCCGCTGGACGAGGTCGAGGCGAACACCGCCCCCGCGAAACCATCCATGACCGAGACCGCGTGCGCGGCGAAGAACATCGCACCGGCCACGGCGAAACACAGCACGCCGTTGAGGCCTGCGGACAGCGCGAAGTGACCGCGGCGCATCTCGCGCGGGCGCCCGAGGCGCCAGGCGTCGACGAGCAGCGCGGCCCAGGCCACGGCACCCGCGATGAGCAGCCAGCGTCCCAGCGTGAGCACTGTGCCGTTCGTGCCGATCTCGAACAGCATCGAACGCGAGGTGAGGGACACCAGCACGAGCAGCGCGATGAGTCCGAGGACGCCCAGCCACACGCGCACCGCGATGCGGCCCACCGCCCGGTTGCCGTGCACCAGCTGGGCGGAACCGGGCATGACGAGGGTCATCAGCGCCAGCGTGAGGGCGCGACGGAACTGGATACGGGCGGAGGCGCCGGCGGGATCGCCGTAACTGCCTCCCATGACGCTGTAGCGCACGTTCGACATCGTTGTCCTTACGGTGGGGAAGGGTCCGTAGGTCCGTCTCAGTATCGAGGCAGCGCTCGCAGCCGTCATCGTGACGCGCCGACCGCGTCACCGTTTTCTCCGGCGTTCCCCGCCCTCGGGTACCTTCATCGCATGTCCCCCGACGGTCGCGACGACTTCGATTGGCTCTACGAGGACGAGCGCCGCACGCGCTCGTCCCCGCCTCGGCCGTCCCGTCCGTCGAACGACCTCCCGCCCCCGCAGCTCCCGCCGCCAGGCAGCCGCGCTGAGGCCCCGTCGGGCCCGCGCAAACGACGTGGCAAGGCGCGGTATCTGTGGCTGATCCTGGTCGCGTGGATCGCGTTCCTCGTGGCCGTGCCGTTCATCGCGTGGGGTCAGGTCACCAAGGTCGATGCGACCCCCGAGGGTGACCGGCCGTCGCGTCAGCCCGGCCGCACCTTCGTCATCGTGGGATCGGACGCCCGGCCCGACGACACGGGCCGAGGCCGCACGGACTCGATCCTGCTGCTGCACACCGGCAGCGGTCCCAGCGTGCTCACGTCGCTGCCCCGCGACTCGCAGGTCGACATCCCCGGCTACGGCCGGACCAAGATCAACGCGGCGTACGCGTACGGGGGACCCCCGCTGCTCGTCCAGACGATCGAGCAGAACACGGGGCTGCAGATCGACGGTTACGTCGAGATCGGCTTCACCGGCCTCGTCGACGTCGTCGACGCCCTCGGCGGCATCGAGATCTGCCCGAAGGAGGCCCTGCAGGACGCCGACTCCGGGCTGGACGTCCAGGCCGGGTGCCAGACGGTGGACGGCGACACCGCGCTCGCCTACTCGCGGAACCGCAAGTCCTACGCCGCCGGTGACATCGCCCGCGGAGAAGCGCAGCGCGAGGTGATCGGTGCGATCGGTGCGAAGGCGCGCTCACCGTGGACGGTGCTCAACCCCGTCCGCTACTACGGGGCGGCCGTGCAGACCGGCGAGTCGCTCGCGGTCGGCGACGACGTCTCGCTGTTCTCGTTCGTGCGGTTCGCGTGGTCGCTCTCGGGCGCGATGGGCGGTAACGGACTCAACTGCACCGTGCCCATCGCCGACATGCAGGTCAACTGGGACTCCACGCGCGCCCCCGCGTTCTTCGAGCACCTCGCGAACGACACGACCGATCAACTCGGCGACCTGTGCACCCCCAACGGCCTCCCGCCGTCCTGATCAGGAGGCCGTCGGCGGGCGCTCAGAGTTCGGACTGGATGCCCGCCAGCAACTGGCGGGCCATGACGATGCGCTGCACCTGGTTGGTGCCCTCGTAGATCTGGGTGATCTTGGCGTCGCGCATCATCCGCTCGACCGGGTAGTCGCGCGTGAAGCCGTAGCCGCCCAGCAGCTGCACGGCGTCCGTCGTCACCTGCATCGCGACGTCCGAGGCGAACGCCTTCGCCGCCGCTCCGAAGAAGGTGAGGTCCTTGTCGCCGCGCTCGGAGCGGCCGGCCGCCGCGTAGGTGAGCTGGCGGGCGGCCTCGATCTTCATGCCCATGTCGGCGATCATGAACTGCAGACCCTGGAAGTCGCTGATCGGCTTGCCGAACTGCTGACGCTCCTGGACGTATCCGAGCGCGTAGTCCAGCGCGCCCTGGGCGACGCCGACGGCCTGGGCGGCGATCGTGACGCGGGTGTGGTCGAGGGTCTTCATCGCGATGGCGAACCCCTCCCCCTCCTGACCGATCATGCGGTCCTCGGGGATGCGTACGTTGTCGAAGTACACCTCGCGGGTCGGCGAACCCTTGATGCCGAGCTTGCGCTCCGGTGCACCGAAGGAGACGCCCTCGTCGGACTTCTCCACGACGAAGGCCGTGATGCCCTTGCTGCGCTTCTGCGGGTCGGTCATCGTCAGCACGGTGTAGTACTCGGATTCGCCGGCGTTGGTGATCCAGCGCTTGGTGCCGTTGATGACCCAGTGGTCGCCGTCGCGCACCGCCCGCGTCTTCTGGTTGGCGGCGTCGGAGCCCGCTTCGGGCTCGGACAGGCAGTACGAGAAGCCGCCGTCGCCGGCGGCGAGCTTCCCCAGGTACTTCTGCTTGAGCTCCTCGTTGCCGCCGATCTGCACCGGCAGCGACCCGAGCTTGTTGACCGCCGGGATGAGCGAGCTGGACACGCACGCGCGCGCGACCTCCTCGATGACCAGCACGGTGGCGAGGGCGTCCGCGCCGGGTCCGCCGTACTCCTCGGGAACGTGCGGGGCGTGGAAGCCGCCCGCGACGAGGGCGGCGTGGGCCTCACGGGGGTAGCGGGCCTCCTCGTCGACCGCGGCGGCGTACGGCGCGATCTTCGCCTCGGCGAGTGCCCGCACGGTCTCGCGGATCGCCTGGTGCTCTTCGCTCAGTGCATAGAAATCGGTCACCGCTCGATCCTAGGACGTCCGAGCTTCTCCTCGGCCGACCGGCCGGTAATGAGGCGAAGATCACGCCCTCTCCCGGTGGGGTCCGGCGTGTCGCCGGGCGAGAATGGCAGATGGCCCACCACCCGTGGGTCACCCACTGTGACGCAGGAGTGATTCTCGCTTGTCCACCCAAGCCAACCTCCCGGAACCCCGCAGCACCCAGCAGCCCGCACGCCAGACGACTGACGTCCTGCTGATCGGCGCGGGCATCATGAGCGCGACCCTCGGATCGCTGATCAAGTCGCTGGAGCCGGACTGGTCCGTCACGCTCCTGGAGCGCCTCGACGGCCCCGCCCGCGAGAGCAGCGATCCGTGGAACAACGCGGGCACGGGTCACTCCGCGCTGTGCGAGCTCAACTACACGCCGCGCCTGCCCGACGGTTCCGTCGACGTGTCCAAGGCGCTCAAGATCAACGAGCAGTTCCAGCTCTCGCGTCAGCTGTGGTCGTACGCGGTGGAGAACGGCCAGCTGGGCGACCCGTCGACGTTCATCAACCCCATCCCGCACGTCAGCTTCGTGCGCGGCGAGGAGAACGCCGAGTACCTGCGGGCCCGCTACGACGCCCTCGCCGCCAACCCGCTGTTCGAGGGCATCGAGTACATCGACGACCGCGACGAGTTCGCACGTCGCCTGCCGCTGATGGCCGACGGCCGCGACGAGAACGAGACGGTCGCCCTCAACTGGAGCGAGCGCGGCACCGACGTCGACTTCGGCGCACTGACCCGTCAGCTGCTCAGCGACCTCGAGCAGCGCGGCGCGGACGTCCAGTACGGCCGCCAGGTCAAGAACCTCAGCCGCGACACCGACGGCACCTGGGCCGCGAAGGTCAAGGACCTGCGCACCGGCTCGGTGAGCACCGTGCGGGCGCGCTTCGTCTTCGTCGGCGCCGGCGGCGGCGCCCTGCACCTGCTGCAGAAGGCCGGCATCGAGGAGATCAAGGGCTTCGCGGGCTTCCCCGTGAGCGGTCAGTTCGTCCGGTGCCTCAACACCGACATCGCCTCGCAGCACCGCGCGAAGGTCTACGGCCTCGCGCCCGTCGGTGCGCCCCCCATGTCGGTCCCGCACCTCGACACCCGCGTCATCGACGGCCAGCAGAGCCTGCTGTTCGGCCCCTACGCCGGCTGGTCGCCCAAGTTCCTCAAGAACGGTTCGCTGACCGACCTCGCCCGGTCGATCCGCTTCAACAACGTCATGCCGATGCTCGGCGTCGGCATGACGTCGATGCCGCTGGTCAAGTACCTCGTCCTCGAGGTGCTCAAGTCGCAGCGCAGCCGCATCGAGGACCTGCACGCGTTCGCGCCCACCGCGCAGTCGGAGGACTGGGAGCTCATCACGGCGGGCCAGCGCGTCCAGGTCGTGCGCAAGAAGGGCCGTGGCGGCAGCCTCGAGTTCGGCACGTCGATCATCAGCGCGAGCGACGGCTCGATCGCCGGCCTGCTCGGCGCGTCGCCCGGCGCCTCCACCTCGGTCGCCGCGATGCTCGAGGTCCTCGAGCGCTGCTTCGGCTCGCAGCTCGAGGCCTGGAAGCCCAAGCTCAAGGAGATGGTGCCGTCCTACGGCGTCTCCCTCTCGGAGAACCCGAGCCTGCTGGCCGACCTGCGTTCCTGGACGGACCGCACGCTCAAGCTCACCTCGCAGGACGAGCAGGCCGCGCAGCGCTGAGCCCGAACGTTCCTCATTGCGGTGCGGGAAGGTCGGCGAACACCTCCGACAGGTGGCCGCCCCAGCTCATCGGCTGCAGCGGGCCGACGAAGATCGCCGTCGCCGCGTCCTTCGTGAGCTCGCGGAGCTGCGTGCCGTCGTCGAAACCGTTGTCGATGCAGTCGGAGTAGTGAAGCGCGACCTCGCGCGACACCCCGTCGGCCCGCACGTGGAGCACGATGACCTCCGCCGGATCGCCGTGGAGACACTGCTCCGGCGCGTTGGGACCGCTTCCCTCGGGCGCCTGGGCGATCGCCTCGACCAGCTGCTGCGCGGCAGGCCCGGACAGCAGCTGCGAACCGAGGAGCGTCGCGCCCGAACCATCGGCGTCGACGATCCCGTAGCGGCACACGCTGACGTCCTCGACCTCCGAGGGGGCCGGCAACCTCCCCGCGCCCGCCGGGCGCCACGATGCGTCGCGCGCCGCCGGGTGAGCGGCCGCGCAACCCGCCGCGTCGACCTCGGCCGCATGCACGGTCGCGGCGATGCGCTCGCGGAGGGCCGGATCGGCAGTCTGAATGATGACGTGCGCGTCGCCGATGGTGACCACCTCGCGGTCGCCACCGGTGGCCCCGGCGGCAGCGCCGCGCGCCGCTGACTCGAACGCCACGACCTCGCCGGTGTTCGCGACGAGCGTCTCCGGCGACGGACTCCCCTCGCCGAAGCAGCCCACCTCCGTCGCCGGGCCCGGGCGGCCCACCGCCGGCGCGGCACCGTCGAATCCCAGGCACCACTGTCCGAGCCGCTGTGAGCCGGAGGTCCAGCCCCAGTCGCCGGGAACGGCGAGCTGGACACCGCGGTAGGACTCCCACCGCCAGCCCTCGGGCAGCGGCACCTCGGGGACGGCCGGCGAGGCCGCCGCTGCGGGCGGAACCGGGTCGTGCGGTTCGGTCCCGCACGCGGCGAGGCCGAGCGCTACGACCGAAGCGAGGGTGAGTCCGGCGATACGCATGAGGTCACCCTGGCACAGCGACGGGCGCCGCCACCACCGGTGTGCGAACGCGAAGGAGCCCCCGCCGGACGACCGGCGGGGGCTCCTTCGCGAGGACGCGATCAGGGCTTGGCGAGCGCACCCATGAGGTCGCGGTTGAGCCGCGAGATGACGTCCAGCGGGATGCCCTTGGGGCAGGCCGCCGTGCACTCACCGATGTTCGTGCAGCTGCCGAAGCCTTCGGCGTCGTGCTGCTCGATCATGTTGATGACGCGCGAGTCGCGCTCGGGCTGGCCCTGCGGCAGCAGACCGAGGTGAGCGACCTTGGCCGCGGTGAACAGCATCGCCGACCCGTTGGGGCAGGCCGCGACGCAGGCGCCGCAGCTGATGCACGTGGCGGCCTCGAAGGCGCGGTCCGCGTCCTCCTTCGGCACCGGGGTGCTGTTGGCCTCGGGGGCCGAGCCGGTCGGCGCGGTGATGTAGCCGCCGGCCGCGATGATGCGGTCGAACGCGCCACGGTCGACGACGAGGTCCTTGATGACCGGGAAGGCGCCCGCTCGCCACGGCTCGATGTCGAGGACGTCGCCGTCCTTGAACGTGCGCATGTGCAGCTGGCAGGTCGTCGTGACCTCCGGCCCGTGCGCCTCGCCGTTGATCACGACGCCGCACGACCCGCAGATGCCCTCGCGACAGTCGGAGTCGAACGCGACCGGCTCCTCGCCCTCGAGCGTGAGCTTCTCGTTGAGCACGTCGAGCATCTCGAGGAACGACATGTTCTCGTCGACCTCGTCGAGTTCGTACGAGACCATCGTGCCCTTGGCCTCGGCGTTCTTCTGACGCCAGATTCGAACGGTGATCTTCACTTGTAGCTCCTGGCCTTCATCTCGACGTATTCGTACTCGAGCGGTTCCTTGTGCAGGATCGGCTTGTCGTCGCTGTACTCCCATGCGGAGACGTACGCGAAGTTGGCGTCGTCGCGCAGCGCTTCACCGTCCTCGGTCTGGCTCTCGGCGCGGAAGTGGCCGCCGCAGGATTCGCGGCGGTCGAGCGCGTCGATGCACATGAGCTCACCGAGCTCGAAGAAGTCGGCCACGCGGCCGGCCCGCTCGAGCGTCTGGTTGAGTTCTTCGTTCTCTCCCGTGACCTTCACGTTGGTCCAGAACTCGGCCTTGAGATCGCGGATCAACTGGATGGCCTTCATGAGGCCTTCCTCCGTGCGCTCCATGCCGCAGTAGTCCCACATGATCTGGCCGAGCTCCTTGTGGAAGGAGTCCACGGTGCGCGTGCCGTTGATGCTGAGGAACGTGTTGATGCGCTCCTCGACGGCCTCACGCGCCTCGACCACGGCGGGGTGGTCGTCGGCGATCTTCTCGAAGGGACCGTCCGCCAGGTAGTTGGCGATCGTGTAGGGCAGGACGAAGTAGCCGTCCGCGAGACCCTGCATGAGCGCCGACGCACCGAGTCGGTTGGCGCCGTGGTCGGAGAAGTTCGCCTCGCCGGCCACGAACAGGCCCGTGAGGTTGCTCTGGAGATCGTAATCGACCCAGAGGCCACCCATCGTGTAGTGCACGGCGGGGTAGATGCGCATCGGCTCGGAGTAGGGATCCTCGCCGGTGATCCGCGCGTACATGTCGAAGAGGTTGCCGTACTTGGCCTCGACCGCATCGCGACCCATGCGCTCGATGGCGTCCGCGAAGTCCAGGTACACGCCCAGACCGCCGGGGCCCACGCCCTTGCCCGCGTCGCACTGGTACTTCGCGGCGCGCGAGGCGATGTCGCGGGGCACCAGGTTGCCGAACGAGGGGTAGATGCGCTCGAGGTAGTAGTCGCGCTCGTCCTCGGGGATCTCGCTGGCCGGGCGAGTGTCACCGGCCTTCTTGGGCACCCAGATGCGCCCGTCGTTACGCAGCGACTCGCTCATCAGCGTGAGCTTGGACTGGTACTCGCCCGACACCGGGATGCAGGTCGGGTGGATCTGCGTGAAGCACGGGTTGGCGAAGTACGCGCCCTTGCGGTGGGCGCGCCACGTGGCGGTGACGTTGGAGCCCATCGCGTTGGTCGACAGGAAGAACACGTTGCCGTAGCCGCCGGTGGCGAGCACGACCGCGTCGGCGGTGTGCGTCTCGATCTCACCGGTCACGAGGTCGCGGACGATGACGCCGCGGGCCCGGCCGTCGACCATGATGAGCTCGAGCATCTCGTGACGGGTGTTCATCGTGACGGTGCCGGCCGCGATCTGACGCTCCAGCGCCTGGTACGCGCCGATCAGCAGCTGCTGACCCGTCTGACCGCGGGCGTAGAACGTGCGCGACACCTGGACACCACCGAAGGAGCGGTTGTCCAGCAGGCCGCCGTACTCGCGGGCGAACGGGACGCCCTGCGCGACGCACTGGTCGATGATGTTCACCGACACCTGCGCGAGGCGGTAGACGTTCGACTCGCGGGCGCGGAAGTCGCCGCCCTTGACGGTGTCGTAGAACAGCCGGTAGATGCTGTCGCCGTCGTTGCGGTAGTTCTTCGCCGCGTTGATGCCGCCCTGGGCCGCGATCGAGTGGGCGCGGCGCGGGCTGTCCTGGTAGCAGAACGTCGTCACGTTGTAGCCGGCCTCGCCGAGCGTTGCGGCTGCCGAAGCGCCCGCCAATCCGGTGCCGACGATGATGACGTGGAGCTTGCGGCGGTTGGCCGGGTTGACGAGCTTGGCGGAAAACTTGCGCTCGTCCCAGCGCTTCTCGATCGGCCCGGACGGAGCCGCGGTGTCGTGGATCTCGTTGCCGACGACGTGGTAGTCGCCGATCATCTGTTCAGTCATGAGTGAGCCCTTCAGCCGGTGATCCCGAGCAGGATCGCCCACGGGGGAAGCAGGAATCCGATGGTGATGACGGCCGAGACGAACCACGACAGCGGCGTCAGGCGCGAGCGCAGCCGCGTCGAGCTGTAGTTCTGGCCGAGGGTGGTCAAAGCGCTCCAGATGCCGTGCCACAGGTGCAGGCCGACCGCGAGCACCGCGATGGTGTAGGACACCGTCACCCACCAGATCTCGAAGCCGTTGACGACCCGCTCGTACGGGCTGTCGGAGGCACCGCCGGGCGCCACGACGTTGGCCGTCAGGTGCAGCAGGTGGTAGACCACGAACAGGATGATGATGATGCCGCCCCACCGGAGCGTGAACGACGCGTAGCTGCGCTGGAATCCGCGGGCGCCCTTGGAGGTGTGGTACCGCTTGCCGCCCTGGTAACCGCTGGCGGCGCGGTTGCGGCGCCACAGCGTGATCGCGGCCCACGTGTGGACGACGATCGACGCGACGAGCGCGACGCGGATGATCCACAGCAGACCCTCGTACGGGAGGATCGGCTCACCGAAGGTGCGGATGTGGTGCGAGTATTCGTCGAACTTCTGCTGGCCGGCGAACACCTTGAGGTTGCCGTACATGTGCAGGATCAGGTAGCTCACCATGATGAGCCCCGATACCGCCATGGCGTACTTCGTCGCGACCGTCGACCGCGAGGCCGGGACGCGCTTCTTGATCACTGGGGTACTGGCCACCTGCCCACACTAAAGCGAATCTTCCATTCTGGCTAAGTCCAAGTAAGGCCGACTTTCATAGAGAATGGGCATGGCAGACTGGGTGGGTGCAGTTGCAGCAGCTCACCTACTTCGTCGCCGTGGCCGAGGCGCGGCACTTCACGCGGGCCGCGGACGTCACGGGCGTGTCGCAGCCCACACTGTCCAAGCAGATCCGGTCACTCGAGAACTCGCTCGGCACCCCGTTGTTCGTCCGCACGCGGTCGGGAGTCGACCTGACCCCGGCGGGTGAGGCGCTGCTGCCCCACGCCCGCCGCATCGTCATCGACGTCGCCAACGCCGAGCGCTCGGTGCACGAGGTCGCCCACTTGCGCCGGGGCCGTGTACGCCTCGGCGCCACCCCGTCGGTCATCGACGGTCTCCTGCCCGACGTGCTGCGCGACTTTCGGCGCGACTACCCCGAAATCGAACTGGAGATCCACGAAGCCGGCTCGCGCGTGCTGACCGACCAGCTCCTCGCCGGTCGTCTCGACATCGCCGTGCTCATCGTTCCCTTGGCCACCCGCTCCCCCGACATCGAGACGCACCTGGTGTTCCGCGAACGGCTGGTCCTCGCGAGCCCGCCGGACGACCCCCGGCCCGAGAGCATCCGCGTGGCCGACCTGTGCGACCTGCCGCTCGTGATGTTCCGCGAGGGCTACGACCTGCGCGACGTCACCGTCCGGGCCTGTGCTCGCGCCGGCTTCGAGCCCCGGTTCGCGGTGGAGGGCGGCGAGATGGGCGCCGTTCTGCGCTTCGTCGAGGCGGGGCTGGGCCATGCGGTGGTCCCCGAGATCGTCATGTCCAGCCGCGGCGATCTGCACCGCTCGTGGATCGAGGACCCGCCGCTCACACGCGAGGTGGCCGTGGCCCACCGCGACGCGGGCTCGTTGCCGCTCGCGGCGCGCGCGTTCCGCGAACTGCTGCTCGACAGTCTCGGCGCCGAGCACTGACCGGTCAGCTGAGTCGGAAGGACCGCTCCGGCATCCAGCCCTGCACCTCGTCGTGGAAGTAGAGGCTGAACTGCGAGACCTCGAACGAGCAGCGGAAGTCGCTCAGGTCGTCGAACGCGCGGTCGAGCGCTTCGTCGTCGAGGTGGTGCGCGACGGTCACGTGCGGGTGGAACGGGAACTGGGGCTCGGGGAGATCCACCGCGTGACGGATGGCCTGCGCGAGCAGCTCCGTCACCGAGATGCCTTCGGACACGGCCACGAACACGACCGGCGAGACCGGGCGGAACGTCCCTGTGCCCTTGAGAGTCATCCGGAACGACGGGATGATGGCCGCCACCTGGGTGAGCGCCTCGACCAGCCGGCCGAGCTGTGCGTCGTCCACCTCGGTGGGCGGCACCAAGGTGACGTGACTCGGCACGGTCTCGGCCATGACGTCGCCGTACGAGAGCCGCTTGGCGCGCAGCTGCTCGCCGAACGGTTCGGGGACGGCGATCGCGACGCCGATGGTGCGCATCACTTCGCCTTGACGAAGCCCGACCGTTCGTACACCAGCTCGAGCGTCGGCGCCGCGACCGCGCGAGCGCGTTCGGCGCCGAGCGCGAGGAGCCGGTCGAGCTCGGCGCGGTCGCCGAGCAGTTCACGAGTGCGGTCGCCGAAATCCGCGACGAGGTCGGCCACGATGTCGGCCAACGCGACCTTGAGATGCCCGTACTGCTGTCCCGCGTATTCGCCGACGATGTCGTCGACCGAGCGGTCCGTGAGCGCCGAGTAGATCGTCAGCAGGTTGGAGATGCCGGGCTTCTGCTCCGGGTCGAACCGGATGTCGGTCCCCGAATCGGTGACCGCCGAGCGGATCTTCTTGGCGGCCTTCTTCGGGTCGTCCATGAGGTTCACGACGCCGGTGGGGCTCGAGAAGGACTTGCTCATCTTTCCGGAGGGGTCCTGCAGGTCGTAGATCTTGGCGACGTCCTTGACGATGTGCGGCTCGGGCACCGTGAAGGTCTCACCGAAGCGGTGGTTGAAGCGCTGCGCGAGGTTGCGGGTGAGCTCGACGTGCTGGCGCTGGTCCTCGCCCACCGGGACGCGGTCGGCCTGGTAGATGAGGATGTCCGCAGCCATGAGGATCGGATAGGTGAAGAGGCCGACGCTCGCCGACTCCGCGCCGGTCTTGGCGCTCTTGTCCTTGAACTGCGTCATGCGGCTGGCCTCGCCGAACCCGGTGATCCCGTTGAGCACCCATGCCAGCTGCGCGTGCTCGGGGACGTGGCTCTGGACGAACAGTGCGCTGCGCTCGGGGTCGACGCCGGCCGCGATGAGCTGCGCCGCGGCCACGTACGTGCGCTCGCGGAGCTGGACCGGGTCGTAGTCGACGGTGATGGCGTGCATGTCGGGAATGAAGTAGAACGCCTCGAACTCGTCCTGCAGCGCCACCCACTGCCGGAACGCCCCGATGTAGTTGCCGAGATGGTACGAGTCGGCGGTCGGCTGGGCGCCGGACAGCACGCGGGGTCGTCCAGATGCGGGCATGTGTGCATTCTGCCAGCCGTCGATGAACGCGCCTGCGTAGGCTCGGAGGGTGAACGAGGTACGTGAGTGGCGGGTGCCGGGTCGGGTCAACCTCATCGGCGAACACCTGGACTACAACGGCGGGGCTGTGCTCCCGATCGCGATCGACCGGGCGCTCTCGATCAAGATCCGCGTTCGCGACGACGGCGCCGTCAACGTCTGGAGCGGCGGGCGCCGCGCCTCGTTCGCCGCGAGCGTCGCCCCCGGCGACGTCACCGACTGGTCGTCCTACGTGGCCGCTGCCGTGTGGGCGAGTCGCGAGGCCGGCATCGCGGTGCCCGGCGCCGACATCGTGGTCGAGTCGACGCTGCCCACCGGGGCGGGTCTGTCCTCGTCGGCCGCTCTCACCTGCGGCATCGCCGCCGCGCTGGACGAACTCGCCGGGACCGGCCGTTCCCGCGTCGAGCTGGCCCGGATCGGCCAGCGGGCCGAGTCCGACTTCGTCGGCGCGCCGGTCGGCCTCATGGATCAGCTCGCAGTGCTCTGCTGCGAGGCCGACCACGCGCTGCACATCGACTTCGCGGCCGATGAGCCGTCGCTCACGGCGGTGCCGGCGACGTGGCCCGCCGCCGGACTCGCCGTCGCCGTCATCGACACGCACGCCCACCACGAGCTCGCCTCGGGCGAGTACGGCGCGCGCCGCGACGAGTGCACCCGGGCCGCCGAACAGCTGGGCCTCTCGCTGCTCGCCCAGGCGCAGGTCGACGCGGTGCTGAAGCTCGAGGACGACGTCCTCAAACGCCGCACGCGGCATGTGGTCACCGAGAGCGTGCGGGTCCGTGGCGCCGTCAAGGCGCTGAACGCAGGCGAGTGGACGCAGTTCGGCACGATGCTGACCGCCTCGCACGAGTCGCTGCGCGACGACTACCAGGTCAGCAGCCCCGAGCTGGACGTGGCCGTGGAGTCGGCGCTGGAGTCCGGTGCGCTCGGTGCCCGGATGACCGGGGGCGGTTTCGGTGGCAGCGCGATCGCCCTGCTCCCGGCCGAGGCCGTCGACGGCCTGCGCTCGCGCGTCGCCGCCCGCTTCGCTGCTCTGGACTGGGCCGCTCCCGACGTCTTCGTCGTCACGCCCACGGCCGGCGCACACCGCGTGAGACGCTAGGACCGTGAGCACGGTACGCATCGCCTATCAGGGTGAACCGGGCGCGAACTCGCACCTGGTCATCAAGCAGAACTACCCGGACGCCGAGGCCATCGCCTGCGCGTCGTTCGAGGACGCCTTCGCGCTGGTCGAGGCCGACGGCGCCGAGCTCGCGATGATCCCGATCGACAACTCCCTCGCCGGCCGCGTCGCGGACATCCACCACTTCCTGCCGACGACGAACCTGCACATCGTCGCCGAGCACTTCCTGCGCATCCAGTTCGCGCTCATGGCCACGCCCGGCACCACGCTCGACTCCATCAAGACGGTGCACAGCCACGTGCACGCGCTCGGCCAGTGCCGCCGGATCATCCGCATGCACGGCTGGACGCCCGTCATCGCCGGCGACACCGCAGGCGCGGCCCGCGAGATCCACGAGGCCGGCGACGTCACGCAGGCGGCCATCGCGCCGCCGCTCGCCGCCGAGATCTACGGCCTGCAGGTCCTCGCGCACGACGTCGAGGACGAGGCCCACAACACGACGCGCTTCATCGTCCTCTCCCCCGAGCCGCGGCGCGCTCCCCTGGGCAGCGGGCCCGTCGTCACGACGTTCATGTTCAACGTCCGCAACCTTCCCGCGGCGCTCTACAAGGCGCTGGGCGGATTCGCGACGAACGGCATCAACATGACCAAGCTGGAGAGCTACATGGTCGGCGGCGAGTTCATCGCCACCCAGTTCCTCGCCGAAGTCGAGGGACATCCGGAGGACCCGGCCCTCGCCCGGGCGCTGGAGGAACTCGGCTTCTTCACCACCGAGGTCAAGATCATGGGCGTCTACCCTGCCGACCCGTTCCGTTCCGCGTCCGCGTGAGCGCCCTCCTGTTCCCGTTCAACGTCCCGGTCCTCACCGACGGCGTCGTGACGCTGCGTGCCCACACACCCGACGACGTCGACCCGATGTGCCAGATGGCCAACGATCCACAGATGCGCCGTTGGACGGCGATCCCGGTGCCCAACGCGCGTGAGGACAGCGAGCGCTTCGCGCTCGAGGTCATCCCGGAGGGCTGGAACGCCGGCAAGGGCATGTTCTGGGCGATCGAGGCCGAGGGCCGATACGCGGGCAACGTCGATATCCGCGGTGACGGGCCGGTCACCGACATCGGTTTCGCACTGCACCCGTGGGCACGGGGCCGTGGCCTGATGCGGCGCGCGGTCGACCTCGCCGTCGAGTACGCCTTCACCGAGGGCGGCAAGGAAATCGTGCACTGGAACGCCCACGTCGGCAACGAGGCCTCACTACGTGTCGCCCACGCGTGCGGGTTCACCCTCCACGGCACGCAGCCCGGCCTCCTTCATGAGCGCGGCCGCATCATCGACGCGTGGACCGGTTCTCGCCGCTTCGGTGACCCGCCGGTACCGCGCACCCGCTGGACCAGCGCCGAGGTCGACGCCGGGCCGGTGCGGCTGCGGCCGTATCGCGAGAGCGACGCCGAGCGGTTGGTCGAGGCGTTCGCCGACCCGCTGCTGCGGCACTGGCTCGACGGCATCGCGAAGCCGTACACGTTGGCGGACGCCCGCTCGACGATCGCCAACGCGGTGTGGAAGGCGGCGACCGGCCAATCCTGCGTGTGGGTGGTGGCCGACCCGGAGACCGACGACCTGCTCGGCAACGTCTCGGTCATGGACCTGCGCGGCAATCCGTGGGACGACGCCGGAGAGATCGGCTACTGGCTGCATCCGGACGCGCGCGGGCGTGGGCTGATGACGGCTGCCGTGCAGGCCGCCGTGGAGTACGCGTTCGATCCGCAGGGGTTGGACCGGCGCCGGCTCACCTGTTACGCCGCTGCGGGCAACACCGCGAGCCGACGGGTGGCATCGGCCGCAGGGTTCGCCGCATTCGGCACTCAGCGCGCGGCCGAACGGCTCGGCGACGGCAGCTACGACGACCTCGTCGGCTACGAACTGCTGCGCTGACGCTCCCCGCGCGCTGTCCGCGCGCAGTGGCACACTGGCGAGAGTGACTGCCTGCTCGCCCTCGGACACGATCCCGTCCGTCGCCCCGGCGAGCCCCTGGCCCGCTCTCTGGGCGATGGTCATCGGCTTCTTCATGATCCTGGTCGACTCGACCATCGTGTCGGTCGCGACGCCGGCGATCCGCGACGCCCTCGACACCGACTACAACACCGTCATCTGGGTCACGAGCGCCTATCTGCTCGCGTACGCGGTGCCGCTGCTCATCACCGGCCGCCTGGGTGACCGGCTCGGACCCAAGCGCGTGTACCTGACCGGGCTGTCGATCTTCACGCTCGCCTCGTTGTGGTGCGCCCTGACGACGACGGTCGAGCTGCTCATCGTCGCGCGCGTGTTCCAGGGTCTGGGCGCCTCGCTCATGACGCCGCAGACGATGTCGGTCATCACGCGCACCTTCCCGCCGCACAGCCGTGGTCGCGCCATGGCGCTGTGGGGCGCGACGGCCGGGGTCGCGACGCTCGTCGGACCGGTGCTCGGCGGCGTGCTGGTCGATGCGGCGGGCTGGGAGTGGATCTTCTTCGTCAACGTGCCGGTGGGCGTCATCGGGTTCGTCCTGGCCTGGAAGCTCGTGCCGCAGCTGGAGACGCACACGCACTCGTTCGACTGGCTGGGGGTCGGGCTGAGCGCGGCCGCCATGTTCCTCATCGTCTTCGGCATCCAGGAGGGCGAGCGTTACGACTGGGGCACCATCACCGGTGTCGTCTCCGTGCCGTTGCTGATCGGCGCCGGACTTGTGGTCGGTGCGGTGTTCCTCTGGTGGCAGTCGCGCATCCGCCGCGAGCCGCTCGTCCCGCTCGCGCTGTTTCGCGACCGCAACTTCTCGGTGTCCAACGCGGCCATCTCCACCGTGTCGTTCTCCGTCACGGCGATGTCGTTTCCGTTCATGCTGTGGGCACAGTCCGTGCGCGGGTGGACACCCACCGAGTCCGGCATGCTGCTGATCCCGATGGCGGTGGTCACGGGCGTGATGGCACCGATCGTCGGCCGATTCACCGACCGCGTGGCGCCGCGGCTCCTGACCTCCGTCGGCTTCGGCGCGTCGGCGGTCGGGCTGGTGCTGATGAGCCGATTCCTGACGCCTGACAGCCCGGTGTGGGGGCTGCTGCTCGTCATGGCGCTCATCGGGTTCGGCAACGCCTTCCTCTGGTCGCCGCTCGCCGCGACCGCGACCCGCAATCTGCCGATGTCGTCGGCGGGCGCCGGCTCAGGGGTGTACAACGCGACGCGTCAGGTGGGCGCGGTGCTCGGCAGCGCGGCGATCGCCGCCGCCATCGAGAGCCGGCTCGCCACGCATCTCCCGCAGGCCTCCGGCGCCGGCGCCGAGGGCGCCGGCGCGGCCGCTCTCCCGCCGGAGGCGTTCGCCCCCTTCGCGACCGCGATGTCCGAAGCCGTCCTCGTTCCCGCCGCCGCCTTCCTCGTCGGCCTCGTCCTCGTCCAGCTCTTCACCCGCCCCACCCGCCCCTAGCCCCTCCGGCGCGAGATGTGGTCACTTTCGTGCCACGGAAGGGGCTCGGAATGACACGGAATCGACCACAAACGGGCTCGGGAGAACCAGCGGAACCACATCGTGGACATCACCGGCGCCGGGCCGAGGTAGCCCTGGTCGCGCAGCGCTTCGAAGACACGCAATGGAATGGTCTGCGGTTGGTCGAGGTCGCGGTCGTAGATGACGACCATCGTCCACCCCAGACGTTCGAGGTGCTCGCGTCGATCGCGGTCTCGTCGGCGTTGCGCATCGGATCTCTCGTGCCATCGCCCGTCGTACTCGATGGCAACCCGCCATGCGCGATAGGCCAAGTCCACTCTCGCCACGAATCGTCCTTCGGCATCGAAGACCTCAACGTTGCACGACGGCTCCGGCAACCGCGCAGTGAGGATCATGAGGCGCACGAGCGACTCCAGTGGCGACTCCACCCGCTCCCTGACCCAGCGCATGAGCCGGCGGCCGCGCTGAACCCCGTCGAGGTGATGGTCGCGGAGGTACTCGTCCAAGCGTTCGAGCGTGGTGAGCCCCTGGCCGATGAACCACTCAGCAACGACTACGTACCAGTGCCAGGGCAGCTTCGTGGCGAGGTCGACGATCGTTCGTTCCGGTCCCGTGACGACGACGCCTGCGACCTCGCGGCAACCGATCTGGTGTTTGCGCCGGTGCCACGCGATGCCGGGAACCCGCAGACGGAGACGCTGATTGGTCGACAGGTGGATCGGATGGCAGCCCGGAAGCTGGAGTCCCCAGAGCGCGAGAGCGGTGTGGTGGCTGACTACTGCTCCGGCGGGCGCGATGAGCAAGGCAGCTTGAGTCCAGACGAGCAGCGAAAGAGCCTGGGCGCGTACGACGTAGACGCCTCGAAACAGCTGCCGGAATCTTCGCCCTCGTAGCTGGGTGTCGGTGAGTCCTAAGGCCAGGGCGTGGCGTCGGGTGAACGGTCCTCGCCCCAATTCGGCGGGCAGATCTCGAGCTTGCGGCACGTCGCCAGCGTCGACCGGTGTTCAGCCCGAGCACCAGGCCGCTCGAGCGAGATGTGGATTCTCATCATCCGGAACGCAAGGGCGTGGAAAAACAAGATGTGGTCGGTTTCGTGTCACAAGAGCAGGCTCAAGTGACACAAAACCGACCACATCTCGGGCCGGAGGGCCTACAGGGAGGCGAGGGCCTCGTTGAGGGTGGGGCTGGGCCGCATGACGGCCGTCGCCTTCTCCACGTCGGGCTGGTAGTAGCCGCCGAGGTCGACGGGCTGGCCCTGGACGCCGAGCAGCTCGGCGTTGATCTGGTCCTCCTTCTCGCGCAGCGAGGCGGCGAACTGACCGAAGGCCTCGGCGAGCTCGGCGTCCTCGGTCTGCTTCGCGAGCTCCTCGGCCCAGTAGAGCGCGAGGTAGAAGTGGCTGCCGCGGTTGTCGATCTCACCGACCTTGCGGCTGGGCGACTTGTTCTCGTCGAGGAACGTGCCGGTCGCCCGGTCGAGGGTGTCGGCGAGGACCTGCGCCCGCGCATTGCCCGTCGTCTGCGCGAGGTGCTCGAAGCTCGACGCGAGGGCGAGGAACTCACCGAGGCTGTCCCAGCGCAGGTGGTTCTCCTTGACGAGCTGCTGCACGTGCTTGGGAGCGGAACCACCGGCACCGGTCTCGAACAGGCCGCCGCCGGCGATCAGCGGGACGATCGACAGCATCTTGGCGCTCGTGCCCAGCTCGAGGATCGGGAACAGGTCGGTCAGGTAGTCGCGCAGGACGTTGCCGGTGACCGAGATCGTGTTCTCGCCCTTGCGGATGCGATCGAGCGAGAACTGCGTGGCCTCGGCCGGCGCCATGATCTCGATCTGCAGGCCCTCGGTGTCGTGCTCGGGGAGGTACTGCTTGACCTTGGCGATGAGGTTGGCGTCGTGGGCGCGCGACTCGTCGAGCCAGAACACCGCCGGGTCGCCCGTGGCGCGAGCGCGGGAGACGGCGAGCTTGACCCAGTCGCGGATCGGCACGTCCTTGGTCTGGCAGGCGCGCCAGATGTCGCCCGCCTTGACGCTGTGCTCCATCAGCACGTCACCGGCGGAGTTGACGACGCGCACCGTGCCGTCGGCCGGGATCTCGAAGGTCTTGTCGTGGCTGCCGTATTCCTCGGCCTTCTGCGCCATGAGACCGACGTTGGGCACGCTGCCCATCGTGGCCGGGTCGAAGGCACCGTTGGCGCGGCAGTCGTCGATGACGGTCTGGTAGACCGACGCGTACGAGCTGTCGGGGATCGTGGCGATCGTGTCGTGCTCCTGGCCGTCTGGACCCCACATGTGGCCGGACGTCCGGATCATCGCCGGCATCGAGGCGTCGACGATGACGTCGCTCGGGACGTGCAGGTTCGTGATGCCGCGGTCGGAGTCGACCATCGCGAGCGCGGGACCGTCGGCGAGCGCGGCATCGATCGCCGCCTTGATCTCGTCCCCGTCCGAGAGCGCGTCGAGACCCGAGAGGATCGCACCGAGGCCGTCGTTGGGGCTGAGCCCGGCCTCCGCGAGCTGCTCGCCGTACTGGGCGAAGACCGGCTCGAGGAAGGCCTTGACGACGTGGCCGAAGATGATCGGGTCGGAGACCTTCATCATCGTGGCCTTGAGATGGATGCTGAACAGCACGCCGTCGTTCTTGGCCCGCGCGATGGCGTCGCGGAGGAAGGACCGCAGCGCGGCGACGTCCATGTAGGTGGCGTCGACGACCTCGCCGGCCAGCACGGGCACGGACTCGCGCAGCACGGTGGTCTCGCCGTCGGCGGTGACGAGCTCGATGCGCAGCGTGTCGTCGTTCTCGATGACCACGGACTGCTCGTTGGACTTGAAGTCCCGGTCGCCCATCGTCGCGACGTTCGTCTTGGAGTCGGCGCTCCACGCACCCATCGAGTGGGGGTGCTTGCGCGCGTAGTTCTTGACCGAGGCCGGTGCGCGGCGGTCCGAGTTGCCCTCACGAAGGACGGGGTTGACCGCGCTGCCCTTGACCTTGTCGTAACGGGCGCGGATGTCGCGCTCCTCATCGGTCTTGGGCTCGTCCGGGTAGTTCGGCAGCTCATAGCCCTGCGACTGCAGCTCGGCGATCGCCGCCTTCAGCTGCGGGATCGAGGCCGAGATGTTCGGCAGCTTGATGATGTTGGCCTCAGGACGCTTGGCCAGCTCACCCAGCTCGGCGAGCGCGTCATCGATGCGCTGTTCGGCCGGCAGCCGGTCCGAGAAGGCGGCGATGATGCGGCCCGCCAGCGAGATGTCACGGGTTTCGACATCGACTCCCGCCGTGGCCGCGTAGGCCTGGATGACCGGCAGGAAGCTGTGCGTCGCCAGGGCCGGCGCCTCGTCCGTGTGCGTGTAGATGATCGTCGATTCGCTCACGGGGCCCAACCTACCGCGCCTTCCGGGCCGGTCGCGCGGTGCCGTCGCGGATACCACGCGCGCGGGGGAATGAGGCCCCGCGTCCGGTAGATGGAACACCGTCTCACCGGCGGTCGAGGCCCGTACGTTGGTCGCGTTCTCCCCGACTCGAAAGGCACACCCATGACTCGCTGGACCCGGCGCCGCCCGCTCGCGGCCGCACTCGCCCTGGCCGCCGCGCTCACCGCGACCGCCGCCTGTGCGCCGTCCGGCGCCGGCAGCGGCGACAGCGACGGCCCTTCGCTGTCGCTCGTGGGCTTCGCGGTGCCGAAGGCCGGCAACAACGCCGCTCAGCAGGCCTTCGCTGAGACACCGGACGGCGCAGGTGTCACGTGGCAGGAGTCGTACGGCGCCTCCGGCGACCAGAGCCGCGCCGTCGCGTCGGGACTCGACGCCGACTACGTCCACTTCTCGGTGACGCCCGACGTGACGCGGCTCGTGGACGCCGGTCTCGTCGACGAGTCCTGGGACGACGGACCGAACAAGGGCATCGTGACCGACTCCGTCGTCGTGCTCGTAGTGCGCGAAGGCAACCCGAAGAACATCCAGGGGTGGGAGGACCTCGCCCGCGAGGACGTCGGCATCGTCACCCCGAACCCGGGATCGTCCGGGGCCGCGCGCTGGAACATTCTCGGCGCGTGGCAGCACGTCATCGGCAAGGGTGGAAGCGAAGCGGACGCCGAGACGTTCCTCGCCGCGGTCCTCGCGAACGTCAAGGCGTTCCCCGGCAGCGGCCGCGACGCGACGCAAGCGTTCCAGAGCGGGACGGGCGACGTCCTCATCTCCTACGAGAACGAGGCCATCCTCGCGCGACAGAACGGCGAGCCGATCGAGTACGTCGTGCCGCGCGACACCCTGCTCATCGAGAACCCGGCGGCCGTCCTCAAGGACGCCGATCCCGCCGCCAAGGCGTTCTTGGACTTCGTCCTCACACCGGAGGGCCAGGAGGCGTACGTCGCGAAGGGATTCCGGCCGTTGCGCACAGTCGACGGAGTGAAGCTCGGCGAGGTCGAGGGCGCGATGGACCCCGCGAACCCCTTCCCCGAGGTCGAGACGCTCTTCACGATCGATGACGACCTCGGCGGTTGGGAGGCCGTGAACAGCAAGTTCTTCGACGAGAGCGACGGCATCATCACGCGCCTTCAGGCGGCCGCGGGACTGCAGTCGTGACCGACCTGCTCACGTCGCCTTCGGGGACGACGCGGAGGCGTCGTCCCCGAAGGAGCGCCTCCACGCTCACCCGTCCGGCCGCGATCGGTCTGGGCGTCGGGGTCACGTGGTTCAGCATCCTGGTGCTGATCCCCCTCGCTCTCATCTCCTTCCAAGCGGCCGGCGGTGGCTGGGGCGTGTTCGTCGAGACCCTTGGCAACCCTCAGACCGCCTCCGCGATCGGCCTGACGGTCCGCCAGGCACTGCTCGTGACTCTGGTCAACGTCGTCATGGGCACTCTCATCGCCTGGGTGCTCGTGCGGGACCAGTTCTGGGGCAAGCGGGCGCTGGAGACCATCATCGACATCCCCTTCGCGCTGCCGACGATCGTGGCCGGCCTGGTACTGCTGAGCCTGTACGGGCCGGAGAGTCCGCTGGGAGTCGACGTCTCCAACACCTCGCACTCGGTGTTCCTCGCCCTGCTGTTCGTCACGTTGCCGTTCGTCGTGCGCGCGGTGCAGCCGGTCCTCATGGAACTCGAGCCCGAGGTGGAGGAGGCGGCGGCGTCGCTCGGCGCGAGCACGTTCACCACGTGGCGGCGCATCATCCTGCCCAGCCTCGCCCCCTCGATCGCTTCGGGCGCGACGCTCTCGTTCGCGCGCGGCATCAGCGAGTACGGCTCGCTCGTCCTGCTCTCGGGCAACTTGCCGTTCGAGTCCGAGGTGGCCTCCGTGCGCATCTTCACGTACGTCGAGAACGACAACCCGGCGGCGGCATCCGCGGTGGCCGTCATCCTGCTGGCCGTGGCCCTCGCCGCGATCGTCACGCTCAACCTGATCTCGCGGAGGGTGGCGCGGCATGGCTAGTCACGCGACCGGGCGCGGGCCGCGCCGCACTGCCGCCACCTACGTGCGCCGCGGGCTCGTGCTCGTCTACCTGTTCTTCCTCGTGGCGTGGCCGGTCTCGCTGGTCGTCACGCGGACGTTCGGGGACGGCAACCACCTCGCGTCGACGCTGCAGGACCCGGCCGTGGTCTTTGCGCTGCAGATGACCGTGGTCGTCGCCTTCTGGGCGGTCGTCATCAACACGGTGTTCGGCGTCGGAATGTCCCTGCTGATCGTGCGGTACGACTTCGCCGGCAAGGGGCTGCTCAACACGCTGCTCGACCTGCCGTTGTCCGTGTCGCCGGTCGTGATCGGTCTCGCCCTGCTGTTGGCGTACGGACCGCGCGATGGCTACTTCGCGCCCGTCCTCGACGCGATCAATCTCCAAGTCGTCTTCTCGGTACCCGGCATCATCATGGCGACGGCCTTCGTCAGTCTCCCCCTCGTGATCCGCGAGGTGGTCCCCGTTCTGCAGGAGATCGGCACCGAGCAGGAGCAGGCGGCGCGTTCGCTCGGGGCCGGCGGCTGGCAGACGTTCCGCCGCATCACGCTGCCCTCGATCCGCTGGGCACTCGTGTACGGCGTCGTGCTGAGTCTCGCACGCTCGCTCGGCGAGTTCGGCGCGGTGAAGATCGTCTCGGGCAACATCAGCCAGCAGACCCAGACCGCGACGCTCCTCGTGGAGGAGAAGTACCTCGAGTTCGAGCGGGGAGCGGCGTACGCCACGAGCTTCCTGCTGACTCTCATCGCTGTTGCCGCACTGGTCGTCGTCACCGTGCTGCGCCCCAAGGAGGAGAAGGCCTGATGGGTATCGAGATCGTCGGCGTCAACAAGTCGTTCGGTGACTTCGTCGCGCTCAGCGACATCGACCTCAGCATCCCGAGCGGCGGCCTGACGGCTCTGCTCGGGCCCAGCGGCGGAGGCAAGTCCACGCTGCTGCGCATCATCGCGGGATTGGAGACTGCTGACAGCGGCACCATCGAGATCGAGGGCCAGGACACCACGAACGTGCCGGCTCAGCGCCGCAACGTGGGGTTCGTCTTCCAGCACTACGCGGCGTTCAAGCACATGAGCGTCGCCAAGAACGTCGCCTTCGGCCTGGAGATCCGCAAACGGCCCAAGGCCGAGATCGCCCGCCGGGTCGAGGAACTGCTCGAACTCGTCCACCTCGAGCAGTTCGCCCACCGGCTCCCGGCGCAGCTGTCCGGCGGCCAACGGCAGCGGATGGCGCTAGCCCGCGCCTTGGCGATCGAGCCGAGCGTCCTGCTCCTCGACGAGCCGTTCGGCGCCCTCGACGCCAAGGTCCGCAAGGAGCTGCGCGACTGGCTAAGGCGGCTCCATGACGAGGTCCACGTGACCACGGTGTTCGTCACGCACGACCAGGAGGAGGCGCTGGAGGTCGCGGACACCATCGTGGTGATCAACGACGGCCGGATCGAGCAGGTGGGCACCCCCGACGACCTCTACGACAAGCCCGCGAGCGACTTCGTGCTGAGCTTCCTCGGCCCCGTGACGACGCTCGGAGACCGCCTCATCCGCCCCCACGACATCGAGATCTCCCGGGTGGAGCAGGCGGCGGTGGTCGACGGGCCGATCACCCGCTGGACCCGCGTCGGTTTCGAGATCCGGCTCGAGGTGACGCCGACCGACGCGCGCTACGCCCCCGTGCAGGTGAGCGTGACGCGCACGGAGGCGCACGCCCTGGGCCTGCATCCCGGTGATCACGTGTGGCTGCGTCCGGCGGTCGGCGCCCAGTCGGTCGTCAGCGCCTGAACCGGACGATCGACTCTCGACATCGGGCGCAACTCCCGGTTACAGTGGCCCTGGCTCGCTTCGTGAGCTACGTCACATCGGGGAGAATCATGTCGACACGTCTGTCTGCCGCGGTCATCGCGACCGTGTCCGTCCTGCTCACGCTCGTCGCCACGCCGGCCACTGCGGCGGCCCCGAACCCGGTGCCGCACCCGATCCGCTTCGCCCCGTGGGGCGAGGACTCCTCGTTCCCCGCCGCGTATGCGCGATCGATCTCCCACCCGGAACGCGATCCCCTCGGGGCGAACGATTGGGGGTGTCGTCCCAGCGCCGCGCACCCCCGGCGCGGTCGTCCTCGTGCATGGCACGTTCGAGAACGCGTACGCGAACTGGAACGGGCTCGCACCGATCCTCGCCGAACGGGGCTACTGCGTGTACGCACTCAATTACGGCAACTCCACGGGTATCGCGTTCCTCAACGGCACCGGCGACCTGATCGAGAACGCCGAGGAGATCGGGCCGTTCGTCGACCGAGTGCTCGCGAGCACCGGCGCCACTCAGGTCGATCTCGTCGGACACTCGCAGGGCGGGGCGATCTCCCGCTACTACGCCAACCTCATCGCCCCGGAGAAGGTCAACCAGGTGATCGGCCTGGCGCCCTCCAGCCACCCGACGACCCTCTCGGGCATCACCGAGTTGGGCAAACTGGTGCGGCTGTTCGGCGCTGCCATGGGCGTGCTGTACCTGGTCGAGCTGCCGGCGGCCGCTCAGCAGGCCGATCAGAGTCCCGCTCCCCAGGCGCCCTTCTATCAGCAGGTGAACGGCGGGGGCGAGACGATCCCCGGCATGTCCTACACGACGATCGTGACCCGGCGGGACCAGGTCGTGACGCCATGGCAACGCGGACAGATCACGGCCGGGCCCGGCGCCGACGTCGACAACATCGTCATCCAAGACGTCTGCGCCATCGACCAGTCCGAGCACGTGAGCCTTCCGTTCTCGAAGAACGTCGCGCAGATCGTGCTGAACAAGCTGGACCCCGACGACGAGCGCCGGGTCCGCTGCTACCCGCAGGCTCCGATCACCGGCAACACCCAGCTCATCGGGTGAGCTGACGCCGCTCGGCGGCGACCGCGACCAGCACGATGGCCAGTCCCGCCGCGGCGAGACCGGCGCCGACGAGGCTCGGCGCGGCGTAGCCGTACCCGGCGGCGATCACGAGTCCGCCGAGCCACGCGCCCAGGCCGTTGGCGACGTTGAGCGAGGAGTGGTTGAGCGCCGCTCCGAGCATCTGCGCGTCGCCTGCCGCGTGCATGAGCCGCAGCTGCAGTCCGATCGCCAGCACGCTGCCCAGCGCCCCGACGAGGAACACGAGCGCGATCATGGCCGGGCCCGAGGTCGCCACGAAGTAGAAGGCGATGAGGGCGGCGACACTCACGAGGAACCCGGCGACGAGTTGCCGCACGTTGTTCCAGTCGGCGAGGACGCCACCCAGCCAGGTGCCCGCGACCGAGCCGATGCCGAAGGCGAACAACACCCACGGGATCGTCGCACGAGAGAGCTCGGAGACGTCGGTGACGATGGGAGCGACGTAGCTGTACATCGCGAACACCCCGCCGAAGCCGATCATGCCGGCGGCGACGGCCAGCAACACTTGCGGCCGACGCAGGGCAGCGAGTTCGCGGCCGATCGTCGCGTCCGGGGTGCCCGGGACCCGGGCGACGAAGGCCCGGATCATCACGGCCGTGGCGATCGCGAGCACGACGACGAGCGCGTACGCGGCGCGCCAGCCGAGTTCTTGCCCGAGCCACGCGCTCAGGGGCACGCCGGCCACGGTCCCGACGGAGAGGCCCATCATGACCCGGCTGACCGCGCGGCCCTTCATCGACGGCGGCACCATCGCGGCGGCGAGCAGCGACGCGACGCCGAAGTAGGCTCCGTGCGGCAGGCCGGCGATGAAGCGCGACACCATGACCGGCACGTAACCCGAGGCGAGCGCGGTCAGGCCGTTGCCGACCGCGAGCCCGAGGACGAGGACGATGGCGAGTTCCCGCTTGGGGAGCTTGGCGCCGAGCGACACGATGAGCGGCGCACCCACCACGACACCGAAGGCGTAGGCCGTGATGACGTGGCCGGTGGTGGGGATCGAGCGGTCGATGCTCGCAGCGATGTCGGGCAGCAGTCCCATGGTGACGAACTCGGTCGTGCCGATGGCGAACCCGCCGAGGGCGAGCGCGACGATCGCCCACCAGACATGGGTGGGCCGCTGCGGCTGCGTGCGGACAGGAGCAGACGGCGTCACGGTCGAAGTGGTCACGGAAGTCGACAACGAGGCCCGTCCCGCTTCTGTTCCGGTGACCGTGCGTGAACCCTGTCACCCCTGGGGCGACGACTCAGATCTTCTCGAGGGGCGCGTACCGCAGCAGGAGCCGCTTGACGCCGGCGGACCCGAAGTCGACGCTCGCCACGGAGTTCTGGCCGGACCCTTCGAGCGCCACGACGGTGCCCATACCGAAGCTGTCGTGGGTGACCCGGTCGCCTGGCTGCAGCGCGACGATGTCGCGGGTGGCGCGGCGGGATTTGGCCGCCACCGTCGAGGAGCGGAAGGACTCACGACGCGCGGTGGCCGACGGCGTGCTCGGCGTCCACTGGGTCGGTGCGGTGCCCATGCGCCGCCAGTCGACGAGGTGGTCGGGGATCTCGTCGAGGAACCGCGACGCCGGGTTGTACGACGGCGCTCCCCATGCCGAACGCACCGTGGCCCGCGTGAGGTACAGCCGCTCGCGGGCGCGGGTGATGCCGACGTAGGCGAGCCGACGTTCCTCTTCGAGTTCTTTGGCGTCGCCCATCGAGCGCATGTGAGGGAAGACGCCGTCCTCCATGCCGGTGAGGAACACGACCGGGAACTCCAGCCCCTTGGCCGTATGCAGCGTCATCAACGTGACGACGCCTTCGCCCTCATCGGGGATCGCGTCGGCGTCGGCGACCAGCGCCACCTGCTCGAGGAAGGCCGCGAGCGAGCCGGGAGTCAGGTCGCCCTCCTCGGTGCCGCCGACCTCGTCGTCCTCGGTCAGCGTGGCGGCACCGGCGACGAACTCGCGCGCCACCGCCACGAGTTCGGCGAGGTTCTCGACGCGGGTCTCGTCCTGCGGGTCCCGGCTCTCCTCCAGCACCGTGAGGTAGCCCGAGCGGGTGAGCGCCGCCTCGAGCACGGCGTCGGCCGGGGCTCCGGACGCTGCGAGCTCCATGAGTCCGGCCATGACCTCGGTGAATCCGCTGATCGCCGAGCGGGAGCGCGTGGCGAGTTCGCCGATCTCCGCACAGCGGGTCATCGCTTCCCAGAAGCTGAGACCGTTGCGCGACGCGAACTGCTCGAGCGCCGTCTCGGCGCGGTCGCCGATGCCGCGCTTGGGCTCATTGAGAATGCGGCGCAGAGAGACGTCGTCCCGCGGGTTGACGAGCACCCGGATGTAGGCGAGCGCGTCGCGGATCTCCTTGCGCTCGTAGAAGCGCACTCCGCCGACGACGCGATACGGCAAGCCGACCCGGATGAACACTTCCTCGAACACCCGTGACTGCGCGTTGGTGCGGTAGAAGACCGCGACGTCCTTGGGCTGGGCCGCGCCGTCGTCGCCGAGCCGGTCGATCTCGTCGGCCACGAACTGGGCCTCGTCGCGCTCGTCGTCGGCGACGTAGCCGACCACGAGTTCACCGTCGCCCTCGGCGGACCACAGCTTCTTGTCCTTGCGTCCCTCGTTGCGGCTGATGAGGGCGTTGGCCGCCGACAGGATCGTCTGCGTGGAGCGGTAGTTCTGCTCCAGCAGCACCGTACGGGCCTGCGGGAAGTCGCTCTCGAACTCGAGGATGTTGCGGATGCTGGCGCCGCGGAAGGCGTAGATGGACTGGTCGGAGTCGCCGACGACCATGAGGTCGGACTCGGCGTCGCACAGCTCGCGGATGAGGGCGTACTGCGCGTGGTTGGTGTCCTGGTACTCGTCGACGAGCACGTGGCGGAAGCGGCGCCGGTAGGCCTCGCGCACGTCCGGCCAGGCCTGGAGCAGGTGGACGGTGTTCATGATGAGGTCGTCGAAGTCCATGGCGTTGGCCGCCTTGAGCCGCTGCTGGTACAGCGCGTAGCACTCGGCGTACGTCTGCTCCGTGGGCGTGGCCGCGCGGCGGGCGGCCTCCTCATGGTCGACGAGCTCGTTCTTGAGGTTGGAGACGTGGTGCAGCACGCCGCGCGGGTTGACCTTCTTGGGGTCGAGGTCCAGATCGCGGCACACGAGCGTCATGAGTCGACGAGCGTCAGCGGCGTCGTAGATGGTGAACGACGACGTGTAGCCGAATCGGTTGGCCTCGCGCCGCAGGATGCGCACGCATGCCGAGTGGAACGTGGACACCCACATCATGCGGGCGCGACCGCCCACGAGGTCGGCCACGCGCTCGCGCATCTCGGCGGCGGCCTTGTTGGTGAAGGTGATGGCGAGGATGGAGCCGGGATGTGCTCCCCGCGCGGCGATGAGCCAGGCGATGCGGCGCGTCAGCACCCGCGTCTTGCCCGATCCGGCACCGGCGACCACGAGAAGCGGTCCGCCGACGTGGCTGACTGCCTCGCGCTGGGCGTCGTTGAGACCTTCGAGCAGGCGGTCCGAGAGCGGTGCGGACCGCTCGCCGCCCGCTCGCGGCGACGACGGGGACGAGGGCACGGGAAACGGAAGAGACATCCCGTCCAGCCTAGTCGCCTCCGACGACAGGCAGTGTTACCACCGAAGCGACACAATGGAGCCATGGAATGGACGATCAACGCCGATGCTTCCGCTCCACCGTTCGAGCAGTTGCGTCAGCAGATCGCCGCGGCCGTCGCCGCCGGCGAGTTGTCACCCGGCGAGCGGCTGCCGACGGTGCGCGCGCTGGCCACTGACATGGGCCTCGCCGTCAACACGGTCGCTCGCGCCTACCGGGAGCTGGAGTCCATGGGCGTGATCCGCACCGAGGGGCGTCGAGGCTCGTTCGTCTCCACCCCGCAGGACGACGACCACGCCGACGCGGCCGCCGCGGCCGCCGACTTCGTCAAGACCGCCCAGCGTCTCGGCCTGCGCCGCAGCGAGGCCGTCCACCTCGTCGAGCGGCACTGGTAGGCCCGGCGCCGATCAGATGAGCCGTCGGTCGTTGGCCCACCGGGTGAGCTCATGGCGGCTCGACAACTGCAGCTTGCGCAGCACGTTGGACACATGCGTCTCGACGGTCTTGATCGAGATGAACAGCTCCTTGGCCACTTCCTTGTAGGCGTAGCCACGCGCGATGAGCCGCATGACCTCCCGCTCGCGCTCCGTGAGTCGATCGAGGTCCTCGTCGACCTGCGCCACGTCGATCGTCCCGGCGAACGCGTCGAGGACGAAGCCCGCGAGCCGCGGCGAGAACACGGCGTCACCGCCGGCGACCCGCTCGATCGCGTCGATGAGCTCGGCCGCCGAGATGTTCTTGGTGACGTAGCCGCGAGCTCCGGCTCGGATCACTCCGATGACGTCCTCGGCGGCGTCGCTGACCGAGAGCGCGAGGTACGTGGTGGCCGGCAGCTGCCGGACGACCTCCGGCCCTCCCCCACCCGGCATGTGAACGTCGAGCAGGACGACGTCGGGCCGCTGCTCTCCGATGACCTGCACGGCGGACGGCACGTCGTCGGCTTCCCCCACGATCTGGACGCGGCCCGTGCCGAGCCGCTCGAGTTCGGCGCGCACGCCGCTGCGGAACATCGCGTGGTCGTCGACGACCACGACCCTCAACTCGCTCATGCTTCTCGGCTCTCTTCCTGAGTGGTCGTTTCGCGCAGCGGCATCGTCAGCACGACCTCCGTGCCCTCGCCGGGCGTGGACTTGATCCGGGTGTCACCGCCGTGGCGGCGCATCCGCTCGACCATCGAGCCGCGGATCCCTTGCCGGTCGTCGGGGATCTGGTCGGGGTCGAAGCCCACGCCGCGGTCGCGCACGAAGACCTCCGCACTCGCCCCGGCGACTTCGGAGTACACGTCGATCCGACCGACTCCAGCGTGCTTCGCTGCGTTCACCATCGCTTCACGCGCGGCACGCACGAGGGCGGCGACATCGGAGGACATGGGGGCGTCCCCGACGGCCACCAGCTCGACGGGGACCTGGTGCGCCGTCTCGACGTCGCCGGCCTCGGCGCGAAGGCCCGCGACGAGCGTCGACCCGGCCGGCGCCTCGTCGCCGTAGAGCCAGTCGCGCAGTTCGCGCTCCTGACGGCGGGCGAGCGTCGCCACGGCTGCCGGATCGTGAGCGTTCTTCTGCAGCAGCGCGAGGGTCTGGAGGACCGAGTCGTGCAGATGCGCGGCCATGTCGGCTCGTTCTTGGGAGCGGATGCGCTGACGCCGCTCCTCGCCGAGGTCGTGCCACAGGCTCGAGATCCACGGGCCGAGGATCAGCACGAGGCCGATCATCGCGACGGCGACCGCAGCGACGAGGTCGAGCGTCGCGCTCCAGCCGCGGCCCTCCGACATCACGAAGATCGCAGCGAGACCCACGAGCGCCACACCGGCGGCGATCCGGCCGACGTGACCGGGGCCCGAGGTCTGCCGCAGCCACGAGTTCCAGGCCGCGTCATCGAGTTGCCGCCACACGAGCGCGATGCCGACCACGCCCACGAGGACGGGCACCAGCACATGGGATGAAGGGCCGCGGCCCACCACCGACAGCAGCGTGAAGACACCGAGGCCGACCGCGCCGATGGCCACCGTCTGGGCGATCTCGCGGCGACCGAGCCGGTCGCTGCCCCGCAACCCGGCGCGAGTCGCCGACTCGACGCCCGGCGCATCGTCGGGGGTGGCCAACGGCAGGAAACGCCAGAGCAGCAGGTACGCCAGGATGCCGGCGCCGTTGAACCACGTCGCGACGATGAACCCGATCCGCACCCAGACCACGGGGACGGCGAGATGGTCCGCGAGCCCGGCCGCGACGCCGCCCACCACGCGGCGATCCGCCGGCCGGGACGCGCGGCGGTAGGCGGGGACGGTCGTGGTCACGAGAACGATCGTCACACGTGCGCGGTGACGCACGCCAGCAGGACCAGCCCCCAGGACACCCCGAGCGGACCCCGGGGAAGCTCAGGGGAACACCCGATGGTCTGCAGACCGCTCGCCGATGAGGATGGAGCTATGAACGATCAGCAGACCACCGGCCAGCCGGGAGGCGATCCCGCCTCGTCACGGCGGCTCCAGGACTTCGCGTCCGTCCGTCGGCCTCACGACGACCGGATGATCGCGGGCGTCTCGACCGCCGTCGGCCGATGGTGGAACATCGACCCGGTCATCGTGCGCGTCGGCTTCGTCGTCCTGGCGTTCATCGGTCTCGCCGGCTTCATCCTCTATGCCGCGGCCTGGCTCCTCCTTCCCGACGAGGGCAAGGACCGCAGCATCGTCGGCGAGGCGTTCGGCCTCGGCGAGAACGACGAGCAGGTGCGCACCATCGGTCTCATCGCCGCCGCTGCGCTCGCGGCGGCGGCCGTCCTGGGCGACAGCGCCTGGGGCTTCAGCGACTGGAGTTGGGCGGCCGTCTGGATCGCCATCTGGATCGGCGTTCCGATCGCGTTCCTGTACTGGCTGGTCAAAGGCCGCCGTGACGCTCGGGCGCAGGTTCCGCCGCCTCCGCCCCCGACGCCCGGCCCGCCCGCCGCGGGCCCCGATCCCGCTCCGTTCAGAGAGGACGACACCGTGACCATCGACCAGACGCTCCCCGTCCGGTATGACCCGCCCGCCGGACCGCCGCCGGGCCAGGGACCGGGCGAGCCGTCGGCGGGCGCTTCCCCGCCGCCCCCGCAGACCCCTCGCCGCACGTGGTCCCCCGCGCTGTTCCTCGGCACGCTCTCCCTGACGTTCATCGCCTGGGGCGCGCTGTGGATCTGGTCGCTGCAGACCGAGCCGGTCGCCGCCCCGGTGTACGTCCTGGTCGCCCTGGTGATCACGGCTCTCGGCCTCCTCGTCGGCAGCGTGGTCGGTGACGCGGGCCTGTTGATCCCCTTCGGCCTCATCCTCGCCCTCGCGCTCGCCGTGACCTCGGCACTCCCCTCCGCTCGAGCCGGAGACCATCGGTTCGTCCCCGTGAACGCCGAGCAGGCGACCCGCACGCTCGAGGTCGGCGCAGGACAACTGCGCTACGACCTCACCGAGGTCCGCGACCTGGACGATCTCGCCGGCAAATCGGTGCAGATCACCCACGGCGCTGGCGTCGTCCGGGTCGTCGTGCCGGAGGAACTGGACGTCAACGTGGACGCACGCATCCGCTGGGGCGGCCAGGTCAGCGTCTTCGCCCGGCATGACGAAGGGTGGGACGCACGCGTCGAGGTGCCATCCGACAGCGACGACGCCTTCACGATCGACATCACCAGCACCGTCGGAGTTATCGAGGTGGTCCGAGCATGACAACGCACCCTTTCCGCCTACTGCCGTTCCTCTCCGGAGTGCTGTTCCTGCTGATCGCGGCAGGATGGTTCGCAGCGGACAGTGGCCTGTTGACCCGAGATGAACTACGCCTCGCCGGCCCGATCACGCTCATCGTGCTCGGACTCCTCGGTGTGGCGGCAACCTTCAGGAGTAGGAAATGAACGACAAGAAGAAGCTCCAGCGCAGCCGCAGCGACAAGTGGCTCGGCGGCGTCTGCGGAGGACTCGCGGCGTACACGGGGTGGGACGTCAACATCGTCCGGCTCCTCGTCGTCCTGCTGACGCTGGTCAGCACCGGCACCGGCCTCATCGCCTACATCGCCGCCTGGGTCCTCCTGCCGGAGGAGACCATCACCTACTGAGCCGTCACACGATCCGCGTCGCGCCTTCGCGACGCGGATCGGCGGCTGCGTGGAGCCGGCCCTCGTGATCGCGCAGGGTGGCTCCCACTCCCCCGAAGTACATCGAGGGCTCCTGCTCGACCTTGAGCTCCTCGTCGGGACACCCCGCACGGTGCAGGTGGACCCGCGGATGATCGATCGCGGCCTGGAGGTCGAGCCCCGAGAGGAAACCGGTCACGACCTGCGCGATCGCGGTCGTGATCCGGTCCGCACCAGGGGAGCCGATCGCGAGTGAGGCCCCCTGCCGATCGTGACCGACCGTCGGGGCCATGTTGGACAGCAGACGGGTTCCCGGCTCCAGACCGTGGAGGCCGCGCGGGTTCAGCTCCTGCTCGCCCAGACAGTTGTTCAGCCAGATGCCCGTGCCGCGGGCGATCATCCCGGAGCCGTAGCCCGAGGAGACCGTGATCGCGCAGGCGTTGCCGTCCGTGTCGGTGGCGGAGATGTGAGCCGTGGAACCGGACTCCAGCACGGCCAGGCCCTCGCGGTCCACGAGGTCGAGGAAGGCGGCGGCGTCCCGCGCGAGGTCCTCGCTGCGGTCGAACACCCGCAGCCGTTCACCGAGCACGCGCCGCTGCACCGCGACGAGGTGCTCGCGGTCGTCGAGCCCCCGCCCGCCCATGAGCCGCAGCATCGCGGCCACCACCGCTCCCCCGACCGCGGGCGGCGGGTTGGTCCCGAGCGCCCACGGCCCTACCTCGGCCCGCAGCGAGGGGCGGACCACCGCCTCGTACGCGGCGAGGTCGGCGCGGCTCAGCAGACCGCCGCGATCGAGCACGTCGTCGCTGATGGCCCGGGCCAGATCCCCGTCATACATCGTGCGCGGACCGGCGTCCGCGAGGTGGGTCAGGGTGTCGGCGAGATCGGGGACGACGAGCGAGCCGTCGCGCAGCCCGGTCACCGGGTCGTACAGCGCCGCTCGACTCGCGTCGTCCCAGCCGAAGATGCTGTCGCGGACGTACTGCAGGTAGTAGCGAGACGCCGAACCCAGCCGGAAGCCGTCACGGGCCACCTCGATCGAGGGGGCGACGAGTTCGCGCCACGGCAGGGTGCCCCAGCGTCAGTGTGTCTCTTCGAACGCCGCGACTGCCCCGTGCGTCGCCACCGCACCGGGACCGATGGTGATGGTGACGCCGCCGCCGTACTCGGTCTCCACGTCCCAGGTGCCCTGCCCCGGCTCCATCGGGGACTGTTCCGTCGACCTGCGACCGGGCATGTCCATCCAGCCGTCGACGGTCACCGGGTCGGAGCCGTCGGCCGGTTGCACCGTGACGAAGCCGCCGGAGCTGAGCGACACGAGGCCGACCTCGTTGACCATCGTCACGAGGCTGGCGGCGATCGCGGCGTCGACGGCGTTGCCGCCCGATTCGGCCGTCACTGCGGCGGCATCGGCCGCGGCGGCGTTGGGAGCGGCGACGGCAACCCGGCGGGTCACTCCCACTCGATGGTTCCCGGCGGCTTGCTCGTGACGTCGAGCACGACCCGGTTCACCTCATCCACCTCGTTGGTGATGCGGGTGGAGATCTGCTCGAGGACGTCGTACGGCAGGCGACCCCAGTCCGCGGTCATGGCGTCCTCGCTCGTGACCGGGCGCAGCACGATCGGGTGGCCGTACGTGCGGCCGTCACCCTGCACGCCCACCGACCGCACGTCGGCGAGCAGCACGACTGGGAACTGCCAGATCTCGGCGTCGAGGCCGGCAGCGGTCGTCTCCTCACGCACGATCGCGTCGGCCGCGCGCAGGATGCGCAGGCGGTCCGCGTCGACCGCGCCCACGATGCGGATCGCGAGGCCGGGGCCGGGGAAGGGATGGCGGTTGACGATGCCCGGCGGCAGGCCGAGTTGGCGGCCGACCTCGCGGACCTCGTCCTTGAACAGGGTTCGCAGCGGCTCGATGAGACCGAACTCGAGATCTTCGGGAAGGCCGCCGACGTTGTGGTGACTCTTGATGTTGGCCGCACCTTCACCGCCGCCGGACTCGACGACGTCGGGGTACAGCGTGCCCTGGACGAGGAAGCGCACGGGCTGGCCTTCGGGTGCGGCCTCGACGACCTCCCGCTCGGCCTGCTCGAACACGCGGATGAACTCGCGTCCGATGATCTTGCGCTTCTCCTCGGGGTCCGAGACGCCGGCGAGGTGGCCGAGGAAGCGGTCGGCCGCGTCCACGACCTTGAGGTCGACGCCGGTCGCGGCGACGAAGTCCTGTTCGACCTGCTCCGCCTCACCTTCGCGCAGGAGTCCGTGATCGACGAACACACAGGTCAGCTGGTCGCCGATCGCCCGCTGCACGAGCGCCGCGGCGACGGCGGAGTCGACGCCGCCGGACAGGCCGCAGATGACGCGCGCGTCGCCCACCTCGGCGCGGATCTTCTCGACCTGCTCGTCGACGATGTTGACGCTCGTCCACGTCTGGCGGCAGCCCGCGATGTCGACGAGGAACCGCTCGAGGATCTGTTGTCCGTGTTCGGAGTGCAGCACCTCGGGGTGCCACTGCACGCCGGCGAGCCGGCGGCCGGTGTCCTCGAAGGCCGCGACCGTGGCACGCGGCGACTTGGCGTTGACCCGGAATCCCTCCGGCGCGGCGACGACCTCGTCGCCGTGCGACATCCAGGAGACGAGCTCCTCGGGCAGTCCCTGCAGCAGGGTGCCGCGGTCGAGCACGTTGACGCGCGTGCGGCCGTATTCGCGCTGTCCCGTGCGGGCGACCTGCCCGCCGAGGGCCTGCGCCATGGCCATGAAGCCGTAGCAGATGCCGAACACGGGAACGTCCGCGTCGACGATCTGGGGGTCGAGCTGCGGTGCGCCGGGTTCGTAGACCGATGACGGGCCTCCGGACAGGATGATCGCCTTCGGTTCCTTGGCGAGCATCTCCCCCAGCGGCATCGTGTGCGGCACGATCTCGGAGTACACCTTCGCCTCACGCACGCGCCGCGCAATCAGCTGGGCGTACTGGGCACCGAAGTCGACGACGAGGACGAGGTCATGGTCGAGGCTCACTGTTCGATTCTAGAGTCGACCCCTTCCTCCCCCACCCCCGGACCACAGAGATGTGGGCAGTCCCACGGCAATCGACCCGACGAGGTCTCGCTCCGCTACCCTCCGCAGAGCTCCGGCCCACTCGACCACCTATGACCGGTTGAGGTGGTCGAGTAGCGGCGAGCTCTGCGAGCAGCAATGGGGCCGTGGCAGTGAGGGCGTAGCCGCCACGGAGCGAGACCACGTGGGCGCTGTGCACACGGTCGCGAAAGTGTCGGTGGCCTTCTCTAGATTAGGAACATGATCGAGAGCACCCCGGACGCGCAGGTGGCCTTCATGGCCGGACTGC
>NZ_RQJX01000006.1 GCF_003850045.1 Aeromicrobium camelliae | reverse complement strand
TCGCGAGGTTCGGGGTGCGGGCGGGTTCGTTGTCGGGGTCGATGTGGTCGAGCGCGTCGACGAGCAGGTCGGCGCGGCGCTGGTGCAGGGTCCGGTCGTCCTCACTGAGTGACTTCGCTGCGTGGTCGAGTCGCTGATCGATCCCCGCGAGGACATAGGACGGGAGGTTCTCCGCGAAGAGGTCGCCGGTGCCGTCCTCATGATGATGAATCGTGACCGACCGTTCGGTGACGATGTCTTCGTAGCGTTTCTCGACTTCGTCGGGTTCGTGGCGTGCGATGAACCGCTTGACCCATCGGCGCAGCTCAGCGACGGTGTGCGTGGCGGCGTAGGCGACCGATCGTGCGTCAAGCCGCTCGATGAAGCGCTGCTTCGTGAGCTTCCACGCGCCGTTCGCGATCACCGACATTCGCGCGGCGTCGATCTTGCCCGTACTGAACGCCTTCCAGACGGTTGGCAGGTCGTCACGCGCGGTCTCGGCTTCGTGAATCCGACCTGCGACCTGGTGCTCAGACCAGCCGTTCGCCTGCGCGATCACCGAACGGACGGCCGCGAGCGCGAGGTCCTGCTGCTGCGGCTCCACCTCCCGCTCGATCCGAACGCGTTCGGTATCGAGAACCTGGAGCATCGCGGCCCAGCGTCGGTAGTCCAGCTGAGCACTCTCGCGCCGCAGTTCGGCCATGAAGGCCACCTGCGCGTCGGGAGTGCTCTCGATCATGTTCCTAATCTAGAGAAGACCACCGACACTTTTCGTCCCTTGTGCACAGCGCCTGACTGGGTGGTCGAGTAGGCCCGAGGAACGAGGGCCGTATCGAGACCACATCACGTCAACTGGTCTCGCTCCGTCGCGGCTACGCCCCTTGTGCCACGGCTCCATCACGGCTCGCAGAGCTCGTCGCTACTCGACCACCTACAAGCTCGCTGCTTGCCCTACTCGATGACGTACCCGCATGGGCGGTCGAGTAGGAGGTTGTATCGAGACCGGGTTGCGTTGCTGGTCTCGATGCGCCGCTAGTGGCGTCCCGCATAGTGGTGTAACTGCTCGGTGGTCGGCCCCGTCGTGAACGGGCGTGAGGTACGGATCGGTGACAACTGATCGTTAGTGCCGGGAGGCGCTGGCGGGAAGGATGTCATCATGCCCGGTCCCTATCCGAGAGAGTTCCGCGAAGACGTCGTCGCGGTCGCCCGCCGCCGTGAGAGCGGCGTCACCATCAAGCAGATCGCCACTGACTTCGGAGTCAGCGAGGCGACGCTGCAGAACTGGCTCCGCCAAGCAGATGTCGAGGAAGGCAAGCGTCCCGGTCAGACGGCAGACGAGGCCGCCGAGATGCGAGAGCTGCGCCGCCGTAACCGTCTCCTCGAGCAGGAGAACGAAGTCCTCAGGAAGGCAGCGGCATATCTGTCGCAGGCGAACCTGAAACTGGGTGGCTCCCCAAAATGACGTACCCGCTCGTTGCCGAGCTCGCCGAGGCGGGGATCCCCGTCACGGTGTCGTGCCGGGTCCTGAAGCTCGCAAGACAGCCCTACTACCGGTGGCGCAATGACCCAATCCGCGACGCGGACGTCCTCCGCGCGTATCGGATCAACGCCCTCCACGACGCGCATGAGGACGACCCGACGTTCGGTTACCGATACCTCGCTGACGAAGCACGCCGCGCAGGGTGGCGGATGAGTCGCCGGACGGCGTGGAAGCTGTGCTCGCAGGCTGGGATCCTCTCCTCCGCGCAACGCCGCCGGCGCGGGAAGGGCAAGAAGGCCGGCCCACCCGTGTTCGACGACCACGTGCAACGCGTCTTCCGGGCCGATGCCCCGAACCGGGTCTGGCTCACCGACATCACCGAGCACCGCACGACGACCGAAGGCAAGCTTTACTGCTGCGCGATCAAAGACGTCTTCTCAAACCGGATCGTGGGGTACTCGATCAGCGACCGGATGACCTCGAAGCTCGCGGTCGACGCACTCCGCAACGCCGTCGCCCGCCGCGGCGATATCGCCGGATGCATCTTGCATGCCGACAGGGGCAGCCAGTTTCGAAGCCGCGCCATGGCCCGGGAACTGCGCCGGCACGACATGGTCGGTTCGATGGGCCGAGTCGGCGCCGCGGGCGACAACGCAGCTATGGAGAGCTTCTGGTCGCTCCTGCAGACCAACGTCCTCAACCAGCAGCGGTGGACCACCCGGCAGGATCTGCGGCTCGCCATCGTCGTCTGGATCGAGCGGAAGTACCACCGGCAACGAGCCCAGGACTCCCTCGGCGGCTTGACCCCCATCGAGTTCGAGTCCAAGCTGGCCGAGCCGCTCACCCTCGCGGCCTAAACCACACCTGTCACCAGTTCATTCCTCACGCCCATAGGCGCGCCGTCCCGCGGTCTCGATAGGCTCCCTCGTTCCTCGGTCGCTACTCGACCACCTGCGACGGACGACGTATTCGCGAGATCGGCGCGTGTGGTGCGTCCGGGGTGTCCCTGGTCGGCGGTAGTCTGAGCGTCATGCGGGCCTACCTCGATCTCGTGCAGCGCATCCTCGATGAGGGTGTCGAGAAGTCCGATCGCACCGGCACCGGAACGCTCAGCGTCTTCGGGCACCAGATGCGATTCGACCTGTCCGAGGGCTTTCCGCTCGTGACCACCAAGAAGGTCCACGTCCGTTCGGTCGTGGGGGAGCTGATCTGGTTCATCTCCGGCGACACCAACATCGGGTACCTCAAGGACAACAAGATCTCGATCTGGGACGAGTGGGCCGACGACGCCGGTGATCTCGGTCCGGTGTACGGCCACCAGTGGCGTTCGTGGCCGGCTCCCGACGGTCGTCACATCGATCAGCTCGCGCAGGTCATCGAGAACCTGCGACGCGACCCCGACTCGCGGCGGCACCTGGTGAGCGCCTGGAACGTCGCCGACCTCGACCGCATGGCGCTGGCCCCCTGCCACGCGTTCTTCCAGTTCTACGTCGCGGACGGCAAGCTGTCGTGCCAGCTCTACCAGCGATCCGGCGACGTCTTCCTCGGCGTGCCGTTCAATATCGCCTCCTACGCGCTGCTCACGCACATGGTGGCGCAGGTCGTCGGGCTCGACGTCGGCGATTTCGTCCATACCCTCGGCGACGCCCACCTCTACCTCAATCACCTCGACCAGGCGCGCGAGCAGCTGACCCGCGATCCGCGGCCGCTGCCGACGCTCCGACTCGATCCCTCGATCCAGTCGATCGACGACTTCGCGATCGAGTCCGTCGAGATCCTCGGTTATGACCCGCACCCGGCCATCAAGGCGCCGGTCGCCGTATGACCGTCACCCTCGTCGTCGCGGTGGGGGAGAACGGCGTCATCGGCCGTGACGGTCAGATGCCCTGGCCGCGCACCGGCGACCAAGTGCAGTTCAAGGAGCTGACCTGGGGCCACCCCATCATCATGGGCCGCACGACCTACGAGTCGATCGGCCGTCCGCTCCCCGGACGCACGTCCATCGTGCTCACCCGCGACCCCTCGTGGCAGGCCGTGCCCGAGGTGCGCGTCGTCCACGACGTCGACGCGGCGCTCGCCGCCGCCCGCGAACTCGACGACGAGGTGTTCGTCATCGGCGGCGCCCAGGTCTACGAGGAGCTACGGTCCCGGCGACTGGCTGACCGGATGGTGGTCACCCATGTGGCGCTTGCCCCCGACGGGGACGCGTTCTTCGGCGCGATCGACCCCGGCGAATGGCAGGAGTCGTCGCGCGAGGCCTACGGCGGCTACGACATCGCGGTCTACGAGCACAGAGACTTGCAAGAGTAAGTTTCGGGTGTAAAGTACTGAGCGTGGATCACGCTCACCCTTCTCCTGCTCACGCCCTTCACGTGCTCGTGGCGCGTCTCGACCGCGCCGCCGACCGCATCCTGGGGGAGCGCGCGGGTATCACCTACACGCGGTTCCTGGCGTTGCTGACCATCGACCGGCTCGGCCCCAGCACGCAGCGCGCGATCGCTGATGAGCTGGCGGTCTCCGAGCCGTCGGCCAGTCGCATCCTCGCCGCGCTGGCGGGCGACGACCTCGTGGAGGTGGCGCGTGTGCCCGGCGGCGGAAATCGCCGCACCGTCACGTTGACGGACAAGGGCGGCCGGCTGTTGGCCGACTGCTCGCAGGTGCTGGAGGGGGCCTTCGCGTCCCTTGCGGACTCCGCCGGCATTCGCCTCAGCGACATCGACGACCCCGTACAGCGGCTCCTCGCCGTTCTCTCCTAAGGAGTGCTCATGTGGACACCGTTGCTCGCCTCGCACGCGGCGGCTGCGCTGGTGGCGCTCGGTCTCGGCGCCTGGCAGCTCTTCGGCTCGGCCAAAGGCACGCCCGCGCACCGGCTCATCGGCCGGGTCTGGGTCGGGCTCATGCTCTTCGTGGCCGTCTCCTCGTTCTGGATCACCGAGATCCGGCCCGGGAGATTCAGTGCGCTGCACATCCTCAGTGCCGTCACGATCGTCACCGTGACGCTCGGCCTCGTCGCTGCCGTGCGAGGGCAGGTGCTCGCGCACCGTGGTCACATGACCGGCAGCTGGCTCGGCCTCGTGGGTGCCTTCGTCTTCGCCGTCGCGATCCCGAGTCGCCATGTGCCGCAGTTCGTCCTCACCGAGCCGCTCGGCGCCGCGACCGCCGGTGCGGCGATCGTGCTGACCACGGCCGCTGTCGTCATCGCCGGTCACCTGCTTGCCCCCGCAAGCCCGCGTGGCGGTGAACCGGGGGCGGCCAAGCTGCCGACGGGTCGGGCAGGATGAGGTCGTGACCGACGACACGTACGCACAGGACACCGCCTCCCGGCCGATCGCACCCGGCCGCCGCCAGCTGACGCTCACGGACCGGTGGAACACCCCGCTGGGCAAGCCGAACGGGGGATACCTCCTGGCCGCCATGCTGCGCGGTCTGGCCGCCGAGGTCGAGGGTGCGGGCGATCCGCTCGTGGCGTCGGTCAGTTACCTGCGGTCCCCCGAGGCCGGCGAAGCGGAGCTCGTCACTGAGCCGATCCGCGTCGGCCGTCGCGTTCAGACCGCCTCGGCGACGCTGAGCCAAGAGGGGAAGGGGGTCGCCCACCTCGTCGCCAACTTCGCCGGCCGGCCCGATGGGGGTCGCACCGAGGAGTTAGGTGAAGCGCCGCAGCTGCCCGATCCCGAGCAGTGCTTCGACCCGCTCGCCTCCGGGATGAAGCCCGAGGGCATCTTCGGGCAGGTGGAGTACCGGCTTCCGGGCGCACCGGGATGGGCCACGGGTGCTCCGTCGGGCGACCCGAGCGCCCTGTTGTGGCAGCGGCTGCGTGGCGGCCGGGAGGTCGACTTCCCGGCTCTGGCGCTGCTGTGCGACTCCTACGCGCCTCCGGTCATGGAGATCGGGGAGTCGGTGTCGATGACGGTGCAATTGACCGTGCACCTGCATCGGCTGCCCGCTCCCGGCTGGATCGCGACTCGCCTCCACACTCGCCACGTGGTCAACGGCTTCCACGAAGAGGACTGCGAGCTGTGGGACAGCGAGGGCAAGCTCGTCGCGCAGTCGCGGCAGCTCGCCATCCTGCTCGGCTGATTCTTCCCGGCATTTCCTCACCGGAGCGACCGCGCTGAGACGCGGTCTGTTCCTCCTCTAGTCAATATCCAGAATATTGGATACAGTCACGGCATGTCCCGCATGCAGGTGCTCATGTCGAAGGCGGGTGCCGTCGCGCACCAACTCGCCGTCGAGCTGTCGAGCGCCGCGCCCGGCGACCGCATGGCCACCGTGCAGGAGCTCAGCGAGCGACACGGCGTCGGCAAGGGAACGGTGCAGGCCGCGTTGGCGCTGCTGGAGGAGGCGGGCGCAGTGCGCATCCGTCCGCGGGGGAAGCTCGGCACGTTCATCGCCGAGATCGACCACAGTCTGATCTGGGAGCTTGCCGGCGGACAGTCCGTGTCGGTCGCCATGCCGCTGCCGTACTCCCGGCGGTACGAAGGCCTCGCGACAGGCCTGCACGCCGCCTTCGGCCGCGCCGGCGTTCCGCTCACGCTCATGTTCGTCCGTGGCTCCATCGACCGAGCCCGAGCGCTTCACCAGGAACGCGCCGACTTCGCCGTGATGTCGCGGTTCTCCGCCGAGGCCGAGCCGGGCGTCGAGATCGTGCACGACTTCGGACCGCACACCTACGTCGGCGCGCACGGTCTCGTGGTCGTCGAAGGACGCGACCCCGACGACCCGGATCTTCGCGTCGCCGTCGACCCGGCCTCGGTCGACCAGCGGGAACTGACGATGGCGCGGTTCCCCGACCTGCCGCCCGAGCGACGCGTCGAGGTGTCCTACAACCAGCTCACCCGCTACTTCGCCGAGGGCCTCGTGGACGCCACGGTCTGGAACCTCGACGAGATCGACGCTCACATCTCGATTCCCGTGACGGTGCACCCGCTCGACGGCGTCGACGACCACGCCACCACGTCGGCGGTCATCGTCGCCCGCAGCGGGGCCGACGCGGTCCCCACGCCGGTGCGCGCCGCACTCGGCGACGACTTGATCATGGAGTCCGCCGACGAGGTCGTCGCCGGGCGCCGCATTCCCACGTACTGACAGGACGCCCCTTCATGGATGACCCGCTGCGCCAACGGCTCGAGCTGTTCCGCGCCATGCCCGACACCCCGCCGGGAGTCGTCGACTTCGTCGAACGAGAGCTGCACCGGCTCGAGAGCGACTACCTCGTCACCGAGGCGACCGCCGGATCGCTCACGTCGCACCTCGTGGCCGCGCTCGGGCGGATGATCCGCGAGGAGCCGGACATCGATCCGCCGGGCGACACCGTCTACCGCGAGGTCGTCGATGCGTTCCCCACCGCGGTCGACGCATCCGCCGACCTTTCCGCCCGCGCCCACCAGGAGCTGGGAACCGGATTGTCGGCGATCGAGCAGCAGTACCTGAGTCTTCACCTGGGCACCCTCGCCCTCACCGCACGCAAGGAGAAGTCATGAGAATCATCGCTGGGGGAGTGGCGAAGGCCGAGGTGGCCGAAGCGCTGCGCCCGTTGCTCCGCGACGAGGACACCGTCGTCATCGGCACCGACATGGACGCGGCCGTCCAGCTGAAGTCCGGCCAGGCCGACTACTACCTCGGCACGTGCCACACCGGCGCCGGGGCGAGCCTCGGCGTGCTCGTCGGATTCCTCGGATCGGACAAGACGCACACCTTCGGCCGCACCGTGCCGAGCGCCCAGGCGGTGCAGGACGCCGTCGACGCGGGCAACCTCGCCTTCGGTTTCGCGCTCGACCAGGTCCAGGACGTGGTGCCCCTGCTGTGGGCGGCGCTCGACGCGAAGCGTGAGGGCTGACCCATGACCCTTCTCGCTGCGGAGACCACCACCGTCTCCTTCGACCCCTGGCAGGCCGTCTTCGTCATCGTCCTGTGCGCCTTCGCGGCCGTCATCGCCAACGCGGCCCTCGCCGTGTTCAACGACGGTGCGCGTCCGTTCCTGCTCGACTACATCCAGGGCCGCTCCACCCGGCTCGCGACCGCCACGATCGTCTTCGGTCTGTCGGCCGGCTTCATCTTCGGGCTCGGCGCGCCGATGGCGCTGTCGACCGGCGTCCTCAACCCCTGGCTGGTCTTCCTGCCGGTCGAGATCCTCGGCCTGCTCGCTCCGTGGCGTTCCCTCGCCGCGGTCGCCGGTGCCGCTTGGGGCGCGGTCTGCGTCTTCGGACTCAACGCCGCGAACTCGGCCGCCACGGCCCTGCCCATCGACTTCATCACGTCGCTGCAGCAGATCTCGACGCCGATCCTGTGGCTGTTCACGATCTTCCCGGTGCTGGCCATCACGCGCCAGTTCGGCCGGGTCAAGGGCCTCATCACCTTCGTCGCCGAGATCGCCGTCGTGCTGCTGTCGATGAAGCTGTGGCCCGACCTGTTCGCCGGCTCCATCGCCATGGCGCTCGGCGTCATCCTGCTGCTGGTCTTCGCCGTCACGCGCGACCGGGCGACAAAACGGGTCGCTGTGCTCGAACTCGCCGGCAAGTCCGAGGCAGAGCGGCAGGCCTACGCCGACCAGCAGGCCGCGTCGGCCGCCGCGTCGGACCAGCTGTTCGGACCCAACGCCGACCGGCTGCGCAAGAACGTCGTGTGGCTGGCCGTTCTCGGCGGACTCGTGTGCGCGCTCGCCGCGAGCGGCGTGTTCGGCGGTGGCGAAGCGACGAGCTTCCTCGTCGCCGACGGCTCCTACGCCGAGGCCGCGCAGGTCGACTTCCTCCGTGCCTTCGGCTTCGTCCCGCTGATCGCGACGACCGCGCTCGCGTCCGGCGCGTACGCGATGGCCGGGTTCACCTTCGTCTACCCGGTCGGTTACCTCACGCACCTGCTGGTGGACCAGTGGGCGCTCGCACTCATCATCGCGTTCGTGCTCGGCGCCATCATCATGAGCGCCGAGGTGCTGCTGCTCAGTGCTCTCGGCCGCTGGCTGCAGCACTGGCCGAGCGTCCGGGACGCCGCCGACCACATCCGCAACGCGATCACCGAGTCGCTGTCGCTCGCGATCCTCGTCGGTTCGCTCATGGCCGGCCTGGCGATGGGTGGCGGCCTCGGCATCGCGATGGTCGGTGGACTGTACCTGCTGAACGAGTCGATGGGACGTCCGATCGTGCGGATGGCCGCCGGTCCGACCGCCGTCATCGTGAGCGGTGTGGTGCTCAACCTGCTGTACCTCGTCGACCTGGTCGCGCCGGTGGCGTCCTGATGCCGATCCGCACTGTCAACGGGCTCCTCGAGCCCGACGAGGTGAACGGGCCGGTACTGGCGCACGAACACCTCACGCTCGACCTCACCACGGCGGACGACCCGTCCGCCGTGGTGAGCGACCGCGACGCCGTGGTCGCAGAGCTGGCGCGCGCGAAGGACGAGCACGGGCTCGCTCTCGTCGTCGACCTGACCTGTCGAGGGATGGGCGGCGACGCCGCCGCCGTGCGACGCATCGCTGAACGCGCCGGTGTCGAGGTCGTCGTGGCCACCGGCTGGTACTACGAGCGGTTCCATCCGCAGGGCGAGCCCGGTGACTCGGTCGAGCGGGCCGTCGAGCTGCTCGTCCGTGACATCCACGACGGGGTGGGCGAGAGCGGCCTTCGCCCCGGCGTCCTCGGGGAGATCGGCAGCCACGGTGCTGCGAGCCCGGCGGAACGGACGAGTCTGCTGGCCTCCGCACGTGCCGCGGCGCAGACCGGCCTGTCGCTCGCGACCCACGCTCACCTCGGCAGCGGCGCTCTCGAGCAACTCGAGCTGCTGACGTCGCAGGGCCTCGAGCCCCATCGGATCTCGATCGGCCACCAGGACCTCAGCGACGACGGCGACCAGCATCGCCGTATCGCCGAGGCCGGCGCGTACATCGCGTTCGACACGGTCGGCAAGACGTCGTATCAGGCCGACGAGCGCCGCCTGACCATGCTGCTCGACCTCCTCGAGGCAGGGTACGGCCGCCACATCCTGCTGAGCAACGACATCTCACGCGACAGCTATCTCACCGTCAACGGCGGCCAGGGTTTCGGGCACGTGCTCGGTCCCTTCCGTGCGGCGCTCGACCGCCACGGGGTCGACGACGCAACCGCCGATCTGCTTTACCGCGCCAACGCGCTGCGCTGGCTGAATGGAACGGAGAAACCATGAGCTCCCTGGCTCACGGCAGCACGGAACGTCCCACCCTGCCGCCGACGACCCCGCTGCCGATCGCCACCGCCGAGGACGCGATCGACGCGCAGCAGCGTCTGGTCGAGGCGATCGCCGAGCATTTCCCCGACGGGGCGATGTTCCGCGCCGACGTCGGAGTGCTGCCCGGGCTCGGACAGCCGGACACCACGCGTCGGGCCGAGCTGACGCTGGCGCAGGCCTTCGGCGCCGAGGACGCCTGCCTGGTCCAGGGCGCAGGTACCGGTGCGATCCGTGCGGCGCTCTCCGCCGGGCCCTGGGCCCGTGGCGAACGGCGGCTCCTGGCGCACGCTGCTCCGGATTACTCGACGACGGGCACGACCTTGCACGACGGCGCGGCCGAGGTCGTCCGGGTCGACTTCGATGACGAGGCGGCGTTCGACCGGGCCCTCGCCGAGGATCCCGCGCGCTGGGTGTACGTCCAGCACACGCGGCAGCGGTTGACCGATCAGCACCAGCCCGGAGACGTCATCGCGCGCGCTCGGGCCGCTGGACGGCACGTCATCGTGGACGACAACTACGCGGTCTACCGCACGCCGCGGATCGGTGTCGAGTACGGCGCGAGCGCCTCCGCATTCTCGCTGTTCAAGCTCAACGGACCCGAAGGTGTCGGGGTCGTGCTCGGCGATGCGGCCATCGTCGAGCAGGCGCGAGCGGCCAACTACTCCGGCGGCGGACAGGTGCAGGGCGGTCAGGCCCTCGCCGCGCTGCAGGCGCTCGTCATGGTCCCCCTGAACTGGGCCGCCCAGGCGCGCGCTTCGGTGGAGCTGGCCGAGCTGCTGGTGTCGGGTGAGGTTCCCGGCATCGTGGACGCGCGTCTGGCGAACGCCCAGGACCTCTGCGTGATCGCGCTGCTCGACCGCCCCGTCGCGGGCGACGTTCCTCAGCGGGCCGCCCGCTTCGGTGCGGCGCCCTATCCGGTCGGATCGAACTCGCGGTACGAGATCACGCCGCTCGTCTATCGCCTCTCCTCCTCGACGCTCGACGCGCAGCCGGAGCTGCGTGACTGGGCCGTGCGGATCAACCCGATGCGGGGCGGAGCGCGCCTGACCGCGCGGATCCTGCGGGACGCGCTTGCCGGGGGCGACCGCTGATGTTCCTCACCATGACGGAGCGGCGCAACCCTGCGCTGATCGACGTCGCCGTGGCGCTGCACCAGTCCGGCGCGATCGAACCCGACACCTACGTCATCGACCGCGATACGGTCGGTGCCAACGCCGCGGCACTCGCCGAGACCGCGCGGGCCCACGACGTCGGCCTGTGGTTCGTCTCCAAGCAGTACGGCCGCAACCCCCTGATCTCCGAGACGATCGCCGAGCACATTCCGGCCGCCGCCGCCATCGACCATCGTGAGGCCGACGCCGTGCTCGCCGCAGGGGCACGATTGGGCAATCTGGGGCACCTCGTGCAGGTACCGCGTCGTCGGCTGCCTGCTCTGCTCAGCCACGACCCCGATTTCGTCACAGTCACGGACACGGCCAACCTCGAAGCAGTCGACTCCGTCTCCGGCGAGCTGGGCCGTCGCCAGCGGATTCTGCTGAAGATCCGCGGAACGCAGGAATCGACGTACCCCGGCCAGGACGGCGGGTTCGAACCCGACGCCGTGGCGGCCGTCCTCGACCGGTACGCAGGACTGAGGGGAGCGGAGATCGCCGGTGTCACCGGCTTCCCGTGTCTCAGCTTCGAACCCGAGACAGGGCGTCCCGAGCCCACGCCCACGCTCGACCGCGTGCAGGCGGCCGCGAAGGCGATGCGTGAGGCGGGGATCGACCCGGTCGTGTCGCTGCCGAGCCACACCAGCGTCAGTTCCATCCCCGAGATCGCGCGACTGGGTGGCGCGTTCGGTGAGCCGGGTCATGCCCTCACCGGGACGACTCCTCAGCATGCCGTCGACATGGACCTGCGCGAAGTGCCGGCGCTCGTGTACGTCTCCGAGATCGCCCAGCTGGGCACTGCTCCGAGCGTGTTCGGAGGCGGCTTCTACCACCGCGGACATGCCCGTCACGTGATCGTCGCGACGCCCCGAGGGCGGCGGCGTGCGGTACTGCACAAGGCCCCGGCAGCGAGCATCGACTACTACCGGCGATTCACCTGGGTCGATGACGGTCCCGAGGCCACGATCGGTGACACCGCCGTCATGGCCCTCCGGACGCAGATCTTCGTCACCCGGTCCCGGGTCGCGGTGGTCTCCGGAGTCGGGACCGGACGGCCGCAGCTGGACGGCATCTACGACCCCGTGGGAAGGCGTGTGGCATGACCGCTGGCTCGCACCGATCGGCGACGATCCTCGTCCTCGACGGTTTCGGTATCGGCGCGATGCCCGACGCCGCCGCGCTGCGCGTTGAGGACGCGTCGGCGGACACCCTCGGGGCCGTCGCCGACTGGTCGCTGCGTGAGCGCGGCCGGCCGCTGCGCGTCCCGCATGTGGCCGGGCTGGGGCTCGTGGAGGTCCGGCCCGACCTCGCCGCCGGCCTCGCCGCTCCCGCGCCGTCGCTGCGGACGACCGGCGCGCGCACCGGGCTCGGCTATCCCGGCGCGGACTCGTTCGCGGGCCACCAGACCCTCATGGGCGCGGACATGTCCCACGTGGTGCTGTGCAAGCTCGCCGAACGGCTCGATGTCGTGTCCGAGGCGTTGCAAGCGCGTGGCCACGACGTGCAGACCCTCGACGGGCGCCCCCTGCTCGTCGTCGACGGTGCCGCGCTCGTGCACGACAACCTCGAGGCCGACCCCGGCCTCAACTGGAACGTCTCGTGCCGTCTTGAGGACTTGGACTTCGACGCGATTCTCGAGATCGCTCAGATCGTGCGCGGCGTCGCGCCCGTCGCGCGCGTCATCGCCGTCGGCGGCCATGCGGACGGAGCGCTCAGCGACGCGGTACGCGACGGAGCCGACGGCACAGTCGGACTGGATACACCGGCGAGCGGGTTCTACCGCAACGGCGGGCTGGAGGTGCAGCATCTCGGTGCGGCCGTCGACCATGCCCGGCAGCTTCCCGAGGCGGCAGCACGGGCCGGCCTTCCCGTCACTCTGATCGGCAAGGCCGCCGATCTGCTGGTCACCGATGCCGAGGTGGACCGTCGTCCGGCAGTCGACACGGCCGAGATCATGGCGGCTGTCGCGGCGACTGCGGGAACGGGCCTCGTCGTCGCGAACGTGCAGCAGACCGACCTGGCCGGCCACTCGCAAGACGCCCGGGCGTTCGCCGACCACCTCGAACTCGTCGACGAGGCGCTCGCCAGCGTCGTCGAGCGGCTCGGCCCCGAGGATCTGCTCGTCATCACCGGCGACCACGGCAACGACCCGTCGGTCGGCCACCCCTTCCACACCCGCGAGTGGGTTCCGGTGCTCCTCGCGACGGGCGGCGAGCCGCGGACTCGACGCGGCTCGGACGCCGACTCGCTCGCTGACGTCGGTGCCGCCGCCGCACACTGGCTCGGCCTCCCGGAGGGAGCCCTGGCGATCGGCGATCCTCGAGCACTTCTCGAACCCGACCCTGAAAGGACGACATGACCCAGATCGGCGGCGCGATGCGCCGGGAGATGCAGGACCAGCCGGAGGCGCTGGCCGCGATGGCCGGACGACTTCCCGGCCTGATCGCCGAGCTGCGCGGCGCCGGGGTGCATCGACGCGCCGGCCTGGCGATCCTGGCGCGGGGATCCAGCGACAACGCGGCGCGGGTCGCGGCCTACAGCGCCCAGGTGCGCAGTGGGATGCCGGTCAGTCTCCTCTCACCGAGCGTCTACACCTCGTTCGGCCAGACGACCGAACGGTACGGCGACTGGGTCGTGCTCGCCGTGTCGCAGTCGGGACAGACTCCCGAGATCGTGGACCTCGCGGGTCGATTCCGCGAGGCAGGGTCCCTCGTCGTGGGCGTCACCAACGACGAGAACTCCGCGTTGGCGCAGACCGCGAGCGTTCACCTCGCGCTCGGCGTCGGGCCGGAGACGGCAGTGCCGGCCACCAAGACGGTGACGGCGCAGATGCTCGCGGGAACGGCCGTGGCTGCGGCGGCCAGCGACGCCCAGCTCGACCCGGCTGCCGTGGCGTCGCTCGGCGACCACGCCGCGGCGCTCCTCGACGACGCGTCGGCGCTCGACCCGGCCGTCCGGGCCGTCACCGCGGCAGGGAAGGTGGCGATGGTCGGCCGAGGTTTCGCGGCGGCCGCCGCCTTCGAGTCCGCGCTGAAACTGCAGGAGACGACGGGAATCCTCGCCCACGGCTTCTCGACGGCCGACTTCCGTCACGGTCCGGTGCGGCTGGCCGTCGGCGGCACGCCGGTCGTCGCCTTCGCCGGATCGACCGCGCCCGATGCCGACACGACGGCGCTCGTCGCGGACGTGGCCGCTCATGCACCGGCCCTGCTCGTGGCGCCGCACGGCGACGTCACCTTCGCGGCGACCGAGCCGGAGTTCGAGGCGATCCTGGCGACCATCCGCGGCCAGCAGCTCGCGCTCGCGGCATCGCTCGCCTTGGGGCTCGATCCGGATCACCCGAGCGGCCTGTCCAAGGTGACGATGACCGAGTGAGTTGCGGCGATCCTGACCGCTCTCGACGGCGGCGCAAGCGGTAGCCTCGGAACATGACCTCGCCCCTCGCCTCGACGTCCGCGCCGTTCGGCCGGGTGCTGACCGCCATGGTCACGCCGTTCGCTGCCGACGGTTCACTCGACCTCGACGCGGCGCAGAAGATCGCCACGCATCTGGTCGACCACGGCAATGACGGAATCGTCGTGAGCGGCACGACGGGGGAGTCGCCCACGACCACGGGCGCCGAGGACGGCCAGCTGCTGGCTGCGGTGCTCGAGGCGGTCGGCGACCGGGCGAGTGTCGTCGCGGGCGTCGGCACCAACGACACGCGGCACTCGGTCGAACTGGCCGAGCAGGCCGCACGGGTGGGGGCCGACGGACTGCTGCTCGTCACGCCGTACTACTCCAAGCCGCCGCAGTCCGGGATCGTGCTGCACACGCAGGCCGTGGCCGACGCCGGGGGCGGCCTGCCGATCATGCTGTACGACATCCCCGGTCGCACCGGCCTGCAGATCGCCGAGGAGACGTACCCCCGCCTCGCTGCGATCGAGCCGGTCGTCGCCGTCAAGGACGCCGTCGGTGACCTCGAGCGAGGAGCGTGGCTCCTGCGCGAGACCGACCTCGCCCTGTATTCGGGCGACGACTCGCTCAACCTCGCGTGGCTGACGATCGGCGCTGCCGGCGTCGTCAGCGTCGTCGGCCATGCCGCCGGCGACGAGTACCGCGCGATGGTCGAAGCGGTCGACGCCGGCGATCTCGCCACTGCGCGCCGCATCAACCTCCAGCTGTTGCCCCTCGTCCGGGCCCTCATGAACCACGTCCAGGGAGCGATGTCGGCCAAGGTCGCGCTCCATCTGCTCGGCGTCCTCGACTCCGTGGCGGTGCGCCCGCCGCTTCCGCCGGTCGAGGACGCGGACATCGCCGTGGTGCGCGAGGGTCTGGTCGCCGCCGGTCTTCTCGACCGCTGACCCATGTAAGGACCCTATGAGCCACATGCACACCGAGCTCGGACCGCCGCCACCTCTGCCCGACGACGCGTTGCGGGTCATCCCGCTCGGCGGTCTGGGGGAGATCGGCCGCAACATGACGGTCTTCGAGTTCGGCGGCAAGCTGCTGATCGTCGACTGCGGGGTGCTGTTCCCCGAGGAACACCATCCCGGCGTCGACCTGATCCTCCCGGACTTCGGTCCGATCCGCGACCGCCTCGACGACGTCGTCGGCATCGTGCTCACCCACGGCCACGAGGACCACATCGGTGGCGTGCCGTACCTGCTCCGCGAGCGTGGTGACATCCCGATCATCGGCTCCAAGCTGACGTTGGCCCTCGTCGACCCGAAGCTCAAGGAGCACCGTCTCAAGGAGGTCCCGCGCTACGTCGTGGCCGAGAACGACGTGCTGTCCTTCGGTCCGTTCGAGTGCGAGTTCGTCGCGGTGAACCACTCGATCCCCGACGCGCTCGCCGTCGCGATCAAGACTCCGGCGGGCGTCGCACTGCACACGGGCGACTTCAAGATGGACCAGCTGCCGCTCGACGGCCGCATCACCGACCTTCGTGCGTTCGCGCGGCTCGGCGAGGCCGGGGTGGACCTGTTCCTCACCGACTCGACCAACTCCGATGTGCCCGGCTTCACCACCGCGGAGCGTCAGATCACCCCGGCGATCGACGCCGTCTTCGCCAAGAGCAAGAAGCGCATCATCGTCGCCTCGTTCGCCTCGCACGTGCACCGCGTCCAGCAGGTGCTCGACGCGGCCGCCAAGCACGGCCGCAAGGTCGCGTACGTGGGCCGTTCCATGGTGCGCAACATGCAGATCGCTCGCGAACTGGGCTACCTGCACGTTCCCGACGGCGTCGTCGTCGACCGTGTGGACGCCGCCCCGCCGGAGAAGATGGTGCTGATGTCCACCGGTTCGCAGGGCGAGCCGATGGCCGCGCTCTCGCGGATCGCCAACCGCAGCCACCAGCAGGTCAGCCTCGAGCCCGGCGACACCGTGCTCCTCGCGTCGTCGCTGATCCCCGGCAACGAGAACGCGGTGTACCGGGTGATCGACGGCCTCACCAAGCTGGGGGCCAACGTCGTGCACAAGGGCAACGCCCTCGTCCACGTCTCGGGTCACGCGTCGGCCGGCGAACTGCTCTACTGCTACAACATCGTCAAGCCGCAGAACGTCATGCCCGTGCACGGCGAGATCCGGCACCTGCACTCCAACGCCGAACTCGCACGCGCCACCGGCGTCCCGAACGTGATCCTGGCCGAGGACGGCTACGTCGTCGATCTCATCGACGGTCATGCGCGCATCGTCGGCGCCGTGGACTGCGGTTACGTGTACGTCGACGGCTCGTCGGTCGGCGACCTCACGGACAGCGAGCTCAAGGACCGCCGGGTGCTGGGGGAGGAAGGGTTCGTGTCGGCCGTCGTGGTCATCGACTCCACCACCGGCAAGATCCTGTCCGGCCCGGAGATCCACGCCCGCGGCCTGGCCGAGGACGACCGGGTGTTCGACGAGATCCAGCCGAAGCTCGTCTCCGCATTGGAGGAGGCCCTCGGACAGGGGACCCGCGACGCCAACCAGTTGCAGCAGATCATGCGCCGCGTGCTCGGTTCCTTCGCCGGTCGCAAGCTGCGACGCCGCCCGATGATCATCCCCATCGTCCTCGAGGCCTGACACGGGTTGTAACGCAACCCGGCCACCGCTTTAACCCCTGCGAAACAGCCGCTGAGCAGCCTTGAACCATGAGGCGGCCAGTCCGGCGGCACCGTGGCGGGGGTGGTGGAGGGTGAGACCGACAGTGATCGTGTGCGCGCGGGGTTCGCATTCGCACGCGGGACGATCATCACTCGCCGCGACCGTGCACGCGGTCCGGCGCGAGTCACGGGACGTCGACGTCGTCGACGCGTTCGTCGACCTCCAACAGCCCGACATCGCCGACGTCGTGCAGCAGACGCAGGGGCGGCGCATCGTCGTGCCGCTCACGCTCTGGCACGACGACGCCACCGCGCGCGAGGTGCACGGACTCGCTTCGGGAGACGCGGACGTCACCGTGACCGCGCCGATCGGGCCGGACTGGGTGCTCGCCGAACTGGGGGTGCGGCGGCTCATCGAGGCGGGCGCGCGTCCCACCGACACCATCGTCCTCGCCGGGGGGCCGGCGGACAGCGAGCGCGCCGTGCGTGACATCGGCAAGGCGGCGCGCCTGCTCAGCGCGGTGTGGGGTGGCCGCGTGCACGTGGGGACGACGTACGGCGGGCTCGGCTCTCCGCTCGCCGAGGCGATCGACATCGCGCGGGCCTATCAGCGGCGGGTGGTCGTCTCGATGTACGCGCTCACCGCGCCGGCGACGGTCCGCGGGATCGGCGACCTCGGGGCCGATGTCGTGACCGGTCCGCTGCTCGCCCCGGGTGCCACCGACCCGACCGTGGTGTCGCTCATCCTGGCTCGCGCCGCCGCACGCGGTTCCTGGGTCCCGGTCGGGCGCGATCCGGCCCGCGGAGCCTGACACCGCGCGTCGGAGCCGGGCAACCCTCGAGTCGTGGTTTAGCCTTGGAGCATGGCGACCCGAACGTCTTCCCCGTCGCGCAAGCGACCGTCCGGAGGCCAGGCCAAGAAACCTGCGGCGAAGAAGCCGCAGGCACGTAAGCCTGCACCCAAGTCCACGACGCGGTCCGGCCCGAGCGCGGGCGGCACCGCGGTCCAGGCCGTCGGCCGCGGGGTGGCAGCGGTCTGGTCGGGAATCGCCGGTGCCACCGGCGCTGTCGTGCGCAGCGTCGGTCACGGTGCCAAGGAACTCGACCCCGCGCAGCGCCGCGACGGGGTGGGCTTCGCCATCCTCGCGCTCGCCATCGTCACCGCCGCCGCGGTCTGGTGGGACATCTCCGGGGCTGTTGGACGAGGCGTGCGCCAGGCTGCCACGGGCAGTGTCGGACTGCTCGCGTGGGCGATCCCGATCGTGCTCGCGGTCGTCGCCTGGCGGACCTTGCGTCATCCGGACCGCAATGGCCCGGCCGGTCGCCAGGTGATCGGCTGGAGCGCGATCTGCGGTGGCGTCCTCGGGCTCGTCCACCTGGCGCACGGTGTGCCGCGCCCGGGCGACGCGGAGGGCAGCATGGGCGAGGCCGGGGGAGCGGTGGGCTTTCTGTTCTCGGCGATCCTCGTCGACCTGCTCAAGAGCCCGTTCGTCGTGGCCCCCCTGCTCGTGCTGCTGACGCTGTTCGGCGTGCTCGTCGTGACCGGTACCCCGGTCTACGCCATTCCCGAACGCGTCCGCGCCGCTCGCGACCGAGTCCTGGGGCGTTCCGCCGTCGTCGACCCCGAACCCGAGCCGGAACCGGAGAAGAAGCCCGCGCGCAAGCGCCACCCTCGCACGGCCTTCGAGGCGGACGAACCGTTCGAGAACCCGCTCGTCGAGGGTCCGGACGAGCCGGACGCCATCGACGTCGCGAGCGCCGTCGGTCGGCCGGAGCCGGTCGTCGAACCCGAGCCCGAGCCGGTCGCGGAAGCGCCGCACCGCCCGATCGAGCCGATCCCGGTGCGTGCGGAGCAGCTCGCCCTCTCCGGCGATGTCGTCTACACGCTGCCCGACCCGAGTGCGCTGCGCGAGGGAACGCCGCCCAAGGCGCGTTCGGCGGCCTCCGACGCGGTGGTGGAGCGACTCACCGAGGTGCTCGAACAGTTCCAGATCGACGCCACGGTGACCGGTTACACCCGCGGCCCGACGGTCACTCGGTACGAGGTCGAACTCGGCCCGGCGGTCAAGGTCGAGAAGGTCACCGCGCTCAGCAAGAACATCTCGTACGCCGTCGCGTCGAACGAGGTCCGCATCCTGAGCCCCATCCCGGGCAAGTCGGCCATCGGCATCGAGATCCCGAACGTCGACAAGGAGATGGTCTCGCTCGGCGATGTGCTGCGGTCGAACAAGGCCCGCAGCGACCACCACCCGATGGTGATCGGCCTCGGCAAGGACGTCGAGGGCGGCTTCGTCGTCGCGAACCTCGCCAAGATGCCGCACCTGCTGGTCGCGGGTGCGACCGGCTCGGGTAAGTCCAGCTTCGTCAACTCGATGATCAGTTCGCTGCTCATGCGGGCGACGCCGGACGAGGTGCGCATGATCCTCGTCGACCCCAAGCGAGTCGAGCTGACGGCCTACGAGGGCATCCCGCACCTCATCACGCCGATCATCACCAACCCCAAGAAGGCCGCCGAGGCGCTGCAGTGGGTCGTGCGCGAGATGGACATGCGCTACGACGATCTCGCCAACTTCGGCTACCGTCACATCGACGACTTCAACAAGGCGGTGCTGGCCGGCAAGGTGCAGGCGCCTCCCGGCAGCGAGCGGGTCATCGCTCCGTATCCGTATCTGCTCGTCGTCGTCGACGAGCTCGCGGACCTGATGATGGTCGCGCCGCGCGACGTCGAGGATTCGATCGTGCGCATCACGCAGCTGGCGCGCGCTGCAGGTATCCACCTCGTGCTCGCGACCCAGCGTCCGAGCGTCGACGTCGTGACCGGTCTGATCAAGGCCAACGTGCCGAGCCGGCTCGCGTTCGCCACCAGCTCGCTCGCCGACAGCCGCGTCATCCTCGATCAGCCCGGCGCGGAGAAGCTCGTCGGCCAGGGTGACGGTCTGTTCCTCCCGATGGGCGCGAACAAGGCGATGCGCATGCAGGGTGCGTGGATCAACGAGAGCGAGATCGAGACGATCGTCGCGCACTGCAAGGAGCAGCTGAAGCCGAGCTACCGCGAGGACGTCACGGTCGCGCAGCAGAGCAAGCGCGAGCTCGACGACGACATCGGCGACGATCTGGACCTGGTGCTCCAGGCGGTCGAGCTGGTCGTCAACACGCAGTTCGGCTCCACGTCCATGCTGCAGCGCAAGCTGCGGGTCGGGTTCGCCAAGGCGGGCCGGCTCATGGACATCCTCGAGAGTCGTGGCGTGGTCGGGCCGAGCGAGGGCTCGAAGGCGCGCGACGTGCTGGTCAAGCCCGACGACCTGGAAGACGTGCTGGCGAGCATCCAGGCAGGCTGAGCCCTCTCGGCACTGCCCGGGGCGCTCCGGCGTTGCAGCGGTGGCCCATACTGAACGTCATGGACGACAAGGCTGCCGCACCGAGCAACCTCAACATCGCCAACGTTCTCACGGTCATCCGCATCCTCGGAGTGCCGCTGTTCGGGTGGCTGTTGCTCGTCGACGGCGGCCAGGACGAGTCGATGCGGCTGTGGTCGTGGCTGGCTTTCGTGCTGCTCATGGCGACCGACAAGGTCGACGGCGACATCGCGCGCAAGCGCGGTCTGGTCACCGACTTCGGGCGCATCGCCGATCCGATCGCCGACAAGGCGCTGACCGGCATGGCCTTCGTGGGACTGTCCATCATCGGCCTGCTGTGGTGGTGGGTCACGATCCTGGTGCTCGTCCGTGAGTGGGGCATCACCCTCATGCGCTTCTTCATGGTGCGTCGTGGGGTCGTGATGCCGGCCAGCCGGGGCGGCAAACTCAAGACCGTGCTGCAGGCCTTCGCCATCGGCGGCTACCTGCTGCCCTTCGAGCTGTGGGACAACGTCGTGGCCGAGGCGGCCCGCTGGCTCACGCACGGCCTCATGGCCGCAGTCGTCGCGGTCACCGTCGTGACCGGCGTCCAGTACGTCATCGAGGCCCGTCAGCACGCCAAGGAGCCGATGCGGTGACGGTCGCCCGCGCCGTGATCGAGGCGCTGCGAGCGCAAGGAGCGACGGTCGCGACGGGGGAGTCGCTGACGGGCGGTCTGGTGTGCGCCGCCCTCGTCGACGTTCCCGGCGCCTCCGACGTGGTCCGCGGAGGAATCGTCGCCTACCAGGCGGAACTGAAGACGGTGCTGCTGGACGTCCCTGCCGGTCTGATCGCCGACCGCGGCACCGTCGACCCCGACGTGGCTGCCGCACTTGCTCGCGGAGCGCGGTCGCGGTGCGCCGCGACCTACGGCGTGAGTACGACCGGCGTCGCCGGCCCGGGGCCGTCGGAGGGGAAGCCCGAGGGAACCGTCTACGTAGCGGTGGCGGGCCCGGGCGATGACACGCATGTCGAGGAGCTGGCTCTCGACGGCGACCGCGACGCGGTCCGCCGCGGCGCGGTTGCCGCCGCGCTGTCGGCATTGGCCGGTAGGCTGAGAAGGGAAGAAACCGACACCGGAACGCGTTGAGACCGGTGATGAGGCACGAGAAAGAGGGTGGCGCGCGATGACCACGATGCGACAGCTCGTCGGCGAAGTCCTGCGCGCCCGCCGGCTGGCCAAAGGACTCACGCTGCGCGACGTCTCCGGCAAGGCCCGCGTCAGCCTCGGGTACATCTCCGAGGTGGAGCGCGGTCAGAAGGAGCCCAGCTCCGAGCTTCTCGCGGCGCTCGCTGCCGCACTCGACGTCCCGCTGAGCAAGGTGCTGCTCGACGTCAGCGCGCTCATGGAACTCGAAGAAGCCGCCGAGCTGGCGAGCGTCTCCTCCATCGCCCCGGGCGAAGTCGAGGCCTCCGCGGCGTGATGCGGCACAGCGAATTCTGGGCCCGGATGGAGCATCATCTCGGCGCCTCCTATGCCGCATCCTGGGCGAGCCAGCAGTCGATCGCCTCGCTCGGCGACCGTACGGTCGACGAGGCGCTCGACGCCGGGGTGCCGCCGCAACAGGTGTGGCGTGCGGTGCACGCCGTACTGGAGCTTCCCGCCTCCGAACGCTGACACGACTCGGCGTGTCGGCCTCGTATCGAACACCTGTTCGTACTACTGTGGTGCACAGGTCGGACGAGGAAGAGCAGCTTTCCACAGACCGGGTCGAGCAGGCCCGACGTGTCAGTGGGTTCTTCTAACGTCGAAGATGGCCCGCCACCCACGACAAGAACAGGAACCGCCTCTCATGGCCAAGAACGCTCCCTCACCGCGTGTCACTGCTGCTGCCGCCGGCGACAAGGACAAGGCTCTCGACAACGCAATCGCACAGATCTCGCGGTCCTACGGCAACGGTGCCGTCATGCGTCTGGGTGATCAGACCCGCGCGCCGATCGAGGTCATCCCCACCGGCGCCGTCGCGCTCGACGTCGCGCTCGGCATCGGCGGGCTCCCACGCGGACGCATCGTCGAGATCTACGGTCCGGAGTCATCCGGTAAGACCACCGTGGCGCTGCACGCGGTCGCCAACGCCCAGCGCAACGGGGGAGTGGCCGCCTTCATCGACGCCGAGCACGCCCTCGACCCCGAGTACGCTCGCAAGCTCGGTGTCGACACCGACGCGCTCCTGGTCTCCCAGCCCGACTCCGGCGAGCAGGCACTCGAGATCGCCGACATGCTCGTGCGCTCCGGCGCCCTCGACATCATCGTCATCGACTCCGTCGCCGCGCTCGTGCCGCGCGCCGAGATCGACGGCGAGATGGGTGACAGCCACGTCGGTCTGCAGGCGCGTCTCATGAGCCAGGCACTCCGCAAGATGACCGGCGCCATCAACGGCTCGGGCACCACGGCGATCTTCATCAACCAGCTGCGCGAGAAGATCGGCGTGATGTTCGGCTCGCCCGAGACCACCACCGGCGGTAAGGCGCTCAAGTTCTACGCATCGGTTCGCATGGACGTGCGCCGTATCGAGACGCTCAAGGACGGCACCGACATGGTCGGTAACCGGACCCGGGTCAAGGTCGTCAAGAACAAGCTCGCCCCGCCGTTCAAGCAGGCCGAGTTCGACATCATGTACGGCCAGGGCATCAGCCGTGAGGGCAGCCTGATCGACCTCGGTGTCGAGGCCGGTTTCGTCCGCAAGGCGGGTGCTTGGTACACCTACGAGGGCGATCAGCTCGGCCAGGGCAAGGAGAACGCGCGAAACTTCCTGCGCGACAACCCCGACCTGGCCAACGAGCTCGAGAAGCGCATCAAGGAGAGCCTCGGGGTCGGCGCACAGGTCGACGAGCCTGCCCCCGACGATGATGGCGACCTCTCCGCCGCCGACTTCTGATGGCACCGCGGACTGCCGAGGGACTGTCCGGGCTGGCTCTCGAGGAATTCGCCCGGACGGTGGCCCTCGACCGGCTCACTGACCGCGACCGCAGCCGTGCCGACCTCGCGCAGGCGATGGCCAAGAAGGCCGTCCCCGCCGAGGTCGCCGCGGCGGTGCTCGATCGGCTCGAGGCCGCCGGCCTCGTCGACGACGAGCGCTTCGCGCGGTCCTGGGTGCAGTCCCGTCAACGGGTCAAGGGCCTGGCGGCTCCCGTCCTCGCCATGGAGTTGCGGCGTCAGGGCGTCGACGACGAACTCGCGCGGCGGGTGCTGGAGGAGGAGACCGACGCCGACGCCGAGCGCGAGGCCGCGCATCGGCTCGTGCAGCGCAAGCTCCGCAGTCTCCGGGGCCTCGACCCGTCGGTTCAGGTACGTCGCCTCACCGGGATGCTCGCCCGTAAGGGTTACGCGCCTCAGGTCGCGTTCGACGTCGTCCGCGCCGAACTCGATGCGGACGTCGAACTAGCCGACTGAGCCAGGCACTACGCTCTGGGCATGAGTTCCACCCTCGGTCTCTACCGTCGCGTGACCCGGTTGCCGTACGGTGACCGCATCTTCTCGCGCATGTTCAGTCTCAAGGCGCCCTACTTCGCGACGGTGCGCCCGCAGGTGACGGCGATGCGGCCGCACTTCGCCGAGGTCGCCATCGCCAAGCGACGCCGCGTGCACAACCACATCGGAACGGTCCACGCGATCGCGGTGTGCAACGGCTTGGAAGCGGCGATGGGGCTGCTCGCCGAAGCGACCGTGCCGGCCGGCCATCGGTGGCTGCCCAAGGGGATGGAGGTCGACTACCTGGCGAAGTCGACGTCGGACCTGGTGTGTCGGGCCGAGACCACGCCGGCCGACTGGGAGGGTGCGCCGGACGTCCCGGTCACGGTGACGGCGACCCGCGACGACGGAACCGTCGTCGTGCGCGGCGTGATCCGGCTGTGGGTCACGCCGCGCACGACCTGAGGCGCGTCAGGGCTTCTCGGCCACGCCCGGGTTCTTCTGCAGCGACTGGGCGGGACGGGCACCCGTGATGTGCTTCTCCGCCCAACGACCCAGAGCGGTCAGCAGCAGGTTCAGCACGATGTACAGCAGTGCGAGCACCAGCGCGGTCGCCAGACGGTTGTCGAACGTCCGCCAGATGTCGCGGCCGATCGTGGTGAGTCCGGGCGCCAGAATGTAGTAGCCGAGGCTGGTGTCCTTGAGCGCCACGACACACTGGCTGATAATCGCCGGCGTCATGATCTTGATCGCCTGCGGGAGCTGCACGATCCGCATGACCGCCGACTTGCGCAGTCCGATCGCGTAGGCCGCCTCGACCTGGCCCCTTGGGACCGCGTTGATCCCCGCTCGGAAAGTCTCGGCGAGGACGGAACCGTTGTAGAGGATCAGACCGATCACGAGGGGCGCGATCGTCCCGAGCTGCGTCTCGAAGGCGTAGAACCAGATGAAGATGATCAGCAGCAGCAGCGGCACCGCGCGGAAGAACTCCACGACGACCCACGCGACCCAGCGGACGGGTGCGTGATCGGAGAGCTTCGCTGTCCCGAACACGAGGCCGAAGACGAGAGCCCCGGCGATCGACAGCACCGCGATCCACAACGTCTGGAGCATGCCCTCGGCGAGCAGGCTGATGAAGCGCGGGGTGTAGAACACCTCCCACTTCTCGGCCGTCAACTGGTCCTCGGCCCACAACTTCCAGACGATGAGAGCGAGCACCGCGATGACGCCGATGATCGTGAGGATGCCGAACAGGCGGTGCCGGGCCTGCGCTTTGGGGCCAGGCGCGTCATAGAGGACTGTCGAACTCATCAAGCCACCGCCCATCGACGTTCGAACGCCGAGGCGACCCACGAGATCACCGCGACGATGAGGATGTAACCGAGCGAGATACCCAGGAAGATCTGGATCATCTGCGAGGCGTAGTCATTGAACAGACCGCGCATGCGGAAGGTCGCCTCGGCGATACCGAAGGTGGCCGCGAGCGAGGTGTTCTTCGTCAGCGCGATGTAGACACTCGCCATGGGCGGGACGACCAGGCGGAACGCCTGCGGCAGCACGATGTGCCGCATCGACTGCGTGAACGGCATACCGATGGCGCGCGCCGCCTCCGCCTGTCCGAGCGGAACGCCGTTGAAGCCCGAACGAATGGCCTCGGCCACGAAGGCGGCCGTGTAGGTGCCCATCGCGAGGCTGATGTTGATGAAGAAGCCGAAGTCGATGCCGATCTCGGGCAGCCCGTAGTAGGCGATGAGGATCAGCACCAGCAGGGGAGTGTTACGGAAGATCGTGACGTAGAACGCACCCACGCCGCGCAGGATGGGCACCGGGCTGACGCGGGCGAGCGCCACCAGGGTGCCCACGACGAGCGCCAGCGCGCCGGACACCCCGAGCAACCGCAGCGTCTCGCCGAAGCCGCGCAGGATGTTGACGTAGTTGTCGGTCAGCCAGTCCATGGATCACCTCCTCGACAGTCATGCGTGGGCTGGGGCGGGAAGGCTCCCGCCCCAGCCCACCGGAACGAACGTTAGGACTGGCAGGGATCCAGCGCCGGCGGATCGCCCGCCTCGCTGCCGCCCTTGCCGAGCGTCGCGTCGAACGCCGACTCCCAGTCGCCGTCCTCGAACGCGGAGGTCAGCGAGTCGTTGATGAACTCGCACAGCTCCGGGTAATCCTTGCTGTAGCCGATGCCGTAACGCTCCTCGGAGAAGGGCTCGCCGACGACCTTGAGCTGGCCCTCGTTCTCGGCGGCGTAGCCGAGCAGGATGGCCGCGTCGGTCGTCACCGCGTCGACCGAACCGTTGAGGAGCTGGTCGACGCACTCGGAGTAGGTGTCGAAGCCGGCCGGGGTCGCGCCGTACTCCTCCTCGATCAGCTTGATCGGGGTCGAGCCGGTGACCGAGCAGACCTTCTTGCCCTCGAGGTCGTCGGGACCGTTGATCGAATCGTCGTCGGCGGCCACGAGCAGGCTCTGGCCGGTGACGTAGTACGGACCGGCCTGGCCGACGACCTGACGGCGATCGTCGGTGATGGAGTAGGAGGCGATCACGAAATCGACGGTGCCGTTCTGCAGGAACTGCTCCCGGTTGGCCGAAATCGTCTCGACCCACTCGATCTTGTCGGCCTCGATGCCCAGCTTGGCGGCGAGGATCTTGCCGATCTCGGGGTCGAAGCCGGTGGGCTCGTCGGACCCGGCCGCGCGGAAGCCGATGCCGGGCTGGTCGAACTTGACGCCGATCTTGACGGTGCCCTGCTCGTTCAACTCCGCCATGCGGGTGCCGTCGTCGAAGGTGACGTCCTCGACCTCGTAGCCGGGCGCGTCCGAGCTGTCGTCGGTCGAACCGGCGTCACCGCACGCGGCCAGGGTGAGCGCCGCGACGGCGGCGACCGCTGCCCAGCGGGCCTTGATGGATGTCATGTGCTGTTCCTCCTGGGACTCAGTGCTTGAGGATCTTGCCGAGGAAGTCCTTGGCGCGATCGCTCTGGGGGTTGGTGAAGAACTCCTCGGGCGTGTTCTCCTCGACGATGCGGCCGTCGGACATGAACACGACCCGATCGGCCGCGGTGCGGGCGAAGCCCATCTCGTGCGTCACCACGATCATCGTCATGCCGCCCTTGGCAAGGTCGATCATCGTGTCGAGGACCTCTTTGATCATCTCCGGGTCGAGCGCCGACGTGGGCTCGTCGAAGAGCATGACCTTGGGGTCCATCGCCAGCGCGCGGGCGATCGCCACGCGCTGCTGCTGACCACCGGACAACTGGGCGGGGAGCTTGCCGGCCTGCGCCTCGACGCCGACGCGCTCGAGGAGCTCGTGGGCGCGCTTCTCGGCATCGGCCTTCTTGACGCCGCGGACCTTGATCGGACCGAGAGTGACGTTCTCGAGGACCGTCTTATGGGCGAAGAGGTTGAAGGACTGGAAGACCATGCCGACGTCGGCGCGCAGCTCGGCGAGCTGTTTGCCTTCGGCAGGGAGCTTCTTGCCGTCGACCTCGATCGTGCCCTCGTCGATCGTCTCGAGACGGTTGATCGTCCGGCAGAGCGTGGACTTGCCCGATCCGGACGGACCGATGACCACGACGACCTCGCCGGGGGCCACCTCGAAGTCGATGTCCCGCAGCACGTGCAGCTCACCGAACCACTTCTGGACCCCGCGCATGGCCACCATGGGCGTAGCTGTGTCGACCATGGGCCCTAGCCAATCGGAACCGGCGAAGGAGTGCAACGTCGCCACCCCCGTGGCGACCGGCCGTTACCGAAACGTAATCGCTCGGAGGCGCGAGCGACACGTCATCGCGAGGGCGAAGACCTCCACGTCGGGACCGCGCCGGCAAGCAGGCCGGCACCGAGGAAACCGAGCAGCGAACAGGGCGAGCCTGCACGCGAGCCCCGCACTCAAGGTCGCGGCCACGACCTCCTGCCAACGCTGCTCCTTGGTCCTCGGCTCCGCTGCCCGTACGCGGCACGGGCGCCAGGGTAATGGTGGAGGCGGCGTATCCTGGTCGGGTTATGGCGAAGACGTATGAGGTGCGCACGTACGGGTGCCAGATGAACGTCCACGACAGCGAGCGTCTGTCGGGACTGCTGGAGACCGCGGGTTACGAGCCGGTCCAGCAGGGGACGACTCCCGATCTCGTCGTCTTCAACACCTGCGCGGTGCGGGAGAACGCCGACAACAAGCTGTACGGCAACCTCGGTCACGTCGCCAGCGTGAAGGCGCAGAACCCCGGCATGCAGATCGCCGTGGGCGGCTGCCTGGCGCAGAAGGACAAGGAGACCATCACCCGCCGTGCGCCGTACGTCGACGTGGTCTTCGGAACGCACAACATCGGCTCGCTGCCGGTGCTTCTCGAGCGCGCCCGCATCGAAGCCGAGTCGCAGGTCGAGATCCTCGACGCCCTCGAGGTGTTCCCGTCGACGCTGCCGACCAAGCGCGACTCCGTGTTCGCGGCGTGGGTCTCGATCAGCGTCGGGTGCAACAACACCTGCACGTTCTGCATCGTGCCGAGCCTGCGCGGCAAGGAGAAGGACCGCCGTCCGGGCGACATCCTCGCCGAGATCGAGGCCCTCGTGGCCGACGGCGTCGTCGAGGTGACGCTGCTCGGCCAGAACGTCAACAGCTACGGCGTCGAGTTCGGCGACCGTCAGGCGTTCTCCAAGCTGCTGCGCGCCTGCGGTGAGATCGAGGGTCTCGAGCGGGTGCGATTCACCAGCCCGCATCCGCGTGACTTCACTGACGACGTCATCGCCGCGATGGCCGAGACCCCCAACGTCATGCCGCAGTTGCACATGCCGCTTCAATCCGGCTCCGACCGTGTCCTCAAGGCGATGCGGCGCTCGTATCGCCGTGACAAGTTCCTCGGCATCCTCGAGCGCGTTCGATCGGCGATGCCCGAGGCGGCCATCACCACCGACATCATCGTCGGCTTCCCCGGTGAGACCGAGGAGGACTTCCAGCAGACGCTCGAGGTGGTGCGTGAGGCGCGGTTCAGCAGCGCCTTCACGTTCCAGTACTCGCAGCGGCCCGGCACTCCTGCCGCCGACTTGCCCGACCAGCTGCCCAAGGCGGTCGTGCAGGAGCGGTACGAGCGGCTCGCGACCTTGGTCGACGAGGTCGCGTGGGCGGAGAGCCGCCGGCTCGAGGGCCAGGTGGTCGAGCTGCTCGTAGCGGACAAGTCCCATGCCGGCGGCCGCAAGGACGCGGAGACGCAGCGGCTCAGTGGTCGCGCCCGTGACAACCGGCTCGTCCACTTCGCGCCCGGCGATCACGAGGTGCGTCCCGGCGACATGGTCATCACCCGCGTCACCCACGCGGCACCGCACCACCTCGTCGCCGACGACGCGCCACTGGAAGTGCGGCGCACCCGCGCCGGCGACGCGTGGGAGGCGCGCCAGGGCAAGACCGACGTGCGGCCCGGCGCGGTGGGCCTCGGGATGCCGAGCGTCGGTGTCCCGGCACCTCTCCCGCCGGCCCCGTCCTGCTCGCTGACCTGACCCCTCGGCACGTCCTGGGCCGCCCCCGACTGAACAGCCGCCCCAGCCTCCTCGTGTAGACTGTGTCTGCTGTCCGTGGCCAACGTCGTCCCCGGTGCCCAGCACCGAGCACAGCGCATCTCCCTGCATCTCCTGACGACGTGAGGACGGTTCCTGTGACCCGTGGCTTCTCATCGCTTCCCGCAGCGCAAGGTCTGTACGATCCGCAGTTCGAGCACGACGCCTGTGGCGTCGCGTTCGTCGCGACCCTGACCGGCGAGGCGAGCCATACGATCGTGGCGCAGGGCCTCACCGCCCTGCGCAACCTCGATCACCGCGGCGCCGTCGGCGGCGAGCCCACGACCGGCGACGGCGCGGGCATCCTGATCCAGACCCCGGACCGCTTTTTGCGCGCCGTCGGTCCCGACCTGCCCGCGCTGGGCACCTACGCCGCCGGCATGGCGTTCCTGCCGGTGGGCGATGTCGACGGGGCCAAGGTCGCCGTCGAGCGCATCGCCGACGAGGAAGGACTCGTCGTGCTCGGGTGGCGCGAAGTGCCGACCCAGCCGGACATCCTCGGCACGATGGCGCACTCGGCCATGCCGGCGTTCGAGCTGTGCTTCGTCACCACCAAGGACGGCTCCCGTTCGGGCGTCGAACTCGACCGGCTGACGTACGCGCTCAACAAGCGCTCCCACCACGAGGCGGGCGTGTACTTCCCGTCGTTGTCCAGCCGCACGCTCGTCTACAAGGGCATGCTGACGACCGACCAGCTCGAGGAGTTCTTCCCCGACCTGCTCGACGAGCGGATGGAGTCGGCGCTCGCGATCGTGCACAGCCGGTTCTCCACCAACACGTTCCCGAGCTGGCCGCTGGCCCACCCGTTCCGCTACATCGCGCACAACGGCGAGATCAACACGGCCCGCGGCAACCGCAACTGGATGCGGGCGCGCGAGGCGCTGCTGGAGAGCGACCTCATCCCCGGCGACCTCACGCGGCTGTTCCCGATCTGCAGCCCTGACGGCTCCGACACCGCGTCCTTCGACGAGGTGCTCGAGCTCCTCCACCTCGGTGGCCGTTCGCTCCCGCACGCCGTGATGATGATGGTCCCCGAGGCGTGGGAGAACGACGCCGAGATGGACCCCGCGCGTCGCGCGTTCTACGAGTTCCACTCCACGGTCATGGAGCCGTGGGACGGTCCCGCCTGCATCTGCTTCACCGACGGCACGCAGATCGGCGCCCTGCTCGACCGCAACGGTCTGCGCCCGGGTCGCTACTGGGTGACCGAGGACGGGCTCGTCGTGCTCGCGTCCGAGGCCGGCGTCCTCGACATCGACCCCAAGACGATCGTCCGCAAGGGCCGCCTCGAGCCCGGCAAGATGTTCCTGCTCGACCTCGACGAGCACCGCATCATCGAGGACGAGGAGATCAAGAGCCAGTTGGCTCAGGAGCACCCCTACGAGGAGTGGCTGTACTCCGGGCTCGTGCGCTTCGAGGATCTCCCCGACCTGGAGCACATCGTGCACACGCACGCCTCGGTCACCCGGCGCCAGCAGGTGTTCGGGTACACCGAGGAGGAGGTGCGCCGGCTTCTGGCGCCCATCGCCCGCACGGGCGCCGAGGCCATCGGCTCCATGGGCACCGACACGCCCATCGCCGCGCTCTCGGATCGTCCCCGCCAACTGTTCGACTACTTCTCCCAGCTGTTCGCGCAGGTCACCAACCCGCCGCTCGACGCCATCCGCGAGGAGGTCGTCACCTCGCTCGCCGGCACGATCGGCCCGGAGCGAAACCTCCTCGCGCCGAGCCCGGCCAGCTGCCGCATGCTGCAGCTGCCGTTCCCCGTCATCGACAACGACGAGCTGGCCAAGATCCGCCACATGAACCGTGACGGCGACATGCCCGGGTTCTCCGTCCACGTGGTGCGCGGCCTGTACGACGTGCATGGCGGCGGAGACGCGCTGCGCGCCAAGATCGACGAGATCTGCGCGGACGTCTCCGACGCGATCGTCAACAAGGGCGCGCGCATCATCGTGCTCTCGGACCGGCACAGCAACGCCGATCTGGCCCCCATCCCGTCGCTGCTGCTGACCGGCGCGGTGCACCACCACCTCGTGCGCGAGAAGCTGCGGACGCAGGCCGGTCTGCTGGTCGAGGCGGGCGACGTGCGCGAAGTGCACCACGTCGCGCTGCTCATCGGCTACGGCGCCACTGCGGTGAACCCGTACCTCGCGCTGGAGACGGCGGAGGACCTCGCTCGCGAGGGCGTGTACGTCGAGGGCATCGAGCCGCAGCAGGCGGCGCGCAACATCGCGTACGGCCTCGGCAAGGGCGTCCTGAAGGTCATGAGCAAGATGGGCGTCTCCACCGTCGCGTCGTACACGGGCGCGCAGATCTTCGAGGTCGTGGGCCTCTCCCACGAGGTCGTCGACCGCTACTTCACCGGCACGGCGAGCAAGCTCGGCGGCGTCGGGCTGGACGTCCTCGCAGAGGAGGTCCGCGCCCGTCACCTCAAGGCGTACCCCACCATGGGCATCGTCGGCTCGAGCCGCCAGCTCGAGGTCGGCGGCGAGTACCAGTGGCGCCGTCAGGGACCCGAGCACCTCTTCGACCCCGAGACGGTGTTCCGCCTGCAGCACTCCACGCGCACCGGCCGCTACGACATCTTCAAGAAGTACACGCAGCGCGTCGACGAGCAGAGCGAACGGCTCATGACGCTGCGCGGCCTCTTCCGGTTCAAGGAGGGGGAGCGCCAGCCCGTCCCGATCGACGAGGTCGAGCCGGTCAGCGAGATCGTCAAGCGCTTCTCGACCGGCGCGATGTCGTACGGCTCGATCAGCCAGGAGGCGCACGAGACCCTCGCGATCGCGATGAACCGTCTCGGCGGCAAGTCGAACACCGGCGAGGGTGGCGAGGACCCGGACCGTCTCTACGATCCGGAGCGCCGCTCGGCCATCAAGCAGGTCGCCTCCGGACGCTTCGGTGTGACCAGCGAGTACCTGTCGAACGCCGACGACATCCAGATCAAGATGGCGCAGGGCGCGAAGCCCGGCGAGGGCGGACAGCTGCCCGGACCGAAGGTCTACCCGTGGGTGGCCAAGACGCGACACTCCACGCCGGGGGTCGGCCTCATCAGTCCGCCGCCGCACCACGACATCTACTCGATCGAGGACCTCAAGCAGCTCATCCACGATCTGAAGAACGCCAACCCGTCGGCACGCGTCCACGTCAAGCTCGTCTCCGAGGTCGGCGTCGGCACGGTCGCGGCCGGTGTCTCGAAGGCCAAGGCCGACGTCGTGCTGATCTCCGGTCACGACGGCGGCACCGGCGCCTCTCCGCTCACGTCGCTCAAGCACGCGGGCGGTCCGTGGGAGCTCGGCCTGGCCGAGACGCAGCAGACGCTGTTGCTCAACGGCCTGCGCGACCGCATCGTCGTGCAGTGCGACGGACAGCTCAAGACCGGGCGCGACGTCGTCATCGCCGCGCTGCTCGGTGCTGAGGAGTTCGGCTTCGCGACGGCTCCGCTGGTGGTGAGCGGCTGCATCATGATGCGCGTCTGCCACCTCGACACCTGCCCGGTCGGCGTCGCGACGCAGAACCAGTCGCTGCGCGAGAAGTACTCGGGCAAGGCGGAGTACGTGGTGAACTTCTTCGAGTTCATCGCGCAGGAGGTGCGCGAGCACCTGGCCGCGCTCGGCTTCCGCTCGATCGACGAGGCCGTCGGCCACGTGGAGGCGCTCGACGTCTCGCAGGCCGTCGACCACTGGAAGGCCAGCAGCCTCGACCTGTCGCCGATCTTCTTCCAGCCCGAGCTGCCCGAGGGCGCGTCGCTGCGCTGCACCACCTCCCAGGACCACGCCCTGGACAAGGCGCTCGACCGTGAGCTCATCGCGCTCAGCGCCGATGCGCTCGAACGCGGCGAGCCGGTGCGCGCCCAGGTCGAGATCCGCAACGTCCACCGCACCGTGGGCACGATGCTCGGTCACGAGGTGACCAAGCGCTACCGCGGTGAGGGACTGCCCGAGAACACCATCGACCTGACCTTCCTCGGCTCGGCGGGCCAGTCGTTCGGCGCATTCGTGCCGCGCGGCATCACGCTGCGGCTCGAGGGCGACGGCAACGACTACGTCGGCAAGGGTCTGTCCGGTGGCCGCATCATCGTGCGTCCGCCGCGCGAGGCGCAGTACGTGGCCGAGGAGCAGATCGTCGCCGGCAACGTCATCGGCTTCGGCGCGACGTCGGGCGAGCTCTTCCTGCGCGGACGCGTGGGCGAGCGCTTCTGCGTCCGCAACTCCGGTGCGACCGCGGTCGTCGAAGGCGTCGGCGACCACGCGCTCGAATACATGACCGGAGGCCGGGCCGTCATCCTCGGCCCCACCGGCCGCAACGTCGCCGCCGGAATGAGCGGCGGACAGGCGTACGTGCTGGACCTCGATGAAGATCTCGTCAACCCCGAGATGGTGGAGGTTCGCACCGTTCCCGAGGACGCCGCCCGCTGGCTGCGCGAGATCGTGCAGCGGCACGCGGAGGAGACCGGCTCCACGGTCGCCGAGGCGCTGCTGCGGGACTGGAACGCCGCCCTGCCGCGCTTCCGCGAGATCATGCCCGTCAACTACCGCATGGTGCTCGAGGCGCGCGACGCCGCCGAGGCCGAAGGCCTCACCGAAGAACAGACGACCGCACGCATGATGGAGGTGGCCGCTCGTGGCTGATCCCCGTGGCTTCATGACCACCCCGCGCCAAGTGGCCGAGCGTCGCCCGGTCGAGGAGCGGGTCAAGGACTGGAAGGAGGTGTACCCCGGCGGTCCGGGGCGCGCCCTCCTGCCGATCATCACCGAGCAGGCCGGACGCTGCATGGACTGCGGCATCCCGTTCTGCCACCAGGGCTGCCCGCTGGGCAACCTGATCCCGGAGTGGAACGACCTGGTCTGGCGCGACGACTGGGACGACGCGATCGAGCGGCTCCACGCGACGAACAACTTCCCGGAGTTCACCGGGCGGCTGTGCCCCGCTCCGTGCGAGACCTCCTGCGTCGTCGGCATCAACCGCGATCCGGTGACGATCAAGAACGTCGAGGTGTCGATCATCGACAAGGCCTGGGAGGACGACAACGTCAAGCCGCAGCCGCCCGAGTGGCTCACCGGCAAGACGGTCGCGGTCGTCGGGTCCGGGCCTGCGGGTCTCGCCGTGGCGCAGCAGCTGACCCGGGCGGGTCACACCGTCGCGGTCTACGAGCGTGACGACAAGCCCGGGGGACTCCTGCGCTACGGCATCCCCGAGTTCAAGATGGAGAAGGTGCAGGTCGACCGCCGCATCCAGCAGATGCAGCGCGAGGGCACCGTCTTCCGTACGGGCGTGCAGGTGGGGGAGAAGCTCACCGGTGCCCAGCTCAAGGAGCGTTACGACGCGGTCGTGCTCGCGATCGGCGCGACGGTCCGACGGGACCTGCCGATCCCGGGCCGCGAGCTGGCCGGCATCCACCAGGCGATGGAGTACCTTCCGCAGGCCAACCGCGTCGCGGTGGGCGAGGAGGTCCCCGACCAGATCGTGGCGACCGGCAAGGACGTCGTCATCATCGGTGGCGGTGACACCGGTGCGGACTGCCTCGGCACGGCCATCCGCCAGGGTGCCAAGTCCGTGACGAGCCTGGAGATCATGCCGCAGCCCGGCGAGGACCGCCCGGAGAACCAGCCGTGGCCGACCTATCCGATGATCTACCGGATCGCCTCCGCCCACGAGGAGGGCGGCGAGCGCCTGTACGCGGTCTCGACCAAGGAGTTCCTCGGCGAGGACGGCCACGTGTCGGGTCTTCGCCTCAGCGAGGTCGAGATGCGCGACGGCAAGTTCGAGGAGGTGCCGGGCACCGAGCGGGTGCTCCCGGCGCAGCTCGTGCTCTTCGCGATGGGCTTCACGGGGCCGCAGCGCGAGGGCCTCGTCGAGCAGCTGGGGCTGGAGCTGGACCAGCGCGGCAACGTCGTCCGCGACGCCAACTTCATGTCGAGCGTGGAGGGCGTCTTCGTCGCGGGTGACTGCGGGCGTGGACAGTCGCTCATCGTGTGGGCCATCGCCGAGGGTCGCTCGGCGGCGTCCGGTGTCGACGCGTACCTCACGGGTTCGTCGACGCTGCCGCGTCCGGTCAAGCCGACCGATCGGCCGATGACGGTCTGAGTCGTCGGCACACGTGACGGCGGGCTCTGGGTCGAAAGGCCTGGGGCCCGCCGTTCGCGTCGAGCCGGACTCGCGAGTAGCTTCTGCGCGCCACTAGGCTGGAGGCGTGCGTAGAGCCAAGATCGTCTGCACCCTCGGACCGGCCACTGACACTGCTGAGCGCATCCTCGAACTCGCCATCGCGGGCATGGATGTCGCGCGGCTCAATATGAGCCATGGCGACCAGGATGAGCAGCTCAAGCGACTGGAGCGCGTCCGCCGGGCCGCCGAAGCGACGGGCAAGGCCATCGCCGTGCTCGCCGACCTCCAGGGTCCCAAGATCCGGCTCGGCCGCTTCAAGGACGGACCGTATGAGCTCAAGTACGGCGACACCTTCACCATCACCACCGACGACGTCGTCGGTGACCAGACCCGGGCGTCGACGACGTTCAAGGGTCTGCCCGGAGACGTCGCTCCCGGCGACGAGATCCTCATCGACGACGGGCGCGTGCGCTTGCGTGCCACCGAGGTGACCGACACGGACGTCGTCACGACCGTCGAGGTGCCGGGCCCGGTGAGCAACAACAAGGGCATCAACCTCCCCGGCGTCAACGTCAGCGTTCCGGCGCTCAGCGAGAAGGACGTCGACGACCTGCGGTTCGCGCTGCGCGCCGGCGTGGACTTCATCGCGTTGTCGTTCGTGCGCAATGCCGCCGACGCCGAGGACGTGCGCCGGATCATGGCCGAGGAGGACGTGTTCGTCCCCGTCATCGCCAAGATCGAGAAGCCCCAGGCGGTCGAGAACCTCGACGACATCATGGACGCCTTCGACGGCTTCATGGTCGCTCGCGGTGACCTCGGCGTCGAGCTCCCGCTCGAGGACGTGCCGCTCGTGCAGAAGCAGATCATCGAGAAGGCTCGCCGCAACGCCAAGCCGGTGATCGTCGCGACGCAGATGCTCGAGTCGATGATCTCCGCGCCCCGTCCGACCCGCGCCGAGGCCTCGGACGTCGCCAATGCGGTGCTCGACGGCGCGGACGCGGTCATGCTCTCGGGCGAGACGAGCGTCGGCCAGTTCCCGGTCCAGACCGTCAAGATCATGTCGCGCATCATCGCGTCGACCGAGGATCACGGTCTTCCGCGGATGGCGGCCTACACGTGGAAGGCGCGCACGAAGCGCGGCATCATCTGCCGCGCCGCTGCCGAGGTCGCCGAGGCGGTGCAGGCCGAGTACGTCGTGGCCTTCACCACCAGCGGCGACACCGCGCAGCGCATGGCGCGCTACCGCTCGTACATCCCGGTCATCGCGTTCACGCCGCACGAGAAGGTGCGCAACCAGCTCGCGCTGACCTGGGGCGTCGAGACCTTCCGGGTTCCCGAGGTCCGGCACACCGACCAGATGGTGCTGCAGGTCGACCGCGCGCTGCTGGAGATCGGCAAGTGCGCCGAGGGCACCAACGTCGTCATCGTCGCCGGCGCCCCTCCGGGCATCCCCGGCTCGACCAACGCGCTGCGCGTCCACCAGATGGGCGATGCGATCAACAAGGTCGTCCCGGCCTACGAGCTCGACGAAACCCCGAGCTGACCCGCGGCCGCCCTCTCGCAACCTGCGCGGGTCGCCAGCCCTCGCGACTTCTGGCCAGTTGTGGCCCTTTTCCGGGCTGGATCAGGGCCACAACGTGCCAGAAGTTGAGGGAGTGGCGCCGCAGCTTCCGCCATACGAGATCAGCGGGGCGGATTACCAGGTGACGTGGGTTTCTCGTCACTCCTCCGGGTGAGTTCACCTGGAGAAGTGCGAGAAACCCACGGGGAGACAACGAGGGTCGCGGCGGAACGCGCGTGCCCACGCAACGGTGCCGGCAAGGCCGGCCCGCGGCTCCGCCGGTAGATCGGTCGCCTGGCCCCGGATCTCACGCGCCGAGTTCGGCCGCGTGGGACGTGCCGGGTGCGGGATTCGAACCCGCACGCCCTTGCGGACAATGGTTTTTGAGACCATCGCGTCTACCATTCCGCCAACCCGGCTCGCACCCTAGGTGCGGCGATAACCTTACGGGGTGACTTCCCAGACGAATGCCCCGACCCCTCCGCGCGTCGTGATCGCCGAGGACGAGGCACTCATCCGCATGGACATCGCCGAGATGCTCGCCGAAGAGGGCTATGAGGTCGTGGGGCAGGCCGCCGACGGTGAACAGGCGGTCGCTCTCGCGATGGAACATCGCCCCGACCTCGTCGTCATGGACGTCAAGATGCCCAAGCTCGACGGTATCGCCGCGGCATCCCAGATCGCCCGCGCGCGCATCGCTCCGGTCGTCATGCTGACCGCGTTCAGCCAGCGCGAGCTGGTCGAGCGCGCACGCGAGGCCGGCGCGATGGCCTATCTCGTCAAGCCGTTCACGCCCTCGGACCTGGTTCCCGCGATCGAGATGGCCCGGAGCCGGTTCGCCGAGATCGCCCACCTGGAGGCCGAGGTCAGCGATCTGTCCGAGCAGTTGGCGGCACGCAAGGCCGTGGAGCGGGCCAAGTCGGTCCTGCAGTCCACGCTCGACCTGAGCGAGCCGGATGCGTTCCGCTGGATCCAGAAGACGGCGATGGATCTCCGGCTGTCGATGCGTCAGGTGGCCGAGGCCGTGATCGAGCAGGGGCCGTCGCTTGGGCGCTGAGTGTGTCGTCGATTACAACTTGACTACGAAACACAGCAATCACGCAGGAGTGCGCCCAACGTCACAAAAGCGCATTAGATTTTCTCCAACGCGTGCGGGATACCTGCCTGCGCGCCGTATCACTCACACGGAGGATTGATGAAGCGCACACGCAACACGCTGCGCCTTGCCGCCGTGGCCAGCGCGAGTGCTCTCGTGCTGGCTGCCTGCGGTGGCGGTGGCGGCAGTGACGACGAAGCCGGTGACAGCACCGAGATCCCCGAGGGCGACGGTGTCCTGACCATCGGCGCGCTGTTGCCTCAGACGGGTGACCTCGCATTCCTCGGCCCTCCGGAATTCGCGGGCGTCGACCTCGCGATCCAGGAGATCAACGAGGCGGGCGGCGTCCTCGGCCAGGAAGTCAAGGGCGTCAAGGCCGACTCCGGTGACGGCACCCCCAATATCGCACCCGGCGAAACCGACAAGCTGCTCAACGCCAACGCGGACGTCATCGTCGGCGCGGCGGCCTCGGGCGTCTCGCTCGCGGTGATCGACAAGATCGTCGGCGCCGGCGTCTTGCAGATCTCGCCGGCCAACACCTCGACGACCTTCGACGAGTATGACGACAAGGGCCTGTACTTCCGCACCGCCCCGTCCGACATCCTCCAGGGTGCGGTGATGGCGAACCTGCTGGCCGAGGACGGCGCGCAGAACGTCGCCATCCTCGCCCGTCAGGATGCCTACGGCGAGGCGCTCTCGGACCAGATCGAGAAGGTCTTCACCGATGCCGGCGGCGAGGTGGGCGCGAAGGTGCTCTACGACGCCAACGCCTCGACCTTCGGTTCGGAGATCCAGGAGGTCGCCAACGCCAAGCCCGACGCGGTGGTCCTGGTCGCCTTCAACGAGACGACCAAGATCATCCCCGAGCTGATCAGCGCTGGTGTCGGCCCGCAGGACGTGCAGACCTACTTCGTCGACGGCAACACGGCCGACTACAGCGGTGATCTTCCCCCGGGCACGCTCGAGGGCGTCCGTGCGACCTACCCCGGTGCCGAGCTCAGCGATGACCTGCGGCAGCGACTGCTGAGCGTCGACCCGAACCTCGACAGCTTCACCTACGGTCCGGAGTCCTACGACGCCACGATCCTGGTGGCGCTGGCCGCGATCGCCGCGGAGAACGACTCGGGCCAGGCCATCGCGTCGAAGATGCAGGACGTCTCCTCGGGCGGTACCAAGTGCACGACGTTCGCTGAGTGCAAGGAGCTGCTCGAGCAGGGCGAGGACATCGATTACGACGGTGTCTCCGGCCCGATCGAGTTCGGCGACACAGGTAGCCCGACCGCTGCGTCGATCGGTATCTACCAGTACAAGGCCGACAACACGTTCGAGCCAGTGGAGTTCAAGGAAGGTCAGATCTGACCGGACCCACTCCGCATGAGCGATCGCCCCGGGCCTCGGCCCGGGGCGATCGTCGTCGCGGCGGGCGTCGAACGCATCGGCGGCCGCCCTGGCTAAGGTGAGCGGAACGACAGGAGGTGGGCCAGTGTTCTCAACGGCCAAGGGTCTCGTGGCCTCGGGCGTACTCGTCCTCGCCGTCACAGCAATCGGGCGAGCGTCATACAGCGCCGTCCTCTCCTGGTTGACTCAACTGCTCGCTGCGGGCGAGCAGCGAGTCACCGACACTGCGATCGTCCTGCCCGACGTCCTTCTCAGCTTCGGCGCACCGTTCGGCGCCGCCCTGGTCGCCGCGGGCTTGGTCGTCAGAGCGCTCTCACCGGCCAGCGGCGCCGATGTGCACTCGCGTCCCGCCGGGAACTGAACCGCGACGAGGGCCCCGGGAGCATGGCTCCCGGGGCCCTCGTGCGCTGCTACGGCTCAGCCGGCGTCGCGCTGCCCGAGCGTGCCGAGATAGAGCTCGATGACCTTGGGATCGTCGGCCAGTTCGCGGCCCGTGCCGGTGTAGGCGTTGCGGCCCTGGTCGAGAACGTAGCCACGGTCGCAGATCTGCAGGCAACGACGTGCGTTCTGCTCGACCATGACCACCGAGACCCCGGCGCGATTGATGTTGCGCGTCTGGACGAAGACCTCGTCCTGGAGCACGGGGGAGAGCCCGGCGGACGGCTCGTCGAGCAGGAGCACCGACGGGTCCATCATGAGCGCCCGGCCCATCGCCACCATCTGCCGCTCGCCGCCGGAGAGCGACCCGGCGCGCTGCTTGCGCCGCTCGCCCAACCGCGGGAACAGGTCGGTGACGAAGTCGAATCGCTCGGCGAACCTCTTGGGCTGCTGGTAGCAGCCCATCTGCAGGTTCTCCTCGATGGTGAGGCTGGGGAACACGTTGTTGGTCTGGGGTACGAAACCGATGCCCTTGGTGACCAGCTGGTCGGCCCGCAGGTTCGTGATGTCCTCGCCCTTGAGCTGGACGGTGCCGGTGTGCACCGTCACGAGGCCGAAGAGCGCCTTGAGGAGGGTCGACTTGCCTGCGCCGTTCGGGCCGATGATGCCCACCAGTTCGCCGGGCTGGCAGTACAGGTCGGCGCCGTTGAGGATGTTGACGCCGGGCAGGTAACCGGCGATGAGGTTGTCCGCCCGCAGGATCGCGCCCTCCGCCGCGGCGAGGTGCGCCTCCCGCTCGGGGGTGGTGGTCGCGTTGTCAGTCATTCTTGGCCTCCTGGTCGAGCTCGGCCGTGGCCTCGGCCTCGATCCGGGCTTCGTCGAGCTCGCTGAGGTCTGCGTCGTGGTGGGCGCCGAGGTAGGCGTCGATGACCGCGGGGTCCGCCATGATCTGCTCGGGTCGCCCCTCCGCGACGATCTTGCCCTGCGCCATGACGATGACCCAGTCGGAGATGTCGCGGACCATGTCCATGTCGTGCTCGACGAAGAGGACGGTGCGACCCTCCTCGCGCAGCGACTTCACGTGCCCCAGCAGAGACTGCTTGAGCGCCGGGTTCACGCCGGCCATCGGCTCGTCGAGCATGATCAGCTCGGGGTCGACCATGAGCGCGCGCGCCATCTCGAGCAGCTTGCGCTGGCCGCCCGAGAGCGATCCGGCGAAATCCTCGCGTTTGGCGTCGAGCTTGAACCGCCGCAGCAGGTCGTCGGCGCGCTCGGTGTTGGCCTGCTCCTGAGCTCGCCACAGCGGCGGGAGCATCGACAACCAGAAGTGCTCGCCACGCTGCCCGGTCGCGCCGAGGCGCATGTTCTCGATCACGGTGAGCTTGGAGAGCACCTTGGTGAGCTGGAACGTGCGGACCATGCCGAGCCGGGCGACCTTGAACGCCGGGAGCCCGGCGAGTCGGTTCCCGTTGAAGGACCAGTCGCCCGCGTCCGGCTTGTCGAACCCGGTGAGCAGGTTGAACAGCGTGGTCTTGCCCGCGCCGTTCGGGCCGATCAGGGCGGTGATGACGCCACGCTGGATCTCGATGTGCTCCACGTCGACGGCGGTCAGGCCGCCGAAGGTGCGGGTGATGCCGTCGCCGACGACGATCGGGTCGGGTTTAGGGGCCCCGGGCGTGTTCGGCACCGAGGCGAGGGCCTCCCGGCCCTTCGCTGAGGTCTCAACGTCCATCGATCGCGATCTCCCTACGGTCTCCGAAGATGCCCTGTGGCCGGAAGATCATGAGTGCCATGAGCCCCGCGCCGACCAGGATGAAACGAACCAGGCTGGCCTGAATGTCGGACATGACCACGTCCGGGATCAGGTCGATGGACGCCGCGGAGCTGAAGAAGCCTCCGAGGAACGTCATGAGGAACCAGAAAATGATCGCACCGATGACCGGCCCCAGCACGCGGCCGGCGCCGCCGAGCAGGAGGGCGGTGTAGGCGAAGAAGGTGATGTCCGTGGCGTAGTCGGTGGGAATGACCGACTGCTGCTTGATCGCGAGCATGAAACCGGCCAGCGCACCGAACATGCCGCCGAGGATCAGCGCCTGCATCTTGTACGAGAACACGTTCTTGCCCAGCGAGCGCACGGCGTCCTCGTCCTCGCGGATCGACTTGAGGACACGGCCCCACGGGCTGCGCATGAGCGACCAGACGGCGAGGCAGCTCAGCGCCACGAGGAACCAGCCGACCGTGAACACCCACGCGTCGTTCGCGCTGAAGCTGAAGAGGCCGAAGTCGAGCCGGCTCGAATACGGGTTCATGTCATAGAAGGTGTTGGCGAACTGCTGGCGGCCGTTGCTGCCGCCGAACCAGTCCGACAACGTGACCGAGCCGAAGACGAGGCGGAGGATCTCCGCGCTCGCGATCGTCGCGATGGCCAGATAGTCGGCGCGCAGCCGGAGCGTCGGCACACCCAGGAGAAGGGCCAGCAGCAGCGCGGCGCCGAAGCCGATCGCGATGCCGACCCAGAACGGCAGCCCCCAGGTGGCCACACTGGCGGCCAGGCCGTAGGCGGCGACGGCCATGAAGCCCGCCTGACCGAAGTTGAGCAGTCCGGTGTACCCGAAGTGCACGTTCAGGCCGATGGCGGCCAAGGCGTAGACGATGGCATCGGGCCCGAGGGCCGAGGCCATGGCGTTCGAGAAGATCGATCCCCAGTCCATGTCGTCATCCGATCCGCTCGCGACGTCCGAGGATGCCCTGTGGCCTCACCAGAAGGATGAGGATGAGCACCAGCAACGCCGGGGTGTACTTGAGTTCTGCCGGGACGCCCAGCACGGGGGAGACCTCGACCATGATGCCGACGACCATGCTGCCGATGAGGGCGCCCCAGACGGTGCCGAGGCCGCCGAGGGTGACGCTCGCGAAGACCAGGAGCAGCATCTTGAAGCCCATCTGGAACTCCACCTGCTGGTCGACCGCGAGCAGGACGCCGGCCAGACCGGTCAGCGCGGTTCCGACGATCCACACCGAACCGATCACGCCGTCGACGCGCAGACCCGACGACGAGGCGAGAGCCGGGTTGTCCGCCACCGCGCGCGTCGCCTTGCCGAGGCGCGTGGTCATCAACGCGGCGCAGACCAGAGCGATCGCGACGAAGGCGATCGCCATGATCGCCATCTCCTTGGGCGCGAGCGAGATCGGACCGAGCGAGACGCGCTGCTGGGACACGTACTGCGAGAGCGACTTGGTGTTGCCGCCGAACACGTACTGGTAGACGTTGCGCAAGAAGAGCGCGAAACCGATCGAGACGATCATCATGGCGACCAGCCCGGTACCGCGCCTGCGCAGCGGCCGCCAGAGCCCGCGTTCCTGGACCCAGCCGAATCCGGCGGAGACGATGACGGTGAGGATGCCGGCGAGGACCACCGGCAGCCCGAGGCCGCGGTTGAAGCCGTAGACGACGAGGCCACCGAAGGTGATGAGCTCGCCGTGGGAGAAGTTGGTGAGGCCCGTCGTTCCGAAGACCATCGAGAGGCCGAGTGCGGCGAGACCGATGATGAGGCCGAACTTCACGCCCGACACGGCTCCGGTCATCAGTTTGCTGACGAAGCCGGCACCTGCGGCGCGCTCGTCGGCGATCGGGAACTGGACGCGCATGTCGCCGGAGATCACGACGTTGACGGTGCGCTCGTTACCTCCCTCGCCGCTGAGCTGGGTGTCCTCAGGAAGCGTGTCCTCGTCCACCGTCACGGTGTACGAACCGAGGCCGGGGATGGGGATGGACGCGCGGCCCTCCTCGTCGGTGGTTCCTTCGCCCACGGTTCCCGAGTCGTCCGACACCTCGATGTCGACATCGGGCACAGGCTTGCCGGACTCGCCGGCTTCGGTGCCTCGGGTGTCGATCAGGACGACGGTGATCGAGTTGTCCGAACTCTCGCTCGGCAGCGCGGCGGGCGATGTTCCATATGCGCCACCGGCACCGAGGAGGATCGCCCCCAGCATCAGTACGCATGCCGCAGCTAGTCGCTGTCGCACACACTTCTCCTGTGTCTCGTGTCCGGGCACGGTACTGCCCGCACGTTCCGCATGAGCATAGGTCTATTCGCGGCGGCTGTGCAGTAAACGCTGGTAACAGTTCGGTTTCATTCTTCGGACGTGACCGTCCGTCCCCAGGGACGGGGACGAGGGCTGTCCGACGGGCGGCGAGAAGGCGTACGCTGTGCCGTGGTCGGGGGGCTGGTAAGCGGACGGAAGGGTGGGGCATGGGAGCACGGCCGCCGGTGACGCTGCGGGACGCGACGATCGATGACGCCGAGAACCTGATCTGCCTGTGGGCTGCCTGCGCGGCCGCCGCGGGCGACGAGGGCTCCGAGGCGTTCAGTCAGCAGACGCTGTGGCGCGAGCCCACATGCGAGGAGGCCGCCGAGGCCCTCGCCTTCAACTTCGCCCATCGCGCACGCCGCATCATCGTCGCGGTCGACGAGGAGGAACGCGTCGTCGGTGCTGTCGTGGGCGACCTCGCCACCCTCACCCCGGTCAGCCGGTCGCGCGTCCTCGTCGTGACCGACCTCCAGGTCGCCCCCGAATGCCGCCGCAAGTCCATCGCAGCGCTGTTGTTGTCCGCCATGGCGGCCCACGCCGAGGAGCAGGGCTGCGAGATCATCCTGTCGACCGTCTCGGCGCACGCGCGCGAGTCGAACCGCTACATGGCCAAGCTCGGCTTCAACCAGATCGCGGTGCTCCGAGCCGCGCAGACCAGCCTGTTGCGGGCGCGCCTCGACGGCAAGGTCGCCCATTCGAAGGTCACCGGACGTCTTCTAGCAGTGCGTCGCACGCTGCGGCGCCGGGTCGGCACCCCCGTCGGCTGACCGTCGCTCCTTCGTGTCGGTCCGGCGGTCTAGGGTGGCTGTCGTGGACCGACTCCTGCTGATCGACGGCCATTCAGTCGCCTACCGCGCCTTCTTCGCGTTGCCGGTGGAGAACTTCTCCACCACTACCGGGCAGAGCACCAACGCAGTCTTCGGGTTCACCTCGATGCTCATCAACGTGCTGCGCGATGAGAAGCCCACGCACGTCGGGGTGGCGTTCGACGTCTCCCGCGCCTCGTTCCGCACCGAGCAGTACGCCGAGTACAAGGCCAACCGCTCGGCCTCCCCGCAGGAGTTCAAGGGACAGGTCGAACTCGTCAAAGAGGTCCTCGACGCGCTCGGCATCCAGTACCTGGAGAAGCCCGGTTACGAGGCCGACGACGTCATCGGCACCCTCGCGCGCCAGGCCGAGGACGCCGGCATGGAGGTGCTGATCTGCACCGGCGACCGCGACTCCTTCCAGCTGGTCAGCGACCGCACCACCATCCTCTATCCCAAGCGCGGCGTCTCCGACCTCTCGCGCATGACGCCTGCCGCGGTCGAGGAGAAGTACGGTGTGCCGCCGCAGCGGTACCCCGACCTCGCCGCGCTGGTGGGGGAGTCCAGCGACAACCTCCCGGGCGTCCCCGGGGTGGGACCCAAGACGGCCGCCAAGTGGATCAACGCCTACGACGGCCTCGACGGCGTCGTGGCGAACGTCGACGCGATCGGGGGCAAGGCCGGCCAGTCGCTGCGCGACCATCTCGACGACGTCCTGCGGAACCGGCGGCTCAACGCGCTGGTGTGCGATCTGGACCTGCCTGCAGGGCCCACCGATCTCGGCTTCACCACCGAGTGGAACCGCGACGCCATCCACCGCGTGTTCGACGCCCTGGAGTTCTCCGCCTTGCGCGAGCGGTTGTTCGACTACCTCGGCGGCGGCGACGAGAAGGCGTCGGCCGACGCCGCTGTCGCGCTCGACCTCGCCCTCCCTGGGGAGGGGCAGGTCGGTGCCTGGCTCGACGAACACGCGGCAGCGGGCACCGTCGTGGGTGTCGACGTATCGGGCGTCTTGCGTCCCTCGGGTGCGCGGGCCGACACCATCGCCGTGGCCACCGCCGACGGCCACGGCATGTGGGTCAGCACCGACGCGCTGACGGTGCAGGACGACGCGGCGCTCGCCGCATGGCTGGCCGATACGACCCGGCAGAAGGTCTTCCATGACGCCAAGGGCCAAGTCCACGCGCTGGCCGCGCAGGGCTGGAGTGTCGACGGCGTCGTCGCCGATACCGCCCTCGCCGCCTACCTCGTGCGCCCTGACCAGCGTTCCTACGATCTCGCTGACCTCGCGGTCCGCTATCTGCACCGCGAGATCAGTACGAGCGACGACTCCGGTCAGTTGGCGTTCGACGACGACTCCGCCGGCGCGCAGAGCGCGGTGCAGCGCGCCCGCGCGGCGGTCGACCTCTGGGCCACCCTCGAGCCGCAAGTGGAGCAGCACGGCGCGCTGGACCTCTTGCGCTCGGTCGAGTTGCCGCTGATCCGGGTGTTGCGGCAGATGGAGTCCACCGGCATCGCCGTCGACGGCGCGCATCTCGACGCCCTGCATCAGGAGTTCACCCATCGCATGCTCGGGGCGGCGCAGGACGCGTACGCGGTGATCGGCCGGGAGGTGAACCTCGGCTCGCCCAAGCAGCTGCAGGTCGTCCTGTTCGAAGAGCTGGCCATGCCCAAGACCAAGCGCACCAAGACCGGTTACACCACCGATGCTGACGCGCTGCAGTCCCTCTACGCCAAGACCGAGCACCCGTTCCTCGAGCACCTGCTGGCCCACCGCGACGTCACCCGCTTGCGGCAGACGGTCGAGGGCTTGCAGAAGACGGTGCAGTCCGACGGCCGCATCCACACGACGTACTACCAGACGATCGCGGCCACCGGCCGACTCAGCTCGGCCGACCCGAACCTGCAGAACATCCCGATCCGCACCGAGTCCGGTCGCCGGATCCGCGAGGCCTTCTGCGTGGGTGAGGGCTTCGAGACCCTGCTCACCGCGGACTACAGCCAGATCGAGATGCGGATCATGGCGCACTTGTCCGAGGATGCCGACCTCATCGAGGCGTTCCGGTCCGGCCATGACTTCCACACCGTCATGGCGGCCAAGGTGTTCGACCGCGCCCCCGACGACATCGACGGCGGCTTGCGCGCACGCATCAAGGCGATGAACTACGGCCTCGCCTACGGCCTCTCGTCGTACGGCCTGGGGCAGCAGCTCGGTATCACCCCTGGCGAGGCTCAGGTCCTCATGGACGACTACTTCCAGACCTTCGGCGGGGTGCGCGATTACCTGCAGGGCGTGGTTGACGATGCGCGCCAAACCGGGTTCACCGAGACGATCATGGGGCGTCGTCGCTACCTGCCCGACCTGCAGAGCGACAACCGTCAGCGCCGGGAGATGGCCGAGCGCATGGCGCTCAACGCCCCGATCCAGGGGTCGGCGGCCGACATCATCAAGGTCGCGATGCTCGGCGTCGATCGTGCGCTGCGCGAATCCGGGCTGCGGTCCCGGATGCTGCTGCAGGTGCACGACGAACTCGTCCTCGAAGTAGCGCGCGGCGAGCTGGACCGGGTGGAGAGCCTCGTGCGCGAGCAGATGGCGGGCGCCGCGCAGCTCTCGGTGCCGCTCGACGTCTCCGTCGGCATCGGCCGGACCTGGCACGAAGCCGGGCACTGAGCGTTCGTCAGGGCGTGCGAGCCGGTGCCGACCGGCGTTCGGTCAGCAGCGGCAACGCCAGCAGGACGACGCACAACCCCCCGGAGCATCCGGCCACGATGAGCACCAGGCCGGTAATGCCGACATCGAGGGTGTAGGCGAGCGCCACGACGAGGGCGAGCGCCGCCCAGATGAGCACGGTGGCACCCTTCGAGCGACGGGCCAGTGCGTCGAACACGAGCATATGCGCCAGTGCGAGGAACGAGCCGGAGAGTGCGAAGAGCCACAGGCGCCCGGAGATCTCGGAGTACTGCGGTCCGCCGACGAGGGCGAGGGCGAGCTGCGGCAGCACCAGCGTGCCTCCGATGACGCAGATCCCGAGGAGCGTGACTGCGCCGGCCGCGAGCATGCGCGAGCGGTGGCTTTCGTCGCGAGAGAGCGTGGGGAAGAGCACCACGCTGACGAACTGGGGTAGGAACAGCGTCGCTTTGGTGAGGATGAGCCCGGCCGCGTAGAGGCCGCTGTCGTGCGGGTCGAACAGGTTGCGGGCGATGAGTGCGTCGGCGTTGCTGAGCACGAAGTACGACAGCAGGGCGAAGGCGGAGCCGGCCGTCTCGGTGAGCAGAAGACGGATGTCGTCGTGCTCTCCGCGGATGCGCAGCAGTCCGAGGCCGGCGATGACGGGCAGCCACGCCCCGACGGCCAGCCCGAGCATCGCGCCGGCCGCGCTGGGTAGCAGCAGGATGCCCGTGCACCCGCCGACCAACCGGCCGAAGCCGTTCCCGAGGTAGATGGCCGACAGCTTGTGCCAGCGCTCCGTGCCCTGCGCGACGCCGGCCTGCGCGCCCATCACCGTCAGGGGCACGATCATGGCGCCGCACAACAGCACGGGAACGGGGGAGTCGAGGCGCAGCAGCGGCGTCATGACGACCGTCGAGCACGCGACCACCGCACCCACGGCGGCCGACACGCTCCACGTGACGCGGGAAGCGGCTCCGATGATGGCGGCCCGGCGCTCGAGCGGCGCGACGGAGAGCTTGCGGGCGATCGTGGCCTGCAGCCCCAACGAGACGACGTTCGCGACGAGGATGATGCTGAGCAATGCGGTGACCGCACCGAATTCGGCGGGGATCAGCATGCGCGCTGCCACCAGGTTGAAGCCGTAGGTGACGACGTTCATGACCATCATCGCAGCGGCGACCAGCGTCGCGGAACGGAGATGGAGCTGCACGATTACCGAACTTACGGCAGGAGTACCAACTCCGCCGACACCGGACGCGGACTCCTCCGTCAAGGTCATACCCAAAACGACGAAAGTGTGATCTGATTCACTCTCGAGAAGGGAGTTCTCGGGCCTCACCCCCATCGTTCTGGGGCCCGAGTAGTCACACAATGACCAAGGGAGAGTTGGTCGCCGGTGCCCTGTTGGCGCTGGCGGCCGTTGTTTTCGTCATGCTCGGCGAGAGTCTGGATCTGGGAATCGCGTTCGTGGTGATCCTCGGGATCGGGCTCGGCGCCGTGATCGCTCTGGTGCCACACGCGTCGCTCGCATCGCGCGTCGTTGCGTTCGCCGTGGGCCTTGCCGTCGCCTGGGTGGGTTACGCGCTGCGCGTCGCCGTCCTTCCGGACACGTCCGTCGGCCGCGCCGTGACCGTCGCGGGAGTCATCCTCGTGCTGACTGCCATCACGGCCATTGCTCGCGGGCGCCTGCCGTTCTGGTCCGTGCTGCTCGGCGCCGCCGGTTTCGCCGGAGCCTACGAGCACGTGTTCGCCGAGAACCCGCCGCTGTTCGCCACCGAGTCCGTGTCCACGATGACGAGCCTCCTGCTCGCCGTCGTGGTGGGACTCGTCGTGACCGTGCTGTGCGTGGATCCGGGGTCGCGGTCGCGCTCGACCGCGGCCGAAGAGAGGGAGTTGGTCTGAAGATGTCGAAGCGCAAGTACGCGGTGGCCACGATGGCCGCTGTCAGCGGATGCCTGCTGGTCGCGGCCCAGGCGCCCATCGCCGGGGCGGTCGCGGCCGCGTCCGGAGTGTCCGGCGACGTGTCGATCACCAACACGGAAACCGTCGACGCGAAGCTCACCGCGGACGGCAAGGTGTCGTCCCAGCGGATCTACGACCAGCTCGTGCTGAAGGGCGACGGGTCGGTCGAGGTTGACAACCCGGTGGCTGACGGCGCCCGCAACCTCAACGGGTTCGGAGGCTTGTCCATCCGTGACGGCAAGCAGCGCATCGCCACGAAGGTCAATGGAGAGAAGGCGTACCGCACGGTGGCTGATTACGACGGTGAGCTGCCGGTCGACGTGCGGGTCGAGTACCGACTCGACGGCGAGAAGGTCGAGCCCAAGGAGATCGTGGGCAAGAGCGGCACTCTCGAGGTGACCTATCACGTCCGCAACATGACCGGTAAGCAGCAGGACGTCACGTACGTCGACGGCGAAGGCAAGACGAAGAAGTCGACGATGGCGGTCGTGGTGCCGCTAGTCGGTTCGATGTCGACGGTTCTGCCGGCGAACTTCACGAACGTGCAGTCAGAACAGGCCAACGCGGGAGGCGACGGCAAGGGCGGCACCCTGCTGTCCTTCACGATGACGTTGTTCCCGCCGATCGGCTCCGACCGCACGACCTTCGGCTACACCGCGGAGATCGAGGACGGTCTGGTGCCGGAAGCGAGCATGTCGGTGCTGCCGGTCAATCCGCTGAAGAGCCCCTCGTTCGCCGGTGGCGCGGCCAGCTACAAGGGCGGCGCCGACTCCGGCGTCGAGCTCACCGAAGGCGCCGCGACCATCGACCAGAACCTCCTGAAGATCCGGGACGGCGCTGAGGAACTCGTCGCCGGCATCCTCCAGCTCGACGCGGGCGCGGGAGAGTTGAAGAGCGGTACCGGGGAGTTGGCGGCCGGTGCCAAGAAACTCAGCGGCGGAGCCGGCGAGCTGAACGCCGGCGCCCAGAAGCTGAACGCCGGCGCGGGAACCTTGAACTCCGGTGCTGCGGAGTTGAATGCCGGGGCCCACAAGCTCAACGCAGGTGCGGGGGAACTGGCGGGTGGTGCGAACCAGCTGGCCGCCGGTCTCGGAGACGCCCAAGCCAAGGCGCCGGCTCTGCTGGATGGTGTCGCTCAGCTGGGCGCGGGGTTGGCGAAGCTGCAAGCAGGTATGGACACAGTCGAAGCCAGTATTCGTGCAAGTGGCGAGAAGGCAAAGGGCGAGATGGGAGCGGGCATCAGCGGATTCTCGAACACCGACGTCCGGCCGATTCTCGCGAACGCGCAGGTCCCGCTTCGAGAGCTCCTGGCAGCGGCTAGCGCCCCAGATGCATCGCCGGAGCTGAAAGCAACGGCGACTCAGTTGACGGCCGCGCTCACCGCGGTCGGCGTCGCGGACGCCACGCTCCACCAAGGGATTCCACAGGTGGTCGGTAAGGTCCAGGCCGGCGTAGATCAGCTCACCAACGGGATCATTGCTCAAGGCCTTGGCAGTGCCACAACGGAAGGAACCCTTCGTAACGGAGTTGCCCAGCTGCAAGCTGGCGTCGGAGAGTTGCAAGCCGGTGGTAACGATCTGCTGACGGGTCTCGGGCAGCTCAAGGCGGGAGCCGACAAACTGAACGGCGGCGCAGGTCAACTCGCCGCGGGCGCCGGTGACCTCAGCGGCGGTACATCACGCCTTGCGGCGGGAACCGGTGAACTTGCGGCCGGCAGTGGACAGCTCGCGGCCGGTACGGGCGAGCTTGCTCCCGGTGCGCAGGAGTTGGCCGCCGGTGCGGGCAAGCTCGACGCGGGTGCCGGACAACTGGCGGACGGTCTCGGCCAGGCCGCGGGCTCGGCCCCGCAGCTCCCCGAGGGTGCACAGCAACTGTCCGACCAGGGCACGTCGCAGCTGAAGAACGTCGGCAACGCGACGGCGATGGACTACGGCCAGAAGTACGCGCTGATCGAAGCGGGCGCTGAACGGGCCGCCGAGTTGCAGCCGTACGGAAGCCCCGAGGGGGCCGTGTCGCGGGCGGCGTACAAGCTGACGTTCGCGGCCGAGGACGGTGAGGATCGCGCCAACCTCCTGCGTGGAGGGGCAGCCGCGGCCATCGCACTGCTCGGACTCGGTGGACTCGCCATCCGGCGCAAGCTGAGCTGACGCAACCGCACGAACCGGGATGCGCTGGTCACGGCCGGCGCATCCCGGTTCGTCGTTACAGTGGCGGCATGGTGAACGCCGCTGCTGCCGACCTGTGCCGTTTCGTCGACGCCTCGCCGAGCCCGTTCCACGCGGTGCAGACGGCGGCGGCCGAACTGGACGCCGCCGGGTTCCAGCGTGTCGAGGAGACGGCGGCGTGGCCCGCGGGAGGCCGTTACTACCTGCAGCGCGGTGGATCGCTCATCGCCTGGGCGACAGCCGAAGGGGCTCCTGCTCATGCGGGCTTCCGCGTCGTCGGGGCCCACACCGACAGCCCCAACCTGCGGGTCAAGCAGCACCATGAGGTGCGGTTCGACGGCATGGGTGTCGTCGCACTCGAGCCGTACGGCGGCCCGATCCTCGAAAGCTGGCTCGACCGGGATCTCGCCCTGGCGGGGCGGCTCGTGCTCAAGGGCGGCCGCGAGGTGCTCGTGCACACCGAAGAGCCGGTGGTGCGCGTTCCGCACCTGGCGATCCACCTCGACCGCGGTGGCAGCGAACTCGACCGGCAGCGTCACCTCAACGGCATCTGGAGCCTGGGGGAGCAGAACCTCCTCGCATCGATCGCCGAACGTGCCGGAGTGCCGGGCGACGACGTTCTCGGCTTCGAGCTGATGACCGCCGACGCTGCGCCGAGCGCGCTGTTCGGTCCGCAGGACGAGTTCGTCGCCGCGCCGCGGCTCGACAACCAGGCCACGTGTTTCGCCGGCCTCCGCGCGTTCCTCGACGCGGGGGAGTCTGCTGGTCCCCACCACACGATGCTGGTCCTGTTCGACCACGAGGAAGTGGGCAGCACCTCCGAGCGCGGGGCCCAGTCCGACCTGCTCGCCACGACGATCGAGCGCATCGTGCTCGCCGCCGGTGGCAGCCGCGACGACTACCACCGCGCCATCGCCGCGTCGGTGTGCGCGTCGGGCGACATGGCCCACGCGACCCACCCCAACTACGCGGACAAGCACGAGCCGCTGCACCGCATCACGATGGGCGGCGGTCCGGTGCTCAAGGTGAACCAGAACCTCCGTTACGCCACAGACGCTCGCGGCACCGCCATCTTCGCGCAGGCCTGCGACGAGGCCGGGGTCCCGCTCCAGCGCTACGTCCACCGTGCCGACCTGCCATGCGGCTCGACCATCGGACCGCTGAGCGCCGCGCGCACGGGCATGCTCACGGCCGACGTCGGCGCTCCGCAGCTGGCGATGCACGCTGCGCGCGAGACCATGGCGTCGGCCGACATCGAGCTCTACGCCCGCGCCTTGGCTGCGTTCCTCGCCCCGCTCGGCTGATTCGGGAACAAAATCTGCTCGCCCCGGGTTATGTGTGACGACGAGCGTGGCGTACGCTTGTAGATGCGCTGGCGACCTGTGCGTTCCTCGGACGGAGCAGGATCGCAACTCGCGTCCCGAGGTGAGCCCTTCGGCATCATCCCGGTTCACGATCCAAGGGGAGCGAGCGCTCGATAACTCTATCCATCATCCATCGGAGCCCATCCCTTATGACTTCTGGCCTCGCAACTCCTTCTGCGGCCCCGCAGGTTGCGGTCAACGACATCGGCAACGAGGACGACTTCCTCGCAGCCATCGACAAGACCATCAAGTACTTCAACGACGGCGACATCGTCGACGGCACCATCGTCAAGGTGGACCGTGATGAAGTTCTCCTCGACATCGGCTACAAGACCGAGGGTGTCATCCCCTCGCGCGAGCTGTCGATCAAGCACGACATCGACCCCAACGAGGTCGTCGCTGTCGGCGACAACATCGAGGCCCTGGTCCTGCAGAAGGAGGACAAGGAAGGCCGCCTGATCCTGAGCAAGAAGCGTGCTCAGTACGAGCGTGCCTGGGGCGACATCGAGAAGATCAAGGCCGAGGAAGGCGTCGTCGAGGGCACCGTCATCGAGGTCGTCAAGGGCGGCCTCATCATGGACATCGGTCTTCGTGGCTTCCTGCCGGCCTCGCTCGTCGAGATGCGTCGCGTCCGCGACCTCGACCCCTACATCGGGCAGAAGCTCGAGGCCAAGATCATCGAGCTGGACAAGAACCGCAACAACGTCGTCCTGTCGCGCCGCGCGTGGCTGGAGGAGACGCAGTCCGCGGTCCGCCAGAACTTCCTGACCGAGCTCAAGAAGGGCCAGGTCCGCAAGGGCGTCATCAGCTCCATCGTCAACTTCGGCGCGTTCGTCGATCTCGGCGGCGTCGACGGCCTCGTGCACGTCTCGGAGCTGTCGTGGAAGCACATCGACCACCCGAACGAGGTCGTTCAGGTGGGCGACGAGGTCACCGTCGAGGTCCTCGAGGTCGACATGGAGCGCGAGCGCGTGTCGCTGTCGCTCAAGGCGACCCAGGAAGACCCGTGGCAGCACTTCGCTCGCACGCACCAGATCGGCCAGATCGTTCCGGGCCGCGTCACCAAGCTCGTCCCGTTCGGCGCCTTCGTCCGCGTCGAGGAGGGCATCGAGGGCCTGGTCCACATCTCGGAGCTCGCCGAGCGTCACGTCGAGATCCCCGAGCAGGTCGTGCAGATCGGCGACCAGGTCATGGTCAAGATCATCGACATCGACCTCGAGCGTCGTCGTATCTCGCTGTCGCTCAAGCAGGCGAACGAGACCGCTGTCGCCGAGGACGTCGAGGACTTCGACCCCACGCTCTACGGCATGGCGTCCTCGTACGACGAGAACGGCAACTACATCTACCCCGAGGGCTTCGATCCGGAGACCGGCGAGTGGCAGGAGGGCTACGAAGAGGCCCGCGCCACCTGGGAGAAGCAGTACGCCGAGGCGCACGAGCGCTGGGAGGCGCACAAGCGTCAGATCGCCGACGCCGAGAAGGCCAACATCGACGCTGGCGAGGCCCCGGCGGGTGGCTACTCCTCCGAGGCTCCGGCTCCCACCGGCGGCTCGCTCGCCTCGGACGAGGCGCTGCAGGCTCTGCGCGAGAAGCTGACCGGCGGCGAGTGATCGCTTCCCCTCAGCGAGGGGAACCGGCTCATGGGAACGGCCCCGGACCATCTGGTCCGGGGCCGTTCCCATGTCGCGGTGTGGACACCGCCCTTGACCGTTTGGGACGGGTCCGTAGGGTAGGTCGGGTTGTCAACCATCTAGTGAGGTGCTGTGTCGACCCCCGGACACCGCAAGGTCACATCCCGTCGCCGTTTCGATTCTCGGCGGCTCACCCGGACAGCCGCGGCTCCCGCCATCGGCATCACTGCCGTCGCCGCTGCCGCACTCGCCACCCTTGGTGGCGCGTCGCCGGCCCAGCCGGCAGCGGATGCCGCCTCCCAGCAGTCCGACATCATCTCGGCGTCGCTGCTCGGCGCGCGCACCGAACCACCGGTCAGCCGCAGCGTCGAACGCCCCCCGCTTCCCGGTGACGGTGAAACGAACCAGGTCGGCGCCATGTTCCTCCTCGAGGACGTCGACGTGCGCTCCGCGGCCGCGGACGACGCCCCCGTGCTGGCCTCGCTCGGCAAGGGCGGGCAGGTCACTGTCACCGACGTGGAGGCGAACGGCTATCGCCAGATCGTGCACAACGATCTGCCGCGCTGGGTGCCCGCCGACGTTCTGTCGGAGACGGAGCCGAAGCCCGAACCCTCACCGGAACCCGAACCGGAGCCCGAGCCGGAGAACGTCGGCCTGTCCAGCGCACCGTGCGCCACCGGCTCGGACGTGGAGAGCGGTCTGCTGCCGGACACCATCGCCGTGCACCGTGCCGTGTGCGCCGCCTTCCCTGAGGTGAGCACCTACGGCGGCGTCGCCGGCCGTCACGAGCACGCCACCGGACAGGCACTCGACATCATGGTGACGGGCGAGAGCGGCTGGCGTATCGCGGAGTTCCTGCAGGCGCACCAGGCGGAGCTCGGCGTCGAGTATCTGATCTTCGAGCAGAAGATCTGGTCGGTCGAGCGCGCCAGCGAAGGCTGGCGCCCGATGGAGGACCGTGGTGGCACGACTGCCAACCATTACGACCATGTGCACGTGACGACGTACGGCTCGGCGGGCACGCAGTGACGCTGCGCGTCGGGCTCACCGGCGGTATCGGATCGGGCAAGAGCACCGTCAGTGCGCTGCTGCGTGAGCGCGGTGCTGTGGTCATCGACTACGACCAGCTGGCTCGCGACGTCGTCGAACCGGGCGAACCGGCGCTGACGGCGATCGCCGAGCGATTCGGCGCGAGCGTGCTCCACCCCGACGGGACGCTCAACCGGCCCGCACTCGGTGCGATCGTCTTCACCGATCCGGATGCCCGGCGCGACCTCGAGGCCATCACGCACCCGGCGATCCGTGATCGGGCGGCGCAGTTGGAGCGCGAGGCGGGAGAGGACGGCATCGTCGTCCACGACAATCCGCTGCTTGTGGAGATGGGTGCGGCCGAGCACTGCGACGTCGTGCTGGTCGTCGACGTTCCCGAACAGATTCAGATCGACCGGCTGGTGCGTGACCGTGGCATGAGCGAGGACGACGCCCGTGCTCGGATCGCCGCCCAGGCGTCGCGCGAGCAGCGTGCCGCTGCCGCCGATCACGTGATCGACAACAGCGGCACAAAGAACGAGCTCGTCCACACAGTCGGGGGTCTGTGGGACGAGCTCGTCCGGTCGAGCGCGTCGTAGTTTACGCGGCGAGTTCGGGGTCGGCGATCGCTCGGAGCTTGGCCAGCGCCTGACGCTCCACCTGACGGACGCGCTCGGCGGAGATGCCGTGGCGACGGCCGATGTCGGCGAGCTTCTGCTGACGGCCGTCGAGCAGGCCGTACCGCGCCTTGACGATGTCGGCCTCGCGCTCGTCGAGGTGATCGACGAGGTTGAGCAGCTGATCACGCGCGGCGTGGTCGAGCGCAGCGGCGTCCGGGCCCGGCATCGGGTCACGCGCGATCAGGTCACCGAGCGACGTGTCGCCCTCGTCGTCGACGGGGGAGTCGAGGCTCACGTGATCGCGGCCCCACGACAGCAGGTCGATGACACGATCGACATCCATGCCCAGCTCGGCCGCGATCTCGGCCGGCTCAGGGTCGTACCCGAGCTCCCGCTCGAGGTTGCGGCGGGCGCCGGAGACCTGGTTCAACTCCTCCACGACATGCACGGGAAGGCGCACGACGCGGGCCTGCTGGGCCACGCCGCGGGTGATCGCCTGGCGCACCCACCAGGTGGCGTAGGTGGAGAACTTGAAGCCCTTGACGTAGTCGAACTTCTCCACCGCGCGGATGAGCCCGGTGTTGCCCTCCTGGATGAGATCCAGCATCGGCATCTGAGCGCGCCCGTACTTACGGGCGATCGAGACGACGAGGCGGAGGTTGGCCTGGATGAACTCCTGAAGGGCGCGGTCGCCCTCTTCGGCGAGCCACTCCAGCTCCTCACGGGTGGCGCGCTTCGGCGCACCGCCCTTGGCGCGACCGACACGGCCGCTCTCGAGGAGATGACGCGCGAACAGACCGGCCTCGATGGTCTTGCTCAGCTCGACCTCACGCTCTGCGTCCAGCAGAGGCGTGCGGGCGATCTCGGCGAGGTACATGCCGACGCTGTCCTTGCCTTCGATGTCGGTGTTGTGGTCCACGGAGGGTCTCCCATCACTTGGTTGCACCTGGTACAACGGCAGGCGCCCCCTGGGGATTCCGCTCTCAGCGGGTTCTTAGCAAGCTTGTGACGGACGTAACGAAACGGCCGGAACCTATGTCGTGGGGGCCGCGCCGGCAGCGTCGAGGATCCAGGCGAGCTCCCAGGCCCGCTCGCGCCACGCGGCGTAGCGGCCGCTCACACCGCCGTGCCCGGCGGACATCTCGGTCTTGAGCAGGATCGGCTGATCGGTGACCGCGACGCTGCGCAGCTTGGCCACCCATTTGGCCGGCTCGACGTACAGCACGCGGGTGTCGTTGAGGCTGGTGACGGCGCAGATCCTGGGGTAAGCGTGGGGACCGACGTTCTCGTACGGGGAGTAGGACTTCATGTACGCGTAGACGTCGGGATCGTGCAGCGGATCGCCCCACTCGTCCCATTCGATGACCGTCAGCGGCAGCGAGGGGTCGAGGATCGAGGTGAGGGCGTCGACGAACGGGACCTCGGCGAGGATGCCGGCGAAGGCGTCTGGCGCCATGTTGGCCACCGCGCCCATGAGCAGACCCCCGGCGCTGCCACCCTCGGCGACCAGCCGGTCGGCGGTCGTCCATCCGGCGTCGACGAGGTAGTGCGCGCAGGCGATGAAGTCGGTGAACGTGTTGCGCTTCGCCAGCAGTTTGCCGTCCTCGTACCAGTGGCGCCCCATCTCGCCGCCGCCGCGCACGTGCGCGACGGCGTACACGAAGCCGCGGTCGAGCAGGCTCAGCCGCGGGATGGAGAAGCCCGGGTCCATCGACGCCTCGTAGGACCCGTACCCGTAGAGCAACGCGGGGGCGGTGCCGTCGCGCGGTGTGTCGTGGCGGTAGACGATGGAGATCGGTACGCGCGTGCCGTCGTCGGCGGTCGCCCAGGCGCGTTCCTGGCGGTACTGCGCCGGGTCGTAGCCGCCGAGCACCGGGACCTGACGCCGCAGCACCAGCGTGCCGCTCGCGAGGTCGTAGTCGTAGACCGAACCGGGCGTGACGAACGAGGTGTATCCGAGGCGTAGGAACGGAGGGTCCCACTCGGCGTTGGCGCCGACGCCGCAGGAGAACAATTCCTCCTCGAACGTGATCTCCTCGAGCGGGCCGAACCCGCCGTCGACGATCGGCATGATGGCCACGCGGGTGAGCGCCTCGCGGCGATAACTGACGGCCACGAACCGCTTGAACACGTCGACGTCGTCGAGTCGCGTCGTGTCGTCGGCGGGGATCACGACCGTGCGCTGAGTCGGATCGTCGACGGGGACGACGGCCAGCTCGAAGTTGGGCGCGCCCTCGTTGTGGAGCAGCAGGAAGTGGTCCTGTCCGTCGACGACGACGTGCTCGATGCCGTACTCGACACCCTCGCGGCGCGGCAGGACGACGCGGAACTCACCCGTCGGGTCGTCCGCCTCGAGTACGCGGGATTCGCTGGTGATCTTGGACCCGACGCTGATGACGAGGTACCGCTCGGACTGCGATCGGCCGACCCCGACGAAGTAGCGCTCGTCGGGCTCCTCGAACACGAGGACGTCGGACTCGTCGGCTCCCACCCGGTGGCGCCACACCTGGTACGGCCGCCAGGCGTCGTCGACGACGGTGTAGAACAGGTGGCTCCCGTCGGCGGACCAGGTGGCGCCGGCGGCCGCCCCGGTGATCTCGTCGCCGAGCAGCTTTCCGGTGCGGACGTCCTTGATCCGGATGGTGTACCGCTCGTCGCCGGTGGTGTCGACCGACCACGCGAGCAGGGCGTCGTCGTCGCTGAGGCTGAAGGCGCCCAGCGAGAAGAACTCGTGCCCCTGCGCCTCCACGTTCGCGTCGAGCAGGATCTCCTCGCCCTCGATGGGGGCCTCACCGTCCAGCGTGGGAGGGGTCCAGTCGTCGCGGTCGGTGATCGGGCAACGGCAGCGGATCGCGTACTGCTGTCCCTCGCGGGTGCGGGTGTAGTACCACCAGTCACCGTGCCGGACCGGGACGGAGAGATCGGTCTCCTGCGTGCGCGACTTGATCTCGTCGAAGATCTGCTCGCGCAGACCGGCCAGGTGCGCGGTCTGCTGCTCGGCGTACGCGTTCTCGGCCTCCAGATACGCGATGGTGGCCGGGTCCTCCTTGTCCCTGAGCCACTCGTACTCGTCGACGACGGAGTCGCCGTGGTGGACGCGAGTCGTGGGGCGGCGTTCGGCGAGCGGGGGCTGGGTCATGCCTCGACCGTACCGGCCGGGGCGGACGCGCGAGCCGAGAGTGCGGGGTCGTCGTCGGCGAACGTCATGATGGGTCCGGACGGCGTCAGCCGTGTCTCGAAGCGCACCGTGACGCGCCCGAGCCCGGCGCCCCACACCCACCCGTCGCCGTGCTCGGTGTGGGTGACGTCCATGCCGGCCACCCATGTGCGTTCGGGTTGATGCCGGACGGCGCGGCGGGGGAGGGGTGCAGTGTCGTCCTCGTCGCTGGGCGGCTCGCTGAAGAGGTCGTCCTGCACCCAATCGGTGAGCCCGGAGACCCCGACACCGAGCAGCCGGAGGCCACCGGTGACGTCGGCCGCCGCGAGGAGACCCAAAGCGGTGTCGGTGATGACCCGCGGATGATCGGTGGGTCCCGGCAGCGTGATGGAGCGGGTGTGCGTCTCGAAGTCGTGCCGGCGCATCTTGAGCGTCACCGTGCGGCCTGACTGTCCGGCGGCGCGGAGGCGGCGCGCGACGGTCCGCGCCAGCGTGTCGGTGACAGAGGCCAGCTCGGCACGATCGGCGATATCGACCGGGAACGTGTCCTCGACGCTGACGGACTTGGCCTCACGATGCGCCTCGACAGGACGGTCGTCCTCGCCGCGGGCGAGATGGAACAGCGAGCGACCGCTCGCCGTTCCCAGCGAGCGCGTCAGTTCGTCGAGGCTCAGTGCGCGCAGCTGCTCGATCGTCTCGACGCCGAGGCGCCGCAATCGTTCGGCCGTCGCGGGGCCGACGCCGGGGATGGCGGTGACCTGCATCGGCGCCAAGAGTTCGAGTTCGGTTCCTGGATGGGCGATGAAGTGGCCGTCGGGCTTGTTGAGTTCGCTGGCGATCTTGGCCAGAAACTTCGAACTGGCCACGCCCACCGAACAGGTGAGCCCGTGAGTCCGTTCGGTGATGTCGGCACGCAGTTGGACGACGAGCGATTCGAGGTCGTCGGGATCGAAGTCCGGGTTGGCGGCAAGGTCGACGAATGCCTCGTCGAGTGACAGCGGCTGGACCAGGGGTGAGAGCTCGCGTAGCCGTTCCATGACGATGCGCGACGCCTCGCGGTAGGCGTCGAAGCGGCCGGCGAGGAACGCCGCGTGCGGACAGCGCCCGCGAGCCTCGGCCATGCTCATGGCGGACCGGACACCGAACCTGCGCGCCTCGTAAGAGGCGGTGGAGACCACGCCGCGGCCGCCGATACCCCCCACGATCACCGGCTTGCCGCGCAGCGACGGCTTGTCACGCTGCTCCACGGCTGCGAAGAAGGCGTCGAGATCCACATGGAGGATCGATGCCGTGGCGCGCATGAGTCCATTGTGTCGTGCACTCCGGACAGTTCCCGCATCCACAAGCATGAGCTCACCTCCGCGCGTCCACAGGCTGCATCGGGGCTTCTTCACCGCGGGCGCTGCGACGTCGAGGCTCGGGATATGACTCGATCCCAGGACCCGCCCCTGTACCGCGCCCATACCTTCGAAGATCTGCTCAACGCCGTGCCCGCCCTCTTCGGCTTCGTGCCCCGCGAGTCGATCATCGGGCTCTGCGTGAGCGGCCCCCGCAACCGCTTCGGCTTCCGGTTGCGCATCGACATCCCCGAGCGGCGTTCCGACGACGAGCAGGTCGCAGCCGTCGTCGCCGAGCACCTGCGGCGCAACGCCGACGAGGCGGTGATCCTCATCGGGCTGAGCGAGAACCCTGCGGTGGCCGAGGAGTTGCTGCATGCGGTCGGCGAGCGGCTCGGGTCGCTACCGGTGCGCCTGAAGATCTGGGCGACCGACCAGCGTCTGTGGACCGATCTTCCCGACTGTCCGTCCGAGGGGGAGCCCTACGAGTTGTCCGACGTGCACGCCGCACGTGTATCCGCCGTAGCGGCCGGGCTGACCGTGCTCGAGGACCGCGACGCGCTCTACGACGAGATCGCGCCGTTGAGCGGTCCGCGGCAGGACTGGATGCACGACGCCGCGTTCACCGCGCTCGAGGACGCGTGCCATCGAGGCGACCCCGCGGGCGAGATCGGCCAGGTCGAGCGTCTGCTGGCCGGTGATCACGATTACGCCGACGGCGAACTCGTGCGGCTGGGCGTCCTCGTCACCTCGATACCGGCGCGGGACGCGGCGTGGCTGCGCATCGACCGGGAGAACGCGCCCCGGATGCATGGTCTCTGGTGCTCGGTGGCGCGGCGGATGCCCGAGGCCATGTCGGTGCCCGCACTCTGTCTTGCCGGGTTCTCCGCGTGGATATGGGGCGACGGAGCGCGTGCGGTGGTGGCGCTGGAACGGGCGCAGCGGATCGCCCCCTCCTACTCGATGGCCAACCTGTTGTTGACCCTCGTCTCGCATGGCGTGAACCCGGCGCGATGGGCCGACTTCGCGCAGGCCGACGCCGATGTCGGACCTGACGTCGTCACCCGACGGAGTGCGTGATTCTTCTCTACGCTGACGTGCATGGGACAAGACGTCGACGCCCGTGAGTTCACGCGGGAGGACCGCACCCGTTACCGCGCCAAGGTCCGCAGATGCCTGGACGCCCTCGCCTCCATGCTGAGCGAGGAGGACTTCTCGGTCGATCACCCCCAGATCGGCATCGAGGTGGAGTTCAACCTCGTCGACGCCGCCGGGGACCCCGCTCTGCGCAACGCCGAGGCGCTGGACCGCATCGCCGACGAGGACTTCCAGACCGAACTCGGCCTCTTCAACCTCGAGGTCAACGTGCCGCCCGTGGAGATCGGTGGCCGGGGGCTCGCGAAGATCGCCGACAAGCTGCGCGACGACCTCATGCACGCCGATCGCCGGGCGACGGCCGTGGACGCCCGCCTCCTGATGATCGGCATCCTGCCCACGCTGCAGGAGTCGCACTTCACGGGCGACGCGATCTCCGCCAACCCCCGCTACCACCTGCTGTCCGACCAGATCCTCGCCGCGCGCGGAGAGGACATCGAGATCGAGATCGACGGCGTCGACCGGCTCGCCACGACGACCGACACGATCATCCCCGAGGCCGCGTGCACGAGCACCCAGCTGCACCTGCAGGTCGAGCCGGACGAGTTCGGCGCGGCCTGGAACGCCTCCCAGGCCGTCGCCGGGGTCCAGCTGGCAGTGGGCGCCAACTCGCCGTTCCTGCTCGGGCGGCAACTGTGGCACGAGACGCGCATCGCGCTGTTCGAGCAGGCCACCGACACCCGCAGCGAGGAGCTCAAGGTGCAGGGCGTGCGTCCGCGCGTGTGGTTCGGTGAGCGCTGGATCACCTCGGTCTTCGACCTGTTCGAGGAGAACTCCAAGTACTTCCCGGCGCTGCTGCCGGTCGTTGAGGAGGAGGATCCGGTCGAGGAACTGGCGGCTGGACGCATCCCGAGCCTGGCCGAGCTGAAGTTGCACAACGGCACGATCTACCGCTGGAACCGTCCCATCTACGACGTTGCGGACGGCCGGCCGCACTTGCGGATCGAGAACCGGCTGCTGCCGGCCGGTCCTACGGTCGTCGATGCGCTGGCGAACGCTGCGTTCTTCTACGGCCTCGTCAAGGCCCTGGTGCTGGCGGAGCGGCCGGTCTGGTCCCAGATGCCGTTCGCGGCGGCCGAGGAGAACTTCCACGCCGCCGCCCGCACGGGCATCGAGACCGAGCTGGTGTGGCCGAACGTCGGTGCCGTGCCAGCCCGCGAACTCGTCTTGCGCCATCTGCTGCCGCTCGCGCACGCCGGTCTGGAGTCCAGCGCTGTGGACCAGGATGTCGCCGATCGGCTTCTCGGCATCATCGAACAACGGTGTCTCACGGGACGCAACGGAGCGACCTGGATGATCGAGGCATTCCGGCGTCACCCGATGGCCGCGACCGACCGGCTCGCGGCTCTGCGCGACCTCACGGTGGAGTATCGAGAGCACATGTTGACCGGGGAACCAGTGCATACCTGGCCCCATCGCGGCTGAACCGCCGACGGGTGATTCACGCGTTGGGGTGGCGTGGCACACTAGTGCGCAGAGGTTGACCAGAGGGCTCTTTGTTGCGCCCTCGACTCGATGATGCGAGGTTGATGTCCCGGTGACTCCAGCAGCTGGCTCGACGAAGAAGACGGCCGCCGCCAAGGCTCCCGCCAAGAAGGCAGCCGCAGCCAAGAAGCCGGCGGTGAAGAAGGCACCAGCGAAGAAGCCCGCGGCCAAGAAGGCCGCAGAGGTCCTGGAGGAGACGATCGACCTCGCGGGCGCGCTGGAAGTTCCCGAAGCCGCCAAGGTCGATGCCAATGGCAAGAAGGTCCTGCCCGATATCTCGGACGAGGAGTTCGAGAAGGATCTGGCGACCGACCCGACGCTGAAGGAGGACGAGGAGTCCAGCTTCACGCTGTCGACCGCCGACGACACCGATGAGCCTGCCCAGCAGGTCATGGTCGCCGGTGCCACGGCCGACCCGGTCAAGGACTACCTCAAGCAGATCGGCAAGGTCTCGCTGCTGACCGCCGGCGAGGAGGTCGAGCTCGCCAAGCGCATCGAGGCCGGCCTGTTCGCCGAGGAGAAGCTCGCCAAGGGCGGGCGCATCTCGGACAAGACCCGCGAAGAGCTCGAGTGGATCGTCGTCGACGGGCGCCGGGCCAAGAACCACCTGCTCGAGGCCAACCTGCGTCTCGTCGTCTCGCTCGCCAAGCGCTACACCGGCCGCGGCATGCTGTTCCTGGACCTCATCCAGGAGGGCAACCTCGGTCTGATCCGCGCGGTCGAGAAGTTCGACTACACCAAGGGCTTCAAGTTCTCCACGTACGCCACCTGGTGGATCCGCCAGGCGATCACCCGTGCGATGGCCGACCAGGCCCGCACGATTCGCATCCCGGTGCACATGGTCGAGGTCATCAACAAGCTCGCTCGTGTCCAGCGGCAGATGCTGCAGGACCTGGGTCGCGAGCCCACCCCGGAGGAGCTCGCCAAGGAACTGGACATGACGCCCGAGAAGGTCGTCGAGGTCCAGAAGTACGGCCGCGAGCCGATCAGCCTCCACACGCCCCTCGGCGAGGACGGCGACAGCGAGTTCGGCGACCTCATCGAGGACTCCGAGGCGATCGTCCCGGCCGATGCCGTGTCCTTCACGCTGCTGCAGGAGCAGCTGCACGCGGTCCTCGACACCCTCAGCGAGCGTGAGTCCGGCGTCGTGTCGATGCGCTTCGGCCTGACCGACGGCCAGCCCAAGACGCTCGACGAGATCGGCAAGGTCTACGGCGTGACGCGTGAACGCATCCGTCAGATCGAGTCCAAGACCATGAGCAAGCTGCGCCACCCGTCGCGCTCGCAGGTTCTGCGCGACTACCTGGACTGAGATTCTCAGCACGGAGAAACGCCCGGTCCTGATCGGACCGGGCGTTTCGCATGTCACAGCACGTAGTGGGCGATCATCCGGCCGATGCTGCGGATGTCGGCGCTGCCCTCGAACTCGAACCGCACCTTGCGCCCAGCCCGCTGAACCAGAGCGCCAACTCGGCGTCGAGGTCGAAGGTGCCGGCGGTCCCGATGGAACGCGAAGGGCCCCGACCGGCTGGTCGGGGCCCTGCAGCGTCTCGGGACGAGAGATCAGGCGTTCAGTCGGCCCGACTCGTCGTGGATGTTGATGGCGACCTCTCGCAGCTTGTCCTCGTGCTGGCGAGCATGGTGCGCACAGAACAGCAGCTCGGCGCCCGCCGTGAGTTCGACACGGACGTACGCCTGAGCGCCGCAGCGATCGCAACGGTCACCGGCGGTGAGGGCGGAGAGTTCAGCGGTTGCTGTCACGATGTCCTCTTTCTTCAGGCGGTCTCGGTCACGTCAACGTGCGTCTCGGCGGTGATATTCCGCGTCGTGGGTCGACCTTACGACATGAATACTCCCTCCTCGACCCAAGTCCGCGACAACACGCTGCATCGGCATGGCAACCGCGGCGTGTCGGTACGGGTCGATAGGCTGAGAAGCGCTGACATCTGAGGGGAAAGGACGCCACCATCTCCAGTTACGACGCTCGCAACCTGCTCGTCCTCGAGGGGCTCGAGGCGGTTCGCAAGCGACCGGGCATGTACATCGGCTCCACCGACACCCGCGGTCTCATGCACTGCCTGTGGGAGATCATCGACAACGCGGTCGACGAGGCGCTCGGCGGTCACTGCGACGAGATCGTCGTCGTGCTGCACCGCGACGGCTCGGTCGAGGTGCGCGACAACGGGCGCGGCATCCCCGTCGACACCGAGACCAAGACCGGCCTGTCCGGCGTCGAGGTCGTCTTCACCAAGCTCCACGCCGGCGGCAAGTTCGGCGGCGGCTCCTACAACGCGACCGGCGGTCTGCACGGCGTCGGCGCCTCGGTCGTCAACGCGCTGTCCTCGCGCCTCGACGTCGAGGTCGACAAGGGTGGGGCGACGTGGGCCATGTCGTTCCGCCGCGGCACCCCCGGCGTCTACGCCGGCGAGGGTCCCGACGCCGACTTCACGGTCGACAACACGCTGCGCAAGGCCGGCAAGGTCGCCAAGGCCAAGACCGGCACCCGCGTGCGGTACTGGGCCGACCCCCAGATCTTCATCAAGACCGCCGAGTTCTCCTATGACGACCTCGTCGCCCGGGCCCGGCAGACGTCGTTCCTCGTGCCCGGCCTGCGCATCGTCATCCGCGACGAACGCGGCGAGGAGGTGCACGAGGAGGACTTCCAGCACGACGGCGGCATCTCGGAGTTCTGCGAGTTCCTCGCGCCCGGTGAGCCGGTCACCGATGTGCTGCGCCTCCAGGGCGAGAGCACGTTCACCGAGACCGTGCCGATTCTCGACGAGGCCGGACACATGACGCCGCAGGACGTCGAGCGCAACCTCGGCGTCGACATCGCCGTGCGGTGGGACAACGACTACGACTCGCGATTGCGGTCCTTCGTCAACATCATCGCCACCCCCAAGGGCGGCACGCACGTCAACGGCTTCGAGCGCGGGCTCACCAAGACGTTCAACGAGGTGCTGAAGAACACGCGGCTGCTCAAGAACGGCGACCCGGACATCGTCAAGGACGACATCCTCGAGGGACTCACCGCCGTCGTCACCGTCCGGCTCGCCGAACCGCAGTTCGAAGGCCAGACCAAGGAGGTCCTCGGCACGCCGCCGGTCACGCGCATCGTCAACCAGATCGTCGCGCGCGAGCTCAAGGCGTTCCTGACGTCCTCCAAGGCGGCCGACAAGGCCAAGGCCCGCCAGGTCATGGAGAAGGTCGTGGGCGCCGCGCGCACGCGCGTCGCGGCCCGCCAGCAACGCGACAACCAGCGCCGCAAGAACGCGCTCGAGTCGAGCGCGCTGCCCGCCAAGCTGGCCGACTGCCGCAGCAGCGACGTCGATCGCACGGAGCTGTTCATCGTGGAGGGTGACTCCGCGCTGGGCACGGCCAAGTCGGCCCGCGACTCCGAGTTCCAGGCGCTCCTGCCCATCCGCGGCAAGATCCTCAACGTGCAGAAGGCCAGCGTGGGCGACATGCTCAAGAACGCCGAATGCTCGTCGATCATCCAGGTCGTCGGCGCCGGCTCGGGCCGCACCTTCGACATCGACGCCGCCCGCTACGGCCGCATCATCTTCATGGCCGACGCGGACTCCGACGGCGCCCACATCCGCTGCCTGCTGGCGACGCTGTTCTTCCGGTACATGCGCCCGCTGGTCGAGGCCGGCCGGGTGTTCACCGCGGTGCCGCCCTTGCACCGCATCGAGCTGGTCAACCCCAAGAAGGGTCAGGACAAGTACGTGTACACGTACTCCGACCCGGAGTTGCAACGCAAACTCGCCGAGCTCAAGCGCAAGAACATTCGCTGGAAGGATCCGGTGCAGCGGTACAAGGGACTCGGCGAGATGGACGCGTCGCAACTGGCCGAGACCACGATGGACCCGCGGCACCGTACGTTGCGCCGACTCACGGTCGACGACGCCGAGGAGGCCACCGAGGTGTTCGAACTGCTGATGGGCAACGAGGTGCCCCCGCGCAAGGAATTCATCGTCCAAGGCGCGTACGAGATCGACGCCGACCTCATCGACGCCTGAGTGTGATGATCGGGCCCCATCCGGGCGGTGCGTGACGACGCACCGCCCGGACCGAGGTCACGCCTCCACGACCGGCTGCAGCAGTCCGGAGTCCACGTCGTAGATGAACCCGCCGACGCTCACGTCGGCCGGGACGAGCGGGTGACTGCGCACGCGGTGCACGTCGGCGCGAATGGTCTTCTCCTGGTCCTGGATCGCACCGAGCGACATCCACGTCGAATCGGTGCCCATGAAGTCGCTGATCCGCTCGTGCAGCTCATCTTCGGTGGAGGAGGCCATCGCGCACCGGGTGTGCTCGACGACGAGCACCCGCCGCACGTTCAGCAGCGTGACTCCCAGGACGACCGCGACCAGCGCCTGGTCGGTGACCCGCCCGCCGGGATTGCGCAGGATCTTCGCATCGCCGGGGGAGAGGCCGATCATGCGGAGAGGGTCGATCCGCGAGTCCATGCAGGTCACCATGGCGACACCCGCGTGGGCGATGCCGTCGAAGCCCTTGAGGTCATGGTGCTCGGCGTAGGTCCGGTTGGCGTCGAGAAGATCGTCGAAAGCACTGCTCATGTTCGTACGCTAGCGCTGCGCGATCGAAGCAGCAGCACGGCCAGGAGCGCCGCCGCCAGAGCGCAGACCATCGCGCCCGTGAAGACCGCCTGAAGCTGCGCGATCCCGGCCTCGCGCACGGCGTCGTTGTACGCCGGACACACCGAAGCGTCGCCGCACAGTTCCTCGATCGGCGGCATCGCGTCGGCGGCGGATCGGAAGGCGCGAAGACCGATGGCGCTCAAGGCCGAGACCCCCACGAGCATCCCGACCATGCGGGCGACGACGAGGAGGGCGCTCGCTACCCCGTGCACGCCAGCGGCAGTGTGGTCGAGCAGCGCTGCGTTGACCGGAGCGATGGCCACGCCGAAACCGAGCCCGGCGAGTACCAGCACCACGTCGCTCGTCAGGTGGGTCAGTGCGTCGGCCTCCCACTGCGCCATGATCGCGAACATCGCGGCGCTCAGCAGCATCGCTGCGGTGGTCACCAGGGACGCGGCGACGCGACGGGTCAACCACCCGCCGAGGACCGCTCCGACCGGTAGCGCGACGAGGAACCGCACGAGGACGAGCGCCGCGTCGAGCTGCGAATCCGGGGCGACGGTGAGCCGGGCGAAGAACGGGATGTCGACGAGTGCGGCGATGAGTGAGGCGCCGATGAAGAACGACACGACGAGGGCGCCGACGGCGACCCGGTCACGCAGGGCGCCGCGCGGCACGATGGGTTCGGCCGCCCGGCGCTGCCGCCATACGACGACCGCCGCGGCCAGCACGGCGAGGAGCAGCAGCCACGGCGCGTGCGGGGAGACCGCGCCCGATTCGGGCTCGGCGGATGCGAACGTCACGATCACGGCACCGAGCGCGACCGACATCGCCAGCGCTCCCCATGGGTCGGTCCGCGCGAGGGCCTGCCGCCAGCCGGCCCAGTCGACAAGGGGATCGCGCGCGGTCGCCTGGCGGACGACGAACGCGAGTAGCAGAACCACTGCGGCGACGCCCACCGGCGACCACCACCGGGACTCGCCGGAGAACGGGACGAAGCCCAGGCCGAGGGTGACGTCGGTGACGAGGGACTGCGGCTGCAGCATGACGAGGAGCCCGGCGGCGGCGGCGAGGGTCACCAGGAGGAGTCCGGGCAGGTCGCGCCACCGGCGAGCGGAGCCCCGTTGCGGCCACAGCGCTGCGGCGATGATCAGTCCCACGGCGCAGTTGAGCCAGAAGATGTCGCGCCAGGTGCCGAACGCCAGGACCACGGCTCCGTAGGGCGGCCCGAGCATGCTGCCGAGTTCTTGAACCGCGCCGACGAGCCCCAGCGGCAGGCCGCGGCGTTCTGGCGGCCAGCGGTCGGCGACGAGGGCGAGCGTCGGCGGGATGAGTCCGCCACCGCCGAGGCCCTGGAAGAACCGCCCCGTGACGATCGTGGTGAGGTCGTAGGCCGCCGCCGTGACGACCGATCCCGCGGCGAAGACGACCAGACAGCCGATGAGCACCGGCACGCGGCCGCGCAGGTCGGCGATGCGGCCGATGAGCGGCAGGATGCCGACGTAGCCGAGCAGGAAGCCGGAGACGATCGGCGCCGCCCGCTGAAGTTCGTCCAGGTTGAGCCCGCTCGCCGTCATCATGTCCGGCAGGGCCAGCACGACGACGTACGTGTCGGCAGCAGCGAACCCGATGGCGACGGCCGCGAGGCCGAGGAGCAGCCGCGGTGCCGTCACCGGGCCGTCGGGCGCTTCGGAGCGGTGATCTCGACGGGGGAGTCGAGGGCCGTGATGGTCAGCGTGTAGGTGACGTCGTCGCTGCCGGCGTAGAAGGGGCCGGTGACGACGACGTCCCGCAGGGCGTCGTCGTCGGTGAGCCGGAACTCGGCGTCGAAGTCGCCCTTCTCGTCGGCCGTCGTCAGCAGTCGTGCGACGTCGGCACCCGGGATCGTGCCGGTGATCGTGGTGAGGACGTCGCGGCCGTCCCGCACCTCGTCGCCCTCCTCGAGTTCGGTGGCGCTCGTCAGCAGCGACACCGCACTGTCCTCACCCGAGCCGACGAGCTGCGCCGGATCGGGAACACCGAGCTGAGCCGGGTCGATCGTGAGGAAGTCCGAGGAGAAACCGGTCTTGGCCCAGAGCTGACCGTCCACGGCCACGACCTCGGCCGGCAGTGCTGCGCCACCGGCCGAGACACGCGCCTCGCCGCGGAAGGCCGGTGAGTCGTTGCCCTCGCCCTTGACCGACAGCAGACCGGTGACGCCCGAGGGGAGCCGGTCCGTGGCTAGGGAGAACTCGATGGCCGGTGCCGCCGTGATGGTGTCCGCGGCGGCCTGCAACCGGGCCGAGGGATCGGAGTCGGGCTGGTCGGTGTCCTGCGACGAGCACGCGGTCAGGACGAGCGCCGCGACGGTGGCGATGAGCAGACGAAGCGAGGTACGCACGAGGTCAGTGTGACACGGCTCGCAGTGCCACCGAGACCGGTGACGCGACCGCCAGGATGGGCTGGGCGACCGGTTGGCCGGAACCGTCGCGGCGCTCGGACGGGGGCGGCAGCTCGACCGGAGATCCGCTCGTGGCACACGCTTGTGGTTCGCCGTCACCGATCCAGGCACCGATCAATCGGTCCTCGCCGGCGAGGAGGCGCTGGCACCGTACGCCGCCGGTCGCGCGACCCTTGGCCGGGTAGATGCGCAACGGGCTGACCTTGACCGAGCCGTTCTGGGTGCCCGGGAGCGCGTCGCCGTGCCCGGCAATGGTCACCACGTGCGCCGACTCGACGTCCGCCACCGCTCCGAACGCGACGACCTGCGCACCGCTGCCGAGCTTGATGCCGCTGACACCGCCGCCGGTACGGCCTTGCGCGCGCACGAGCGAGGCAGAGAATCGCAGGAGTTGAGCGTCGGAGGTGACGAAGGCCAGTTCCTCCTCGCCGGTGGCGAGCGCGACCGCACCGACGAGCCGGTCGTCGTCCTCGAGCCGGATGATCTCCCAACTGTCACGGTTGGTGAGGTGATCGGGGCGCACGCGCTTGACCACTCCCTGACGCGTGCCGAGCGCCAGACCCGGGACGTCGTCGTCGAAACTCATCAGCGCGAGCGGCCTCGCCTCGACCGCGAGCAGTTCGCTGAGCGGGACGCCGCCCTGGATGTGAGGAGCGTCCGCGGTCGGGGGCAGGGCGGGAAGGTCGAGGACGTCGAGGCGGTGCACCGTGCCGTCGTCGAAGACGACCCCGATCTGGCCGCGGGCGGTCGACCCGACCGAGCTGACGATCACGTCGTGCTTGCCGCGTCGGCCCACGGGGCCGAGCGGTGCGGCGTCGCTCGTGCGCGCCATGAGGCCCGTGGCCGACAACAGCACCCAGCACGGGTCGTCGGCCACTTCGACGGAGAGCTTGGCCGCGCTGACCTGCTGGCCGGCCGACTCGAGCAGGACGGTGCGCCGCGGCGTGCCGAACCGCTCCGCGACCTCGGCCAGCTCGTCGCCGACCAGGGCCCGGAGCGCCGACTCGTCGGAGAGGATGTGGTCGAGCTCCTCGATGCGGCGGCGCAGGTCCTCGGCTTCCTTCTCCAGCTCCAGGCGGGAGAACTTGGTGAGTCGGCCGAGCTGCAGGTCGAGGATGTAGTCGGCCTGCGGCTCACTGAGATCGAAGACCGTGCGCAGACGCTCGCGTGCCTCGCCGCGGTTGTCGCTGGAGCGGATGAGCTGGATGACCTCGTCGATGTCGAGGATGGCGATGAGCAGGCCGTCCACGAGGTGGAGGCGGTCGGCAGCCTTGCGACGTCGGTAGGCGCTGCGCCGGCGCACCACGTCGATACGGTGCTCGAGGTACACCTGCAGCAGTTCGCGCAGCCCGAGGGTGCGCGGCTGGCCGTCGACGAGAGCCACCGCGTTGATGCCGAACGAGGACTCCATCGGCGTCAGCTTGTACAGCTGCTCGAGGATCGCCTCGGGGACGAAGCCGTTCTTGAGCTCGATGACCAGGTGCAGGCCCTTGTGGCGGTCGGTGAGGTTCTTGATGTCCGAGATGCCCTGCAGCTTCTTGTTCTGGACGTACTTCTTGATCGCCTCGATGACCTTCTCGGGACCGACGTTGAACGGCAGCTCGGTCACGACGATGCCCTTGCGGCGCGGGGTGATCGACTCGATCCGCGCGGTGGCGCGCATGCGGAACGAGCCGTTGCCGCTCTCGTAGGCGTCGCGGATGCCGTCCAGGCCGACGATCTTGCCGCCGGTCGGCAGGTCCGGGCCGGGCACGAAGCGCATGAGGTCGTCGAGCGAGGCGTTCGGGTGGTCGATGAGGTGACGCAGCGCTTGCACGACCTCGACGAGGTTGTGGGGCGGCAGGTTGGTGGCCATGCCGACGGCGATGCCCGTGGCGCCGTTGACCAGCAGGTTCGGGAACGCCGCCGGGAGCACCGCCGGCTCCATCTCACGGCCGTCGTAGTTGGGCCGGAAGTCGACGGTGTCCTCGTCGATCGACTCCGTCATCGCCTCGGCCGGCGTGTCCATGCGGCACTCGGTGTAACGCATGGCGGCGGGCGGATCGTCCTGCGACCCGAAGTTGCCGTGGCCGTCCAGCAGCGGCAGGCGCAGCGACCAGGGCTGCACCATGCGCACGAGCGCGTCGTAGATCGCGCTGTCGCCGTGGGGGTGGAACCGACCCATGACGTCGCCGACGGGGCGGGCGCTCTTGACGTGGCCGCGGTCGTGCCGCAGGCCCATGTCCTCCATCGTGTAGAGGATCCGCCGCTGCACCGGCTTGAGTCCGTCGCGGGCGTCCGGAAGCGCCCGCGAGTAGATCACGGAGTAGGCGTACTCGAGAAAGCTCGAGCGCATCTCGTCACTGACGTTGGTATCGACGATGTGCTCGTCGAAGTCCTCCGGCGGTGCGGGCGGGGCGGCTTTGCGGGCAGCCATGCATCCTCTCCTCGATCGGGAACGACGTCCTATTCTCCCCGACGTGGCGGGCGAGGCTCGCACCGCCACGCCGCCTGACCCGGTAGGTTGGTGGCGTGGACGACGTGGACCCTGTGGATGCCTGGGAGGCCGACGTTCTGCTCAAGGACGGCAGGGTCGCGCAGATTCGCCCCATCGTCCCCGAGGACGCCACCAAGTTCGTGGAGTTCTACGACAGGGTGTCCGCCGAGTCCAAGTACTTCCGGTTCTTCGCACCGTACCCGCGCCTCTCGCAGCGCGACATCAAGCGGTTCACCGAGGTCGACTACGACCGCCGGGTCGCGTTCGTCGTCACCCAGCACGACGAGATCATCGCCGTCGGCCGCTACGACGCCACGAGCCCGACCGAAGCCGAGGTGGCGTTCCTCGTCGAGGACGCCCACCAGGGTCGGGGCATCGGTCAGCTCCTGCTCGAGCACCTCGCGCAGGCGGGGCGCGAGCGGGGCATCCACGAGTTCACCGCGGAGGTGCTGCCCGAGAACGTCCGGATGATGCAGGTGTTCCGCGAGATGGGCTACACCATCTCCGGCCAGCTCGAGGGCGGCGTGCAGCAGCTGCGATTCCGCATCGACCCCACGCAGTCGGCGATCGGCGTGATGCGTGCGCGCGAGCAGCGCGCGGAGGCCGCCTCGATCGAGCGCATCTTCGACGCCTCCAGCATCGCGGTCGTCGGCGCCAGCCGGCGCCAGTCCTCCATCGGGCAGACGATGGTCCGCAACCTCGTGCTCGGTGACTACAACGGCACGGTGTACGCGGTCAATCCGCTGGCCGATTCCGTCTCGGGCCTGCCTGCCTACCGGTCGGTGCAGGACATTCCCGGTGAGGTGGAGGTCGCGATCGTCGCGGTGCCCGCCGACTCGGTCAACGACGTCGTCCTGGACTGTGCGGCCAAGGGTGTGCACGGCCTGGTGGTGATCTCCGCCGGCTTCGCCGAAGAGGGTCCCGAAGGCCGAAAGCGCCAGGAGGAGTTGCTGCACCTGTGCCGTACGCACGGTCTGCGACTCATCGGCCCCAACTGCCTGGGCGTCATCAACACCGCCCCGGAAGTGCAGCTCAACGCCTCGCTGTCGCCCACCATGCCCCCGCAGGGCCGCGCCGGGTTCTTCTGCCAGTCCGGGGCGCTCGGTTCGGCGATCCTGGAGACGGTCTCGCGGCGCGGACTCGGCCTGTCGACGTTCGTCTCGGCGGGCAACCGCGCCGACGTCTCCGGCAACGACCTGCTTCAGTACTGGCAGAACGACGACGCCACCGAGGTCGTGCTGCTGTACCTCGAGTCCATCGGCAACCCCCGCAAGTTCTCGCGCATCGCCCGCCGGGTGTCGGAGCAGAAACCCATCGTCGCGGTCAAATCGGGACGCTCCACGCAAGGTGTCCCCGTCGGCCACCGGGTCAAGCGCACCTCCGCGCCGCAGAAGGCCGTCGACGCGATGTTCAGCCAGGCGGGCGTCATCCAGGTCGACACCCTCGACGAGATGTTCGACGTCGCTCAGCTCCTGGCCCACCAGCCGTTGCCGCGCGGCAACCGCATCGCGGTCGTCGGCAACTCCGACGCCGTCGCCCTGATCGTCACCGACGCCGCCAAGTCCCAGGGCCTGCAGGTGGCGCCCCCGATCTCGCTCGGCGCGAACGCCGGGGCCGAGGAGTTCGAGGTCGCACTCGAGGCCGCGCTCGTGCGGTCCGACGTCGACGCGCTCGTCGCTGTCTACACGCCACCCATCAACACCGGCGGCGAGGACGTCGCGAACGTCCTGGCCGCGATCGGCGAGCAGTCGGACAAGCCCATCGTGTCGACGTTCCTCGCCAGCAAGGGCATCCCGGTCCTGTTGCGCGTGCCTGATCTGCAGGGCGGCTCGGCCGGTCGCGGCTCGGTCCCGTCGTACGCCTCGCCCGAGGCGGCGGTCCGCGCGCTGGCGCGCGCCGTGAACTACGCGGAGTGGGCGTCGCGCGACCATGGCACGTACCAGGATTCGGAGCAGTACCGCACCGGCGACGCCAAGACCCTCATCCGCAGCGTGCTCGAGCTCGCCCCTCGCGGTGCCGTGCTGTCCACGGAGCAGGTCCACTTCCTGCTGTCCTGCTACGGCATCGATCTGTGGACCTGGATCATCGTCCACAATCGTGAGGAGGCCATCGCCGCCGGCGAGAGCCTCGGCTGGGACGTCGTGCTCAAGGCGGGGAGCGAACGCCTGCGCGCCCGCCCGGACCTCGCCCACGTGTGGCGCGGCATCCACGACGCCCAGGACATGACCGAGGCATGGGACAACATGACCACGTGGAGCGGCGTGGGGGAGGACACCACCTTCTTCGTGCAGCGTTCCGCCCCCGAGGGCGTCCCCGTTTCCTTCAAAGCGGTCGAGGACCCGCTGTTCGGTCCGCTCGTCTCCTTCGGGCTCGCCGGTGCGCCGAGCGAGTTGCTCGACGACCGCACGTACGGCATCCCGCCGCTGACCGACGTCGACGCCGAGCAGATGGTGCGCGGCGTCCGTGCGGCGCCGATGCTCTTCGGCTACCGCGGCTCCCCGGCGGTCGACGTGGACGGTCTGCGCGACGTCATCTTGCGGATCGCCGCGTTGAAGGACGACCTCCCCGAGGTCGCCGAACTCGACCTCGAGCCGGTGTACGCCACCCCCGGCGGGTTCTACGCCCTGAGCGCCCGTGCCAAGGTCGTCCCGTCCAACGACCGCCGTGGCGAGTGGTACGTGCGTCGGCTCAGCAGGCCCGTGCTGTCGGGCGATACCCTGAACCGGTGACTTCCCACCTCGATCGATCCGACGAGTTGTTCGCGGAGATCTCCCGTGCGGGGTACTACCCGGAGATCGTCGCGGCGGGTATCCGCGACGCTGTGGCCGGCGAGCCGGTCCGCGCGTTCGTGGTGCACCACGAACCGACGTTCGAACGCGACGAGATCCGCCGGCACATGACGGTGCTGACGTTGACGCCCACGCGCGTCATCGCCACGCACACCGACGAGCATCCCGGCGACGACCTCCTCCCGCGTCCGTACACCTCGACCACGTCGGAGGCGGTGCCGATCGCGCGGGTGTCCTCGGTCCTCGTCACGCGCATGGTCGCGACGCACTCGCAGCAGCTGGAGGAGGCCGTGCTGACCATCTCCTGGGGCGCGATCTCCCGGGTGGAGCTCGCCCCGGCCCGTTGCGACGACCCGCAGTGCGAAGCCGACCACGGTTACTCCGGCAGCATCACGGGCGACGACTTCACGCTGCGGCTGAGCACCGCCGCTGACGGCGGCGCCGCCGTCGAGCGGCTGCTCGACCTCGCTCGGCAGCTCTCCGCGGCGACCTCGCAGCACCAGCCGGCGGGCCGATGAGCCGGCCCGGTATCTGGAACATCTTCGGTTCAGTCGGTCTGGCGCTCGGCGCGGAAGCGCTCGACGCTCCGCTGGAGCTTCCGGCGGCGCGAGGCTACGTGGTGGTCGTCGTCGACGGGCTGGGTGAGCTTCTGTTGCGTGAGCACGCACAGCTCGCGCCCTGGCTGTCGGCCCGGCAGTCCATCGACGGCGTGACCTCGACGATCCCGTCCACGACGTCGGTCAGCCTGACGTCGCTGGGCACTGGGCTGCGACCGGGCATGCACGGCATGCCCGGTTACACGTGCCGCGTTCCCGGCACGACCACGGTGCTCAACACGCTGTCATGGAAGGCCGATGTCGACCCCGAGACGTGGCAGCCCCACCGCACCGTCTTGGCGCGGCTCGCCGACGACGGCATCGCCGCCACGGTGGTCAACGACCGCCGGTTCGCCGACAGCGGACTGACGCGCTGCAGCCAGCGCGGCGTCCCGTTCGTCGGTGTCGACTCCGTGTGGGAGCGGCTCGACGCCGTAGTGGAGGCGAGCGAGAGACCCGGTCGCACGGTCGTCTACGCCTACGAGTCGCGGCTCGACCACACCGGGCACAGCAATGGCGTGGACTCCGACGAGTGGCGCGAGATGCTGCAGACGATCGACCGCGAGCTCGAACAGTTGCGGTCCGCGCTGCCGCAGGACGTCGTCATGCTCGTCACCGCGGACCACGGGATGGTGGACATCGGTGCCGACGACCGGTTCGACGTCGACGACCATCCCGAGCTGCGCGACGACGTCACGGTGCTCGCCGGTGAGGCGCGCTTCCGCCACCTCTACACCCGCACGGGGGCCGAACTGGACGTCGCCCAGCGGTGGAAGGAGCGTCTCGGCGACCGTGTCCTCGTCACGCTGCGCGAGGACGCCCAGGACTGGTTCGGGCCGCTCGATCCCGCCGTACGGGCGCGCTTCGGGGACGTGCTGGTGGCGTCGCTGGACGACTTCGCCGTGTTCTCGTCGCGCGACTTCTCGGTGGAGCTTTCCCTGCGCGGCTTCCACGGATCGGTGAGCGACGCCGAGATGCGCATCCCCGTTCTGCTCGCGCCGTGATCGGAAAGGAACGCCGTGGCGGCTGAACTGCTCTTCTACTCAGGGACGATGGACTCCGGCAAGAGCACGCTGGCCTTGCAGGTCGACCACAACCACCGCGCGCGTGGACGCCGTGGTCGCATCTTCACCTCGCACGACCGCGCGGGCGAGGCGACGCTCTCGAGCCGGCTCGGACTCTCTGCCAGCGCCGTCGAGGTCCACGAAGGGCTGTCGTTCTGGTCCTACATCGTCGATGAACTCACCCGCGGGGCGCAGATCGACTACGTGGTGTGCGACGAGGCCCAGTTCTACACACCGGCGCAGGTCGACGAGCTGGCCAAGATCGCCGACGAGCTCGCGATCGACGTGTTCTGCTTCGGCATCCTCACCGACTTCCGCACGCGGCTCTTCCCGGGCTCGGCACGGCTCGTCGAGCTGGCCGACCGGGTCATGCCGTTGCAGGTCGAGGCCTTGTGCTGGTGCGGGGCGCGAGCGACGCACAACGCGCGCACCGTCGACGGAGAGATGGTGACCGAGGGCGACGTCATCGTCGTCGGCGACGTAGAGCAGCAGGGTGAGCCGACTCCCGCGGTGGGCTACGAGGTGCTGTGCCGGCGCCACCATCGACGCCGGATGACGGCCGCCCGCGCGCACGCGGCCGCGCTATCGCCGGACGTCCTGCCGTTCGACTAGCGGGTGCCGAGCGGCGAACGCGGGCTACGGACTGCCGAGGCGGGTTGTACGAGGTCGCTCAGCGGCCGACGTATCGAGACCAGATTCGCGGTGGGACGTGGTCGCGATACGCCTGCTCGCAGAACTCGCCGGCTACTCGACCACCAGGGTGCAGGCGAAGTTCAGTCGCCGCGCTTACCGCCGAACATGATCTCGTCCCAGCTGGGAACGCTGCGGCGCGTGTTCTTCTTGCGCGGAGCCGGAGCGGGCTCGTCGTCGGTGGTCTCGGCTGCCGGCTCCTCGACCTCGAACTGGCCGAGAGCGCGGCGGTCGCGCGCTTCCTTGAGCGAGTGCACGGGCGCGTGGTCGACGATCTTCTCGGTGTCCTCGACGTCTTCAGCAGCGACCTCGTCGGTGCCGCGCACCGCGTCGGCGATGGCCATGTCGAGGGAGTCCTCGGAGGCGAGATCGCCGACGAGATCACGAGCCGTCGGATCGTCCGCGAGGACGTACCGGCTCTTGTGGTCGAAGCAGAACACCGCCGCCTGACCGTCCGGGAGCACCACCTGAACCGTCCAGCGGCCGTCCTCGCGCCGCCAGGCGTCCCAGGCGGCGTCCTCGGGCGTGATGCCGCGGCCGACGAGAGCCTCGTCGACGAGGGCACCCAGCGCTACCGGGGTGCCGCTGACGTGCTTGCGGCGGACCGAGGTGGTGCGTGCCTGGTCGACCATATGCTCACGTTCGGCGATAACCGGCGTGGCGAAGCCCATGATCTGCTCGACCGACGTACCCGCGGCCTCGGCCACCTGCTCGACGCTCTCGCCTCGGCGGATGCGCGTCTGGATGTCGCGGGGGCTGAGGGAACTCTCCATGGGGATCTCCAACTGGCCGGGGGAGCGGTGGCTGTCACGGGTCGAGCGCTCGACCGTGGTGGCGAGGCGTCGGTCGACGCGCAGCCGGAACCGGGCGCCCGAAGCGGGATCACGAGTGATGAGGTACCGGCCGTCCTCACTCGGGCCCACCAGGGCGAGATCACGCATCATTGCCTCCGGACGCTGCAGTTCGACCTGACTTCGATCCTAGTCTCGGGGTGACCGCTGCCGTGGGACGTCGCCGCGCGTGTTTCACCCCGTCGGATGCGCGACCGGCAGGGGGCGGCGGTACGCGACCGCGATGGCCGAGGCGGCCAACGCGGCCACGCACGGCACCAGGAAGCCCGCGGAGGCGCTGACCTCGTCGACGACGATGCCCGACAGCGAGGCGCCCGGCGCCACCCCGATGGAGAGCCCGGCACCCGTCCACATGAGCGCCTCGGTCAGTCGCGCCGGTGGCATCGTCGCCTCGACGAGGGTGGTGGCGGCGATCAGGGTGGGAGCGACCATGAAACCCGTCACGAGCATGCCCGCCGCGAGCAGCGCGACATTGGGCGCCCAGGGCAGCGGGAGGAACAGCAGGCCGAGCACCGCAGTCGTGGCGCGCAGGCGACCCAGCGGCGACGCAGGCGCCGGGAGAGCGCCGACGATGACACCGGCCGCGAGACTTCCGACGGCCCAGAGCGCGAGCACGAGACCGGCGAGCCCGGGCCTGCCCTGTTCGTCGGTGAAGGCCACCACGAGGACCTCGGTCGACCCGAAGAGGACCCCCATGCAGGCGGCGGCCACCACGACGACCGCGAGAAGGCCCGCGGGGAGACGTTCCGAGGAGCCCCGAGCACCGCGGTGGGTCGGAGGGGCCGAGGACCGGTGCGCCGCCAGGCCCCAGCTTCCGGCGCAGGAGCAGGCTGCGGCCACGAGGAGTCCCGCAGGCTCGGCCACGGAGATGGTCAGGAAGGTGACGAGGACCGGGCCGACGATGAACACGGCCTCGTCGAGGACCGCCTCGAGCGCGAAGGCCGTGCTGAGCCGTGCCCGGTCGGCGGCGAGGAGATGCGACCAGCGGCGCCGGGCCATGTTCCCCGTCTGCGGGGCGCCGAGTCCCGCGACCGCGGCGCACAGCATCGCGACGGTCGTGGGCCCGCCGGCGGTCGCCAGGATCAGTCCGGCGCCGGCCGCGAAGATCAGACTCGCCGCGACGAGCACCGGAGCCTGACCCCAGCGGTCCGCCACCCGGCCCTGAATCGGTGCCGCGACGGCCGCCGCGAGGATGTACCCCGCGGCGACCACGCCTGCCTGCGCGTACGAACCGGTCCGCTCGACCACGAGCAGCACGATCCCGAGCCCGGCCATCGACAGCGGAAGCCGGCCGAGTGTCGCGGCGAGCGAGAACGCGGCCGCTCCGGGAGTGCGCAGCAGCGCGGCGTAGGTCGAGAGCATCGCCAGCAGCGTAGACCCCCGCGAGATTCGCGGTGGTCAACCGACCCGGTCGGGACGCGCACGCACCGCGGTCACGACGGGGCGGGTGGCCACGAACGCGAGCCCCACGAGCGTGAATCCGACGGCGAACGTGCCGACGACCACCAGGACCGAGAGCGGCGCGACGAAGACCGCCATCCCCATGAGCGGCAACGTGAGGACGGCGCCTGCGGCCGCTCCGCCGAGCGCGGCCATCCGCATCGGCACCATGACGGCGATGCGGCGCGAGCGCTCCAGCATGGAGATCGGCATGCCGAGTCGGTCGAGCCCGACGATGAGTTGGGCGTCGTCGAGGATCGCCGCCGCCTGTGTCACGCCGACCGAGCACGCGAGCATGACGAACGCGATCGCGAGGGTCAGCAGCACGCCCGTCGTCATGTCGGCGGCGATGAGTCGGCCGGCACGGTCGACGTCACCGTCCGACATCGCGGACGCCAACGACATCCCGACCCCGCCCACGACGGCCACGAAGGAGATCATCGACAGCGCTGAGACCCTCCGCCACGCCGGTCCGCTGTGCTCGGCCAGCTGCCGGCCGGCGATGAGATGGGACGGAGTCTTCGCGCGACGGGCCATCGCGCGGCCGCGCGCGGCGACGACGGGCGGACCGATCAGGTTGAGCAGCGCCAGGCCTGCGCCGAACACGACGAACACGAACGCGATCATCACCGCCATGCCCAGCGCGCTGCCGATGAGGCTCATCTGCGAGACGCCCGCGGCTCCGAGCAGGATGACGCCGATTCCGGCGAAGGCCCACCGCAGCGGCCGGTGCGGCACCTCGGCACGAGTACGGACGCCGAGGGGAGTCAGCCGCACCCGGCGTAGACCGAGTACGGCGCTCGTCGCGGCCATGAGGGCGACCGCCCCGAGGACGCCGCCTACGGCGGGCCAGCCGGCCCAGACCGCGGCGACGCCGATGCGTTCGCCGAAGAAACGCAGTTGCCCCAACGCCGGCAGCAGGAGCGCGTACAGCGCCGTGCCCAGGAGGCTCCCCGCGACGGCGATGGCGGTGGCCTCGACGACCGTGATCAGGCTGACGTCGCGGCTGGATGCGCCGAGCAGTCGCAGCGCTGCGAGCCGGTCGTCGCGGCGCCGCGCGGAGAGTCGCGCTGCGGAGGCGCCGAGGGACAGCGTCGGCACGGCAAGAAGCAGGAGCGCGACGAGGCTCAACTGCAGGTACATGTCGCCGAGGTCCTCGACCTGGGCGCGCGGGTCGTTCGCGAACATGAGCGTGCCGCCGACGACCGTGAGGAGCAGAGCGGTCGTGACCGCGAACGCCGCGAGGGGCAGCACCACGGCGGCGCGCCCCTGTCGGCTGGGCCGGGCGAGCAGCACGGTGAGCGCGGCCAAGCGGCGGGGTGCTGACAGGGTCGGGCTTGAAGCCGACGGGAGCGTGGTGGTGCTCATCGGACCGGCTCCTCCTCGCGGACGATGCGCCCGTCGCTCATGTGCAGGACGCGGTCGCAGCGCTGCGCGACGCGCGGGTCGTGCGTCACGACGACGAGGCTGCGTCCCTGGCCCTTCGTGGCGTAGAGCAGGGCGTTCATGACGTCGTCGGACGTCGCCGAGTCGAGCGCGCCGGTCGGCTCGTCGGCGAAGACGACCGGTGCCGCTGTCACCTGCGCACGGGCGATCGCGACGCGCTGGGCCTGCCCGCCACTGAGCTGTCCGATGCGTCGCTGCTCCATTCCGGCCAAGCCCAGCGCGGCCAGCCATGGCGCCGCAGCCGACTCCGCGGCGTGCCGCGGGTGTCCGTTGACCATGAGCGGCAGTGCGACGTTCTCCAGCGCCGTGAGTTCGGGCAGCAGCATCCCGTTCTGGAACACGAAGCCGAACCTTGTCCGGCGCAGCTGCGAGCGTGCCTCCTCGTCCAGGCCCGCGATCTCGGTGGCGTGACCGTCCACGGTGAGCTGGACCGACCCGCTGTCGGGACCGATGACCGCAGCCATGCAGTGCAGCAACGTCGTCTTGCCCGACCCCGACGCTCCCATGACGGCGACGGCCTCGCCGCGGTGGACGCGCAGACTCGCGCCGTCGAGGGCGGTGGTGGGGCCGTATCGCTTCACCAGGGCGGTGGCCGTGAGGACCGCCGTGGGAGTGCCGGCGGTGGGGGCTGGGGAGGAGTGCTGAAATTCCATGCTGCGAGTCTCGGCCGTCGGACCCCTCCGGACATCGGCGCCGTGGACCATTCGACAACGCCCTCCTCATCCCGTGGGATGACGTCGCCGTGCGTCCGCAGGAGGGTGATGTGGCCGCGCGGCCGGCGGGGCGTGGATGAGAGACTGAGGGCATGGATCCACGCCCCTTCGACGCCCTGCTTCTCGTGTCCTTCGGCGGCCCGGAGAAGCCCGATGACGTGGTGCCGTTCCTCGAGAACGTCACCCGTGGCCGCGGCATCCCGCGCGAACGACTTGTGGAGGTGGGAGAGCACTACTTCGGCTTCGGGGGCAAGTCGCCGATCAACGACCAGAACCGTGCGCTGATCGCCGCGATCGAGGCGGACTTCGCGGAGCACGGCCTGGACCTGCCGGTCTACTGGGGCAACCGCAACTGGGATCCGTACCTGCGCGAGACGACCGAGGCGATGGCGGCCGACGGCGTTCGCCGCGCCGTGTGCTTCGTCACGAGCGCGTACTCCTCCTACTCCGGGTGCCGTCAGTACCGCGAGAATCTGTACGAGGCGCAGCTCGACCTCCCCGTCGAGCTGGCCAAGCTGCGGCATTACTACAACCACCCCGGATTCGTCGGCCCCTTCGTGGAGCAGACCCGCGACGCGCTCGCTGCGGCACCGGAGGGCACGCACGTGGTCTTCGTGACGCACTCGATCCCCGACGCGATGAACGAGGCGAGCGGCGGCCCCGGCGCGCAGGCTTATCTGCGCCAGCACGAGTCGGTCGCTCGTATGGTGGCGGGCGAACTCGGTCACGAGGCGTGGTCGCTGGCGTTCTGCTCCCGCTCCGGGGCGCCGCACATCCCCTGGCTCGACCCCGACATCAATGATCACCTCGAGGAGCTCTCCGCCCAGGGTGTCCATTCGGTGGCGGTGGTGCCGATCGGCTTCATCTCCGATCACATGGAGGTCATCTACGACCTCGACACCGAAGCGGCGCAGACTGCCAAGGACCTGGGCCTGGACTTCGTGCGCGTCCCCACCCCGGGTGTGCATCCGGAGTTCGTCGCGCTGGTTCGTGAACTCGTCCTCGAGCGTGCGGCGAGCGAGCGCGGGGAGCAGCCCGAGCGTCCCGCGCTCGGTGACCTCGGACCGTGGCCCGATCACTGCCCGGCGCAGTGCTGCGTCAACGCCGGCGCCGACCTGCCGGTGCTTCCGTGAGCCGGGACCTGCTCGACCTCGCCCGCACCGTCGGCCGCGAGGCGGCCGAACTCGTCCGGACGCGTCGGCCCGCGGGCCGCGTGGGGGTGACGGCGACCAAGTCGACGCCCACCGATGTCGTCACCGAGATCGACGAGGCTTCCGAGCGGCTCATCCGCGCGCGCATCCTCGACGCGCGGCCTGAGGACGGGTTCCTCGGCGAGGAGGGAGAGGAGATCGTCGGCACGAGCGGTGTGCAGTGGATCGTCGACCCGATCGACGGCACCGTGAACTTCGTCTACGGCATCCCGGTGTACGCGGTGTCGATCGCCGCCCGGATCGATGACGGCGACGTGGCGCTCGGCTATGTCATCAATATCGCCACGGGCGAGGAGTACGCCGCGCTCTCCGGTGAAGGCGCATGGCGCTGGGACGGCGACGAGCGGATCGCCCTCCAGGGTCCGCCGCCGGCCACCCTCGACCAGATGCTCGTCGCGACCGGCTTCAATTACGCCGCCGAGGTGCGTGAGCAGCAGGCGCGCGCGGTGCTGCAGCTGTTGCCTCGGGTGCGCGACATCCGGCGCATCGGCGCGGCGTCGCTGGACCTGGTCGCCCTCGCCGACGGTCGCATCGACGCCTACGTCGAGCAGGGCCTCAAGCCCTGGGATCTGGCCGCCGGAGGGCTCATCGCGCGGGAGGCGGGCCTGGTGCTCAGCGGGCTCGACGGCCCGCCGGACGAGCGCCTCGTCGTCGCCGCGCATCCCGTCATCTTCGAGGAATATTTCGCGCTCGTTCGTGCTTGTGGGTTCTGAGCGCGACGCCCTTGGTGCGGTATGACAGAATCGCGCCGGTTGACACGCACGAGACGGAGAGTACATGGCCACCGATTACGACGCCCCTCGCAAGACCGAAGAGGATCAGTCCGAGGACAGCATCGAGGAGCTGAAGGCGCGTCGGCACGAGCAGAATTCGGGCAAGGTCGACGAGGACGAGGTCGAAGCGGCCGAGTCCTTCGAGCTGCCCGGAGCGGACCTGTCCCATGAGGAGCTGGCCGTTCAGGTCGTTCCCAAGCAGTCCGACGAGTTCACCTGCATGTCGTGTTTCCTGGTGCACCACCGCAGCCAGCTCGCCCACGAGAAGAACGGGCAGCCCATCTGCCGCGACTGCGCCGACTGATCAGCGCCTCGGCGACATGGAAGACCGGTCCTTCGGGGCCGGTCTTCCCGTTTCTGCGAGCTTCTTCATGCCCGGCGGCAGATCGCCGGTGGACTTGACCCAATAGCTGGCGACTCCACGGCGCACGACCGTGCGCACCACCTGCACGGTCGCGCCGCCCAGCGCTGCCCATCCGATCGCCTCGGCCGTGCTGAGATCGGGATGCCGGGAACTGGCGGGGGCCTTGCGGCCGGTGATCGCGCGCCACGCCAGGTTCGAGACGCGGGGCGCGAGGGCAGCAGCCAGGACCGAGGAACTCGTGTCCATCACCTTCCACGTGCCGCGACCGAGGCGGCGCTGTGCCTTGACCTCCGCGCCGCTGGTCGTGCTGGCGTCTGGCGTGCTCTTGCGCTTGGCCACGGGTCCTCCTGTCGGTGACGGTCAGGACCATTGTGGCGCAGGTCGCGGGTCGGCGTCAGTCGCCGTGGCCGAGGGCCCGGGCGACTGAGGCGGGAAAGCGCGTCGAGACGAGCCAGAACGGCGTGGGGTCGGCCGGGTCCTCGAGGGTCACGCGGACGCCGGTCCGGATGTACGGGCGGGTGAAGGTGAACGCTCGGAGGTCGCCGTCCTCGCCGAAGGCCCGTGACCAGCCCTCAGCGTCGAGCGGCTCGACCGTCCCCAGGTGCGCACGGTCGAGCCAGGCGCGGCCCGCGCGAAGGCCCTCGTCCGACGCCTGCACGGTCGCGGCTCCGTAGGCGGCGACGACCGTCACGGCGGCCGCAGCCGTGACCACGGCGACGACGAGGCCGATCTCGAAGGTCGTCGCGACACGGACCAGCCATCCGGTGAAGGCGCCCGCGCCCACGGCGACGAGCCACCAGGGGAGCGGGGCGGTGAGGCGTTCGCGATGCTCGGCGTTCACGCCTCTACTGTGCCGGAGCGGCCGAACCCGCCTTGGGTAAGGTCGGGCGACATGAGCACCGACGTGCAGATCCAGCGTCTCGACCCGGGCATCGAGCCACCGCGGTACGCGCGGCCCGACGATGCCGGTGCCGACCTGGTCTCCACGGTCGATGTCGAGCTCGCCCCCGGCGAACGCGCGCTCGTGCCGACTGGCATCGCGATCGCCCTGCCCGAGGGATTCGCTGCCTTCGTCCATCCGCGGTCCGGGCTCGCGCTGCGCCACGGCCTGTCGGTCGTCAACACCCCCGGGACGATCGACGCCGGGTACCGCGGAGAGATCAAAGTCCTGCTCATCAACCACGATCTGCACGAATCCGTGACGATTCACCGCGGCGATCGCATCGCGCAACTGGTCGTGCAACGTGTCGAGCACGTCCGATTCGTGGACGTCCCCGCACTCCCCGTGTCCGAACGCGGGGAAGGGGGCTACGGTTCATCGGGTGGCCATGCGTCGTTGACGCCCGCACGAGAAGTACGAGAGGAACGCTGATGTTCGGTCGACGCAAGAAGGATGCGGCGGCAGCAGAGCACACCGAGACCCCCGACGTCGCCGCGGAGGTGACCGTCCCGGCGACCCGGTCCGCCGGACCCTGGGACTCCTCCGAGCGCGATCCGGACGGCCCGGGATACGTCGACCTCGGCGCGTTGCGCATCAAGGGCCGTGACGGCGTCGGACTGCAGCTTCCCACCGAGAACGGCCAGTTGACGTCCGTGCTGGTCGTCGTGGAGGGCTCCGCGATGGAGTTGCGCATCTTCGCCGCCTCGCGCTCCGGCGGGGAGTGGGGCGACGTCCTGACCGACCTCAAGCGCGAGGTCGAGCGCCGTGAAGGTGACTGGAAGGACGCCGACGGTCCGTTCGGTCCCGAGCTGCACTTCCGGGTGGAGGTGACGGCCCAGGACGGGCGGACCGGCGTGCAGCAGAGCCGGATCCTCGGTGTCGAAGGTCCGCGATGGCTGCTCCGTGCCACGCTCCTCGGTCAGGCCGCCACGGACGAGACCGCAGCGGAGCCGCTCCTGGAGATCCTCCGGGACGTCGTCGTGGTGCGCGGCAGCGATCCGCGCATGGTGCGGGAGCCGTTGCCGTTGCGCATGCCTCCGGGCGTCACGCCGCAGTCGTCTCAGCCGTCGCAGGAGGCCTGAGCCGTTTCGCGGCCTAGGATCCAGATATGGCGGGAATCCTCCATCGCGTGGTCGACCGCTGGTCGTCGACCGACCAGCAGGAGAGCGACGAACTGCTGGTGCACTGCGCTCGGGCCGGGTGCCGGCCGATTCGAGAACAGCCGGACCGCGACGTCGTCTCCCTTCACGGCGTCGTGCGGGCGATCACGTTGCGACCGGTCGGTGAGGCGACGGCCCTCGAGGCCGAGCTGTATGACGGCTCCGGCACTGTGACGCTCGTGTGGCTCGGGCGGCGCCGGATCGCCGGTATCGACGCCGGACGTGAGCTCACCGCCACGGGACGGCTGAGCGAGCGCGGCGGCGCTCGGGTGTTGTACAACCCGCGCTACACGCTGGACGCCGCATGAGCGGCGACGCGGCCGTCCCCAGTCCGGCGAGTGCCGAGACCGTCGAGCAACTGGTTCGTCAGCGGCTCGCCGAAGCCTTCGGCGGGGCACGCGGGGTGGTCGAGAGCGCCATTCCCACGATCGCCTTCACCGTGTGCTTCATCGTGAGCGATCAGCTGCGGCTGAGCCTCATCGTCAGCGTCGCGCTGACGGTGGTGCTGCTGGTCGCACGTGTCCTGCAGCGGTCCAACCCGCAGTTCGTGCTGAACGCTCTGGTGGGCATCGCCATCGCGACCATCTTCGCGTCGCGCTCGGGGGAGGCCCGGGACGTCTTCCTTCCCGGAATCCTCTACAACGCCGGGTACGCGGTCGTGTTCACGATCACCATCCTCATCGGATGGCCGGCAGTCGGGTTCCTCATCGGTGCTGTCGTGGGCGACTTCACCGCCTGGCGCGAGGACCGCGGCATGCGGCGCCTCTGCGCTCAGATGACATGGCTGTTCGTGCTGCCGTGCGTCCTTCGCGTCGTCGTCCAGTACCCGCTCTACGTGGCCGACGAGGTCGCGTTGCTCGGCACCGCGAAAGTCGTCATGGGGTGGCCGCTGCAGGTCGCGTCGCTCCTCGCGATGGCCTGGATGCTGAGCCGCAACCGGACCCCGCTGGAATCGCCGCCCTCGTCCTGAGCTCAGGGCCGCGGTGACAGGAGCGCGCTGATCTCGGCCTCCTGGTCGTCCGGGGTCACGAACAGCAGCTCGTCGCCGCTCTCGAGTGCGCGGTCCGGGTCCGGCGTCAGCGGAGTGCCGTCGCGCAGGATCGCGACGAGCACGACGCGCTCCGGCCACGGCACGGAGCCCACGCGCGTGCCGATGAGCGGGGAGTCCGCGGGCATGGTGAGCTCGACGAGGTTGGTCGAACTCTGCCCGAACGTGAAGAGGCGCACCAGATCACCGACTGCGACGGCCTCCTCCACCAGCGCGGCCATCAGCCGGGGCGTCGATACGGCGACGTCGACACCCCACCCCTCCCCGAACAACCACTCGTTGCTCGGGTGGTTGACGCGGGCGACGGTGCGCGGGACACCGAACTCGGTCTTGGCCAACAGCGACGCGACGAGGTTGGCCTTGTCGTCACCGGTCGCGGCGATCACGACGTCACAGCGCTGCAACTGCGCCTCGGTCAGCGACGAGAGCTCGCAGGCATCGGCGAGCAGCCACTCCGCCTCGCGGACGCTCTCGCGGCGGATGGCCGCCGGAGACTTGTCGATGAGCAGGACGTCGTGGCCGTTGGCGACGAGTTCTTGCGCGACCGAACGGCCGACGGCGCCCGCTCCGGCGATCGCGACGCGCATCACTCCACCGGGCCTTTCTGCAGGATCGTCTGCGCATGCGCCGCCCGATCGTCGTGGACGAACACGCTCAGGAAGTCGCCCTCTTGGATCACCGTGTCGGCACCGACGATGCTGCCCTGACCGAGCCGCGTGAGGAACGGGACACGCACGCCGGCGGCGTCCTCGAGCGCGCCGATCCGATGTCCCACCCAGGCGGCAGGCGCGTAGAGCGTGTCGAGACGGATGTGCCCCGTCGGGTCGCGCCAGGTCGGCTCCGTTCCGGCGGGCAGCAGGCGCCGTAGCACCTGATCGGCCGCCCACGGCACGGTCGCGACCGTCGGTACGCCCAGCCGCTCGAAGACCTCGGCCCTCCCCGGGTCGTAGATGCGCGCGACGACGGTGGGCACCTCGAAGAGCTCCCGCGCGACCCGCGCGGAGATGATGTTCGAGTTGTCACCGCTCGACACGGCCGCGAACGCGTCCGCGCGTTCGATCCCGGCCTGGCGCAGGACGTCGCGATCGAACCCCATCCCGGTCACCGTGATGCCGCCGAACGACTCGCCCAGGCGGCGGAACGCGCTCGGGTCGACATCGACGACCGCGGTGGAGTGACCGCGGTCTTGCAGACTGTGCGCCAGACTCGAGCCGACCCGGCCGCACCCCATGATCACGACGTGCACAGACGCACGCTACACCGCGATGGGCGTCACCACCGGCTCCCGTGGTTTTTGCCGCCGCACGGGCATACGATCTGGCGAGTGAGCATCACCGGCGCCGTCAAACGGGCGTTGATCGGTCGCAAGCTGCGCAGCGCGCAGCTCGGCGAAACACTGCTACCCAAGCGCACCGCTCTTCCCGTGTTCGCGAGCGATGCCCTGTCGTCCGTGGCCTATGCGCCGGACGAGATCTTCCTGACCCTCTCGCTCGGTGGTTTGTCGGCCTACGCGTTCAACTGGCAGATCGGGTTGTGCGTCGTCGTCGTGATGTTGACGGTCGTCGCGTCCTACCGCCAGAACGTCCACGCGTACCCGTCCGGCGGCGGCGACTACGAAGTGGCGACCGTGAACCTGGGGCCGAGCGCGGGCCTGACGGTCGCGAGCGCCCTGCTGGTCGACTACATCCTGACCGTGGCAGTGTCGATCTCCTCGGGCGTGCAGAACGCGACGGCGGCGTTGCCGTGGCTCAACGGCCACGAGGCGACGGCGGGAGCTCTGCTCGTGCTGGCGCTCATGGCGGTGAACCTGCGCGGAGTCAAGGAGTCGGGCACAGCGTTCGCGATCCCCACCTACCTGTTCATGGGCGCGATCGCCGTGATGGCGATCTGGGGTTACGTGCGTTATGCCACAGGGGACCTTCCCCGGGTCGAGAGCGCGGCCTTCGAGATCGCCCCCGAGGCGCAGTTCGAGGGTGCTGTGACGGGGCTCGCCATGGCGTTCCTGCTGGCGCGGGCCTTCTCGTCCGGCTGCGCCGCACTCACCGGCGTCGAGGCGATCAGCAACGGCGTGCCGGCCTTCCGCAAACCGAAGAGCCGCAACGCCGCCACCACGCTGCTGCTGCTCGGTTCGATCTCCATCGCGATGCTGATGAGCATCATCGTGCTCGCCGACCTCATGCACCTGCGGTACGTCGAGGATCCCGCGCACCAGTTGCTGCGCGACGGCGAACCGCTCGGCCACGACTCCGGTTACGTGCAGGACACGGTGATCGGCCAGCTGGCGAAGGCGCTCTACGCGGACTTCCCGCCGCTGTTCTATCTCACCATCGCCTGTACGGGCATCATCTTGATCCTGGCGGCGAACACCGCCTTCAACGGGTTCCCCGTCCTCGGCTCGATTCTCGCCCGCGACGGCTATCTGCCGCGGCAGATGCACACCCGCGGTGACCGGCTGGCGTTCAGCAACGGCATCGTCATGCTGGCCCTCGCCGCCGTCGTGCTGATCCTCGTGTTCGACGCCGAGGTCACACGCCTCATCCAGATGTACATCGTCGGCGTGTTCGTGTCGTTCACGCTCAGCCAGCTCGGGATGATCCGTCACTGGTCCCGCCTTCTCGCGACCGAGACGGATCCCGGCGAGCGGCGCCGCATGCTGCGGTCGCGCGCCATCAACACCTTCGGTCTCACGATGACGGGGACCGTGCTGGTGATCGTCCTGATCACCAAGTTCCTCGCGGGCGCATGGATCGCGATCAGCGCCATGGTCGCGCTGTTCGTCATGATGCGCGCCATCCATCGCCACTACCGCCGCGTGGCCGAGGAACTGGCGATCGACGACAGCGACGTCACGTTGCCCTCGCGCGTGCATGGGATCGTCCTGGTGAGCAAGGTTCACAAGCCGACGATGCGCGCGATCGCCTATGCCCGCGCCGCGCAGCCGAGCCGGCTAGAAGCGGTCACGGTCGAGCTCGACGCCGAGGAGACCGCCGAGGTGCTGCGGCAGTGGGACGAGCACCGGGTGCCTGTGCCGCTGACGGTTCTCGATTCGCCGTACCGCGAGATCGTGCGACCGATCGTGAGGTACGTGAAGACGCTCCGGTCGGAGAGCCCGCGCGATGCCGTGACGGTCTACATCCCCGAGTACGTGGTGGGTCGCTGGTGGGAGCAGCTGCTGCACAACCAGACCGCCTTGCGTCTCAAGAGCAGACTGTTGTTCATGCCCGGAGTCATGGCGGTCAGCGTCCCCTACCAGTTGCGGTCGGCGCACCACGCGCACCCGCTCGACGACCGTCCCGCTGCCGGCGACGTGCGCCGGGGCATCCGGCCGCGCCGGTGAACGCCGAGTTGCCCGTCGTCGAGGTGGGGCCGGTGGCTCACGGCGGTCACTGTGTCGCGCGGCTGGACGGACAGGTCGTGTTCGTACGTCATGCGCTGCCGGGCGAACGTGTGCGGATCGCGATCACCGAACGCACGAAGCGCTTCCTGCGGGCCGACGCGGTCGAGGTGCTCGAGGCCGCACCCGACCGGGTGACTCCACCGTGTCCCTTCGCGGGCACGTGCGGCGGCTGCGATTTCCAGCACGTCAGCCCCGAAGGCCAGCGGCGTCTGCTCGGCCAGGTAGTCCGCGAGCAACTGCAGCGGCTCGCCGGGCTCGAGTGGGACGTGGAGGTCGAGGCCGTTCAGCCCGAGGGCCTCGGCTGGCGCACCCGCGTCACCTACGCGGTGGACGAGTCCGGACGCGCCGGGTTGCGGCGTCATCGCGATCACGCGGTCGTGCCGATCGACCGGTGCCGGATCGCCCACCCCGATGCTCCGCCCGTTCCGGCTGCGCGATGGGACGGCGGCCCCGTCGAATCCGTCATCTCGTCCACGGGGGAGAGGGTCCTCGTCACCGACGCCGAGGTCCCCGGCGATCTCGGGCCTGTCCACGGTGTGGTGGGGCGCGACGGTGAGGTGCGGGCGGGCAGCGGCACACTGCACGAGACGGTGCACGGCCGGACGTTCCACGTGTCCGGGTCGGGGTTCTGGCAGGTCCATCCGCGAGCCGCGGAGACCCTCGTCGACGCTGTCCTCGTCGGGGCTCAGGTGCAACCCGGGGATCGCGTGCTCGACCTCTACGCCGGCGCCGGTCTCTTCTCGGCCTTCCTCGCCGAAGCGGCCGGCCCGCGAGGTGAGGTGGTGAGCGTCGAGGGTGCCCGGTCCGGGCATGAGGACGCACGAGTGAACCTCGCGGAGTTCGAGCAGGCGACCGTGCAGCGTGCGCCGGTGGAGAAGGCTCTCGCTCGTGGTTGGCTCGGTGGATCAGCCGACGTCGTGGTGCTCGACCCGCCCCGCGCGGGAGCCAAGAACGCGGTGGCGCCCATCGCAGCCCTCGGCGCGCGCACGGTCGTCTACGTCGCCTGCGATCCGGCGGCGTTGGCGCGCGATCTCAAGACGTTCATCGAGCACGGCTACGATGTGCGCTCGGTGCGCGCTTTCGCGCTCTTCCCCATGACACACCACGTCGAGTGCGTGGCCGTGCTTGCTCCCGCCGAGCGTTGACGAGAGGGTAATCCGGTGAAGTACGCAGACTCGCACGCCTGCCCCGGCTGTCGAGGCCACATCTCCGGACACCCTCACTGTCCCCACTGCGGGCTCGTGCTCACGGGTCCCTCCGCCACGGAGCTGTGGCAGCAGATGGAGCGTCTCGACGCGCTCGTCGCGCAGGTGCGCGGGTACAGTCCGCAGCCTCCGATGCCGCCCCAGGTCGCGCCCGCGTCGTCGAGGCTGGTGAAGTACGCGGACCCGCACGCCTGCCCCGACTGCCGTGGCTGGATCTCCGGCCACACCCAGTGTCCTCATTGCGGGCTTGCGCTGACGGGGCCCGGGGCGACGGAGCTGTGGCGGCAGATGGAGCGTCTCGACGCGCTCGTCGCGCAGGCACGGCAGACCCGCCCTCAGCCGCCCGCGACGGCGGTCGTCGCGCCGACCGCGCCTCCCGCATCGTCTGCTGCGGCCGTGCCCCCGCAAGCACCGTCGCCTGCGGCGTCGGCTCCCGCGGCCTGGGCTCCGCCGCCGGCGCCTCCCGTCGCGCCGACCGCTCCGCAGGCGTCCTCGTTGCCACCGTTCCCAGGATCGATGCCCCCGCAGGCGACGGCGCAGGAGCCGCGCAAGGGGCTCGACGTGGGGTCGGTCATCCTCGCTCTCGGCGCGCTCCTGCTGCTGGTGGCCGCCACCATCTTCATCTCGGTCTCGTGGGATCGGCTCGGACTGTTCGGCCGGTCCATGGCGCTGTTCGCCGCCACGCTCGTGGCCACCGCCGCGGCAGCCTTCACCACCCGTCGTCGTCTCGGAGCGTCGGCCGAGGCCCTGTGGGCCGTGGTCTTCGGCCTCCTGACGCTGGACTGGTTCGCCGCGCGAGCTGAGGGACTCCTCGGGCTCGACGCGATACCGGGCGAGATCTACGTCGGGGGATGGGCGGTCGTTCTCGCGGTCCTCACGATTCCGCTCGCCCGCACCGCCCGTGGGCGCTTGGGACGGCCGTTGGTGCTTCCGCAGATCTACGCGGGCGTCGCGCCGTGGATCGCCGTCCCCGCCGTGCTCGTATACCTGTGGTCCGAGGCCGATTGGACCGCGTTCTGGTCCGGAGCGGTGGCAGCCCTGCTGGCTGCCCTCGTCCTCGCGCTGGCATGGCGCCTTCGCACGACCGTCGCGCTCTGGATCGTGGTGCCGGTCGGGGTGGCCATGGTGCCGTTCCTGGTCGTGGCCGCACTCTCCGAGGCCTTCGCCTCGCCCGACCTCGACGGGCTCGTGCTCGAGGGTCACGGTGCCCCGCTCGCGGTCATCGCGGTCGGAAGCGGCGTCGCCGCGCTGATCATGCCGCGCGGCGCCGCCGGCGCGGCGGCGGTGACGGTGATGACCGCAGGGATCCTCGTCGTCACGGCGGCGGCCGGCGAAGTCTCCGCCACGGTCGCAGCGGTCGTGGCCGCCGTCTTCGTCGCGCTCGGCAGCGTCCTCGTGCGCGGCGCGTCCACGTGGGCGCGTGGTGCTCAGGCCGCGCTCGTGGCGGCGGCAGGCGGCTCGATGTTCGTCGTGCTGATCGGGTGGTCCGAAGCGACGGTCAGCGCGACCGCGATCGCCTCGTTGAGCCTCGGCGCCGCCATCGCCGCCTGGGGAGCTCGCCGGCGGCCGACCCTCGCCCTGCCGTCGCCGCTCGTGCGGCCGCTCGTGCTGGCGATCGTGGTCGTGGGCGTGCTGGCCACCATGTCGGCGACGGACCTGCCCGAGGCCGTCCAGGCCGCTGTCGCGATCGCCGGTGCGGCGTTGATCGCGTGGCGGTTCGTGCACGGCAGCCAGGTCGAGCAGTGGGTCGGTCCTGCTGCCCTGCTGGTGGCACTCGTCCCGGCATCCGGTGATGACGGTGTCGCGGCCTGGGCCTACGCCGCCGTGGCCGTGGCGTTCGGTGTGCTCACTGCCACGACCCGCTGGGACCTCGTGGGCGCCGTCAGCGGCGTGCTGACCGCACTGACCGGCGCGGTGGCCGGCGTGGCGTTGGCGAACTCGGCCGGACTCGACACCCGTGCGGTCTCGTTGTGGCTCACGCTCGCCGGAGTCGCGGCGTTCGGCGTCGCGAGCTGGTTCGTAGAGTCCCTCGTACGCCGCATTCCGCTCGAGGTGGTGGCGGCTGTCCTCGCATTCGCCGGCGTGCTGGCCGGACTGGATGTCCGGGACGCCTCCTGGATGGCGTTGCTGTTCCTCGTGCTCGCCCTCAGCCTGTTCGCCGCGGCGGCCGATGTCGCCGACCGGCGCTGGTTCGCCGTGCCTGCGATCGTGCTGGCCGTGCTGGCCTGGATCTGCTTCATCGTGGGCGAAGAGGTCACAGCGGTCGAGGCCTTCACCGTTCCCCTCGCGGCGGTCGCGCTCGGCATCGGTGCGTGGTTCATGGCGCGCGACGCGTCCGTACGCTCCGTTCCCGCCCTCGGCGTCGGCCTGGCGCTGGCGGTGTTGCCCTCCTTGCCGCAGGCATTGGCCGACCCGACGAGCTTGCGCGCCATCCTGCTCGGTGGTGCCGCCGTCGTCGCCTTGACGGTCGGCTGGTGGCGTTCGTGGCAGGCGCCTTTCCTCGTGGGGGCGCTCGTTCTGGCCCTCCTCGTGGTCGTCAACCTCTGGCCGCTGGCGATGGCCGTGCAGCGCTGGGCGCTCTTCGGCGTGCTCGGTGTCGTGCTCCTCGTGATCGGCGTAACGTGGGAGTCCCGGGTGCGGCAGGGCCGTGCCGCCCTCCGGGTCGTCGGCTCCATGCGGTGACCCCCGGCGGTAAGGGCAACCTTCGTTGAAGGCCCCGCCGCGGCAAGGTATCTTGATGTCAAGATATTGCGTCGGCCTCCGTGATGCGCGGAACCGAAAGGTCGGCAGGATGGGTCAAGACACGCGAAGGAGAGACGATGAGCGTCGACAGTTTCCAAGCCAAGGACACCCTCCAAGTCGGTGATTCGTCCTACGACTACTACCGACTGGATGCGGTGCAGGGGGAGGGGCTCGACGTCGCCTCCCTGCCGTTCAGTCTCAAGATCCTCCTCGAGGCGCTCCTGCGCACCGAGGACGGAGCGGACATCACCGCCGACGACATCAAGGCGCTGGCCGGATGGGACCCGACCGCGGAGCCGAGCAAGGAGATCCAGTTCACGCCCGCCCGCGTGATCATGCAGGACTTCACCGGCGTCCCGTGCGTCGTCGACCTCGCCACTATGCGTGAGGCGATGGCCGAACTCGGCGGCGACCCCAGCAAGATCAACCCGCTCGCCCCGGCCGAGATGGTCATCGACCACTCCGTCATCGCCGACGTGTTCGGCACCCCCGAGGCGTTCGAGCGCAACGTCGAGATCGAGTACGAGCGCAACGGCGAGCGCTACAAGTTCCTGCGCTGGGGCCAGGGCGCCTTCAGCGACTTCAAGGTGGTGCCCCCGGGCACCGGCATCGTCCACCAGGTCAACATCGAGCACCTCGCTCGCGTCGTCTTCACCCGTGAGGCCGACGGCTCGGTCGTGGCGTACCCCGACTCCTGCGTCGGCACCGACTCGCACACCACCATGGTCAACGGCCTCGGCGTCGTCGGCTGGGGCGTCGGCGGCATCGAGGCCGAGGCGGCGATGCTCGGTCAGCCGATCAGCATGCTGATCCCGCGCGTCGTCGGCTTCAAGCTGTCCGGCGAGCTCCCCGAAGGTGCCACCGCGACCGACCTCGTGCTCACGATCACCGAGATGCTCCGTCAGCACGGCGTCGTCGGCAAGTTCGTCGAGTTCTACGGCTCGGGCGTCGGTGCCGTGCCGCTGGCCAACCGCGCCACGATCGGCAACATGAGCCCGGAGTACGGCTCCACCGTCGCCATCTTCCCGATGGACGAGGAGACCACGAAGTACCTCGAGCTCACCGGACGCAGCCCCGAGCAGATCGCTCTCGTCGAGGCCTACGCCAAGGCCCAGGGCCTGTGGCACGACCCGGACCGCGAGCCCCGCTACTCGGAGTACCTCGAGCTGGACCTCGCCGACGTCGTCCCGTCGATCGCCGGCCCGAAGCGTCCTCAGGACCGCGTCAACCTCTCGGACGCGAAGGCCGGGTTCCGCGGAGCCCTGGCCGACTACGTCTCCGAGGACGTCGACGGCGACCGCAAGCCCGGTGTGCCGCCGGCCGCCAACGAGGAGACCGGCTACGACGAGGCCGTCGCCGAGACGTTCCCGGCGTCCGACCCGGTGTCCAGCCATGACGACGGCAAGAGCGCGCCGAAGGACTACCTGTCCTGCGTGCCGGCCGACGGCGGCCGCCCGAGCAACCCGATCGACGTCACCCTCGAGGACGGGACCAGCTTCACGCTCGACCACGGTGCCGTGACGATCGCGGCGATCACCTCGTGCACCAACACGTCCAACCCGTCGGTCATGATCGGCGCGGCGCTGCTCGCCAAGAAGGCCGTCGAGAAGGGCCTGCAGCGCAAGCCGTGGGTCAAGACCACGCTCGCGCCCGGCTCCAAGGTCGTCTCGGACTACTACGAGCGTGCCGGCCTGACGCCGTACCTGGACAAGCTCGGCTTCAACCTCGTCGGCTACGGCTGCACTACCTGCATCGGCAACTCCGGTCCGCTGATCCCCGAGGTCAGCGCCGCCGTCAACGAGAACGACCTCGCCGTCGTCTCGGTGCTGTCGGGCAACCGCAACTTCGAGGGCCGCATCAACCCGGACGTCAAGATGAACTACCTGGCGTCGCCGCCGCTCGTCGTGGCCTACGCGCTCGCCGGGTCGATGGACCTCGACATCACCACCGAGCCGCTCGGCCTCGACAGCGAGGGCAACGAGGTCTACCTCAAGGACATCTGGCCGAGCCCGGCCGAGGTCGAGGAGGTCATCGCGTCCTCGATGAGCGCCGACACCTTCAAGTCCGAGTACGCCGACGTGTTCGCCGGTGACGAGCGCTGGCAGAACCTGCCGACGCCCGAGGGCGACACCTTCGCGTGGGACGAGGACTCGACCTACGTCCGCAAGGCGCCGTACTTCGAGGGCATGGAGCGTGAGCCCCAGCCGGTCGAGGACGTCACCGGAGCCCGCGTGCTGCTGAAGCTCGGCGACTCCGTCACGACCGACCACATCAGCCCCGCTGGTGCGATCAAGAAGGACAGCCCTGCCGGCCAGTACCTGATGGAGCACGGCGTCCAGCCGCGCGACTTCAACTCGCTGGGCTCGCGTCGCGGCAACCACGAGGTCATGATCCGCGGCACCTTCGCCAACATCCGTCTGCGCAACCAGATCGCCCCGGGCACCGAGGGTGGCTTCACGCGCGACTTCACCGCCGGTGGCGAGGTCACCACGGTGTTCGACGCGGCGCAGAACTACCAGGCCGCCGGCACCCCGCTGGTCGTCCTGGCCGGCAAGGAGTACGGCTCGGGCTCGTCGCGCGACTGGGCGGCCAAGGGCACGGCGCTGCTGGGCATCAAGGTCGTCATCGCCGAGTCGTACGAGCGCATCCACCGCTCCAACCTCATCGGCATGGGCGTCCTCCCGCTGCAGTTCCCGCAGGGCGAGAACGCCGAGTCGCTCGGGCTGACCGGTGAAGAGGTCTTCTCGTTCTCCGGCGTGACCGAACTGAACGAGGGCCGCACGCCCAAGACGGTCAAGGTCACCGCCGAGGGCGAGAACGGCACGATCGAGTTCGACGCGGTCGTGCGCATCGACACGCCCGGTGAGGCGAACTACTACCGCAACGGCGGCATCATGCCGTACGTGCTCCGCTCGCTGCTCGACAACTGAGCGACGACACCACGAGGGCCCCGGCGACTGTCGCCGGGGCCCTCGTGCGTCATCACGCCCGTCGGTGACACCTCGTCGTTACCCTGGCGGCGTGACGATCCACAGCGACCACCCGTTCGTGCCGCCCGAGTCCGACCGCGACGTCGTGCGGCGGTTCCGCGGGCGCCTCGCCGCGCCGGTCACGGTCGTCGCGACGGGGGAGGGCCGCGACCGCAGCGGGCTGACCGTCTCTTCGCTCGTGATCGTCGACGGCCCCCAGGCCCGGGTCGTCGCCTTCATCGACCCGGACTCCGAGCTCGGTGAGGCGGTGGACGTCGGGACCTTCGTCACCGTCTCGCTGCTCTCCGGCGGCGACCAGTTCCTCGCCGACGCGTTCGCGGGGCTCGCGCCGGCACCGGGAGGTGCATTCCGGTTGGGCGCCTGGGATGACACGGCGTGGGGACCCGCGCTCGCGCAGCGATCTTGGCTGGGCGCACGCATCGAGGGCGTGCGTGAACTCGGGTACGCGCTCGAGCTCGTCGCCGTCATCGAGCACGCGGAGATCCACGGTGACGAGGGGCTCGTTCACGTGCGGGGGCGCTACCGCAGCAGCTAGGGTGCGGCCATGGCCAAGCCGTCGATCGACCCGCAGCGCTGGCGGCCTCCCGTAGCGGATCCCTCCGAGCCGAGCGCAGCGCACCTGGCGCACGTGCACCCGGTCTCTGGCAAGGGGCCGGAGGACGTTCTCGTTCTCGCCGACGGCAGCGTGCTCACGGGCCTGGAGGACGGTCGGATCGTCCGCGTCGACCCGGAGTCCGGGCGCGAGCACCCCGTGGTGGACACGGGAGGCCGGCCGTTCGGGCTGGAGATGCATCCCGACGGTGGCGTCGTCGTGTGCGATGGGTTCCGCGGACCGCTGCATCTCAGCGACGACGGCACCCTCACGACGCTGCTGGATCGGGTCGAGGGCGTGGCGCTGAAGTTCTGCAACAACGCCGCGGTCGCCGCGGACGGGACGATCTTCTTCAGCGACTCGACGCGCAAGTTCGGCCCGTTCGACTGGCGTGCGGATCTGCTGGAGCACCGGCCGACCGGCAGGTTGCTGCGGCGTGACCCGGACGGTCGCGTCGACGTGCTGCTCGACGGGCTCGCGTTCGCCAACGGCGTCGCGCTCACGCCAACCGAGGACGCAGTCATCGTGGCCGAGACCGCGGGCTACGTCCTGCGACGCGTGGACCTGGCCAGCGGGGCGGTCACCCAGTTCGGCCCGGTGCTCACCGGGTTCCCGGACAACATCGCCCTCGGCGACGACGGGCTGATCTGGGTCACGATCGCCTCGCCCCGTGACCCCGCGCTCGACACCTTGCTGCCGCGTGCGCCGTGGATGCGCTCGGTGGTGTGGTCGTTACCGGACCGCTTCCAGCCCCAGCCGAAGTCGACGATCCACGTGCAGGCCTACGAGCCGACAACTGGTCGCCGCGTGCACGATGTCGAGACATCGCACCCGGATTTCGGCATGGTCACCGGCGTGCGGAAGGCGGGGAACCGCGTGTGGCTCGGCAGCCTCGAGTCGCGCGCGATCGCGGCGCTGTCGTGGTGACGGCACGAGCGTCGGGCTGACCGGGCACCGTGGGGTCGGCTCGTTACGATGGAGCAATGGCCAGCGTGCTCCGTTCCCTCTCCGGTCCCACGGACCTGCGGCGGCTGGGCGACGCCGAGCTCACCGAACTCGCCACCGAGATCCGCCAGCTGCTGCTCGAGTCGGTCGCCGCCAACGGCGGGCACCTCGGCCCGAACCTCGGTGTCGTCGAACTCACCATCGCCCTGCACCGCGTCTTCGAGTCCCCCCGGGACCGCATCGTGTGGGACACCGGGCACCAGTCGTACGTGCACAAGATGCTGACCGGCCGCGCCGACGGTTTCGCGACATTGCGCCAGGAGGGCGGCCTGTCCGGCTACCCCTCGCGCAGCGAATCCGACCACGACTGGGTGGAGAACTCGCACGCTTCCACCTCCCTCTCGTACGCCGACGGCCTCGCTCGCGCCTATCAGCTCCAGGGCCGTGACGACCACGTGGTGGCCGTCATCGGCGACGGTGCGCTGACCGGCGGCATGGCCTGGGAGGCGATCAACAACATCGCCGCCGACCCGCATCGCCGGGTGGTCATCGTCGTCAACGACAACGGCCGCTCCTACACGCCGACGGTCGGCGGACTCGCCAACAAGCTCACCGAGATCCGCACCAACCCGCGTTACGAGCCGACGCTCACGGCGATCCGCGAACGCCTCACGTCCGGGCACCGCATCGGCGAGGTGGCCTACGAGGCCCTCCACGCGGTGAAGAAGGGCGTCAAGGACGCACTCGCGCCCCAGGGCATGTTCGAGGATCTCGGCATCAAATACATCGGCCCTGTCGACGGCCACGACCGCACCGCCATGGAGCAGGCGCTCCTGGCGGCCAAACGCTTCGGCGGGCCCGTGCTCGTGCACGCCATCACCACCAAGGGTCAGGGCTACGACATCGCGGTGGCCAACGAGAACGACCAGATGCACCAGTCGCATCCGTTCGACCTCGCGACCGGCGAGGCGACGACCGTCGCACCCGCGGGCTGGACGTCGGTGTTCCGCGACGAGATCGTGCGCATCGCCGACGAGCGCCCCGACGTCGTCGGCATCACCGCCGCCATGCTCTACCCGGTCGGCCTGGACGCGTTCGCCGACAAGTTCCCCGACCGCGTCTTCGATGTCGGCATCGCCGAGCAGCACGCGGTGACCAGCGCCGCGGGCCTGGCGATGGGCGGCTTGCACCCGGTCGTCGCGGTGTACGCGACGTTCCTCAACCGCGCCTTCGATCAGGTGCTGCTCGACGTCGCACTACACCGTTGCGGCGTCACCTTCGTCCTCGATCGTGCGGGAGTCACCGGCGACGACGGCGCGAGCCACAACGGCATGTGGGACCTCTCGCTGCTGCAGCTCGTCCCCGGTCTCCACCTGGCCGCTCCGCGTGACGGCGGCCAGCTGCGCGAACTCCTGCGCGAGGCGGTCGCCATCGACGACGCGCCGAGCGTGGTGCGTTTCGCCAAGGGCGCCGTTGGACCTGACATCGAGGCTGTCGACCGGGTCGGCACCATCGACGTCCTGCGTCGCGACGCCGCTGCCGACGTGCTGTTCGTCGGCGTCGGGCCGCTCGCACAGGTCGCTCTCGACGCCGCCGACCACCTCGCCGTCGACGGCGTCGCCAGCACCGTGGTCGATCCGCGCTGGGTCAAGCCGCTCGACCCGGCGATCACCGACCTCGCCCGCCGTCACCGGATCGTGGTCACGGTCGAGGACAACGGCCGCCAGGGCGGTGTCGGCGCGACCGTCGCGCAGACCTTGCACGATGCCGGGGTGTCCGTCCCCGTGCGGATCCACGGCATCACCCAGGAGTTCCTCGACCACGCGAAGCGTGGCGTCATCTTGGAGCGCCTGGGCTTGACGCCGGACGCGGTCGCCAGCGACACGCGGTCGGCACTGTCGGGACTCGACACGGGGAATACTCAACAGGGGTGAGAGCGTTGACGCCGAAGTGGTTCTCATCGAATCGTCCATCCCGGGACCGCTCGCCTCGGCGTGAGCCGGGCCCGGTGCTGATCCACGTCCTCGAAGGCTTCCTGAGCGCCGGTTCCTCCGCGACCCTCGCCGCCGCGCAGTTGCGCGGCAAGGACAGCGAAGTCGTGTACGAGTTCGATCTCGACCCGATCTACGACTATCGCGCCCGCCGACCGCCGATCGTGTTCGACGGCGACCATTACCGCGACTACGAGGAGCCCCGCCTCGCCATCACCCGCGAGCACGACCTCCAAGGTCGCGAGTTCCTGCTGCTCTCCGGTCCCGAGCCTGACTTCGGCTGGGAGCACTTCGTGGACGAGGTCATCAGCGTCGCGGAGCGCGAGAACGTCTCGCTGACGGTCGGCCTCGGCGCCGTCCCGATGGGCGTGCCGCACACTCGCCCGCCCATGATCACCGCGCACGCCACCCGCCCCGAGCTGGTCGACCGCCGCAACCTGTGGGAGGCGGAGATCACCATCCCGTCCTCGGCGCAGACGCTGCTGGAGTACCGGCTCGGCCAGCGCGGGCACGACGCCATCGGGTACGTCGTGCACGTGCCGCACTACCTCACCCAGGTCGAGTACCCCACGGCGGCCATCGCGCTACTGGAGGCCCTGGCCGTCCGGCTCGGACTCGCCTTCGATCTGGAGACGTTGCGCGCGGCGCAGCCCGAGGCCATCGCCCAGATCGACGAGCAGATCGCCGAGCAGCACGGCGAGGAGGTGCTGACCGGCCTGGAACAGCAGTACGACGCCTTCGCCCGTGGCGCCGCGCGCTCGCTCCTGGAGGACGACGACCGGCTGCCCAGCGGCGAGGAGCTCGCGTCCCAGCTCGAGCGTTTCCTGGCCCAACACCGAGGCGACGACCCGAGCTGACCGGCCGATAGGATCGGGCTCGTGCCTGCGTCAGTCAATGAAGTCGTCGAACTGCTGGAGCTTGAGCCCCTCGAGGTCGGACTCTTCCGCGGTTCCCAGCCGCGGAACTCACGGCTGCGTCGCGTGTTCGGCGGGCAGGTCGCGGCGCAGGCGACGATGGCCGCGCATCTCACCGTGCCCGAGGACCGGCAGCTGCACTCGCTGCACGCGTACTTCATCCTCGGCGGCGACCCGGCGATTCCGATCGTCTACGACGTGGAGAACGTCCGCGACGGGCGATCGTTCACCACGCGTCGCGTCGCGGCCCGCCAGCACGGCGAGATCATCTTCTACATGACCGCCTCGTTCCAGCGGGAGGAGACCGGCTGGGACCACCAGGACGCGATGCCGGACGTGCCCGGCCCGGACGAGGCCACGCCGATGTCGGAGCTGGTCAAGCTCATCGACGCCGAGGCAGCCGACCAGTGGCTCGTCGAATGGGGCGGCTACGACATGCGGTACGTCGGCGACAACCGCGCAGCCGACGATCCGTCGCGCGAGGCGGTTCCCGCCGTGCAACGCATGTGGTTCAAGGCCGCCGGAGAGCTTCCCGATGACGAGGCGATCCACAACGCGGCGTTCACCTACTACAGCGACTTCAGCCTGCTCGGCGCCTCGCTCGTGCCGCACGGGCTCATCATCAGCTCGCCCAAGGTGTCGCCGGCCTCGCTCGACCACACCATCTGGTTCCACCGGCCCTTCCGTACCGACCAGTGGCTGCTGTACGACCAGACCTCGCCGTCGGCGTCCGGTGCTCGCGGCTTCAGCACGGCCAAGGTCTTCACCGAGGACGGCACCCTCGTCGCCTCCGTCGCCCAAGAGGGCCTCATCCGCCAAGCCAAGAAGTAAGCCGACCGCCTGCTGGTCAGTGCGGCACGATGGTGCCGACGAGGTGGGGGAGGGGCTTGCGGGTGCCTCGGACGCCGAAGACGGTCCGGTCACCCTGCTGCTCCAGACCGAACACGACCGTGCTCGGGAGGAGGATCGGCTTCTTGAACTCCACCGTGACGGTGTAGGCGTCGGGAAGGCGCGGGCTGAGTGCTGCGAGGCACTTGGCCTTGGTCCACATCCCGTGCGCGATGTTCCGGGGGAAACCGAACGCCTTGGCGGTGAGCGGATACAGGTGGATCGGGTTGCGATCGCCGGACACGGCGCCGTACGTGCGCCCCAGGTTGCTGGGCAGTTTCCAGTGCACCGGTCCGGTCGGAGCCTCGAGCCCCTCCAGCGGCGGCGTGGTCGGCTCGGGGCCGCTGCCGGACGAGCCGCGGAAGAAGACCGTCATGCTCTCGTCCCACACCAATTCGCTGCCCACCCGGGCCTCGGAGAACAGCTCGACGAGCTGGCCCTTGGGATGCGGCGTCAGCGACGCGGCACGCAATGACAGATCGTAGGTCTCGTCCGGACCGATCGGACGGTGCTGAGTGATGCGGTTGCGCAGGTGCACCGCGCCCATCGGGGTGAACGGGAACGCCGTGTCGGTCATCAGCGTCAGATGCAGTGTGTGCGCGGCGAGGTGCGGATAGGTCGCGGGCAGAGCGGGGGAGAGCGGGAATCCGCACACCTCGCGATACCGCACGAGCGTCGTGTCGGGCAGGCCGCCACGCTCGTGCCGGATACCGGGCAGTTTGCCGATGACCGGGATCGCCGGCAGCGCGGCCTTGAGCAGGAGTGGTGCGCCCGCGGGCGCCGTGTCGAAGGTGCGCGTCGCCATGTCAGGCACCGAGGAAGCCCTGGCCGCACACGCGGACCACGTTGCCGGTGATGGCGCCCGAGCCGGGGTGGCAGTACCAGGCGATGGCCTCGGCGACGTCGACCGGCTGACCGCCCTGCGACAGCGAGCTGAGACGGCGTCCCGCCTCGCGGATGCCGATCGGCATCGTCTTGACCATGTCGGTCTCGATGAAACCGGGGGCGATGGCGTTCACGGTGATGCGCCGGTCGGTGAGCCGGGGTGCGAGGTCCTGGACGAAGCCGATGACGCCGGCCTTGGCCGTGCCGTAGTTGGTCTGGCCGTTGTTGCCGGCGATACCCGCGATCGACGAGATGCCGATGATGCGCCCGCCGTCGCGGATCAGGCCGCGGTTGAGCAGCTCGTCGGTGATGCGCTGCGGCGCGCCCACGCTGACGTCGATGACCTTGTCCCAGTTCTCGGGCTTCATGTTCTTGAGCCGCTTGTCCCGAGTGATTCCCGCGTTGTGCACGACGACGTCGACCCCGTCGCGGAGCTGGTCGGCGATCGTCGCGGGCGCGTCCTCGGTGGTGATGTCGGCGATGATCGAGGAACCGCCGAGTTCGGCCATGAGGGCCGCGAGGTCGTTCTGCAGCGGCGGGACGTCCAGGCCGATGATGCTCGCGCCGTCGCGGTGCAGCGTGCGTGCCATGGCGGCACCAAGGCCGCGCGAGGCCCCCGTGACGAGGGCGACCTTGCCGGCCAGCGGCTTCCGTGGGTCGGTGGGACCGTCGACCGAGGTCAACTCGGTCGTGCCGATCCGGATGACCTGCCCGTCGACGAAGGTCGACTTGGGCGAGAGCAGGAACTGCAACGTCGCGTCCACCGCATCGCGCGACTCCTGGGTGAGGTAGACGAGGTTGGCGGTGCTGCCGTTGGCGCCGATCTCCTTGCCCAGCGAGCGCACGAAGCCTTCGAGTCCCCGCTGAGCGATGGCCGCGCCGGTGGTCCCGGTGCGATCGGGCAGGTGGCCGAGCACCACGATGCGCGCCGAGGGCGCGAGCTGGCGCAGCACGGGAGTGAAGAACTGCTGGATCGCCACCAGTCCCTGAGTGGAGTCGATGCCCGTGGCGTCGAAGACGAGCCCCTTGTACCGGCGGCCCTCGGCGCGCACCGTGGTGGTGTCGATGCCGGCGTGCTTGAGCGTCGTCGGGAGCTGGGGGAGGACGATGCCGTCGTCGGTACCGCCGAGCAGCACCGTGCCGTCAACGAGCGGGCCCGATCCGCGCCACCGCTCGAGCTCCGGAGGATTGGGCAGTCCGATGTTCTTGACGAGGAACTGAGCGATCGGGTTCTGGATCAGCGACTGGTAACGGTCGGTCATCGCGACATGTGTCCTATCTCTCGGATACCATCGGTATCTGAACGCGTTACTGTGACTGTAGCTTGCCGTCCCCGGTGAGTCCACAGCGATGCATCGCCCCTGCGAAGAAAGGTCCTCGTCATGGCGTCTGCGAAGTCAGCACCCCAGCCCGCGGCCGTGCGCCGCGTCGCGGTGATCGGCGGCAACCGCATCCCGTTCGCCCGGTCCAACACCGTGTACGCCGGCGTCTCCAACCAGGAGATGCTCACGGCCGCGCTCAACGGCCTCGTCGAGCGCTTCGGGCTCGAAGGCGAGCGCGCAGGCGAGGTCGTCGCCGGCGCGGTGCTCAAGCACAGCCGCGACTTCAACCTCACCCGGGAGACCGTGCTCGGCTCCAAGCTCTCGCCGGCCACGCCCGCCGTCGACATCCAGCAGGCCTGCGACACGGGCATCCAGGCCACGATCCAGGTCGCCAACAAGATCGCCCTCGGCAAGATCGAGTTCGGCATCGCGGGCGGCACCGACACGACGAGCGACGCCCCGCTCGCCGTCGGCGACTCGCTGCGCAAGATCCTCATCCAGGTCAACGCTGCCAAGGACACGGCCACGCGACTGAAACTGTTGAGCAAGATCCGCCCGCATCATCTCGCTCCGGACCAGCCCCGCAATGAGGAGCCGCGCACCGGGCTCTCGATGGGCGACAGCCAGGCGCTGACCGGTCACGAGTGGGGTGTCACCCGCGAGGCGCAGGACGAACTGGCCGTCGCGTCGCACCGCAACCTCGCCGCCTCGTACGACGAGGGCTGGCAGGACGACCTCGTGACGCCGTTCCTCGGCGTGGAGCGGGACACCAACCTGCGTCCGGACTCCAGCGTCGAGAAGCTCGCGAAGCTCAAGCCGGTGTTCGGTAAGCAGTTGGGCGATGCGGCGACGATGACCGCTGCCAACTCGACGCCGCTGTCCGACGGCGCCTCCACCGTCCTGCTCGCCTCGGAGGACGAGGCGGCGCGCCGCGGCTGGGAGCCGCTGGCCTACATCACCGACTACGAGACCGCCGCTGTCGACTACGTCAACGGCGGCGAAGGCCTGCTCATGGCGCCGGTCTACGCGGTGCCGCGCATGCTCGAGCGCAACGGCCTGAGCCTTCAGGATTTCGACTTCTACGAGATCCACGAGGCCTTCGCGTCCCAGGTGCTCACGACGCTGGCCGCGTGGGAAGACGCCGACTACTGCAAGCAGCGGCTCGGGCTCGACGCTCCGCTCGGATCGATCGACCGCAGCAAGCTCAACGTCAAGGGGTCCTCGCTGGCGGCCGCGCACCCGTTCGCTGCGACCGGCGGCCGGATCGTGGCCAACCTCGCGAAGCTGCTGCACGAGAAGGGATCGGGCCGCGGCCTGATCTCCATCTGCGCGGCGGGCGGCCAAGGCGTCGTCGCGATCCTCGAGGCGTGAGCCCCTCGTCCTGCCGGCGCGCGTTCAGCGCGGGTCGGCAGGACGAGCCGTTCCGACGGCCATCGCGATGAGTGATCGCTTGGCGTGCGCCACGACGTCGTCGAACGGCAGGTCGTCCATGAACGGCAGGCCGGAGCGCAGCGAGCGCACGGACTTCTGGAAGTTGACGAGATTGAGGACGCCGAGCCCCTCGGCGTACAGGATGTTGGACAGCAGCTGCGGATCGGCCACGGCGAACTCGCCGGCGGCGGTGCCGTCCTCGAGTGCTCGCACCACGTGGTTGAGGCACAGGAACATGGCCTGGCCCAGCTCGATGAGCCGCTCCTGGCTGACCTCGTCCACGAGGTCGGTGCCGCGGAACCGCAGCAGCGCTTGCGCGCAGTCGACGAACGCCGGGTACTCGGCGCCGTAGGCGAAGAACGCATCGGCCTGAGCGTCGAGCCGGTCGATGGGGGACTCAGCCCGGGCGTCGGCCTCGGCGATGCGCGACTCGAGTTCGCCGAGGTAGTCGACGAGCGTCATCGCGAAGAGTTCTTCCTTCGTGGTGAAGTGCCGGTAGATGATCGCGCGGTTGATGCCCACCGCTTTGGCGATGTCCTCGATCTGAGCTGCTCGCATGCCGCGCTCATCGAAGAGGCGACGTGTCGCCTCGACGATCTCGCGCGTGCGGCGCGCGCGCCGTTCCTCCGCAGGCATGGGCTCACTGTATCGGCGGCGTTGTCGGTGCCGGTGCGTACGCTGGAGGGTATGAGGTCAGCGGCAGAGATGACGCGCCAGGTGGCGCCGTTCGAGGTCGTCTCGGAGTACGTCCCCGCGGGTGATCAGCCGGCGGCGATCGCCGAGATCACGCGGCGTATCCGCGACGGTGCGCAGGACGTCGTGCTCATGGGCGCGACGGGTACCGGTAAGACCGCGACCACCGCGTGGATCGCCGAGCAGCTCCAGCGGCCGATGCTGGTGCTGCTGCCCAACAAGACCCTCGCCGCGCAGTTCGCCAACGAGCTGCGCGAGCTGCTGCCGAACAACGCCGTCGAGTACTTCGTGTCGTACTACGACTACTACCAACCCGAGGCGTACATCGCGCAGTCCGACACTTACATCGAGAAGGACTCCTCGATCAATGAGGAGGTCGAGCGGCTGCGGCACTCGGCCACGTGGTCGCTGCTGACCCGCCGCGATGTCGTCGTGGTCGCCACGGTCTCCTGCATCTACGGCCTCGGTTCGGCTCAGGAGTACCTCAACCGCATGATCGGCTTCCGCGTGGGTGAGGAGGTCGACCGCGACGAGCTTCTGCGCACGCTGGTCCAGGCGCAGTACGTCCGCAACGACGTGGCCTCCACTCGGGGCACGTTCCGGGTCAAGGGCGACACGGTCGAGATCTTCCCGGTGTACCAGGAGATGGCGGTCCGCATCGAGTTCTTCGGTGACGAGATCGAGCGACTCATGACGCTGCATCCGCTGACTGGCGAGGTGCTCAGCGACGACCAGGAGCTTTACGTGGGTGCCGCCACCCACTACGCGGCCGGCCAGGACGTCATGGCCCGGGCGATCGAGGGCATCAAGGCCGAGCTGGAACAGCGCCTCGCCGTGCTGGAGCGTGAGGGCAAGCTGCTGGAGGCGCAGCGCCTGCGGATGCGCACGACCTACGACATCGAGATGATGGAGCAGGTCGGCACCTGCTCGGGCATCGAGAACTACTCGCTGCACATGGACGGTCGCGCCCCTGGCACGGCGCCGAACTGCCTCCTCGACTACTTCCCCGACGACTTCGTGCTCGTCGTGGACGAGTCGCACGTGACCATCCCGCAGATCGGCGCGATGTACGAGGGCGACATGAGCCGCAAGCGCTCGCTCGTCGAACACGGATTCCGGCTGCCCAGCGCCATGGACAACCGGCCGCTCAAGTGGCCGGAGTTCCTCGAGCGCATCGGTCAGACCATCTACCTGTCGGCCACCCCGGGTGATTACGAACGCGAGAAGGTCGGCGGAGATTTCGTCGAGCAGATCATCCGCCCGACCGGACTGGTCGACCCCGAGGTCATCGTCAAGCCCACCAAGGGCCAGATCGACGATCTCATCGGCGAGATCCGCACGCGGGTGGAGCGCAACGAGCGCGTCCTGGTCACGACGCTCACCAAGAAGATGTCCGAAGACCTCACCGACTACCTCCTCGAGGCGGGCATCCGCACGCGCTATCTGCACAGCGAGGTCGACACGCTGCGCCGCGTCGAACTCCTGCGCGAGCTCCGGCTCGGCGAGTACGACGTGCTGGTCGGCATCAACCTGCTGCGCGAGGGCCTCGACCTCCCCGAGGTCAGCCTCGTGGCGATCCTCGACGCCGATAAGGAGGGCTTCCTGCGCTCCAACCGCTCGCTGATCCAGACCATCGGCCGCGCGGCGCGCAACGTCTCCGGTCAAGTCATCATGTACGCCGACACGATCACCGACTCGATGGAATCGGCCATCGAGGAGACCAACCGCCGGCGTGAGAAGCAGATGGCGTACAACGCCGAGCACGGCATCGATCCGCAGCCGCTGCGCAAGAAGATCGGCGACATCACCGACATGCTCGCGCGTGAGGACGCCGACACCAAGAACCTGCTCGCGGCGACGGGCGATCACCGCCGCAAGGGTGTGGCCGTACCGCTCGGGCAGGCCGGAGACGGAGCGTCCGAGATGCCGTCGGGTGAGCTCGCCTCGCTCATCGATCAGCTCAACGAGCAGATGCACCAGGCGGCCGAGGAGTTGCAGTTCGAGGTGGCTGCGCGCCTCCGTGATGAGATCTCCGATCTCAAGAAGGAGCTGCGCGGGATGCTCGAAGCCGGTGCCTGAACGCACCCGCTCGGGGTGGGCAAACCGCCGGGGGCGCGTACTGTAAGAATGTCGGACGGAGGGGAGTATTCCTTCGTCGCAGTGCCGTCATCACGAGCCTCACGGGAGTGCTCCGGTGCTGTGAGCCGCCACGGCGGTGGAAGAGACCTCCGGTACCCATCACAACCGGAGGACACCTTCCTTGAACGTCACGACGCTCGAATGGGGCATCACCATCGCGGTGACGGTCGGCATCTTGCTGGTCGACATCCTGGTCATCGCCCGCAAACCCCATGAGCCGAGCACCCGCGAGACGTCGATCGCCTTGTCGATCTACGTCGGCCTGGCCATCATCTTCGGCATCTGGGTGTGGATGTTCCACGGGCACGATTACGGCATCGAGTTCTTCGCCGGATGGCTGACCGAGTACAGCCTCTCGATCGACAACCTCTTCATCTTCATCATCATCATGGCGAGCTTCGGGGTGCCGCGGAAGTACCAGCAGGAGGCGCTGCTCGTCGGCATCATCCTGGCCCTGATCTTCCGGGGTATCTTCATCGCCGTCGGTGCCGTGGCGATCAACAACTTCGCCTGGGTCTTCTACCTGTTCGGCGCGTTCCTCATCTACACGGCGATCAAGCTGGCGACCAGCCACGACGACGATGACGACGGCGAGAACGCCGTGGTCCGTTTCGCGCGCAAGCGCTTCAACATGACCGACCAGTGGTCGGGCCTCAAGCTCGTCATGCGCGAGAACGGCAAGCGGGTCATCACGCCGATGGCGCTCGTCATCATCGCGCTCGGCACGACCGACATCATGTTCGCTCTGGACTCGATCCCGGCGATCTTCGGCCTGACGCAGGAGCCGTACATCGTCTTCACGGCTAACGTGTTCGCGCTCATGGGACTGCGCCAGCTGTACTTCTTGCTCGGTGGGCTGCTGCAGCGCCTCGTGTTCTTGTCCTACGGTCTGGCGTTCCTGCTGTTCTACATCGGCGTCAAGCTGCTCCTGCACGCGCTGCACGAGAACGAACTGCCGTTCATCAACGGCGGTGAGCACGTGCCGGTGCCGGAGATCCCGACCCTCATGAGCCTGGGCGTGATCATCGTGACGCTCGCGATCACCGCCGTGGCGAGCCTGTGGTACTCCGCGCGCCACCCGGAGAAGCAGGCCGAGGTGCCCGAGCCGCCGCGGGGTAACCGCCAGGCCTGATCCCGTCGTCGAGCCGGCGTCACGGCAGATCGCGCGGCGGAATGTCCTCCGGATGTTCCACCTGCAAGTTCTCCCCGCGACGCCGGCTCGTCAGGTACATCGGGACACTCAAGACGAGGCCGAGCAGCAGAAGGCCGCCCGCCACCTCGTACTGGGCGACGGGCCGACCCGACAAGGGCGTGACCAGATAGAGGCACGCCGCGGCCCCGAGCAGCGCGATCCAGGTGCGCGTGTGGAAGTGCTCATGCTCGACCGGATCGCGCCGCAGGACGAGCACGGCCACGTTGACGACCGCGAAGACCGCGAGCAGCAGCAGCGAGGTCGTGCCGCCGAGGACCGCCACCGCGTTCTCGCTCGCCACCGAGACGTACACGATCAGGGCGAGTGCGATGAGGGTCGTGAAGCCCACCGCGACGTACGGGGTGCGGCGACGCTCGTGCACCCTGGAGAGCGCGAGCGGGATGACCCGTTGCTTCGCCATGCCATACAGCAGCCGGCTCGCCATGAGCATGTTGATGAGTGCGGAGTTGGCGACCGCGAACATCGAGACGAACGGGATGAGCACGTCGATCGGCACGCCGGGTGCGCCGCGCTCCACGACGGTGACGAGGGGAGTGTCGTTGCCGGCGAGATCCCCGACGGGTACGAGCGCCACGGCGCACACCGACACGAGGATGTAGATCACGCCGGTGATGCCGAGGCCGGTCAGCAGGATGCGGGGGAAGATGCGGCTCGGTTCGTGGCACTCCTCAGCCATGTTGACCGAGTCCTCGAACCCCACCATGGCGAAGAACGCGAGCGACGTCGCGGTCGTGACGGCCAGGAAGACGTTCTTGTCCTGCGGCGTATCGAACGCGACCACGCGGCTCCAGTCCGCGTCGCCTCCCGCGATCGCGTAGAAGCCGACCAGGATCACCAGCAGGAGGCCAGAGAGCTCGACGAGGGTGAGCACCACGTTCGTCGCGACTCCCTCGCTGAGACCGCGCACGTTGATCGCGGCGATCAGCAGCATGAAGCCGAGCGCGATCGCCATGATCGCGAGGTTCGAGGCCTCCCAGCCGACGCCGACGGCGAGGTTGGAGGCGAAGGCGCGGGCAGCCGTCGACGCCGAGGTGATGCCCGAGCACATGACCGCGAACGCGATCATGAACGTGACGATGTGCAGGCCGAACGCCTTGTGCACGTACAGCGCCGCGCCGGCGGCCTGCGGGTACTTGGTCACCAGCTCGAGGTAGGAGAACGCGGTCAGCAGCGCGACGACGAATGCGACGAGGAACGGGAGCCACGCGGCGCCGCCGACCTCCGCCGCCACCTGCCCGGTCAGTGCGTACACGCCGGTGCCGAGGATGTCGCCGACGATGAACAGCAGCAGGAGCTTGGGACCCATGACCCGTTTGAGGGCGGGTTGCTGAGCGACGGATGCGGTCATGGGGACCCCCTGCGCGACGAAGCGATGTGTGGTTCAACACTGCTCCGCATGTGCCGCTACAGCAACTGCTGCGTGTAACGTCGGTCCGTGTCGTTGTTGAAGTCCTACGGCGCGCGGATCGGCGGAGCGCTGGCCCGCCGTCACGTGCGCAAGCGCGGAATCGATCTCTCGCGGATCTCGTTCATCCCCGAGTCCACGAAGGCGCCGCTGCAGCGCGTCGGCACCGACCCGGTCCCGCAGATGGCGCGGTACCGGGACGAATCGCCGATGCGCAAGCTGGACCTGCCGTTCGCGTTCAACGCGTATCTGGTCACCGGCTACGCCGAGACGCGCGAGGTCCTGACCGCCCGCGACACCTACTCCAACGACATCCGTCATCTGTTCCGTGGTGACGGCCCGGCCACGTCCGATGACATCGGAGGTCTCGGGTTCACCGATCCGCCGCTGCACACCCGGCTGCGCAAGATCGTCACGCCCGAGTTCACCATGCGGCGGCTCGCCCGGCTGGAGCCGATGATCCAGCAGATCGCCGACGACGCGCTCGACGCGCTTGAGGCTGCGGGGCCCGGGGCGGACCTCGCGAAGCACGTCGCGTTCCCGGTGCCGTTCAACACGATCTGCGCCCTGTTGGGTCTGGACTACGAGGACCGTGAAGCCTTCGCCCGCCTCGGCAGCCAGCGCTTCGACGCGACGAACGGCGCCGCAGCGGCGTTCGGCGCGGTCTCGGCACAACGTGAGTTCCTCTTCGATGCCGTCGCGCGTCAGCGCCTGGAGCCCGGTCCGGGACTCATCGGCCAGATCCTCCAGGCGGAGGGCGACGCCATCAGCGACGTCGACCTCGCGGGGCTCGCCGACGGCGTGTTCACGGGCGGCTTCGAGACGACCGCCGGCATGATCGCCTTGAGCACGCTCGTGCTCCACCGCGACCCCGCGTACGCCGAACTCGTCCGGTCAGGCAACCGCGAGACGGTCGACCGGGTCATCGAGGAACTCCTGCGCTACCTGTCGGTCGTGCAGGTGGCCTTCCCGCGCTTCGCCAAGCAGGACATGGAGCTGTTCGGGACGAAGCTCAAGGCCGGGGACGTCGTCCTGGCCTCGCTCAGCGCTGCCAACCGCGACCCGAAGGTGGCGGGGGAGCGGCCGGACGAGTTCGATCCCTATCGGGTGCCTTCCAGCGGTCACCTCGCCTTCGGCCATGGCATCCACCGCTGCATCGGCGCCGAGCTCGCGCGGATGGAACTGCGCATCGTGCTGCCCAAGCTCCTCCAGCGCTTTCCGACCCTCGGGATCGCCGTGCCCGAGAGCGAACTCGAATTCCGTCAGTTGAGCTTCGTCTTCGGCATCGACGAACTGCCTGTGACCTGGTGACGTAGACCCCAGATTTGCGCTTTATCCGTCAACCGAAGCCGGGCTTTGTCGACGAATTGGGCGCAAATCTGGGTTCTACCAGCCGCGTGCGCGCCACTCGGGGAGGCGGGGGCGCTCGGCGCCGAGGGTGGTGTCGTCGCCGTGGCCGGGGTAGACCCAGGTGTCGTCGGGGAATCGGCCGAAGATCCTGGTCTCGACGTCGTCGATGAGGCTCGCGAAGTCCTCGGGTGACCACGTCTTGCCGACGCCGCCGGGGAAGAGCGAGTCACCCGTGAACAGGTGCACGATGCCGTCGGGGTCGTCGTAGGCGAGGGCGATCGACCCCGGGGTGTGCCCGACGAGCTCGATGACCTCCAACTCGCACGTTCCGACACGCACCCGGGCGCCCGTACGCACCCGCAGGTCGACCGGTACCGGCAGCGCGTCAGCGTCGTCCTCACCCGCGATCGTCTGTGCGCCCGTCGCCTCGACGATTTGGGGGAGGGCCTGGACGTGGTCGTCGTGCCGGTGGGTGGTGATCACGCGGGCGATGCCGTCGGTTCCGGCCACCTCCAGGAGTCGGTCGGCCTCGTCCGCGGCGTCGATGAGCGCCTGCTCGCCGGTGAGTGTGCACCGCAACAGGTAGGCGTTGTTGCTCATCGGGCCCACCGCCAGTTTGGTGATCTGCAGATCCCCGGCATCCTGCACGTCGACCGGTCCGCCGACCTCGACTCGTCCGCTGTACGTCATGGAACCGAGGGTATCGAGCCTGGTGTGGGACAACTCACCACCGGGAGGAACCTGCTCACCACGGGAAACTGTCAGTGCGCCTGGTTACGCTGGAAACCGTGGCTGATCGTCTCGTGATTCGCGGTGCCCGCGAGCATAACCTCAAGGACGTCTCGCTCGACCTGCCCCGCGACGCGCTCATCGTGTTCACGGGACTGTCCGGGTCGGGCAAGTCGTCGTTGGCCTTCGACACGATCTTCGCCGAGGGGCAGCGCCGCTACGTCGAGTCGCTGTCCGCCTACGCCCGCCAGTTCCTCGGCCAGATGGACAAGCCGGACGTCGATTTCATCGAGGGCCTGTCCCCGGCCGTCTCGATCGACCAGAAGTCGACGTCCCGCAACCCGCGCTCCACGGTGGGCACCATCACCGAGGTCTACGACTACCTGCGTCTGCTGTACTCGCGTGCGGGTCGCGCCCACTGTCCGACCTGCGGCGAGCCGATCAGCCGGCAGACGCCGCAGCAGATCGTCGATCGCATCATGGAGGGCGAGGAGGGCACGCGCTTCCAAGTCCTCGCTCCTGTCATCCGCGGCCGCAAGGGCGAGTACACCGAACTGTTCCGTCAACTCCAGCAGCAGGGGTTCAGCCGCGTCATCGTCGACGGTTCGGCCCACATGCTCGCAGACGAGCCGCCCACGCTCGCCAAGCAGAAGAAGCACACCATCGACGTCGTCGTCGACCGTCTCACGGTCAAGGCCAGCGCGCAGCAGCGACTGACTGAATCGGTCGAGACTGCGCTGTCGCTCGCCGACGGCCTGGTGATCATCGACTACGTCGACCTGCCCGAGAACGATCCGTCGCGGCACCGCCGGTTCTCCGAGAAGCTCGCGTGTCCCAACGACCACCCGTTGCAGATCGACGAGCTCGAACCGCGTTCGTTCTCCTTCAACGCTCCGTACGGCGCCTGCCCCGAATGCCATGGTCTCGGCACCCGGATGGAAGTGGACCCCGAGCTGCTCGTCCCCGACCCGGAGAAGTCGCTCGCCGAAGGGGCCATCGCCGCCTGGGCGTACAACCAGGTCTCGGAGTACTTCCTGCGCCTCACCGAGGCGCTCGCCGACGAGCTCGGCTTCTCGATCACCACCCCGTACATCGAGCTGCCCGGCGACGTGAAGCACGCGCTCATGCACGGTCACGAGACCAAGGTGCACGTGCGCTACAAGAACCGGTACGGCCGCGAGCGGTCGTACTACTCGCAGTTCGAGGGCGCCATCCCGTTCGTCCAGCGGCGGTACGCCGAGACGGACTCGGAGACCAACCGCGAACGGCTCGAGGGCTTCATGCGCGAGGTCCCGTGCCCCACGTGCGGCGGCACCCGGCTCAAGCCCGTCATCCTCGCGGTCACGCTGGAGTCGGCGAGTCGCGGTGAGCTCAACATCGCCGAGCTGTGCCACCTGTCCATCGCGGAGGCAGCGGACTTCCTCTCCGACCTCGTCATGACCGACCGGGAGCGCCAGATCGGCGAGCGGGTGCTCAAGGAGATCCACGAGCGGCTGCGCTTCCTGCTGGACGTCGGACTCGACTACCTGGCGCTCGACCGCGCCGCCGGCTCCCTCTCCGGCGGCGAGGCCCAGCGCATCCGGCTCGCGACGCAGATCGGCGCGGGGCTCGTCGGCGTGCTCTACGTCCTGGACGAGCCGTCGATCGGCCTGCACCAGCGCGACAACCACCGCCTGATCGAAACGCTGGTCCGACTCAAGAACCTCGGCAACACCCTCATCGTCGTCGAGCACGACGAGGACACCATCCGCACCTCCGACTGGGTCGTCGACATCGGCCCTGGCGCCGGCGAGCACGGTGGTCAGGTCATCGTCTCGGGCACTGTCGACGAGCTGCTGTCGCACCCCGATTCCCTGACCGGCAAGTATCTCTCGGGCAAGGAGTTCATCCCGGTGCCCGAGAAGCGCCGCCCGCGGGTGGAGGGGCGCGAGCTGACGGTCCGCGGCGCCCGCGAGAACAATCTGCGCGACATCGACGTCAGCTTCCCGCTCGGCCAGCTGGTGTCCGTGACCGGCGTGTCGGGCTCGGGCAAGTCCACGCTGGTCAACGACATCCTCTACACGTCGCTCGCTCGGGCGCTGTACAAGGCGCGCACCATCCCGGGCCGTCACACGGGCATCGACGGCATCGAGAACGTCGACAAGGTCATCCACGTCGACCAGTCGCCGATCGGCCGTACCCCGCGCTCCAACCCGGCCACGTACACCGGCGTGTTCGACCACGTCCGCAAGCTGTTCGCCCAGACCCCCGAGGCCAAGATGCGCGGCTATCAGCCGGGCCGCTTCTCCTTCAACGTCAAGGGCGGCCGCTGCGAGGCATGCCATGGCGACGGCACGATCAAGATCGAGATGAACTTCCTGCCCGACGTGTACGTCCCGTGCGAGGTGTGCCACGGCGCGCGCTACAACCGCGAGACGCTGGAGGTGCATTACAAGGGCAAGACGATCGCCGAGATCCTCGACATGCCGATCGAGGAGGCCGTCGAGTTCTTCGAGGCCATCCCGGCCATCGCGCGGCACCTGCGCACCCTGGTCGACGTCGGCCTCGGATACGTCCGGCTCGGTCAGCCTGCCCCCACCCTGTCCGGCGGCGAGGCCCAGCGGGTCAAGCTCGCCGCGGAACTGCAGAAGCGGTCCACGGGACGCACGATCTACGTGCTCGACGAGCCCACGACGGGTCTGCACTTCGAGGACATCCGCAAACTCCTCGGTGTGCTGCAGCGGCTCGTCGACACCGGCAACTCGGTGCTCGTCATCGAGCACAACCTCGACGTCATCAAGGCCTCGGACTGGATCATCGACATGGGCCCGGAGGGCGGCAGCGGTGGCGGCATGGTCGTCGCCGAGGGTACGCCCGAGGAGGTCGCGGCCAACCCGGACAGCCACACCGGCCGCTTCCTGGCACCGTTGCTGGCGTGATGCTCCGTGGCTGATCCGGCGACCTACCGCCCTCGGCCCGGCGAGATCCCCACCGATCCCGGTGTCTATCGCTTCCGGGACGCCGAGCGGCGCGTCATCTACGTAGGCAAGGCCAAGTCTCTTCGGCCGCGGCTGAGCTCGTACTTCCAGGACATCGCGCACCTGCACCCGCGTACGCAGCAGATGGTCACGACCGCGGCGTCGGTCGAATGGACCGTCGTCGGTACGGAGGTCGAGGCGCTCGCGCTCGAGTACTCCTGGATCAAGGAGTTCGACCCTCGCTTCAACGTCAAGTACCGCGACGACAAGTCGTATCCCTGGCTCGCCGTGACCGTGGGGGAGGAGATCCCGCGCGTCCAGGTCATGCGGGGTGCGCAGCGCAAGGGCGTGCGGTACTTCGGCCCGTACGGGCATGCGTGGGCGATCCGCGACACCGTCGACACGCTGCTGCGCGTGTTTCCCATGCGGTCGTGCTCGGCCGGCGTGTACCGCCGCGCCAAGGCGATCGGCCGTCCGTGCCTGCTCGGCGACATCGGCAAGTGTTCCGCGCCGTGCGTCGGCCGGGTCAGCGCCGAGGAGCACCGCGACATCGTCGATGACTTCCTCGCGTTCATGGGCGGTCAGACGGCCGGGTTCACGCGGCGGATCGAGCAGCAGATGCGCGAGGCCGCCGGACGCCAGGAGTACGAGCTGGCCGCGAAGTACCGCGACGACCTCGCCGCCCTCCAGCGCGTGCTGGAGAAGCAGACCGTGGTGCTCGGTGACGGCACCGATGCCGACGTCTTCGGGTTCGTCGACGACCCGCTGGAGGTCGCGGTGCAGATCTTCTCCGTGCGTGGGGGCCGCGTGCGCGGTCAGCGTGGTTGGGTGGCCGACAAGGAGGACGACGCGACGCTGCCCGACCTCGTGCAGCACGCGCTCATGACGCTGTACCAGGACGCGGCGGAGTCGGCCATCCCCAAGCAGATCCTCGTGCCCGAACTGCCCACCGATCTCGAGGCGGTGGAGCAACTGCTCGCCGAGCGCCGCGGTGGGCCGGTCCGTATCCGGGTGCCGCAGCGCGGCGACAAGAAGCGGCTCATGGAGACCGTCGAGCAGAACGCCAAGCAGTCGATGGCCCGGCACAAGCTCAAGCGGTCCGGCGACCTCACGGCACGCAGCCAGGCGTTGGAGGAGATCCAGGTCGCGCTGGGCCTGTCCGAGCCGCCCCTGCGGATCGAGTGTTTCGACATCTCCAACCTCCAGGGCACCGAGATCGTCGCGTCCATGGTCGTGTTCGAGGACGGCCTGCCGCGCAAGTCGGAGTACCGCCGTTTCACGGTGCGCCACGAAGGCCAGAGCGACGTCGCGGCCATGCACGAGGTCATTACTCGGCGCTTCGAGAACTACCTGCGGGCGCGTGATCGCCAGGGTGATGAGGAACCGGGCATCGACCCGGAGACCGGCAAACCTCGCAAGTTCGCCTACGCGCCGTCGCTCGTCGTCGTCGACGGCGGCCCGCCCCAGGTCGCCGCGGCGCACCAGGCCATGGACGAACTCGGCATCACGGGCGTGGCGCTGTGCGGCCTGGCCAAGAAGCTCGAGGAGGTCTGGCTCCCCGACGACGAGGACCCGGTCATCCTGCCGCGCACGAGCGAGGGACTCTATCTGCTTCAGCGGGTGCGCGACGAGGCGCACCGGTTCGCCATCACGCACCACCGCACGCGCCGTAGCAAGTCCATGGTTCAGAGCCTGCTGGATCCGGTGCCGGGTCTGGGGGAGACGCGGCGTAAAGCGCTGCTCAAGCACTTCGGTTCGCTCAAGCGGTTGCGCGCCGCCACCGCCGAGGAGATCCAGGCGGTTCCGGGCATCGGTCCGGCTACGGCACAATCGATCGTGCAAGCCCTCGCGGAGAACCGGCCAGGACCGGCCATCGACACCCGCACAGGGGAGATCCTCGACGACGATGGGGGCCGGTAGTGAGCAGCATCAACGAGTTCGTGCTGGTGACCGGGATGACCGGCGCCGGTCGTGGCACCGCGGCCAAGGTGCTGGAGAAACTCGGGTACTACGTCATCGACAACCTCCCCGCGCCGATGATCTCCGACGCGGTCGCCACGATCCTGAAGGCCGATGACATCGACCGGTTCGCCCTCGTCGTCGACGCTCGTTCACGCGGGTTCTTCGGTGCTCTGGTCGAGGAGGTCGAGCGGGTCAAGGAAGCCGGTGTCGCCGTGCGCATCCTCTACCTCGAAGCCGCCGACGAGGTCCTCGTCCGCCGCCAGGAAGCCGCCCGCCGCCCGCACCCGCTCAGCCACGAGGGACGGCTCATGGACGGCTTCCTGCGCGAACGTGAGCTCCTCCGCGACGTGCGCGCCGCCGCCGACATCGTCATCGACACCACGCGCCTGAACGTGCACCAGCTCGCGCAACGGATGCAGGCGGCGTTCGACGCTCCGCAGCGGCACGGCTTGCGCGCGACGATCGTCTCGTTCGGCTTCAAGTACGGCGTCCCCATCGACGCGGACATGGTCGCCGACATGCGCTTCCTGCCCAACCCGTACTGGGTGGATGAGCTGCGCCCGCTCAGCGGCCTGGACGATCCCGTCCGCGAGTACGTCGAGAAGCAGCCGCGATCGGCGGAGTTCCTCGACAGCTACGTCGATCTCATCGCGTTACTGACCGACGGGTTCCTGCACGAAGACAAACACTTCCTGACCGTGGCCGTCGGCTGCACGGGCGGCCGTCACCGCAGTGTCGCGATGTCGGAGGCGCTCGGCCGCCGGTTGCGATCGCACGGCGTGAGCACCCTCGTCGTCCACCGCGACCTGGGGAGAGAATGAGTCCCCGCGTCGTGGCCCTCGGGGGCGGTCACGGCCTTGCCGCGAGTCTCGCGGCGTTGCGCCGTGTCACCGACGACCTCACCGGCATCGTCACGGTCGCCGACAACGGCGGCTCCTCTGGACGGCTCCGCGAGGAGTTCGGCATCCTGCCCCCGGGCGACCTGCGCATGGCGCTCGCCGCGCTGTGCCGTGACGACGAGTGGGGCCGCACCTGGGCCGACATCCTCCAGCATCGCTTCAGCGGCGACGGTCCGTTGGCCAATCATGCGCTCGGCAATCTGCTCCTGGCCGCCACGTGGGACCAGCTCGGCGACACCGTCAAAGGGCTCCACCTGGTCGGCGAACTCCTCGGCGCCCAGGGCCGGGTGCTGCCGATGGCGGCGGTTCCACTCAACATCGAGGCCGACGTCCGTTCACGCGAGGAGCCGGGCGACATCTCGGTGATTCGCGGACAGGCGCAGGTCGCCAAAGCGAGCGGGCAGGTGCTCAACGTGCGGCTCGATCCTGCCGACCCGCCGGCGTGCCCGGAGTCAGTCGCGGCCATCGACGACGCCGACTGGGTCGTGATCGGCCCCGGGTCCTGGTTCACCAGCGTGATGCCCAACCTGTTGGTGCCGAGCCTGCGCGCCGCGCTGGTGCGCACCACCGCCCGACGCGTCCTCGTGCTCAACCTCGTCGCGCAGCCGGGGGAGACCGAGGGCCTGACGCCGTCGAATCACCTCGACGTCCTCGCTGCACACGCCCCCGACCTTCGGCTCGACGTCGTCGTCGCCGATGCGGCCATGGTCGACGACGATCCGTTGATCGTGCCCGCCGCAGCGCGCCTGGGGGCGCGACTGGTCTGCGCGGAGGTGGCATCGCGGTCCGACCGTGATCAGCACGACCCCGAGAGGCTCGCAACGGTCTTCGCAGGAGTTTTCTCCACGGCTAGAGTGAACGCAGCATTCGACGAGGAGGAACCGCGCACATGGCCATGACGGCACAGGTCAAGTCAGAATTGGCGCAAACGCCGATCACGAAGTCCTGCTGCCGCAAGGCCGAGGTCTCCACGATCCTGCGATTCGCCGGGGGTCTGCACATCGTTGCGGGCCGCATCGTGGTCGAGGCCGAGCTCGACACCGGCGCCGCCGCGCGGCGACTGCGCAAGGACATCGCCGAGGTCTACGGACACGACAGCGAGATGCTCGTCCATCAGAACGGCGGTATCCGCAAGGGCACGTCCTACGTCGTCCGGGTCGCCAAGGACGGCGACGCCCTCGCCCGGCAGACCGGCGTCGTCGACGGCAGCGGACGCCCCATCCGCGGGCTCCCGCCCCAGGTGGTCTCGGGCGCGTCGTGCGACGCCGTCGCGGCCTGGCGCGGGGCGTTCCTCGCCCGCGGCTCGCTTACCGAGCCCGGCCGGTCGTCCGCTCTCGAGGTCACCGCCCCGGGGCCGGAGGCGGCCCTCGCGCTGGTCGGCGCGGCGCGCCGTCTCGGCATCCAGGCCAAGGCGCGCGAGGTGCGGCACGTCGACCGTGTGGTCATTCGCGACGGCGAGGCGATCGGCGCGCTGCTCACCCGGCTCGGCGCCCACGAGACGCTCCTGGCATGGGAAGAGCGCCGCATGCGTCGCGAGGTCCGCGCGACCGCCAACCGGCTCGCGAACTTCGATGACGCGAATCTGCGTCGTTCGGCGCGCGCCGCGGTGGCCGCCGGTGCCCGCGCCCAGCGCGCGCTGGAGATCCTCGGCGACGATGTTCCCGATCATCTGCGCATGGCCGGGATGCTGCGCGTGGAACACCGCCAGGCGAGCCTGGAGGAACTCGGTCAGCTTCACGACCCGCCGCTCACCAAGGACGCCATCGCAGGCCGGATCCGCCGCCTTCTGGCCATGGCGGACAAGCGCGCCAACGAGATGGGCGTCCCTGACACGGAGGCCGGCTTGAACGAGGAGATCCTCCCCGAGGCCTGACGGGCGGGACACGCCGCGGTACCGAGGCCCAGTAGTAGGGTGGTGGACGTATCCGACCTTCACCTTCGATCGCAGGAGTACCGCGTGACTATTCGCGTAGGCATCAATGGTTTTGGCCGCATCGGCCGCAACTTCTTCCGCGCTGCCCGCGCCGCCGGCGCCGACATCGAGATCGTGGCCGTCAACGACCTCACGGACAACAAGACGCTGGCCACGTTGCTGAAGTACGACTCGATCCTGGGTCGTCTCGACGCGGACGTGACCTACGACGACGAGGCCATCTACGTCGGTGAGCAGAAGATCGCCGCATTCGCGGACCGCGATCCGGCCAACCTCGACTGGGCGAGCGTCGGTGTCGACGTCGTCGTGGAGTCGACCGGCTTCTTCACGGACGCCACGAAGGCCAAGGCGCACCTCGAGGGCGGCGCCAAGAAGGTCATCATCTCGGCCCCTGCCAAGAACGAGGACCTCACGGTCGTCATGGGCGTCAACCACGACCTCTACGATCCCGAGCAGCACACGGTCATCTCGAACGCCTCCTGCACCACCAACTGCCTCGCCCCGATGGCGAAGGCGCTGCACGAGGGCATCGGCATCGAGAAGGGCCTGATGACCACGATCCACGCCTACACGCAGGACCAGAACCTGCAGGACGGCCCGCACTCGGACCTGCGCCGTGCGCGCGCCGCCGCGCTCAACGTCGTGCCCACCTCGACGGGCGCCGCCAAGGCCGTGAGCCTCGTGCTGCCCGAGCTCAAGGGCAAGCTCGACGGCTTCGCGATGCGCGTCCCGGTGCCCACCGGTTCGGCCACCGACCTCACCTTCACCGCCAGCCGCGAGACCTCGGTCGAGGAGATCAACGGCATCCTCAAGGCCGCCTCCGAGGGCGCGCTCAAGGGCTTCCTCACCTACAGCGAGGCCCCGCTGGTCTCGACCGACATCGTCACCGACCCGGCTTCCTGCATCTTCGACGCCGGTCTCACCAAGGTCATCGGCGACCAGGTCAAGGTCGTGGGCTGGTACGACAACGAGTGGGGTTACTCCAACCGTCTCGTCGACCTCGTGGCCCACGTCGGCGCCTCGCTCTGAGACGACGAGGAGACCACGACACGTGAAGACGATCGACGAGCTCGGCGATCTGACCGGTAAACGCGTTCTCGTCCGCAGTGATCTCAACGTGCCGCTCGACGGCCCGACGATCACCGACGACGGTCGCGTCCGCGCGAGCGTTCCCACCATCGAGCGCCTCGCCCGTGCGGGCGCCAAGGTCCTCGTGATGGCCCACCTCGGCCGGCCCAAGGGAGTGCCGGACCCGGCGTTCTCCTTGCGCCCCGTCGCCGAGCGCCTGGGGGAGCTGCTGGGGCAGCCGGTGCTGTTCGCCAACGACACCGTGGGCGCGGAGGCCCAGCGCATCAGCGCTGCCATGGGCGACGGTGAGGTGGCGGTCCTCGAGAACGTCCGGTTCAACCCGGGCGAGACGAGCAAGGACGACGCCGAACGCGGCGCCTTCGCCGACCAGCTCGCTGCGCTCGCCGACGTCTTCGTGTCGGACGGCTTCGGGGTCGTCCATCGCAAGCAGGCCAGCGTGTACGACATCGCGACGCGCCTGCCCGCCGCGGTGGGCGGCCTCGTCCAGGCGGAGGTCGCCGTGCTCGAGCGACTGACCGCGACGCCGGACCGGCCGTACGCCGTTGTGCTCGGTGGCTCCAAGGTGTCCGACAAGCTCGGCGTCATCGACAACCTGCTGGAGAAGGCCGACACCCTGCTCATCGGCGGCGGTATGGTCTTCACCTTCCTCGCTGCCCAGGGCCACCGTGTCGGAACGAGCCTGCTGGAGTCCGACCAGATCGACGTCGCCCGCGGGTACATCGAGCGTGCGGCGGAGAAGGGCGTCGAGCTGGTTCTGCCGACCGACGTCGTCGTCGCCCCCCGCTTCGAGGCCGACGCTCCGGCCACCACGGTGGCCGTGGACGCGATCCCCGACGATCAGATGGGGCTCGACATCGGCCCGGACTCCGCTGCCGCCTTCGCCGAGCGGATCCGTGGTGCGCGCACGGTGTTCTGGAACGGTCCCATGGGCGTGTTCGAGATGCCTGCCTTCGCTGCGGGCACCAAGACCGTCGCTCAGGCGCTCACCGAGGTCGACGGCCTGTCGGTCGTCGGCGGGGGCGACTCGGCTGCCGCGGTGCGTCAGCTGGGCTTCACCGACGACCAGTTCGGCCACATCTCCACCGGCGGCGGGGCCAGCCTCGAGTATCTCGAGGGCGCGACGCTGCCGGGCCTCGCCGTCCTGGACGGAGCGGACGCATGAGCGCGCGTACTCCGCTGATGGCGGGCAACTGGAAGTCCAACCTCAATCACCACGAGGCCGTCGTCCTCGTGCAGAAGCTGGCTTGGACGTTGTCGGACAAGAAGCACGACTACGCCAAGTCCGAGGTCGTCGTCATCCCCCCGTTCACCGATCTGCGTAGCGTGCAGACGCTCGTCGACGGGGACCGACTGCAGATCCGTTACGGCGCCCAGGACGTGTCCCAGCATGACGGCGGCGCCTACACCGGTGAGATCTCGGCGGCGATGCTCGCCAAGCTCGGGTGCTCGTACGTGGTCGTCGGCCACTCCGAGCGCCGTGAGTACCACGCGGAGACCGACGAGGTCGTCAATGCCAAGACGGTGAAGACGCTGGCAGCCGGGATGACGCCCATCGTGTGCGTGGGCGAAGGGCTGGACGTCCGCCAGGCCGGGGAGCACGTCGCCTACACGCTCGGCCAGATCGACGGGTCGCTCGCCGGCCTCGACGCCGAGCAGGTCGCCGGTCTCGTGATCGCCTACGAGCCCGTGTGGGCCATCGGCACGGGCGAGGTTGCGACTCCCGAGGACGCACAAGAGGTGTGCGCGGCGATCCGCGGGCGGCTCGCCGAGACCTGGGGTGACGACACCGCGGCCTCCACGCGTATCCTGTACGGCGGATCGGTCAAAGCCGCGAACGTGGCTGCGATCATGGCCAAGCCGGATGTCGATGGGGCCCTGGTCGGTGGCGCGAGCCTTCAGGCCGAGGAGTTCGCGGCGATCGCCCGGTTCTATGACTTGCCGGACCTCTCGTCCGGCGCCTGACGGAGGAGCGACACGTGATTCTGACCTTCTCGATTCTGCTGGCTCTCAGCAGCATCTTGATGATCGTCCTGGTGCTGATGCACAAGGGCCGCGGCGGTGGTCTGTCCGACATGTTCGGCGGCGGCGTCTCCAGCTCGCTCGGCGGGTCCTCCGTGGCCGAGCGTAACCTCGACCGGATCACGGTCGGCGTGGCGCTGGTGTGGGTCGTGTGCATCTTCGCGCTCGGGCTGCTGCTGAAGGTGAGCGCCTGATGGGCGCCGGTGGCGCCATCCGCGGCAGTCGCATCGGCGCTGGCCCGATGGGCGAGGCCGAGCGCGGTGAGGCCGCACCGCGGCAGACCGTCGTGTACTTCTGCGCCAAGGACCACCGCACGGCCTTGCAGTTCTCGATCGAGGCGGAGGTCCCCGACGAGTGGGACTGCCCGCGTTGTGGTCTGCCGGCTAGCCGGGACGCCGAGAACCGCCCCGAGGCACCGAAGATCGAACCGTACAAGACGCACCTCGCGTACGTGAAGGAGCGCCGCAGCGAGGAGGAGGCATCGGCGATCCTCGCCGAGGCGCTCGAAACGTTGCGCACCAAGCGCAAGACCGGCGAGATCATCTTCTGATCGCAGGTCGCGTCGCGCGATACCACTCGGCGGCGAGCAGCACCATCACCAGCACATCGATGGCGTCGCCTCCGTAGTACATGAGTTGAGCTCCCATCCGCCCGTCGGCCACGCCGGCGGGCGGATGCGCGTACAGCCACTTCGCCAGCACGGAGTGCGCGGCCATGAACGCCACGAGCACGCTCGCGCGGACCGCGAACGAGGCCCGGGGGGCCGGGTCAGGCCCGATGAGCGAGGCCGTGAACAGGTATCCGGCCACGACGAGATGCATGTGCACGAGCGCGTACACCCAGCGTGAGGACGACCCGATGGCGCAGGAGTCGTGCGAGCCTGCGCGCCCATGCGACCGGCAGCGCGCGTAGCGCGAGGGTGACCGGAGCCGCGAGCACCAGCAGGAGCGGCCCGAGCATGCCGAGCAGCAGGTGGGCTCCCATGTGCGCCGTGAAGTCGCCGTGGGCCGCATCGGCGAGCGGTCCCAGAAGCCCCGTGACGATGCCCGCCACCCCGCCGAACCACGCGGCAGTGCGCATCCACGGCCACGCCCCTCGCTGCCTGGCCCGGTAGACGCCTGCCGCGTAGATCAGGAGAGCAGACCCTGCGAGCAGGAGGATGAGGACGTCCCCCGCAGCGGGTCCCGTGGCTGTCGCGTGCTCGTGGTGCATCGCGTTCAGCGGGGCCGTGTGCGCGACAGCACCAGAAGACCGACCAGGAGGGCGGCGATCGCCGTTCCGATCCAGATGGTGTCGTAGAGCAGCAGGTCGACGCCGTACCGGATCTGGTGGATGCGCAGGATCTGGTGGTTGAGCACGCCGTCGAGCAGTTGGAACGCGCCGACACCGCTGAGTACGGCGCCGATCCATCGTGGCCAGTGCACACCGCCGCGGCGGCGCGCGTCGGCGAGGAGGAACAACCCGGCGACGGTGATGAACCAGCCGACGGCGTGGAAGAAGCCGTCAGCGATCAGACCGACGTGCGGCGTGGAGCGGTCGTAGAAGTGATGCCACTGCAGCCACAGGTGGAAGATGAAGAGATCGATCATCGACGCGGCGATGCCGGCGCCGAAGAGCAGCCCCGCCGCGACCGTCCGGCGGTCCGTGACGTTCGCGCGGCTCGTCATGAGCTCGTCAGCGGGGGAGCCGGCTCGCGCTGTCGGTGTCGAGGAGCCATAGCGTCTCTTCGACCCCTCGGACACCGGCGGCCGGTGCCTCGTCCACCGGGGCACCCGAGAGCGCCGCCGCGACAGCGGGCGCCTTGTCCTCGCCGGCGACGACGAACCACACCGCCGTCGCGCTGTTCAGCATCGGATAGGTCAGGCTCAGCCGCTCCGGCGGAGGCTTGGGGGAGTCGTCGACGGGGACCACTCGCCGCTCCTTCTCGTCGAGTTGCGGGAAGCCCGGGAACAACGACGCGACGTGGGCGTCCGGGCCGACGCCCAGCAGGACGAGGTCGAAGGACTCGGGCAGCTGCGCTGCGTAGGCGTCCGCGGCGTCGTCCTTGGATGCGAACTCGCCTGCTGCCGGCATGGGGTGAATCCGGTCCTCAGGGATCTCGAATCGCGTCAGGAACGCTTCGCGTGCTTGCTTCTCGTTGCGATCGTCGTCATCGGACGGGACGTACCGCTCGTCGCCCCAGTAGTAGTCCACGTCGCGCCACAGCGACACAGGGCCCACGAGTTGGGCGAGAACCTCGTTGGCGATCGTTCCTCCGGTCAGGACGAGCCGGGGACGGCGACCGGTGCTGCGTCGCAGTTCGTCGATCCGCTCGGTGAGCCGGTGGGCCACCGCGCGGGCCAGGGCATCGCGGTCCTCGAGGATCTGAACGGTCATGCATGCTCCAGGAGGTGATCGATCGTCTCGGCGTAGATCTCGTCGGGGTCGAGCCGGCGCAGATCCTCGGCGAGCAACTCGGCGAGCGTGCGCCGGCCCAGCGGCACCACACGTGACGACGAGCCGGGGACGCGGAACTCGCAACTGCCCTCGTCGAGGCGGGTGAGCTCGATCGTGCCGACCTGCGTCTCGAGACTCACCCGGGAGATCTGCGTTCCGGGTCCGTACTCGTGCTCGATCGGGACACCGAGCCGCGAGGACAGCCAGGCGACCAGCAGCACGGCCGCCGGGTTGTCCCGGTCGCTGACCACAGTGCCGCTCGACACTGTGCCCGTCGCCTGATCGAGGGCGGCGGCGAGCAGCGCGCGCCAGGGGGTGAGCCGCGTCCACGAGAGATCCGTGTCGCCTTCGACGTAGTGCCGCGCGACGTTGCGCAACGCCCGCACCGGGTTGGCGGTGCTCTCAGCATCGGTCAGTCGGCGGCGTGCGAGGCGCCCGATCGGATCGTCGGCGGGGTTGGCGGGGGCGTTGCTCGGCCACCAGATCACCACCGGGGAGTCGGGCAGCAGCAGCGGCAGCACGACCGATTCGGCGTGATTGGTGAGCTTGCCCGCGATGCGCAGCAGGATCGACTCGCCCGAGGACGACTCGCCGACGCGCACCTTGGCGTTCAGGCGAGCCTTGCCGCGGGCGTCGCCGATGACGACGCCGATGATGCGAGCGGGGTGCTCCATCGACAGGGTGGTGGCGGTCTTCATCGCATGCGCCACGTTCTCGTCGTCGGTGACGACGAGCAGCGTGAGGACCATGTCCATCGCCGGGCTCCCGGCGCCGGACCGTGCGCGGACGAGGGCACGGGCGATCTCGCCCGCATTGGTGTCGGTGAGTGCGATCTCCATCAGGGGCGCCTCCAGGTCCGTCCGTCGCGGGCGATCATCTCGTCGGCCGACCGCGGGCCCCACGTGCCCGCGGGGTACGTGTCGATCGTGCGCTGACGTCGCCAGTGGTTGATGACCGGATCGAGGATCTTCCAGGAGAGCTCGACCTCTTCCTGCTGCGGGAACAACGGCGGGTCCCCGAGCAGCACGTCGAGGATGAGCCGCTCGTAAGCTTCGGGGCTGCTCTCGACGAACGCGCCGCCGTAGGCGAAGTCCATGTTGACGTCGCGGATCTCCATCGTCGTGCCCGGCACCTTCGAGCCGAAGCGCAGGGTCACGCCTTCGTCGGGCTGGATGCGCATGACGAGCGCGTTCTGACCGAGCTCGGTGACGTCGTGCTTGCGGAACGGCAGGTGCGGGGCCCGTTTGAACACCACCGCCACCTCGGTGACGCGCCGGCCCAGCCGCTTGCCGGTGCGCAGGTAGAACGGCACGCCGGCCCAGCGGCGGGTACCGATGTCGATGCGCATGGCTGCGAAGGTCTCGGTGCGCGAATCCTCCGGGATGCCTTCCTCGTCGAGGTACCCGTCGACCTCGACACCGCCCGCCCAGCCAGCGACGTACTGGCCGCGTGCCGTGTGCTTGGAGAGGTCCGCCGGAGCGCTCGCGTTGGCGAGAATCTTCTGCTTCTCGAGGCGGAGGCTGTGCGCGTCGAACGACACTGGCTCCTCCATGGCGGTGAGTGCCATGAGCTGCAGGAGGTGGTTCTGGATGATGTCACGCGCCGCGCCGATGCCGTCGTAGTACCCGGCCCGGGACCCGATGCCGATGTCCTCGGCCATCGTGATCTGGACGTGATCGACGTAGTGGCTGTTCCAGACCGGCTCGAACATGCCGTTGGCGAACCGCAGCGCCAGGATGTTCTGCACCGTCTCCTTGCCGAGGTAGTGGTCGATGCGGAAGACCGAGCTGCGCTCGAACACGTCCCCGACGAGCCGGTTGAGCTCCTTGGCTGAGGCGAGGTCGTGGCCGAACGGCTTCTCGATGACGACGCGGCGCCAGCCCTCCGTCGACGTGGCGAGCCCGTGCTGCTTGATCTTGGAGACGACCGTGGGGAACAGGCCCGGAGGGATGGAGAGGTAGAACGCGTGGTTGCCGCCCGTCCCCTGATCGCGGTCGAGTTCGGCGAGCGTCTCGGCGAGCTGCTTCCAGGCGGCGTCATCGTCGAACTGACCCGGGACGAAGCGGATGCCCGCGGCCAGCTGCTTCCAGACCGTCTCGCTCCACTCCGTGCGGGCTCCTGCCTTCGCGGCCGCCTTGATCATCGAGGCGAAGGTGCCGTTGCCGAAGTCCTGGCGCGCGAAGCCGACGAGCGCGAAGCCCGGCGGCAGCAGTCCGCGGTTCGCGAGGTCGTAGATCGCCGGAATCAGCTTCTTGCGTGCGAGGTCGCCGGTGACGCCGAACATGATCATGCTGCACGGGCCGGCGATGCGGGGAAGGCGGCGGTCACGAGGATCGCGCAGCGGATTGGTCACGCCAGAACGCTCCTGAGTCGTGCGAGTCCGTTGGGAGTGTCGGTCAGATGCAGTCGCAGCACGGGGCGGCCGTGGTCACGCAGGACCGCGGCGTCGCCCTCGGCCTGGGAGGCGATGAAGTCGCCGAAGCTGAAGTCGCGGCCGGGAATGTCGAGGTCTTCCACGGGCGTGTCCGTGAGCTGGAGGAACACGCCGTGAGGAGAGCCGCCCTTGTGGTACTGGCCGGTGGAGTGCAGGAACCGCGGGCCCCAGCCGAAGGTCACCGGCCGGCCGAGTCGCTCGGCCAGAACGTCACGCACCTGGGCGAAGTCCGCGTGGGTCCAACGGTCGAGGTACGCCTGGACGGCGAGGTAGCCCTCGGACGTGAGCTCGGCGAAGAACGCCTCGAGCGCGCCGGCGAGATCGTCCGCTTGGGTTCCGAACAGCTGGATGTCGCCGTCGGTGGCGTCGGGGGAGGGGCGCTCGCCACCGCCGCCGAGCAGTTCGCGTGCGGCCTGCTTGGCGCTCTCCACGTCGGGCTGGTCGAACGGGTTGATGCCGAGGACGCGTCCGGCCACGGCGATGGCCGTCTCCCAGAGCAGGAACTGCGCGCCGAGGGTCCCGTGCACGGCAGCCGCCCAGCCCCCGTCCGGAAGTTCACGGCTGCCCGTCACCACGAGGACGGAGTCGCCGGTGTGGGAGGCGAAGTTCGGCGAGCTGGTGCTCGCCACGACGACCGGGAGGATGCCGGTGCCGTTCTTGCCGGTCGACTCCGCCACGAGCTGCTCGGCCCAATCGCCGAGGCCGACGCCGGAGGTATCGACCAGCACGAGCTTGTCGGCGTGGTCGAGCGCGGCGACTCCGAGCAGGACGCCGAGCCGCAGCGCCGGATTATCGGGCGAGTCCGACGCCAGCGGCTCCTGAACCGCCGCGGCTTCGTCGAGGAGCTGACCGATGGGAGCCCCGGCGAGACCGCTGGGTACGAGGCCGAACGCGGTCAGCGCCGAGTAGCGGCCACCCACGCTCGGGTCGGCCTGGAAGACCTCGTAGCCCGACTCCTGGCCGATCTGGTCGAGCGGCGAGCCGGGGTCGGTGACGACGATCATGCGCTCGGCCGGGTCGATCCCCGCGTCGTTGAACGCCTTCTCGAACGCCCGGCGCTGGCTGTCGGTCTCGACGGTTCCGCCGGACTTGCTCGACACGACCACCGCCGTGCGCTCCAGCTCGGTGATGGCCGCGCGGACCATGTCCGGGTGCGACGAGTCGAGCACGACGAGTTCGACGCCCGCAGCCCGGCAGATGACCTCGGGAGCCAGCGAGGAACCGCCCATGCCACACAGCACGATGCGGTCGACACCGCGGTCCAGCAGGCTCGTGCGCAGGCGCTCGATCCGCGGAACCAGTTCGCGGGAACGCTCCGCGGCCGCCGTCCAGCCCAGGCGTCGCGCCGACTCGTCCTCGGCCGCAGGCCCCCACAGCGTGGGGACCTCGGCGAAGATCTGCGACGCGACGTGGGCTGCGACGGCGTCGTCGAGGGCCGAGGTGAAGCCTTCGGTGAGCCGGGCCCGCTCAACGACCCCGGCGCTCTGCCCGTCCACGGTCAGGCCTTGTCCAGCTCGGCCTGGACGGTCTCGACCAACTCGGCCCACGAGGCGTCGAACTTCTGCAGACCCTCGACCTCGAGCTGGTCGACGACCTCGTCGTATGAGATGCCCTGCTTCTCCAGGTCCGCGAGCACGTCGCGGGCTTCGTCATAACGTCCCGTCACGGTGTCACCCGTGACCTCGCCGTGATCGGCGAAGGCGAGCAGCGTCTTCTCCGGCATGGTGTTGACACTATCGGCGACGACGAGCTCCTGCACGTAGAGCGTGTCGGGGTACGCTGGGTCCTTGACCCCCGTGGAGGCCCACAGCGGGCGCTGCGGCTTGGCCCCCTGGTCGAGGAGCGCTCGGGCGCGCTCGGAGGAGAACACCTGGACGAACGCCTCATGGGCGAGACGCGCGTTCGCGATGGCGGCCTTGCCACGCAGGGGGCTGTCTTCGGGGAGCCGGCCGTCCACCTCGGAGTCGACGCGGCTCACGAAGAAGGACGCCACGGAGGCGATAGTGCTGAGATCGCGGCCCTCGGCCGCCGCCTGCTCCAGGCCGTACAGGTAGGCGTCCATCACGTCGCGGTAGCGCTCCAGCGAGAAGATCAATGTGACGTTGACGCTGATGCCGCGGGCGATGGTCGCCGCGATCGCCGGGAGTCCCTCGCGGGTCGCCGGGATCTTGATGAAGAGGTTCGGGCGGTCGACGCGCTCCCACAGCCGCTGCGCGAGCTCGACCGTGCCATCGGTGTCGTGGGCGAGGCCCGGCTCGACCTCGATGGACACCCGGCCGTCGACGCCGTCGGTGCGGTCGTAGACCGGACGCAGGATGTCGCAGGCGCGCTGGACGTCCGTCGTGGTCAGTTCGAAGATCGCGGTGTCGATATCGGCACCGTTCGCCTTGAGCTCGCGCACCTGCGGCTCGTACCGCTCGCCCTTGGCCAGCGCGGAGGCGAAGATCGTCGGGTTGGTGGTGACCCCGACGACATGCTTGCTCTCGACGAGCTCGGCGAGGTTGCCGGTCTCGATCCTCTCTCGCGACAGGTCGTCCAACCAGATCGAGACGCCTGCCTCACTCAGTGCCGCAAGACGATCGCTCATGGGGTTTCCTCCCGTTGTGTGTCAGTGGGTCGTGTCCGGCAGCACCGGGCCCGTGGGCCGCGCCGCGAAGGGGACGCCGGCATCGGAGGTCACCGCGCCCATCGACTCCTTCGCTGCCGCCACCGTGGCCTCGGCCGTGATGCCGAACTTCTCGTACAAGGTCGCGAACGCCGCGGACGCGCCGAAATGCTCGATGCTGACGATGCGACCGGCGTCGCCGACGACGTCGCGCCAGCCCAGCGCCACACCCGCCTCGACGGCGACGCGTGCCCGCACGTGCGGCGGGATCACGCTATCGCGGTACTCGGCGCTCTGCTCCTCGAACCACTCGCGGCACGGCATCGACACGACGCGGGCCTGGATGCCCTCGTCGGCGAGCAGCGCGCGAGCCTTGACCGCGATCTGCACCTCCGAGCCGGTGGCGACGAGCACGACGTCCGGCGTGCCCTCGGCGTCGATGAGCACGTAGGCGCCCTTCGCCGCCTCGGACGCCGGCGCGAAACCGTCGGTGCCACGCGGGAACACCGGCAGGTTCTGGCGGCTGAGCGCCAGGGCCGCCGGACGGTGGTGACGCTCGAGGATCGTGCGCCACACGGCGACCGTCTCGTTGGCGTCCGCCGGCCGGACGACGTCGAGGCCCGGAATCGCGCGCAGCGCGGTCAGGTGCTCGATGGGCTGGTGGGTGGGGCCGTCCTCGCCGAGACCGATGGAGTCGTGGGTCCAGACGAACGTGACCGGGAGCTCCTGCAGCGCGGCGAGCCGCACGGCGGGGCGCATGTAGTCGCTGAACACGAGGAACGTGCCGCCGTACGGCCGGGTGGGGCCGTGGAGCGCGATGCCGTTGAGGATCGCGCCCATCGCATGCTCGCGGATGCCGAAGTGCAGCACGCGCCCGTACCAGTCGCCGCTGAACTTCTTGGTCGACCACTCCGGCGGGATGAACGACGGCTGGCCCTTGGGGGTGGTGTTGTTGGAGCCGGCGAGGTCGGCGGAACCGCCCCACAACTCCGGAAGCAGCTCGGCGGCCGCGGTCAGGAAGTCACCGGACGCGACGCGGGTCGCGACGCCCTTCTCATCGGCGTCGTAGACCGGGAGCTGGTCAGCCCAGCCGTCGGGGAGCTCGCGGTTCTGCAGGCGCTGGAACAGCGCGTAACGCTCGGGCTCGGCCGATGCCCAGGCGTCGAATCGCTCCTGCCAGGCCGACTGCGCCTCCTCGCCGCGCGCGCGAGCGGCCTGCGTGTGGGCGATGACCTCGTCGTCGACCGCGAACTGGCGGTCGGGATCGAAGCCGAGCACCTCCTTGGTCGCACGGACCTCGTCGTCGCCGAGTGCGGAGCCGTGGGCGGCGCCGGTGTTCTGGGCGTTCGGTGCGGGCCACGCGATGATCGTGCGCAGCACGATGAGGCTCGGCTTGTCGGTGACCTGAGCGGCCGCCTGGTACGCATCCCAGAGGGCGTGGACGTCCTCGCGGTACTCGCTGCCGCCGTGGGTCCAGTCGACGGTCTGGACGTGCCAGCCGTAGGCCTCGTAACGCTGCGCGACGTTCTCGGTGAACGCGACGTCGGTGTCGTCCTCGATCGAGATCTTGTTGTCGTCGTAGAGCACCGTGAGGTTGCCGAGCTTGAGGTGGCCGGCCAGCGAGGACGCCTCCGCGGAGACGCCCTCCTGCAGGTCCCCGTCCGAGGCGATCACGTAGACCTGGTGGTCGAAGGCGCTCTCGCCGGGGGCGGCGTCCGGATCGAAGAGGCCACGCTCGCGGCGGGCGGCCATCGCCATGCCCACCGCGTTCGCGATGCCCTGGCCGAGCGGGCCCGTGGTGACCTCGATGCCCTCGGTGTGTCCGTACTCGGGGTGACCGGGGGTCTGGCTGCCCCACGTGCGCAGCGACTGGAGGTCGCTCAGCTGCAGCGGATACCCCGCGAGGTAGAGCTGAACGTACTGCGTGAGGCTGGTGTGGCCGCACGAGAGGACGAAACGGTCGCGACCTGTCCAGTGCGGATCGGCGGGGTTGTGCCGCATCAGCTTCTGGTAGAGCAGGTACGCCGCGGGCGCGAGGCTCATGGCGGTACCGGGATGGCCGTGGCCGGCCTTCTGCACGGCGTCGGCGGCGAGCAGTCGCGCCGTGTCCACCGCCCTCCGATCGAGGTCGTTCCACTCAAGTTCGGACGGTCCAGCGCTCACAAGCCTCACTCCAAGATCGGTCGGTAGATCCGGTCACTCCGAGCCTACTCCGCGCGAGTTAGACTCATCAGGTGACTTCCGTCGAACCCGAGACCCCCGTCGCCGGCACGTCGCATCCGCGGAAGCACCGCTCTGCCGTGGCTGATGTCGTCAAGGCCTACGTCGCTCTGACGAAGCCGCGGATCATCGAGCTGCTGCTGGTGACGACGCTGCCGGTGATGTTCCTGGCAGCACGGGGAGTCCCGTCGTTCGGCCTCGCCGCCGCCACGATGATCGGCGGCACGCTCGCCGCAGCCAGCGCCAACGCGCTCAACTGCGTGGTCGACGCCGACATCGACACCAAGATGCGGCGCACGTCGCGTCGCCCGCTTCCGCGCCACCAGGTCGGCACCCGTAACGCGCTGATCTTCGGTCTCGTCCTCGGCGTCTTGTCCACCGTGTGGCTGGGGACGCTCGTCAACTGGCTGTCGGCGTGGCTCGCCCTCGCGGCCAACGTCTTCTACGTCGTCGGCTACTCCATGATCCTCAAGCGCCGCACGAGCCAGAACATCGTGTGGGGCGGCATCGCCGGCTGCTTCCCGCCGCTGATCGGCTGGACCGCGATGACCAACGAGCTCGCGTGGGCGCCCTTCGTGTTGTTCCTCATCGTGTTCTTCTGGACGCCGCCGCACACGTGGGCGCTCGCCATGCGGTACCGCGAGGACTACGCCGCGGCCGACGTCCCGATGCTCCCGTCCGTCGCGCCGGCGGCCGAGGTCGGCCGGCAGATCGTGCTGTACACCTGGGCGACGGTCATCACCTCGATCGCCGTGTGGCCCGTGGCCGATACGAGCTGGTTCTACCCGGCCGTCGCGATCGTGCTCGGCATCGTCTTCCTCGCCGAGGCCTACGATCTGCGCGGGCGGACGCGGGAGACGGAGCAGCTGTCGGTCATCAAGCCGATGCGGCTCTTCCACTTCTCCAACGCGTACCTCGCGTTGCTCTTCGTCGCCGCCGCACTGGACCCGTTCATCGGCTGAGCCGCGTTAGGCTCGGCGCATGCGCACCGCGATCACCTGGCTCGTCCTCGGCGCCGCCCACGCGGTGACCTGGTTGCTCTGGCCCACGGCGCTGGACGCTCCCGCCTGGTGGGTCGCCGCCGCGCTGACGTCGGCCGTGCTGGTCGTGGTGGCCGCTGTCGTTCTCTCCCGCCGTGATCTCCCGGCGATCAGTCTCGCCTCGGCAGCGGGAGTGGCGGTCGGATGGAGCTCGGCCGTCATCCCCTCCGGCGACGCCGGTCTTCGCTGGAGCGTCGCCGCCATCGGGGTCTTCGTCGCGGCCGCCGTCCTCGCAGCGCTCCTCGCGGGACTCGCGGTGGGGCTACGCGAGCGGCGCTCCGCACCACCGCGATGACGGTCGTGGTCGAGGAGGTCGGTCCGGACGACTGGCGGCGGTGGCGCGCTCTGCGCCTGCGAGCTCTGAGCGATGACGCCGAGGCGTTCGCGCGGAGCGCTCACGCCTGGATCGAGGGCGGCGACACCGAGGCACGGTGGCGCGAGCGACTCAGCGGCGCTGACCGGCTCTTCGTGGCGACGGACGATGAAGTCGATCTGGGAATCGTCGGTGCGTCGCCGCGGTCAGATCAGTGTGAGCTGATCTCGATGTGGGTGGCGAGCGAAGGGCGCGGGCGCGGTGTCGGCCGCGCCTTGGTCGAACGGGTCCTCGAGGTCGCGCAGGATCGCCCGGTCGCGCTGCGCGTGATGGCAGGCAACGCGCGAGCGCAGGGCTTCTACGAGGCGATGGGGTTCGTGCTGGACGGGGCGCCGCTGGACGACGAGGGAACCCTCACGATGCGGCGACCGGCTGGCGGTCGCGGCTCCCGCTGACCAGCAAGACGACGTACGTGGCCGACGCGAGGAGGACGGCCCCGCCGACGAGGTGCGCCGCCACGAGGGCGATCGGCAGGTCCGTGAAGTACTGCACGTAGCCGATGAGACCCTGCGCCAGCTCGACGACCAGCAGGCCGAGGGCCGCGCTGCGCGCCGGGTGCTGGCGCAGCCGCCACACGACGATGACGGTGACGATGACGAGCGCCCACACCGACACCGCGTGGATTCGGCTCCACAGCTGCGGGTCGAGTCCGTTGCGCGGGGCGTCCGCGTCGCCGGCGTGCGGGCCGCTGCCGGTGACGACCGTGCCGAGGTAAATCGCCACGAGCAGGAGGCCGTAGGCCGCGTACGTGAGTTTGCGTGTGAGCTCGTCGACGTCGAGACCCTGCCCGCCGCGCACCTTCACCAGCAGCACCGTGGACGCGACGACCAAGCCCATCGACAGCAGCAGATGCAGCGCGACCACCCAGGGGTTGAGCTGGGTGAGGACGGTGATGCCGCCGATGACGCCCTGGAAGGGGATGCCGAGCGCCATCACGAGGGTGAGTCGACGCAGCAGGGGAGTGGCGCCGCGCCAGCGCCAGACCGCGACGAACGTGGCGATCGCCACGGCGATGAGCACGTACGTGAGCAGCCGGTTGCCGAACTCGATCGCCCCGTGCCATCCGAGGGAGCTGTGCGGCACGAACGACTCGTCCGTGCACTTGGGCCACGTCGGGCAGCCGAGTCCCGAGCCGGTGAGCCGGACCAGGCCGCCGGTCAGGATGATCACCGTGTTGGCGACGAGGGAGGCCCACGCCCACTTCACCACCGTGGAACGGCGGATGTCGCTCGGGCTGAGCAGTTCCTTCACTCCCATGTGAAACTCCTGGTGGTGAGGGCGCCGGCGACAGCAGTCCAGCCGGCGAGGACGGCGACGGCCGACCAGTGCGGTGCGCCGACAGCGAAGGTGTCGCGCAGGCCTTCGCCCAGCGCGGCCGACGGCAGGAGGCCGAGAACCGACTGAGCGGCATCGGGATAGCGGTCCAACGGGACCAGCAGCGCGCCACCCACGAGCAGCACGACGTACACGAGGTTGGCGAGCGCGAGAGTCGCTTCGGCCCGGAGCGTTCCGGCGATGAGCAGGGCCAACGAGCCGAAGGCCGCCGTACCCAGCACGGCCAGCAGTGCGAGCCACAGCCAGGGGAACACGCCCCCCGCGGGCTCCCAGCCGAGCAGGAGGGCCACCACGCTCAGCAGCGCGAGTTGAGCGATCTCGACCAGGACGACGGCCGCGATCTTGCCGATGACCAGCCCTGAACGCGGCAGCGGCGAGGCGCCGAGCCGTTTGAGGACGCCGTAGCGGCGCTCGAAGCCGGTGGCGATCGCCAGCGAGGTGAACGAGGTGGAGAGGATCGCGAGCGCCAGGACGCCCGGTGTGATGACGTCGATCGGTCGTCCGGGACCGAGATCGACGATGCGGTCCGAGCGTGTGCCGGCGATCAGCAGGATCAGCGGGATGATGATCGTCAGCAGCACCTGCTCGCCATTGCGCAGCAGGAGCTTGAGCTCCATCGCCGTCTGCGAGCGCAGCATCGCGCCGCGCGGTGCGGCACCGGGAGCGGGAGAGAGGTCGAGGGGCGTCATCATCGCAGCGCCTTCCCGGTGAGTTCGAGGAAACGGTCCTCCAAGGACTGGCGCTCCACGAGCATCGACTCGACGAGGACGTCCTGATCGCTGAACCAGCGCGCGACGGCCGTCACGAGCGGCGGGCAGACGTCTCCGGTGACGACGTACTGGCCGGGAACGGGCTCCTCGATCGACGATCCGGTGGGCAGCCGGTCTGCGAGCGGACCCAGGGCGAGGCCGGGACGGGCGGTCACCCGGATCGTGTTGCGCGAGCCGTCACCGGAGAGCTCGCCGGGGGAGCCGGAGGCGATGACGCGGCCGGAATCGACGATGTGCACGAAGTCCGACAACGTCTCGGCCTCGTCCATGAAGTGAGTGGTGAGGACGGTCGTCACGCCGTGCTCCCGCAGTTCGGCGACGAGATCCCAGGTGGCGCGTCGCGACTGCGGGTCGAGGCCCGCGCTCGGTTCATCGAGGAAGAGCAGTTCGGGACGGCCGACGATCGCCATCGCGAGGCTCAGCCGCTGGCGTTCTCCTCCAGACAGGCGGCGGTAGCTCGTCCGCGCGAAGGAGCCCATCCCGAGCCGCTCGATGAGTGCGGGGACGTCGAGCGGATGGGCGTGGAGCGAGGCCATGTGGCGCAACATCTCCTCGGTCCGTACGCCGAGCCAGGCGCCGCCGGACTGCAGCATCACGCCCACGCGCGGTCGCAGTTCGGCGGCATCGGCGACGGGATCGAGGCCGAGCACCCGGACCCGGCCGGCATGAGGGCGCCGGAACCCCTCACACGTCTCGATGGTCGTGGTCTTGCCGGCGCCGTTGGGCCCGAGGATGGAGGTCACCGTGCCGGGTTCGACGCGCAACGTGAGGCCGTCGACAGCGGTGACGTCGCCGTACCGCATGACCAGGTCGGTGACTTCGACGGCAGCGTGCGACACCCCGACATTCTAGGCGGCGCACTACAACGGCCGGTCGGCGGTCCAGCCGCCCTCGCGACGGTAGAGTCCCCTGCCATGAACAGAGTTCGCCTCACGCCGGGCCGCATCGTCGCGGGCCTCGGCGGCTTGATCTTCTTCGCCGGCGCCGTCCTCACCGCCGGGGCGGCGGTGGTGATCGCGGTGATGGTCGCGCAGGGCGATCGTCCGTCACCGTGGGTGCCGGTGGGGACCTGCGTTCCCATGCTGATCGGCTGGGCGCTGGTGCGGCTCACCGGCCGCACGCTGCGCCGTGTGCTGCCGATCGTCACCAACGTCTGAGGAGCATCCGATGGCCTTGCCCGTGAGCCCTCCCATCCGCCCGATGCTGGCCAAGTCGGTCAAGGGGGTCCCTGCGCCCGACTCCGTGGAGGGCGGTCTCGTCTACGAGCCCAAGTGGGACGGGTTCCGGGCGATCGTGTTCCGCGATGGTGACGAAGTCGAGATCGCCAGCCGTTCGACGAAGCCGTTGACGCGGTACTTCCCCGAGGTCGTCGAGATGGTGCGCGCCCACCTGCCCGAGCGATGTGTCGTGGACGGCGAGATCGTCATCGACATCAACGGCCGCCTGGACTTCGACGCGCTCAGTCAGCGCATCCACCCCGCCGACTCGCGGGTGCGCGTGCTCGCCGAACAGACGCCGGCGCGGCTCGTCGCCTTCGACCTGCTCGCGCTCGGCGACGACTCGCTGATGGACGAGCCCTTCGCCGTGCGACGCGATCGTCTCGTCGACGCGTTGGCCGATGCCGCCGCGCCGATCCACGTCACCCGCGTCACCGGCGATGCCGATGAAGCGCAGGAGTGGTTCGAGCAGTTCGAGGGCGCGGGTCTCGACGGCATCGTCGCCAAACCGCTCGCCGAGCCTTACACGCCGAACGGGCGCGTGATGATGAAGGTCAAGCACGCGCGGACGGCCGACGTCGTCGTCGCCGGCTACCGGCTGCACAAGACTTCGACGGCGAATCGACCCCTGCTCGGTTCGCTCCTGCTCGGCCTCTACGCCGGGGACGGCCGCCTCCAGCACGTCGGCGTCGCCGCCTCGTTCCCCGAGCGCCGGCGCGCGGAGCTGATCGAGCAGCTCGCACCGCTCGTGGTCGCCGAGGGCGAACCCCACCCCTGGGCGGACTGGCGCGACGAGTCCGCCCAGGTGAGCGGCCGGCTCCCGGGCGGCCAGAGTCGATGGAGCGGCACGAAGGACCTCTCCTTCGTGCCGTTGCGACCCGACCTCGTGGCGGAGGTCGGCTACGAGCACATGGAGGGTGTCGGCGATTCCGCACGCTTCCGGCACACGGCCCAGTTCAAGCGCTGGCGGCCCGATCGCGAACCGGCGTCGTGCACGTACGAGCAGCTCGAGGAGGTCGCCCGGTACGACCTCGGTGACGTCCTGCTCTGAGTCCACCTCCAGGGCGGTGACTTACCGTCCATTCCGGCGGAAGAAACGGGCGCTGGCCCACCGCCGTCGCGGCTCGATGGACGCTCACTCACCGATCAGGTGTCCGCGCGGGCCTTGGACGGCTGCACGCGCTTCGGTTCGCCGGGCATCTTGGGGTAGTCCGGGGGATAGGGCATGTCGCCTTCGCCGTTCTCTTCGTCGCGGGCGTACCACTCGAGCAGGGTCTCGAGGCCGAACGCCTCGTCGTCGATCGAGGCCCACGGGTCGGGCCGCTGCGCGAGAAGGTCGGGGACCGTCGTGAGATTGAGCGTCCGCGGCTCGTCGAGGTCGAACAGCTCGTCCCAGGTCAGGGGAGTGGACACGGGAGCGCCGGGTTTCGGTCGCAGGCTGTAGGCGCTGGCGATGGTGCGGTCGCGCGCGTTCTGGTTGAAGTCGACGAAGATCTTCTCGCCGCGTTCCTCCTTCCACCACTTCGTCGTGACCCTGTCGTCGCGCCGTTCGAGCTCACGACCGAACGCCAGCGCGGCGTGCCGCACATCGGTGAACGTCCACTCGGGGCGAATTCGTACGAACACGTGCACCCCGCGGTTGCCGCTCGTCTTGACGTAGCCGCGCATGCCGATCTCCTCGAGGAGTTCCTTGGCCACGCGGGCGACCCGCTGGGCGTCGTGGAAGTCGGTACCCGGCTGCGGATCGAGGTCGATGCGCAGTTCGTCCGGCCGGTCGACGTCGCTGCGCCGCACCGGCCACGGATGGAACGTGATCGTGCCCATGTGCGCCGCCCAGGCGGCGACGGCGATCTCCGTCGGGCAGATCTCGTCAGCCCGGCGGCCCGACGGGAAGTGGATGCGCACCGTCTCCAGGTAGTCGGGTGCTCCCTTCGGTACGCGTTTCTGGTAGAACGCGTCGCCGTGGTTGTCCTGGCGCGTCGACAGCGTCATGCCCTCGCGCACGCCCTTGGGCCAGCGCTCGAGGGTGGTGGGCCGCTCGTAGAGCGCCCGCATGAGGCCGTCGCCGACCGCGACGACGTACTCCACGACCTCCAGCTTCGTGATCGCGGGAGTGATGTCCGTCGCCTCGTAGATGATCCGGTCGGGGCTCGACACGCGGACGGTACGCCCGCCCGCCTCGACCTGCGCTGCCGTGGTGGCCATGCTTCACCGTATCGTCGTCGGGGCATGGCGGCAGGCGCATCGAGCGGTAAGGCGAACCTTCGTTGAATGGCCGGAATGAATAACGGCACACTGGTGTTGTGAAAAACATGCGGGTACCGGAGGTGGCGTCGTCGACCGATGACGCTCCCACGCGCCTGCGTGTCGCCCAGTGCCTGTTGTCGCATGGCGCCTCGACCGCTGCGCAGCTGGCCGAGCGCCTCGATCTGACGCCCGCAGCCGTCCGCCGGCACCTGGACGCGCTGCTGGAGCAGGGCCTCATCGAACCGCGCGAGCAGCGCATCGTCGGCCAGCGCCGTCGCGGACGGCCCGCTCGGGTGTTCGTCCTGACCGACTCGGGCCGCGACCAGTTCGAGCACTCGTACGACGCGCTCGCCGCCGAGGCGCTGCGCTACCTGCACCAGACCGGCGGGGACGATGCCGTCAAGGCCTTCGCCCGCCACCGCCTCGGTGCCCTCGAGGAGCGCTACCGCGCGGTCCTGGAGGGCGTCGAGTCCTTCGAGGAGCGTGCGCGTATCCTCGCCCAAGCCCTGACCGACGACGGTTACGCCGCGTCTGTCAGCAGCTCGCCGGCCGGCGAGCAGATGTGTCAGCACCACTGTCCCGTGGCGCACGTCGCGGGGGAGTTCCCCCAGTTGTGCGAAGCCGAGACCGAGTTGTTCGCCGACCTGCTCGGCACGCACGTCCAGCGACTCGCCACCATCGCGCACGGTGACGGTGTCTGCACCACCCATCTTCCGCAAGCCCCCACACCAGAGAGGGTGTCGTCATGACCACGACGCACGAGACCAACCAGATCGAGGAGCTGAACCCCGGTCTGAAGGAGGTCGGCAACTACGAATTCGGCTGGGCCGACCCCGATATCGCGGGTGCGAGCGCTCAGCGCGGCCTCAGCGAGGCCGTTGTCCGAGACATCTCGGGCAAGAAGAACGAGCCGGCCTGGATGCTCGAGCGCCGTCTCAAGGGACTCAAGCTGTTCGAACGCAAGCCGATGCCGACGTGGGGCGCTGACCTCACCGACATCGACTTCGACAACATCAAGTACTTCGTGCGCTCCACCGAGAAGCAGGCCACCACGTGGGACGAGCTTCCCGAGGACATCAAGAACACGTACGACAAGCTCGGCATCCCCGAGGCGGAGAAGCAGCGTCTCGTCGCCGGTGTCGCCGCGCAGTACGAGTCCGAGGTCGTCTACCACCAGATCCGCGAGGACCTGGAGGAGCAGGGTGTCATCTTCCTCGACACCGACACGGCGCTCAAGGAGCACCCGGAGATCTTCGAGGAGTACTTCGGCACCGTCATCCCGACCGGTGACAACAAGTTCGCCGCGCTCAACACCGCGGTGTGGTCCGGCGGCTCGTTCATCTACGTGCCGAAGGGAGTCCACGTCGACATCCCGCTGCAGGCCTACTTCCGGATCAACACCGAGAACATGGGCCAGTTCGAGCGCACGCTGATCATCGCCGACGAGGACTCCTACGTCCACTACGTCGAAGGCTGCACCGCGCCGATCTACAAGAGCGACTCGCTGCACTCGGCGGTCGTCGAGATCATCGTCAAGAAGAACGCCCGCGTGCGGTACACGACGATCCAGAACTGGTCGAACAACGTCTACAACCTCGTCACCAAGCGCGCCACCTGCGAAGAGGGCGCGACGATGGAGTGGGTCGACGGCAACATCGGCTCCAAGGTCACGATGAAGTACCCCGCCGTCTACCTCATGGGCGAGCACGCCCGCGGCGAGACGCTCTCCATCGCCTTCGCCGGCTCGGACCAGTACCAGGACACCGGCGCCAAAATGGTGCACGCCGCTCCGCACACGTCGAGCTCGATCCTGTCCAAGTCCGTCGCCCGCGGCGGCGGCCGCACCTCGTACCGCGGCCTGCTCCAGGTGCTCGAGGGCGCCGAGGGCTCGGCCAGCACGGTCAAGTGCGACGCGCTGCTCGTCGATCAGATCAGCCGTTCGGACACGTACCCGTACGTCGACGTGCGTGAGGACGACGTGACCCTCGGCCACGAGGCCACGGTCTCCAAGGTCAGCGACGACCAGCTCTTCTACTTCATGTCCCGTGGCATGGAGGAGGACGAGGCCATGGCGATGATCGTGCGCGGCTTCGTCGAGCCCATCGCCCGCGAGCTGCCGATGGAGTACGCCCTCGAGCTCAACCGTCTGATCGAACTGCAAATGGAAGGAGCGGTTGGTTAATGACCGCCACCGTGGAGAACGTCGCGAACGCGCTGGAACTCGAGCATGTGGAGTCGCACTTGCATCCCGAGCCGTCCTACGACCTCGCGGCGCATCCCGTTCCCAGCGGCCTGGAGGAGATCTGGCGGTTCACCCCGCTCAAGCGTCTCCGCGGGCTGTTCGACGGCGCGGCCTCCGACGCGCACCTTTCCTGGGAGAACGACCTGCCCGAAGGCGTCACGCTCGGTGAGCTGAGCACCGAGGAGGCGCAGGCGCTCGCGGTGAGCGCTCCGTTCGACCGGCTCGGCGCCCTCGCGGTCGCCAACGCCGGCGGCGCGGTGCTGCTGGACATCCCCGCAAACGCCGAGCTGGATCGCCCTGTGCGTCTCACGATGCGCGGCGCTGGCGCCGACACGCTGGTGTGGGGACACGTGGTGATCCGGGTGGGTGCGCACGCGAAGGCCACCGTCCTCGTCGATCACGTCGGCTCGGCCACCTACGACGCTTTCACCCAGGTCGTCGTCGGCGACGGTGCCAAGCTCGATCTCGTCACGCTCAACGACTGGGAGGACGACGCCGTCCACACCGAGCAGATCAATCTGCGCGCCGGTCGCGACAGCGAGGTCCGGGTCTTCGAGTTCAGCCTCGGCGGCGACCTCGTCCGCACGAGCCTCAACGTCGACTACGCCGGTCCCGGTGGCAGCGTCGACCTGCTCGGCGTGTACTTCGCCGACGCCGGCCAGCACATCGAGCACCGCCAGTTCGTCGACCACACGGCCCCCAAGACCCGCAGCAACGTCGAGTACAAGGGCGCGCTGCAGGGGCAGGACGCGCACACCGTGTGGATCGGCAACGTCCTCATCCGCAAGGTCGCCGAGGGCATCGAGACGTTCGAGCAGAACGACAACCTGGTGCTCACCGACGGGGCCAAGGCCGACTCGGTGCCGAACCTCGAGATCGAGACGGGCGACATCGCCGGCGCCGGCCACGCGTCGACGACCGGTCGCTTCGACGACCAGCACCTGTTCTACCTGCAGAGCCGCGGCATCGAGGAGACCGAGGCGCGTCGCCTCGTCGTCCACGGCTTCTTCAACGACATCATCCGCCGGATCGGTGTCGAGGATCTTCAGGAGCGGCTCACCTCGGCCATCGAGGACGAGCTCGCGACGGTCGTCGGCCGGCTGGAGTCCTGATGGCGTTCCAGGAGGCAGCCAAGCTGGCTGACGTTCCCGAGGGCGCGGCCCTGGCCGTCGAGCTCGGCGGCATCGACCTTGCGCTCGTCAAGCAGGGCGACACCGTCTACGCGATCCAGGACTGGTGCTCCCACGCGGAGATCCCGTTGTCGGACGGCGACGTCGAGGGATGCACGATCGAGTGCTTCCTCCACGGTTCGCGATTCGACCTTCGCACCGGCGAGCCGCTCGGCCTGCCCGCCACCGAACCCGTGCCCGTGTACCCCACCAAGATCGAGGGAGAGACCGTGTGGGTCGATCTCCCCGACGAAAGCGAGAACTGACACATCATGTCCACCCTTGAGATCAAGAACCTCCACGTCTCGGTCGAGACCGAGGACGGCGCGAAGGAGATCCTGCGCGGCGTCGACCTCACCATCAAGTCCGGCGAGGTCCACGCGATCATGGGACCCAACGGCTCGGGCAAGTCGACGCTCGCGTACTCGATCGCCGGCCATCCGAAGTACACGGTGACCGACGGCGAGGTGCTGCTCGACGGCGAGAACATCCTCGAGCTGACCGTCGACGAGCGCGCGCGCGCCGGCCTCTTCCTGGCCATGCAGTACCCCGTCGAGGTGCCCGGCGTGTCGGTCGCGAACTTCCTGCGCACCGCCAAGACCGCCATCGACGGTGAGGCGCCCAAGCTCCGCACCTGGGTCAAGGACGTCAACGCCGCGCTCGAGCGCGTGACGCTGGATCCGACCTTCGCGCAGCGCAGCGTCAACGAGGGCTTCTCCGGTGGTGAGAAGAAGCGCCACGAGATCGCGCAGCTCGAACTGCTGAACCCGAAGTTCGCGGTGCTCGACGAGACCGACTCCGGCCTGGACATCGACGCCCTGCGCGTCGTCTCCGAGGGCGTCAACCGCTACACGAGCCAGGGTGACCGCGGCGTTCTGCTGATCACGCACTACACGCGCATCCTGCAGTACATCCAGCCCGACTACGTCCACGTGTTCGTGGCCGGCAAGCTCGCCGAGTCCGGCGGACGCGAACTCGCCGAGCAGCTCGAGTCCGAGGGCTACGACAAGTACGTCAAGGCGGCCGCAGCACTGTGACCCGGACTCAGGGCTACGACGTCGAAGCGATCCGCAAGGACTTCCCGGTCCTCGCGCGGTCGGTCGCGGGCGGGCACCCGCTCGTGTACCTCGACAGTGCCAACACCTCGCAGAAGCCTCGGCAGGTCGTCGAGGCCATCGAGCGGCACTATCTCGAGCACAACGCGAACGTCGCTCGGGCCATGCACCAGCTCGGTGCGGAGGCCACGGCGGCGTTCGAGGGTGGCCGTGACAAGATCGCGCAGTTCATCGGAGCGCCCTCGCGCGACGAGGTGATCTTCACGAAGAACGCCTCCGAGGCGCTCAACCTCGTGGCGCGCGTGCTCGGCGACGTCGGCACTGTGGGTCCCGGCGACGAGATCGTCATCTCGCAGATGGAGCACCACTCCAACATCGTCCCGTGGCAGCTCCTCGCCGAGCGCACGGGTGCGACGCTGCGGTGGTTCGGTGTCACCGACGAGGGCCGCCTCGACCTCGACGATCTCGACACGCTGGTCAACGAGCGCACCAAGATCGTCTCGCTGACGTGGGTGTCGAACATGCTCGGCACGATCAACCCGCTCGACGTCGTCATCGCGCGGGCGCACCAGGTCGGTGCGCTGGTGGCGGTCGACGCCTCGCAAGCCGTGCCGCAGATCCCGGTCGACGTCGCGTCGCTGGGCGCGGACTTCGTCGCGTTCACCGGCCACAAGATGGTCGGTCCGACGGGCATCGGCGTGCTGTGGGGTCGCTATGACCTGCTGGCGTCGCTCCCGCCGTTCCTCGGCGGTGGCGAGATGATCGAGACGGTGACGATGGAGCGCAGCACGTTCGCCGCTCCGCCGCACCGGTTCGAGGCGGGCACCCCGCCGATCGCGCAGGCCGCCGGCCTGGGTGCGGCGGTCGACTACCTGACCGCCCTCGGCATGGAGAACGTCGCCGCGCACGAGCAGGCCATCACCGCCCACGCGCTCGAGCGTCTGCAGGAGATCGACGGCCTGACCATCGTCGGGCCGCGGGAGCCGGTCGATCGTGGGGGAGCGATCAGCTTCGCCCTGGACGGCGTGCACCCGCACGATGTCGCGCAGCTGCTCGATTCGCGCGGTGTCGCCGTGCGTGCCGGGCACCATTGCGCCAAGCCGGCGCACCGCCGCTTCGGTGTCCAGTCGACGACGCGCGCGTCGTTCTACCTGTACACGACCGAGGCGGAGATCGACGCGCTGGTTGAGGCGATCCGCCACACCCAGCGGTACTTCAAGGTGAGCTGAGATGGACGTCGACGCGCTGTACCAGGAGATCATCCTGGATCACTACAAGAACCCGCACGGGGCTGGCTTGCGCGAGCCCCACGAGGCCGAGGTGCACCACGTCAACCCGACGTGTGGTGATGAGATCACCCTGCGGGTGCACCTCGACGGTGACACGGTCGCTGACGTCTCGTACGACGCGGAGGGCTGTTCGATCAGTCAAGCCTCGGCGTCGGTGCTCTACGACCTGCTGGTCGGCAAGTCCGTCCCGCAGGGGCTCGCCGTGCTGGACGCCTTCTCGGAGGTCATGCACGGGCGTGGCCAGGTCGAGCCCGACGAGGAGGTCCTCGAGGACGGCATCGCCTTCGCCGGCGTCGCCCAGTTCCCGGCACGCGTCAAGTGCGCGCTGCTGAGCTGGATGGCGTGGAAGGACGCCGTCTCCCAAGCCGTCTCCGATCCGAAGGAGCAGTGAGACCCATGACCACCGACCATTCCGACCTGCCTGAGGTCGATCTCGCCCCCAAGCCGACCAGCTCGGACGATGTCATCGAGGCGATGAAGGACGTCGTGGACCCCGAGCTCGGGATCAACGTCGTCGATCTCGGGCTCGTGTACGGCGTGCACATGGACGAGCACAGCAACGCGGTGCTGCAGATGACGTTGACCTCGGCGGCCTGCCCGTTGACGGACGTCATCGAGGACCAGACGCGCGCGGCTCTCGACGGCATCGTCAACGAGTTCCGGATCGACTGGGTCTGGATGCCGCCGTGGGGTCCGGACAAGATCACCGACGACGGCCGCGAGATGCTGCGCGCCCTCGGCTTCAACATCGGCTGACCTACTCGGTGAGTATCGTTCCGCCGACGTCCCACGCCCACTGGTCGTCCCGTTCGATCGGGACGGCGTGGTCGAAGGTTTTGAGTTTGTGGTGGTGTCTGCATAACGCCCAGAGGTTTCGGGCGGTGGTGTGTCCGTTGGGCCAGGGTTCTCGGTGGTCGAGGTCGCAGTTGGTGGCTTTGGTGGTGCATCCGGGGTATCTGCAGGTGCCGTCTCTGTAGCGGATGGCGTTTTTCAGGTGGTCCGGTGGTGAGTATCCGCGGTAGCTG
>NZ_RQJX01000040.1 GCF_003850045.1 Aeromicrobium camelliae | reverse complement strand
TCGAGAGCACCCCGGACGCGCAGGTGGCCTTCATGGCCGGACTGCGGCGCGAGAGTGCTCAGCTGGACTACCGTCGCTCGAGAGCACCCCGGACGCGCAGGTGGCCTTCATGGCCGGACTGCGGCGCGAGAGTGCTCAGCTGGACTACCGTCGCTGGGCTGCGATGCTCGAGTTCCTCGATGCCGAGACGGCTCGGATCGAGCGGGAGGTGGCGCCGCAGCAGCAGGACCTCGCGCTCGCGGCCGTCCGGTCGGTCGTCGCCCAGGCGAACGGCTGGTCCGAGCACCAGGCTGCGAGCCGAAGCGCGTGATGACCTGCCAAACGTCTGGAAGGCCTTCGGTGAGGGAGAGATCGACGCTGCTCGGGTCTCGGTGATCGCGAACGGCGCCTGGAAACTCACCCAGGCCCGCTCCATCGAGAAGCTCGATGCACGTTCGGTGGCCTCGGAGAGCTACGGCAATGGGTGAAGCGGTTCATCGCACGCCACGAACCCGACGAAGTCGAGAAACGGTACGAGGACATCGTGGCGGAACGAAGCGTGACGATCCACCACTCCATCGCGGCTACGCCCCTACTGCGATGGCTCCATTGAGGACGGAACCGGCGACCTGCTCGCAGAGAATCTGCCGTCCTACGTTTTGGCTGGAATCGATCAGCGACTCGACCACGCAGCGAAGTCACTGACCGACGACGGCCGGACCCTGCACCAGCGCCGCGCGGACCTGCTCGTCGACGCGCTCGACTACATCGACCCCGACAACGACCCCGCCCGCACCTCGAACTGAACCGTCCCGGCAAGTCCGGAGGCTCTTTTCGTTGGCTCAGCCGGTCGGCGTGAGCTCGTTCCTTGCAGCGTAA
>NZ_RQJX01000005.1 GCF_003850045.1 Aeromicrobium camelliae | reverse complement strand
CCCCGCTCACGCGGGGAGCACTGGGACGAGGTGCTGTCTCGCGCCGAAAAGGACGGATCATCCCCGCTCACGCGGGGAGCACCGGATTGCGTCATTGAACAGTTCGGTGAGGTGGGGATCATCCCCGCTCACGCGGGGAGCACGTTCGCCAACGCGGTCCAGGCTGCCGGGGACGGGGATCATCCCCGCTCACGCGGGGAGCACGACGGGCCGCCTGGAGCGGTGGTCTGGTAGCACGGATCATCCCCGCTCACGCGGGGAGCACAGCACGCCCACGAAAGCCGGTGTTCGCGGTGCCGGATCATCCCCGCTCACGCGGGGAGCACTGGCACCGGGCGCGCACGAGCAAGCGGCTGAGGGGATCATCCCCGCTCACGCGGGGAGCACGCTCCAGCGAACATGAACGAACCGCCGACGTCGGGATCATCCCCGCTCACGCGGGGAGCACGACGCGGAGAACCTTTACCCGACCGTCAAGGCAGGATCATCCCCGCTCACGCGGGGAGCACGCCAGCACCGAGAAGCGCCCGGTGTAGACCGGGGGATCATCCCCGCTCACGCGGGGAGCACCGACTTGCGCTGCACCTGGCCGGTGACGATCGGGGATCATCCCCGCTCACGCGGGGAGCACCACGAGGCGCTCTCGAAGCCGAGGCCCCCCACCGGATCATCCCCGCTCACGCGGGGAGCACGCGAGCCAACCGCGGATCGCCGCCAGGTTGTTGGGATCATCCCCGCTCACGCGGGGAGCACCTCGCCTCGATGCACTGGAGGCGGCATGACCGAGGGATCATCCCCGCTCACGCGGGGAGCACATCCGGTGTCGTGGCATGGTCCGGCGCGGGTCAGGATCATCCCCGCTCACGCGGGGAGCACGCCTTGAAGCGGATCGTCGCGCCGTTCTTGAACGGATCATCCCCGCTCACGCGGGGAGCACAGCTTACGTCGCATCGCACACCTCCACGCCTCTGGATCATCCCCGCTCACGCGGGGAGCACTCGCCTCGACGCACTGGAGGCGGCATGACCGAGGGATCATCCCCGCTCACGCGGGGAGCACCAGTCCGGACCCTTCTTGGCCTTCGTTGGGTACGGATCATCCCCGCTCACGCGGGGAGCACGGTTCATCACTTCTCCTTCGGTGCGACGACGACGGATCATCCCCGCTCACGCGGGGAGCACGTCCTCACCGACCCTGACGAGCCCGCCTCGCGCGGATCATCCCCGCTCACGCGGGGAGCACATGCTCAGCACCGACGACGACGGCGAGGTCGTGGGATCATCCCCGCTCACGCGGGGAGCACCAGCACCCGATCGTCTGCGCGATCGACTACGCCGGATCATCCCCGCTCACGCGGGGAGCACTTGACGAGTGCCTTGGTCACGGCCGCGAGGGTCGGATCATCCCCGCTCACGCGGGGAGCACGATCGATGAAACGGTCCGGGAGGTGTCGGCCCGGGATCATCCCCGCTCACGCGGGGAGCACAAGACGACCGCGAAGGGTGCCAACCCGAGAGCGGGATCATCCCCGCTCACGCGGGGAGCACTTCCACTCCGCGACCCCACTGCAGCCCTTGGGGGGATCATCCCCGCTCACGCGGGGAGCACGGGATGTCGAGGCCGGTGACGCGGCTGATCTCGGGATCATCCCCGCTCACGCGGGGAGCACCCGCGCCGCCGCCTCGATCTCCTCGCGGGTGGGGGATCATCCCCGCTCACGCGGGGAGCACACGTGCACCTCGTCAGCGTCATCGAGCCACACCGGATCATCCCCGCTCACGCGGGGAGCACTTCCCGCCGCTGACGATCAACTGGGACCAGAAGGGATCATCCCCGCTCACGCGGGGAGCACACGAGCGTGTCGAGGTCCACCAGCGGCGCAGCAGGATCATCCCCGCTCACGCGGGGAGCACCGCCACGAGCAACAGATGGTGCGAGCGGCGATGGGATCATCCCCGCTCACGCGGGGAGCACGGTTCGCAAGAACTGCGCCGAACAGCGCGAGCCAGGATCATCCCCGCTCACGCGGGGAGCACACCGCCGCCCGTGAGTGGCGTGTGCCCTGGACGGGATCATCCCCGCTCACGCGGGGAGCACCGACTCGATGCGCCGGCCGATCTCGCCCGACACGGATCATCCCCGCTCACGCGGGGAGCACTTGATCTGGTCCGACCGTGGCTCGGCGGTGATCGGATCATCCCCGCTCACGCGGGGAGCACAGACGGACGTCCTGGGAGCTGAGGTCATCGGTGGGATCATCCCCGCTCACGCGGGGAGCACTTGATGGATCGGCGGCCACCTGAGCGCACCACCGGGATCATCCCCGCTCACGCGGGGAGCACCTGAACATTTGCGCTCCGCACACGGGGCAGAACGGATCATCCCCGCTCACGCGGGGAGCACCCACGACCTGAGCTGCCCGAACGCTTCCGAGCCGGGATCATCCCCGCTCACGCGGGGAGCACAGCGTGACCTCGCGGGCCTGCCCGCCCTCGTACGGATCATCCCCGCTCACGCGGGGAGCACGAACTCGAACGGCACCGAACCGACCAGGCGAACGGATCATCCCCGCTCACGCGGGGAGCACCTACTCGTGCAGCTCGCTGATGTCGGCCAGGTCGGATCATCCCCGCTCACGCGGGGAGCACTCTTGACCTGCACAAACAGCAACGTACAAGTCATAACGGCATCAGTTTCACATAGCCAGCTGACCAATCACGTGGGGGGGGGACATGAAGGCAAGGCATCCGGCGATGATCGCAGCGTCACCACCAACAGGTAGTGTCGAGGGGTGCTCCCCGCGTGAGCGGGGATGATCCGGTGTTGGTTGGTTGTGTGCCATGGGTAAGTGGCTGTTCCCTGCGCGAGCGGGGATCTCTGGGGACGACTCCCCGACCAGCTAACGTGTTGGCTAGTAAGACGAAGGTGTTTGTTGGTAGACCCAAGGCCAACTCACCCGTAGCCTTCTCGCATGCTCGGCCGGAGAGGAGGGAGGGCGTTGGTGAGTGCGCGTAAGTCAGCTTGGCAGAGAGCTTCAGAAACCGGGGCGGAACCGGTGAAGTTCGGTGGCCGGGTTGGATGAACATCCAACCCGGCCACGACCCCAGTTTTCTCGCGCGGACCTTCTGGGCCAAGACCGGAGACGGTGGTTCGTGGTTGTCACTTCCGCAGCACCTCGCCGACAGCGCTGACGTCTGCGCCCTGCTGTGGGATCACTGGTTACCTCCAGCCGTCAAGAGCTATCTGGCACGCACCTGCGGAGGAGACCCGGCAGCGCGTGCCCTCGCGGTGTTCCTTGCTGGAGTGCACGATGTCGGGAAAGCGAGCCCCGCGTTTCAGGTGAAAGGCACCCCCGAACTGCGTGAACAGTGCTGGAATGCGGGCTACCCGTTCGAGCTGATCGTCCAGCGGTTATCCCCCTTGCTCCCCCATGGCGCAGCCGGTCAGATCGCCCTCAGACGCTGGCTGGAGGATGACCACGGATGGGAGCGCGCGGAAGCCAACCGACTTGCGATCGTCGTCGGCGGACACCACGGCATATTCCCGACGAGCTCAGACATTCGCCGCGGCAACTCGGAAGAGTTGCTCGGAGACGAGTCATGGCAGCGTGCCCGCGTCACTTTGTTGGAGGAGTCGCTGCGGCGCGCCGGCGGCGCTGCTCATCTGCCGACGTGGCGCTGCGCTCCGATCCCGCCGAGCGCCCAGGCGCTGCTGACCGCGATCGTGATCCTGGCGGACTGGATCGCGAGCAACGCCGAACTCTTCCCCTACAACGACTTCAGCGACGCCCGAACGGCGAAAGCGTGGGAACTGCTTCATCTACCCGAGCCGTGGCGTCCCGAGGCCGCCACCGACGACGCCGATACCCTGCTCGCTGACCGCTTCGCCTTGCCTCCCGGATCTCATGCGCGACCGTTACAGCGTGACCTCCTGGATCTGCCCGAGCAAGTCGACGAGCCCGGTCTCACGATCATCGAAGCTCCCATGGGGACCGGCAAGACCGAGGCCGCCCTGCTCCTGGCCGAGCGCCTCGCCGCCCGCCAGGGCCTCGGAGGCGTGTTTTTCGCCCTCCCGTCCATGGCGACGAGCAACGCCATCTTCAGCCGGATCAAGGCGTGGGTGGAGCGTCTCCCGCACCCGTCAGGAGCATCGGCGCCGCTTCACCTCGCCCACAGCAAGGCCGGCCTCAACGACGAGTTCAACAGCATCGTCCACGACGGGACGGTACGCGATATCGATCATGCCGAGGACGCGGCCAGTCGCGCCCGTCTGGTCGCCGTCGTTCACGAATGGCTGTCCGGCCGCAAGAAGGGCCTGCTCGCCAATTTCACGGTCGGCACGATCGATCAGATTCTGCTCATGGCCCTGAGGAGCCGCCACCTCGTCCTCCGGCATCTCGCGCTGGCCAACAAGGTCGTCGTGATCGACGAAGTTCACGCCGCCGACGAGTACATGGCGGTGTTCATGGACCGGGCCCTCGAATGGTTGGGCGCCTACGAGGTGCCCGTCATTCTGCTCTCCGCGACGCTGCCAAGCGATCGAAGAATCGCCATGCTCCAGGCATACCGGCGGGGTCGGTACGGCACCACCGCCGACCTCATCGAGATCGCCCAGTCGCGCGCGTACCCGCTGGTCAGCGCCACCACCAGCGAGGGTGCCGTGGCCGTCGCACCGGCCGATGACGAACGGTCGACGGTGATCCGGATGACACCGCTTGACGACGACCTGGAGGCGCTCGACACCGCGCTCGACGAACGTCTTCACGACGGAGGATGTGCCGTGGTGATCCGCAACTCGGTCAAGCGAGCACAGATGACCTACCTGCACCTTCGCGAACGGTACGGTGATGAGGTCTCGCTCATCCACGCACGGTTCATCGCGACCGACCGACTGCGAAAAGAACAGGACCTACTCGACGCGTTCGGTTCCCCAGCTCGCGCGAAGGCCCGTCCGTTCCGGCACGTCGTCGTCGCGACCCAGGTGGTCGAGCAGTCGCTCGACGTCGACTTCGACCTGATGGTCACCGACCTGGCTCCGGTGGACCTGGTTCTCCAGCGGGCGGGGCGACTCCACCGCCATCATCGTTCGGGACGCCCCACGGCCCTCAGCGAAGCCGAGTTGCTGGTCACCGGAGTGGGATGGGAGCACGACGTTCCCCGTTTCGAGCCGGCGTCCACAGCAATCTACGGCACCGACTCGCTCCTTCGCTCCCTTGTGACCTTGGGGGTACCCCAACCCCGCCTCCTCACACTCCCTGCTGATATCCCCGAACTCGTTCAAGACGCCTACAGCGACACCTACGAGGTGCCCACGGCACTGGCCGCCATGGCTCGCGAGGCCGGCGAAGAGGCCGCGATGTTGCGCGACCGGCGCCAGTCGAAAGCCGAATCCTTCCTCCTCTCCGAGCCGAGCGACCCCCTGTCGCGCTGGGCTGGGCAGGAGAACGACGCCAGCGAGGCCAAGGGCCGTGCCACGGTGCGGGATGGCCGCGAATCACTCGAGGCCATCGTCGTGCGTCGATTCGCTGGCGAGATCTACGAATGGGGCACCGATCCGCTGTCGGCCGATCCATTGCCCCAAGAGTTCCCACCCGAGCCGGCGACAGCGCGTAGGGTGAGCACCCACACGGTAGGCCTTCCGCCGGCCCTGACCCATCCGGGCGCGATCGACGCGACCATCGCGGCACTCGAGGGGAACTTCTTCGCCGGATGGCAGGCGTCGTCGTGGCTGCGCGAGCAGTTGGTGCTGGTGCTCGACGAGAACTGTCAGACCCGTGTACGAGACTTCCTCATCAGCTACGACGACGAACTCGGCATCGTTGCCGTCCATGACGAGACAGGACTTTCATGACGCCCACCTTCAACCTCATTGACGAACCGTGGATCCGCGTTCAGAGCCTCGACGGCGCCGTGACGGAGCGCTCCATCATGCACGTCTTCGAGGAGGCGGCGGCACTTCGGCAGATTCTAGGCGACCTACCGACTCAGTCGTTCGCGCTGTACCGCCTGCTGTTGGCCATCATGTACCGAGCGACGGCAGAGCAGCCGGATCGGTGGGCGCAGTGGTGGAGCACGCGAGAGTTGCCGGTGGCACAGATCGGGGCCTACCTGACTCGCTTCCACGGCCGCTTCGACCTGCTGGATCCGAAGGCGCCGTTCTACCAGGTCGCCGATCTGCGAACGCAGAAGAACGAATTCACCGAATTGACCCGCTTGATCGCCGACGCCGGCTCGGACTACCTCAGCACCAAGAGCGGCGAAGCGGTCACGTCGTTGAGCTTCGCCGAGGCAGCCAGATGGCTGGTGCACTGCCACGCCTTCGACGTGTCAGGGATCAAGAGCGGCGCCGTCGGCGACCCTCGGGTCAAGAACTCGAAAGGCTATCCCATCGGGATGGGGTCAGCCGGTCACATCGGCGGGGTGCTGTTGGAGGGTGAAAACCTGCTGGAGACTCTGCTGTTGAACTTCGTTCCGCAGAAGCCTGGCACGCCAGATTTCGCGGCCTGGGAGATCGCCGACGAATTCACTGCCGCACCCCGCCATCGCGAGGACCTCGACATCGCCTACCGTCCTCGCGGCCGAGCCGAGGTGCTGACCTGGCAGACGCGTCGCGTGCGGTTACGGCACGATGGGTCACGCGTCGATGCCGTGCTCATCACCAACGGAGACCGCTTCAGCGCCGTCAACCTCCGCCAGGTGGAGATGATGACCGCCTGGCGCGAGAGCGCCGCACAGGCCCGCAAACACGGTGGCCAGGCGTTCATGCCGGTCACCCATCAACCCGACCGAGCCGTGTGGCGAGGACTCACCGCACTGCTCAGCAGCGACACCGGCCCTGGAACACTCGATCATCTCAGCGAGATGATCGAACGAGGCGTACTCGACGACTCCTACGTGCCGCGCCTTCGTGCCGTCGGCGCCCACTACGTCAGTAACGCCTCCGTTCTCGGCGACGTGATCGACGACGAGATCGCGTTTCCCGTGCGGATCTTGACCGCCGACCGCGGCGAGCTTCGCCAGGTGGTGATCAGAGCGGTCCAGAAGGTGGACAAGGTGGCTGTCGCCTACGCGAATCTCGTCGCCGATCTCGACCGCGCCGCCGGAGGCGAAGCCGCCGGACGTTCCCTCGCTCGCGAACGGTTCTACGCGCTCCTCGATGAACCGTTCCGCCGGTGGGTCGATGGACTCCGCGATAGCCAGAAATCCGCGGCCCGTGCCGACCTGGACTGGTCGGAGACGCTCTGGCGTGCCGCGATCGCCGCGGGCAGCGAAGCCTGTGAAGTCGCCGGCCCAGCGGCATGGGTGGGTCGCGTAGCCGGCGGACGCCACGTCGACACCGGTTCCGCGGAGCTGTGGTTTCGACGTGAACTGCACAAGATCCTGCAACTCGACTACCAGGAGAGCGCATGACCGCATCATCGACACCACCGGCCGGCCCACGGGCCAGAAGCCGGCTCGGAAGGGCCGTTGAGCAATCCGTCACCCGATTGCAGGACGCGTACCTGAACAACCGTTCCGCCGCCGTAGCCGATCTGGCTCGGCTGCGCCGCGGTGTCGGCGCTGCGCCCGGCGACGACTTCGAGGCGACCGGCATCGTCCTGCGGGCGGTGGGAGACGTCATCGACGAACGGCGGTTCGAAGGGCCCAGCGCGAAGGAATGGGCGGCGTATCTGGCGTTTACCCTGTTCGCCGTGCACCAGCAGTCCAAACGGACCACTCGAATGCACGTGCAGGGTCACTCACTCGGCCGCGCCACCCGACGGCTTATCGACCGACAGGGCGGCCTGAGCACGGATCGGGTTCACCCCGTGCGTCGGCGCTTCGATGCGCTGGGGACGTCGACCTCGATGGCCGAGACGGCCCACCATGCGCGCGGGCTCATCAGTCAGTTGCGCGGCGAGGACATCCCGCTCGACTACGGACTGCTCGCCGAGCAACTGGTGCGGTTGCAGTTCCCCGACACGGCTGGGCGGGTCCGCCTGGCCTGGGGTCGGGACTTCTACCGCGTCGCGGCCGACGACCTGTCCCCCTCACCTCCCCCCACCGCAGAAGGAGAGACCGCATGAACGTCTACCTCGATCTTCACGTCCTGCAATCCGTGCCTCCTAGCAATGTCAATCGCGACGACACGGGAAGCCCCAAGACCGCCCTGTTCGGCGGAACGCGCAGGGCTCGCGTCTCCAGTCAGGCCTGGAAGCGCGCGATGCGTCTTGATTTCCAGCGCCGACTCGATTCCAGCGATCTCGGTGTGCGCACGAAACGCCTACCGAGGCTTCTCACGGACGCGATCACCGGTCAGGACCCGTCCATCGGCGAGGAGACGGCTATAGCTCTGGCCACCGAACTGCTGACCAGGCTCGGGTTCTCCTTGAACGTCCCCCGGGGCAGGGAGAAGGAGCCGGACGCGGACAAGGAGTCGGAGTACCTGGTGTTCCTCAGCAGGCGACAGATCGACAACCTGGCCGACTACGCCATTCGAACCCATCACAGCGGCGAGAAGATCTCCAAGAAGGACGCCGCCGCGATCGCGATGCTGGACCACTCGATCGATATCGCGCTCTTCGGCCGGATGGTGGCCAACCTCACCGACATCAATGTCGACGCCGCCGCGCAGGTCGCTCACGCACTCAGCGTGCACAGCGTCGAGACCGAGTTCGACTACTTCACCGCTGTCGACGACGTCGACAACGACGACCATGCTGGTGCCGGGATGATCGGCACCGTGGAGTTCAACTCCTCCACCCTGTACCGGTACGGCACCGTGAACGTCCCCGCGCTTGAGGAGACACTCGGCGACGCAGAGGCGGCGGTCCGTGCTGTCGAGACCTTCATTGAGTCCTTCGTGCGCAGCATGCCGACCGGTAAACAAAACACGTTCGCGAACCGGACGCTCCCCCACGCCGTGATGGCGACGGTGCGCTACGACCAGCCGATCAATCTTGCGGGGGCCTTCGAGGACGCCGTCACCGCAGGAGGCGGACAGTCGCGGCTGGCTCGGGCGGCCGGGACGCTGGTCGAGCATGCGAACAAGCTCGACGAGGCATTCCCGCCGGCCAAGGCACCGAAGAGCTGGGTCGTGTGTGCTCATCCGGACACGGAGGCTCTCGCCGAGAGAGGCGCCGCCGTATCGCTTGAACAGCTCGTAGCCGAGGTTGCCGATGAGCTGCGTTCCTCGGTGACCTCACGATGAGCACGCTCCTGCTGCTGCTGACGGGCCCGATGCAGTCCTGGGGGGCCTCGAGCCGGTTCGCGCAACGCGCCACCGAGAACGTCCCGACTAAGAGCGGTGTGCTCGGGCTCCTGGCAGCGGCTCAGGGACGACGACGAACGGACTCGATCGAGGACTTGGTCAAGTTGCGGTTCGGCGTGCGTGTCGAGGCTTCCGGTTCTCTCCTGCGCGACTTCCAGACGGCACAAAGCGAGCAGAAGTCGCTGCCACTGACGTACCGCTACTACCTCTCAGACGCCACATTCCTCGCCGGTGTCGAAGGTGACGACGCGATGATCGAGGGTCTGCATCAGGCGCTGCGCCACCCGGCCTTTCCCCTGTACCTCGGCCGGCGCTCCTGCCCTCCCTCGCGACCAGTTGCGAAAGGGATCCGCCGGACAGATCTCGAGACTGCTCTTCGGGACGAACCCTGGCTCGCATCCGAGAGGCAGATGCGCACGCACAGGGCCTCGACCGTCCGCCTTCGCCTCCTCCTTGACGCCGAGCCGGGTGAGGACGGGATCACGATGCGCGACGTCCCCCTGAGTTATGACCCGCGAGATCGTCAATATGGCTGGCGCACGGTAACGGAGGCCGAACCGGTAGCGGTAGACAATCCCGTCGGCCACGACCATGCTCACGATCCCATAGCCGAATGCGGGGGATGACGTGTTTCTCAGTCAGCTTCAGTTGAACGCATCGCGGCCGGCCACGCAGCGCCTCCTGGCCTCACCGCAACGGATCCATGCAGCCGTCCTGGCTGCAGTCCCCGATCACCAGCCGGACGACCGGGTGCTGTGGCGGCTCGAATCCACCGCTCGCCACGATGTCCGCCTGCTCGTCGCCAGTCCCCGCGAGCCCGATTTCACCTCGTGCATCGAGAGTTACGGCTGGCCGATGCGACCTGACGCAACGTGGAGAACGCGTCCGTACACGCCGTTCCTCTCACGACTCGCACCCCAACAGGTGTGGGCCTTCCGGCTTCGCGGCAACCCGGTGGTCCGTAAGCGCGACGAGTCCGGGCGGATTCACACCATCCCCCACCTGACCGCGACACAACAACGCGACTGGCTGGTCTCGCGGGCCGAGCATCTCGGCGTGTCCTTTCCCCTTGACGAAGACGGCGCCCCGCAGGTGACCGTCAGCCGCCGCGACTCTCGGACGTTCACTCGCAATCAAGCCAAACGGGGTCGACGGGTCACGATCGCAAGCGCACAATTCGATGGGTTGCTGGAGGTCGTCGACGCCGAACGGTTACGAACGGCGCTGGTGCGCGGGGTCGGCCGGGCGAAGGCCTACGGCTGCGGGCTCCTCACCCTGGTCACCCCGCCGTCGAACCATGCGTGACATCCCGGGAGCCCCGCCACCCTCGCTGGGTGATCTGACCCGGGCTCAAGATCGTTTGAGCTTCGTCTACCTGGAACGTTGTGTCGTCCATCGCGACAGCAATGCCATCACCGCCAAAGACGAACGCGGGGTCATCCACATCCCCGCGGCGTCACTTGGCGCGCTGTTACTCGGCCCCGGCACGAACGTGAGTCATCAGGCGATGGTGCTGCTGGCCGAGTCAGGTGCGACCGCGGTGTGGGTTGGAGAACAAGGCGTGCGTTACTACGCGCATGGCCGGACGCTGACCCAGTCCTCACGGCTGCTGGAGGCCCAAGCCCGACTCGTGACGAATCAACGCTCACGCCTGGCGGTGGCTCGGACGATGTACTCCATGCGATTCCGCGAAGAGGAGGACACCGCCGGTCTTTCGATGCAGCAGCTTCGGGGACGGGAGGGGGCCCGGGTCAAACGTGTCTACCGCGCCCATGCTGCCCGCACGGGAGTGGAGTGGAGCAGACGCGACTACGACGTGCACGATTTCGCCTCAGCGAGCATCGTCAACCAAGCGCTGTCTGCCGCCAACACCTCGCTGTACGGGGTCGTGCATGCCGTGATCGTGGCGCTCGGCTGCTCTCCGGGACTTGGCTTCGTTCACACCGGACATGAACGTTCTTTCGTCTACGACATCGCCGACCTCTACAAGGCTGAGGTGTCGATCCCCGCCGCTTTCGACGTGGCGGCCGATCCCACCAAGCACGATGACGTTCCAGCTGCGGCGCGGCACGCGGTCCGGGACCGTCTGCGCGATGGACAGGTTCTTCTTCGCTGCGTGCGCGATGTCCGTGCTCTTCTGCTACCGCAGGAAGACCCCTACGACGATGCGCTCTGGTCTAGCAACGTGGTGAGCATCTGGGATGGTGCTGATCGCGCTGTCAGCGGTGGAATGAACCACGAGGTCGACTGGTGATCGTTGTCGTCCTCACGGTGGTACCGGAGCGGCTTCGCGGCGACTTGACGCGCTGGCTGCTGGAGATCAGTCCAGGCGTTTACGTCGGTGTCGCCTCCACGCGAGTTCGCGAACGACTCTGGGCCCGCATCGTGGAACTCAGCGCGACCGGCAGGGCAATCATGGTTTACAGCGCCAGGAACGAACAACGGCTCCAGTTCAAGGTCGCCCGGCATCACTGGGAACCGGTGGACCTTGATGGTGTCACGTTGATGCGTCGACCTTCTGACGACGGCGGCACCGCAGGGCGAACGGTGCCCTCCGGGTGGAGCGCCGCCGCCAAGCGGCGGCGCTTCGCGCGCTGAACGGCGACCCGTTAGCGCCAGCGCAACCACCTAGCGGAGCGATCGAGGCCAACACCAGGAACTACACCACCAGCCGGGACGTCACCCGGGGAGCACATCGCTGCCCCCAAGGCCGAGGCCTACGACGCGGGATCATCCCCGCTCACGCGGGGAGCAGAGGTTGGCCCCGCGCAGGTTGGCCCCGCTCAGGGGATCATCCCCGCTCACGCGGGGAGCAGGAGCTATTGCACGGCCAGCAAAGCCACTGCACGGGATCATCCCCGCTCACGCGGGGAGCAGCCATCCCTGGCCCATGTCCTGCACCTTTCGTTGGGATCATCCCCGCTCACGCGGGGAGCAGGCCGCCGGCCTGTACGACGGCACCGCGGACCAGGGATCATCCCCGCTCACGTGGGGAGCAGCTCGGAGGTCCGCTGTGAACCGGCCCCTCGTTGGGATCATCCCCGCTCACGCGGGGAGCAGTTGGCATCTACTGGATAGCACCTGTCTATGGGTGGATCATCCCCGCTCACGCGGGGAGCAGGTTCCGCCGCCGGGCCAGTGCAACGAGATGCCGGGATCATCCCCGCTCACGCGGGGAGCAGGCCACGTGCCAGAACGTCACCAGGCTTGACACCGGATCATCCCCGCTCACGCGGGGAGCAGTTTGCGAACATGAGTGAGTATCGCAACGAGTGGGGATCATCCCCGCTCACGCGGGGAGCAGGAGTTCGGCAACCGCGGTATCAATGCGGCCGAGGGATCATCCCCGCTCACGCGGGGAGCAGCCCTGCTCGTAGCCCTTGGGCTCTCTGCGCGCCGGATCATCCCCGCTCACGCGGGGAGCAGGCGAACGCTTGCAAGTGACGGGCCATGTGAAAGGGATCATCCCCGCTCACGCGGGGAGCAGGCCGCCTACAGGCGCGACATGATCAGCGACCAGGGATCATCCCCGCTCACGCGGGGAGCAGCTCGACCTTCCTCCCGGCGATCACGAGTTCGCGGGATCATCCCCGCTCACGCGGGGAGCAGTACTCGGCAGATCGCGCTCGTTCCCGCGCGCGCGGATCATCCCCGCTCACGCGGGGAGCAGTAGGCTTTCGTGGGCGTGCACGGCCTCCTCGCCGGATCATCCCCGCTCACGCGGGGAGCAGAGCACCTGACCTGTTGACCCGCGTCCATGCGGTCGGATCATCCCCGCTCACGCGGGGAGCAGGCTCGGAGTACCTCCCCCGCCTGGCGAAGTCGGGGATCATCCCCGCTCACGCGGGGAGCAGGTCGTGTCGTCCTGGGCTCGGGTGTCTGTCCAGGGATCATCCCCGCTCACGCGGGGAGCAGGTGACGGGCACCCTCTGGCCGGCGCTCCAGAACGGATCATCCCCGCTCACGCGGGGAGCAGTCCGAAGTAGATGAGGGGCTTGGGGGCTTTGGGGGATCATCCCCGCTCACGCGGGGAGCAGAACCACGACGCTCGGGCACCGCAGGACGAGAAGGGATCATCCCCGCTCACGCGGGGAGCAGGACTCTTCGCTAGGCCGCCCGTGATCTTGGGACGGATCATCCCCGCTCACGCGGGGAGCAGGGTTCGTCGGCTCCGTGGTCGGTTCGGTGGTGGGGATCATCCCCGCTCACGCGGGGAGCAGCAGGCCTCGCATTGGCATCGCGAGCCTGGTGGGGGATCATCCCCGCTCACGCGGGGAGCAGTCAACGGGCAACTCGACCGGTCCCCATCTGCACGGATCATCCCCGCTCACGCGGGGAGCAGCGGCGCGCGAGGTCACGGATCTCCTTGAGCAACGGATCATCCCCGCTCACGCGGGGAGCAGCACCGCCCCTCGAACGACCGAGGGGCAGCTTTCGGATCATCCCCGCTCACGCGGGGAGCAGTCATCAGGACCGCCATTGAGCACGATCCCCGAGGGATCATCCCCGCTCACGCGGGGAGCAGGCGCCGTTCTGGCCCTCAGCGGCCTTGTCGGCCGGATCATCCCCGCTCACGCGGGGAGCAGGGCAACGGCTCCATCCACACCCGCCCGAGCGGGGGATCATCCCCGCTCACGCGGGGAGCAGTTCTGCATCCGCGCCGACCCGTTGGTCGTCGTGGGATCATCCCCGCTCACGCGGGGAGCAGTTCGAGGTTTCGCAGGGCGTCGCTCATGCCCTGGGATCATCCCCGCTCACGCGGGGAGCAGCGTCGCCCCAGAGGGTTACGCCGATCCAGGTGGGGATCATCCCCGCTCACGCGGGGAGCAGAGAACTCGAGCTAACGCCTGGGAGGACGTCGCCGGATCATCCCCGCTCACGCGGGGAGCAGGCGATCGCAGAGGCCTGTCGGCGCGGGAAGCCGGGATCATCCCCGCTCACGCGGGGAGCAGACGATTCCGTTGGTCACCGCCGCGACCGCGAGGGGATCATCCCCGCTCACGCGGGGAGCAGGTGAGCTCGCGGACTTCGATTCGTACCCCACCGGGATCATCCCCGCTCACGCGGGGAGCAGCTGCGCGGCCTTCTCGTACTCGCGGACCTTCGCGGATCATCCCCGCTCACGCGGGGAGCAGCACTCGCGTCCCCGACGCCGAGTTCAAGGCGCGGGATCATCCCCGCTCACGCGGGGAGCAGAGCAGGGCTTCGAATCACACGAAGCCTTCGAACGGATCATCCCCGCTCACGCGGGGAGCAGTGCGGGTCGGCGATGACCTGCCCGTCCCGGGGGGGATCATCCCCGCTCACGCGGGGAGCAGACTGACGAGGCCGGCGACCTGCTTGCTCACCTGGGATCATCCCCGCTCACGCGGGGAGCAGGGCAGCGCCTGGACCGTGCAGGGTCCGTGGACGGGATCATCCCCGCTCACGCGGGGAGCAGACCGGATGTACCTGCGCATGGGGAATCTGACGGGGATCATCCCCGCTCACGCGGGGAGCAGCGGCACCCGTACTTCGGCGTGGATCTGTACGAGGGATCATCCCCGCTCACGCGGGGAGCAGTATCTGTCGCGTGAGGTGTCGCGACTGGTCCGGGGATCATCCCCGCTCACGCGGGGAGCAGAAGTGATCGTCGAAGTCGGCGGGCTCGGTGATGGGATCATCCCCGCTCACGCGGGGAGCAGAGCTCGGGCGACCAGTCCGACGTCGCGTCCGCAGGATCATCCCCGCTCACGCGGGGAGCAGTTCTCGAACGGGCTGCGCTGGCCAGGCGACCACGGATCATCCCCGCTCACGCGGGGAGCAGGCCCCTTGTCTCTTCATCGCTCGCCAGGAGTAGGGATCATCCCCGCTCACGCGGGGAGCAGGTCACGTCGCCCTCGACGTCGACCTCGGCGTAGGGATCATCCCCGCTCACGCGGGGAGCAGAAGTTCACACCAAGCGGCAAGCAAGCGCTCAACGGATCATCCCCGCTCACGCGGGGAGCAGCTCGCCTCGTGTCGACCCTGTTTGCCGTAGACCGGATCATCCCCGCTCACGCGGGGAGCAGCTTGGGGCCGCGTCGCTCCGAGGTGCCGTCCGGGGATCATCCCCGCTCACGCGGGGAGCAGCGGGCCAAGGAGCTCCACCTCGCCCTCACTGAGGGATCATCCCCGCTCACGCGGGGAGCAGGACCCCTTCGAGCTGCAAGGAGCGGTGGGAGCGGGATCATCCCCGCTCACGCGGGGAGCAGGATCACTGGCATCATCACAGGTCTCATCTCCGGGGATCATCCCCGCTCACGCGGGGAGCAGAGGAGCTCGACCTTCCGCTGGTTGCCCAGCTTGGGATCATCCCCGCTCACGCGGGGAGCAGCTCCGCGATGCGCGGATCGCCGGCAACCGACGGGGATCATCCCCGCTCACGCGGGGAGCAGTGATCGTTGATCGCCGTCTCGCTCACCGCACGGGGATCATCCCCGCTCACGCGGGGAGCAGGCGATCGCTGAGGCGTGCCGGAGGGGGAAACCGGGATCATCCCCGCTCACGCGGGGAGCAGGCCCGTCGGATGCGCGCGGCGTCGGCAGAAGCGGGATCATCCCCGCTCACGCGGGGAGCAGCCACCAGCCGAGACGGGCTTGCCGGCGACGATGGGATCATCCCCGCTCACGCGGGGAGCAGTCCGGACCAACACAGTCCCAGCCGCCCTCGCCGGGATCATCCCCGCTCACGCGGGGAGCAGACGACAACCGCTCGTGGCACGGTCCCGCGCGCGGGATCATCCCCGCTCACGCGGGGAGCAGGCGAAGAACACCCCTAGCTAGCGCCCAATCGCCGGATCATCCCCGCTCACGCGGGGAGCAGATGTCGTGGGTGGCGCCGGAGACGATCCTGGGGGGATCATCCCCGCTCACGCGGGGAGCAGGCACCACCGGGGATGTCGGGGTCGCCAGCCCGGGGATCATCCCCGCTCACGCGGGGAGCAGACCAACGCCCCGCATCGTCGGGGCGTTTCGCATGGATCATCCCCGCTCACGCGGGGAGCAGCCCCAACCACCAACGCCCCGCATCGTCGGGGCGGGATCATCCCCGCTCACGCGGGGAGCAGACCTTCCCGGCGACCAGAAGCCGGTAGACGGCGGGATCATCCCCGCTCACGCGGGGAGCAGTCGGCGCACGGGTTCGACTCGACCATGCCCCGCGGATCATCCCCGCTCACGCGGGGAGCAGCGCGAAAGGCCCGGAACCATCAGTTCGGTGAAGGGATCATCCCCGCTCACGCGGGGAGCAGATCACCTCCCTCGTCAAGCACGTCGGCTCGAAGGGATCATCCCCGCTCACGCGGGGAGCAGTACGTGCGGGGCAAGGGGCAGAAGGAGCGCGTGGGATCATCCCCGCTCACGCGGGGAGCAGGCCGTGGGACTTGACGAATTCGATGGCGTCGCCGGATCATCCCCGCTCACGCGGGGAGCAGCCTCCTTCCGGTGCTGGTCGGCTGGCCTGCTGCGGATCATCCCCGCTCACGCGGGGAGCAGTACCGACCGAAAGGAATGCAGCATGACCGCCGACGGATCATCCCCGCTCACGCGGGGAGCAGCCGTCCGAGAGGGATGCCGAGAGCGTGACCGACGGATCATCCCCGCTCACGCGGGGAGCAGCCTGGCACTTTCACCCCATGTACCTCTAACACGGGATCATCCCCGCTCACGCGGGGAGCAGCGCACCGACGAACGTCGTTTTGGCGAGGACGACGGATCATCCCCGCTCACGCGGGGAGCAGTTCCGCAGCCGGTACTTCCGGGCGGGGCGGCAGGGATCATCCCCGCTCACGCGGGGAGCAGTCTTCGTGACCTGCGGAGACTCTAGCGCTATCCATGTTAGCGGATGAACTGTAAGTACGTTCTCGGTAAGTCCTCAGTCGCTCGTCGTCCGCTGTTCATGTCACGTCGGCTCACCCTTCACGCGTGCCGTCCAGCCTGGATCGCGACAGGGATTTCGCCCACGAGGGGGACCACATGTCCGAGCCCATCGTCACGCCGTCGCAGCTGACCAGGACACCACTGCGCACGACCCGGGTCAACGGCCACCGGGGGCAGAGCTCGACAGCTCCGGAGAACACCCTTCCTGCCTTCCTCGACGCCGCTGCGCTGGGCGCCGACGGCATCGAGTTCGACGTCCACCTCACCGCGGACGGTCACGTCGTCGCCCACCACGACCAGACGCTGCGCCGCACCACCGACGTCGCCCGCGTGTTCCCCAGCCGAGCAGGCGACCCGATCTCCTCGTTCACCGCGGCCGAGATCGCTCGTCTCGACGCCGGTGCGTGGAAGGGCGACCTGTGGGCGGGCACTCCCCTGCCGTTCGTGGCCGACGTCGTCAAGGCGTTCCGTGACCGACCGCACCGCATGTCGATCGAGCTCAAGGCGACATCCGCCAACCCGCTGGTGTTCGCGATGGCGCTCCGCGCCGCCGTCGGCGCGCGCGAGAACGTGACGTTCATGAGCTTCCGCCGCCCGCTTATCGACGCGGTCCGCCAGGCCATCCCCGGCGCGCGGATCGGACTGGTGAGCGTGCGGCGTCCGAGAACCGTCGACCTGGAGAGCTACGACGAGTTCCACCTCGACGCCACGTTCCTCACGCAGCGAGTCGTCGACCAGATCCACGACCGCGGCAAGACGGTGACCGCCTGGACCGTCGACTCTCCGGCGCAGGCCGCGCGCCTCGCCGCGATGGGTGTCGACGCCATCACCACCAACCGCGTCGAGACCATCCGCCGCGCCCTGGCCTGACACCGGCCCCCTGGCGCTGAGGCCGGAGGGGCCGGTCAGAGGACAGTCGAGTGACGGCGCGAACGGGCGCGCAGCGTCATCACGAGGGTATGGGCGCCGATGGCCGCCCAGATGGTGTTGGACGCGACCACGGGCCACGCCCCGTACAGGGCGCCGGCCGTACCGGCCAGGACGCCGCCCACCGTGTTCATCGCCGCGTAGGTGATCGATGTCGACGCCACGCGTCCGCGCCACAGCAAGAGGTACGCCGCGAAGGTGCCAGCCGTACCCAACCAACCCAGGATTCCAGCGACAAGGCCGTCCATCGTTCCTCCTCCCACACATGGCGAAGCGCGATCCCGAATGAATCGCGCAGAGCCATTCTGGGGAGAGATCCAGGTTCAACTCAAGTGCACTTTTGGCAAGCCTAGGTTTAGGATTGGTGAATGTGCGCATCCAACCTTCCCGACTCCCGTTTTTCCTTGCGATTGCACGCAATGGTGGCGTCCTCGCAGCGGCCGATGCGTTGCACGTCACACCCTCGGCGGTGTCACAGCAACTGACGCGCCTGGAGTCCGAAGTCGGCCAGCCGCTCGTCGAACGGACACCGCGCGGCGTCACCCTCACCGCGGCGGGCCGCGAGCTCGCCGAACTCGCCGAGAACATCGAGCGTGAGATCAATGAGACCGAGCTGCGATTGGCGTCCGCGGGCGACGATCCGACCGGCGTCGTGCGCCTCGGCGGCTTCCAGACGTTCTTCTCCTCAGTGCTCGCACCTGCCCTTCCTCGCTGGCGTGAGGAGCTCTACGGCGTCGAGCTGCAGATCCACGAGGGGCCGCGCGCGGAACTGCTGCGCGCGCTGAGGGCCGCCGACCTGGAGATCGTCATCGTCGAGTACGACACCGCCGAGACCGCACCTCCGCTCGGCCCCGCGATCCGCGAGATCCCGCTGCTCGATGACCCGTGGAAGCTCGTCGCGCCCGCCGGCACCCTCGCCGCGACCGAACTCGTCGAGCTCGAGCGCCTACGCACCCCGTGGCTGGGCGTCGAGGCGTCCGCAGCCACGGCGCAGGCGGTGCGTCGCGTGCGGACTCCGCTGGGGCAGTCCACCTCCGCCCACACGTACGCCGAGTACCCGACTGCGCTCGCCCTGGTCGCCGCCGGCGAGGGCATGACGCTCCTGCCGACGCTGGCCCTCCAGGGGACTCTCCCCGAGGGTGTCGAGGTGGCGGACGTCCCCGGTCTCGGGGCCCGCCGTCTCGCACTGCGACACCGGACAGGGCGCCGCGGACCCTCTCAAGCGGTGACCGCCGCCATCGACTTCCTCCGCGATATCTCCGCGTCGTTCCAGGCCGATCCCACCACGGACGTCACCGCGTGACGCCACCGTCGCTGCGTTAAATCTACGTGACGCAGCTTTCACTGAGCGCCGTCCTGCGCTTATCGTGCAGATGAACGATAAGCACAGGAGGCTTCCGTGACCCCCTCGATCGACCGGCGCACGCTGCTGGGCGGCGCGCTCGGCGGCATCGCCGCATTCGGCCTCGCCGCCTGCGGTGCCCCCGCGCTGAGTGTGCCCGAACGGGCCGCCACCGGGACGGCCCGGCGCGGCGCCACCCTGCGCATCGCGCGTCCCGCCGCGAGCGCAGCCGAGACCCTCGACCCCGCCAGTTCGCTGTCCGCCTACGAGTACCTCGGCGCGCTGTACAACCGCCTCGTCCGGCTGGACCGCGAAGGCGAGACCGTGCCCGACCTCGCCACCGATTGGTCCTCGAACGCCGATGCGACCGTCTGGGACTTCCGGTTGCGCTCCGGCGTGCGGTTCCACGACGGCCAGCGCCTCACGGCGCGCGACGTGCGGTACACCTTCGAGCACATCCTCGACCCGGACACGGCGTCACCGCAGGCCGGTGCGCTCTCGATCGTCGCCGGCATCGACGCGGTCGACGAGACGTCCGTGCGCTTCCGCCTCACGACGCCGAACGCCGAGTTCCCCTCGCTGCTCACGGCCTACCAGTGCTACGTGATCCCCGAGGACACCGCGGACACGATCGGCCGCACGGGCATCGGCACCGGCCCCTTCATCCTCGAGAGCTACACCCCTGCGGGCGCCGGCGCCGTCCGGGCCAACGAGGACTACTTCGACGGCCGTGCGACCCTCGACCGCATCGAGTTCTACTCCATCCAGGACACCTCGGCCCGAGTGAACGCGCTGCTGTCACGGCAGGTGGATCTGCTCTCGCAGACCAACCTCGACAACCCGACGGCGCGCGTCGTCGCCAACTCCCCCGGCACCACGGTCGCGCGCGTCGCGAACGCCCAGTGGTACACGATCCCGATGCTGGCCACCAGCGAGGAGTTCGCCGATCCGCGCATGCGCCAGGCGATGAAGCTCGCGTACGACCCGCAGGCGATCTTGTCCACGGCCCTGCAAGGCACCGGGACCGCCGGATGGGACAACCCGGTGCCGCCCGAGCTGGCCGCGCACCTGGACGTGCAGCGCGAATACGACCCCGAGAAGGCGCGGTCGATCCTCAAGCAGATCGGTCGCGAGGGCTTTTCGACGCGGATCTACACCTCGGCGTACGAGCCCAACTTCACCGCGATCGCGGTCGCCTTCGCCGACCAGGTCAAGCAGGCGGGCATCGATCTGCGGATCACCAACGTCGCTGCCGACTCGTACTACACGCAGGTCTGGATGAGCGAGCCGCTCATGGTCAGCTACTGGTTCACCGGCCGCCCGGTCGACCAGCTGCTCAACCAGATCTTCCGCACCGGCTCGAGTTACAACGAGTCCGCGTGGTCGAACCCGCAGTTCGACCAGCTCCTCGACGCTGCCCGTGCCGACACGAACGACGCCACCCGCCGCCAGAAGTACCAGGACGCTCAGCAGTTGGTGATCGACGACGGCGCCGACCTCACCCCGGTGTTCGGCGACCGGCTCGTCGGGCTGTCCGAGGACGTCGTCAACTACGACGAGTACGGCTTCGAGTTCGACTACCTGGCCCTCGGCCTGAAGGAGGACTGAGCCATGCTGCGGATGATCTCCACCCGCGTCGCGACCTCCGTCGTGACCCTGTTCCTCGCGGCGTTCTTCGTCTTCTTCGCGGTCCAGGCCCTGCCCGGCGACGTCGCAGAGCAGCTGCTCGGCCAGAACGCCACCGACGAGGCCGTCGCCACGCTGCGCGAGCAACTCGGCCTCGACACCAACGTCTGGGTCCGCTTCGTCGAATGGCTGGGCAACGCGGTGACCGGCGACTTCGGCACCTCACTCGTGTCCGGCGCCTCGGTCTCCTCGACGCTCTGGACCGCGTTCTCGCACTCGCTGCTCATCGCCGTCCCAGCGATCGTCGTGGGCATCACGGTCTCGCTCCTGCTGGGCATCCTCGCCGGAGCTCGGCGCGGCACCACCACCGACTCGAGCGTCTCGGTGCTGTCGCTCATCGCCATGAGCATCCCCGAGTTCGTCGTGGCGACGCTGCTGGTGCTGGTGCTCGCGATCGCGATCCCGGTCTTCCCGTCGGTCGTGCTGGAGGGGCCGGACGCGACGTTCGGTGACCTTCTTCCGGCGATCGTCCTGCCCTGCATCACCCTCGTCGTCGCGATGGGCGCGTACATCATCCGCGCGATGCGCTCGTCGACGATCGACGGACTGGCCACCGAGTACGCGACGACGGCGACGCTCAAGGGGGTCCCCCGCCGCCGAGTGCTCTGGCGCCACGTGGCGCCGACTGCCGTCCTGCCCGTGCTCCCGGTGGTGTCGATCAACGTCGCCTGGCTGCTCGGCGGTGTCGTGGTCGTGGAGTCGGTGTTCAACTACCCCGGGCTCGGCAAGCTGATGATCGACTCCGTCTCGACGCGCGACCTCCCGGTGCTCCAGGCGATCGCCGTCCTCAGCGCCGTCGTCTACGTGACGGTGAACCTGCTCGCCGACCTGCTCGCACTCGCCGCCGACCCGCGCCAGCGGACCCTGCACCAGCCGCGGCGCCGGCGCAGCAGCGCGACGCCCGTCCCCCAGGAGGACATCCGATGATCACCCGTCTCCGCGGCCTCGGGCAGCTCACGCCCGGCACGAGGATCGGTCTGGCCTTCGTCGGGTTCACGGTGCTCGTCGCGCTCCTGGCCCCGTGGCTCGCGCCCTACGACCCCGTCGCGACCGACGCTGAGAACGCGCTCGCCGGTGCCAGCTGGAGCCACTGGCTCGGCACCGACCAGTACGGGCGCGACATCCTCTCCCGCACGATCGAGGGCGGACGCTTCGCGCTCCTCGTCTCCCTGCTCGCCACCACCACCGCGGTCGTCGTCGGGACGCTCATCGGCAGCGTCGCCGCGTACTACGGCCGCTGGGTCGATGGGGCGATCACCCGCGTGCTCGACGCGGTGCTCGCCGTGCCCTCCGTTCTCGCGCTGCTGCTCATCGTGTCGGTGTTCGGCAACAGCGTCCCGGTGCTGGTGATCGCGATCGCCGTGGTCTACGTGCCGGCCGTCGCGCGCGTGGTGCGCGGCGCGGCCCGGCCCGTGCTCGCGTCCGGCTACGTCACCGCGGCGAAGGCCCGTGGCGAGCGCTCGCTGCCGATCATCGGACGGGAGGTGCTGCCGAACATCCTCGACACCGTGCTCGTGGAGTTCGCGATGCGCGCCTCCTGGGTGGTCCTGCTGGTCTCCACCCTGTCGTTCCTCGGCTTCGGCGTGAACCCGCCGACGCCCGACTGGGGTCTCATGATCCAGGAGAACCGCACCGCCTTGACGGTCGCGCCTGCGGGCACGATCGCGCCGATCGTGGCCCTGTCCCTGCTGGTCGTCGGCCTCAACCTCGCCGCTGACGGCCTCGGCAAGCACTTCGGCGTGGACCGCGCCCGACGAGGAGTCCTGTGATGAGCGAAACGACCACCGCCCGCGTCGAGGGCCTCACCGTCTCCTACCGGGCCGGCGACCAGCGCGTCGTCGTGACCGAGGACGTCTGTTTCGAGCTGCAACGGGGCCGGACGCTCGGGCTCGTCGGGGAGTCGGGCAGCGGCAAGTCCACGGTCGCCCGCACGCTGCTGGGGCACCTGCGTGAGGGCTCGAGCGTGGACCGCGGCAGCGTGACGGTCTTCGGTGAGGACGTCTTCTCGCTTCCGGCCGAACGGCTGCGGAAGCTGCGCGGCGGGACGGTCGCGCTGGTCTCGCAGAACGCCGGGCACGCGCTGACCCCCTCGATGCGGGTCGGGGCGCAGATCCGCGAGGCTCTCGCCGTCCACGGGCTGCCCGGCGGCGACGACCGGATCGTCGATCTGCTCCGGCTCGTGCGCCTGCCCTCCCCCGAGACGCTCGGCCGCCGCTATCCGCACGAGCTGTCCGGCGGCCAGCAGCAGCGCGTCGCCATCGCGATGGCGGTGGCGACGGACCCGAAGATCCTCGTCCTCGACGAGCCGACGACGGCGCTCGACGTGGTCACCCAGGCCGCCGTCCTCGCGCTCGTCAACGACCTGCGCGAGCAGTTGGGTATGGCCGTGCTCATCGTCAGCCACGACCTCGGCGTGGTCTCGGCGGTCGCCGACGAGGTACTCGTCCTGCGCGACGGCCGCGAGGTCGAGCACGGTGCGACGCAGCAGGTCCTGTCGGCACCGCGCGAGGAGTACACGCGCGAACTCATCGCCGCCGCACCTCGCATCCACGGAGTACCCGTGCCGGACGGGCGCGACCTCGAGACCGATCTCATCCTTCGCTGTGCTGACGTGGACATCCGCTACGCCCGGGCACCGCAGCTCGCCGTGAGCGGCTTCGATCTGGAGGTGCGCCGCAGCGAGACCGTGGCCATCGTCGGCGAGTCCGGAAGCGGCAAGTCCACGGTCGCCTCCGCGCTCGCCGGCCTCGCCGACGTCGAGCGCGGTGAGGCCTCGCTCTGGTCCGGGGACGGCACGCGGCACGACCTCCTCGGCCCGGCCGGGCGGCGTCCCCTGGACGTTCGCCGCTCGGTGCAACTGGTGTTCCAGAACGCCGACCTCGCCCTCAACCCCCGCCGCACCGTGGGCGACGCGATCGCGCGGCCGCTCAAGGTCTTCGGACGCGCCAAGGGCCGGCAGGAGACGCGCACGAGCGTCGAGCGCCTGCTGACGGAGGTCGGGCTCGGGCCGGAGTTCGCCGACCGCCTCCCCGCCCAGTTGTCGGGCGGCCAACGCCAGCGCGTGGGGATCGCTCGGGCCCTCGCAGCCGAACCGACGCTGCTCATCGCCGACGAGATCACGACGGCCCTCGACGTCTCGGTGCAGGCCGACGTGCTCGCGTTGCTGGACGACCTGCGCACGAGGCGCGCGCTGTCCTGCCTGTTCATCAGCCATGACCTCGCGGTCGTGCGCAGTGTCGCCGACCGCATCGTCGTGATGAAGGACGGGCGGATCGTCGAGTCCGCTCCGACCGCTTCACTGTTCGAGAACCCGCGCCACCCCTACACCCGGACCTTGCTGGACGCCGTCGTCGAGCCGGGGCACACCGAGCTGCCCAGCAGCGACGTGGACGCCCGGGTGATCACCCTCGACCCGGCGGCCGCCCTGCTCGACATGGGCGGCGGGCACCGGGTCCGCGCCGACGAAGGAGTCCTCACGTCCTCATGAAGATCGTCGACATCTCCCCCGACGCCGTCGACGTGCGCGATCTGTGGATCCCCATGCCCGACGGGGTCCGGCTCCACGCCCGCGTCTGGCTGCCGCGCGACGCCGAGCAGCAGCCGGTGCCCGCGCTGCTGGAGTACCTGCCGTACCGCCTGGACGACTGGACCTCCGTGCGCGACAGCGAACGCCATCCCTACTACGCGGCGCACGGCTACGCCTCCGTCCGGGTCGACATCCGCGGCAGCGGCAGCTCCGACGGGCTGTTCGAGGACGAGTACTCGCCTGCCGAGCTCGACGACGGCGTGGCCGTCGTCGAGTGGCTGGCCGCCCAGCCCTGGTGCTCGGGCCAGGTCGGGATGTTCGGCATCTCCTGGGGCGGGTTCAACGCGCTCCAGATCGCCGAGCGGGCGCCCGAGCCGCTCAAGGCGATCGTCACCGTCTGCTCGACGGACGACCGGTACGACAATGACGTCCACTACATCGGCGGTGCCGTGCTCGGCGTCGACATGGCAGCGTGGGCCGGCACCATGCTCGCGTTCGCCTCACGGCCGCCTCGGCCGGAGGTCGTGGGTGACCGGTGGGTGGACCAGTGGCGCGACCGACTCGAGCAGCAGCGGCCGCTCGCGCCGGTCTGGCTCGGCCACCAGGAGCGCGACGACTACTGGCGCCACGGCAGCGTGTGCGAGAACTACGACGGCATCCGGGCCGCGGTCCTCGCCGTCGGCGGCTGGTCCGATCCGTACCGGGACACGGTGCTGCGCCTGCTCCGCAACCTGGACGCACCCGCCAAGGGCATCATCGGCCCGTGGTCGCACCAGTACCCCGACCGGGGACTGGCCCCTGGCCCGAGCATCGGGTTCCTCCAGGAGACGCTGCGCTGGTGGGACCGGTGGCTCAAGGGCATCGACACCGGCGTCGAGAACGAGCCCGCGTTGCGCGCCTGGGTGAACGATCCCGAACCGCCCGCGCCGTACGTCGAGAGGCGCAGCGGCACCTGGGTGGGTGTGCCGTGGCACGACGACCCGGAGCACCGCGCCTGGTCGCTCGGCGACGGACGCGTCCTGGTCCGCTCACCCTGGGCCACGGGACAGGACGCCGGCAGGTTCTTCCCCTTCGGCAACCGCGGCGACCTGCCACCGGACCAGCGCGCCGAGGACGGCCGCTCGGTCTGCCTCGACCTCGAGATCGGTGACACGCCGGTCGACCTGCTCGGGAACGGGACGGTGCGGCTGCGGTTGCGCTCGACCCACGATCGCGGGCACGTCATCGTCCGGCTCTGCGACGTCGCTCCCGACGGTTCCTCCACGCTCGTCACCCGCGGCGTGCTCAACCTGCTGAAGCGCGACGGGATGGACCGCGTCAGCCCCCTCACGCCGGGTGAGGACGTGGACGTGGACGTCCCGTTGATCTCGGCCGGCTACCGGTTCGCCCCCGGGCACCGGTTGCGCGTCGCGCTGAGCAATCACTACTGGCCCTGGGTCTGGCCGCACGCGGTGGACGACACCCTCGACGTCGACCTCTCGGCGAGTTCGCTGCGGCTGCCGCTCGTCGACGCCGCCGCCGTCCCGGTCGGATTCGAACCGCCTGAGCACGCGCGGCCCCTGGCCATCACCGTGCCGCCGGGAGCCGAGGAGCCACGACCCGAACGACTCGTCCGCTACGACGTGGCTCGCGGCGAGACGGTGCTGGAGGTCGACCCGGGGTACGGCGGAACCCGCCAGTACCTCGACGGACTGAGCTTCTTGGAGTCCGCCGAGGAGGTGTATACCGTGCGCGAGGGCGACCCCTCGTCGCCGCGTGCGGAGTCGCACTGGCGGCTGCGGCTGACCAACGAGGGGTGGGCGGCGGACGTCGAGACGTGGTCGACGATCACATGCGATGCCGAGAGCTTCATCGTCGAGAACCGCGTACTCGCTCACGCCGAGCGTGACGGCGCGCGCGAACTCGTCGCCGATCGCGTGTTCCGGGACGTCGTGCCGAGGACGTCGGCGTGACGCGACAGCGCCTCTCCCCCGCCGAGCGCCGCGAACAGGTGGTGCAGGCGGCCCGATCGGTCATCGTGCAGCGCGGGCTGGCGGGCACGTCGCTGCGCGACATCGCGGCGGCGGCGCAGGTGTCGATGGGCACGGTGACCTATCACTTCTCCGGCGTGGACGAGATCCTCAGCGCGGTCGTGATCGCCGAATCCGAGCGCTTCTACGGCGCGGTGGTGGCAGCCGCGGACGCGGAGCCGGACGCCCGGCGAGCCCTGCAGATCCTGGTGGACCCGTTGTTCGAGGACGCGCCCGATGTGGAGGCGCACTGGCGGATCTGGTCGGACTTCTGGGCCGCGGTGGCGCGGCGTCCCGACATGGCCGATGCCTACGCGCAGCGCATCCGGCACTGGGAGGCGTGCTGCGCGCGCACGATCGAACGTGGCGTCGCGGCCGGTACCTTCCGAACCGTCGACGCCGAGGACGCGGCACTCAAGCTCGCCGCGTACGCCGACGGGCTCGGCACTCAGCGCGCCCAGGGAGTGGCGGGCCTGACCGCCGAACGGGCGCGCGCGTGGATGTCGGAGTTCGTCGAACTGCTGCTCAGCCCCGCGGACCGCTAGTTCGAGTCGCCGTCCGCTGATTCTCCCGCCAGGCGCGGCACCGACGTGTGCGCGGGACGCACCCCGACCTTTCCGGCGTAGAACGCCCGGATGCGGTCCATGTCGGCGGACATGTCGCCGCTGAGATGGAACGTCGGGCCGAGGCCGGTGGTCATCGTGGACCGGTCGACGTACCCGAGGGTGACCGGAAGATCGGTCGCCCGCGCCAGCCGGTAGAAGCCCGACTTCCACGTGTCGGCCTTGCCGCGGGTGCCCTCCGGCGTGACGACGAGGTGGAAACGCTCTCCCGACGCGAGCCGTGCGGTGAGGTCGTCGATGAGCCCCGCCGGGTTGGCCCGGTCCACCTCGATGCCGCCGAGCGCGCGCATGAACGGTCCCATGGGGCCGCGGAAGAGCTCCTTCTTGCCGAGGAACTTCAGCTGGAGCCCCTCGCGCCACGCGATCGCGAGCATGAGGACGAAGTCCCAGTTCGACGTGTGGGGCACGCCGAGGAGGATCCCCGCGCCTTCGGTGGGCACGGACTCGGACCGGTAGCGCCAGCGGCTGACGGCCCAGTAGGCGCGGGCCAGCATGCGGCGGATCATCGCTTCACCATGAACGCAGAGCCTAGCGACTCCTCGTCACCGCGACGAGCCGCCGAGGAGCCCTCGGTCGTAGGCGGCTGCGACTGCCGCAGCGCGGTCGGCGACGCCGAGCTTCTCGTAGATGTGCGCCAGGTGCGTCTTGACCGTCGCCTCGCTCACGAACAGCTCGCGGGCCACCGCCCCGTTCGAGCCGCCGGCCGCCACCGCCCGCAGCACGTCGAGCTCCCGGGCGGTGAGCAGCGGCGTGTCCCGCACGCCCCCGAGCCGCCGCATGATCGGCGGCGACATCACCGGTCGTCCCGCGGCCGCCGCCCGGATCGCCGCGAAAAGCTCGTGCCGCGGGACGTCCTTGAGCAGGTAACCGGTCGCGCCGGCGGCGAGTGCGGCACTGATGTCGTGGTCGGTGTCGTACGTCGTCAGCACGACGACGCGGGCGGCCGAACCCCGGCGCCGCAGTTCGGCGATCGCTTCGACACCGGAACCATCAGGCATCCGCAGATCCATCAGCACGACGTCGGGTGCCGACGCGAGGACGATTTCGACAGCAGCGCGGCCGCCGTCGGCCTCTCCGACCACGTCGAAATCGCCCTCGCGCTCGCACATGCCGCGCAGCCCGTCGCGGACGACGGGGTGGTCGTCGACGATGACGATGCGCGTCGTCACGATCGGCGTCCTCGGATGCGGAATGACAACGCCGTGCCCTCTCCTGGTGCGGACTCGATGGCGAGCGTGCCGCCCACGCCCTCAGCTCGTCGGAGCATGCCGGCGAGCCCGTAGCCCCGGCCAGGGCGCTCCGGTTCCTCTCCCACGAGGAAACCGACGCCATCGTCGCGTACGTCGATCACCACGTCCTCCCCCACAGCCGCGACGGTGACGCGCACCCGCTCGGCGTCAGCATGCTGCGCGACGTTCGCGAGGCCCTCCTGCACGATCCGCAATGCGGCGCTCTGGGCCGCGGCGCTGAGTTGCGGGATCTCGTCGGTCGCGACGAAGTCGACCTTGACGATCGTGTGCTCGCTCCACCGCGTCACGATGCTCTCGAGCGCGGGGACGAGTGAGGAGTCCGCCAGCGGAGCCGGAGTGAGCGCACGGACCGACCGCCGCGCTTCGTCGAGCGCCTCGCGAGCAAGGACGAGAGCGCGGTCGTGACGGGTTTCATCGCCGTCGCGGGCCGCCTGGAGTTGCGTGATGATGCCGGTCAAACTCTGCGCGAGCGTGTCGTGGATCTCGGCCGCCAGGCGCTCGCGCTCGGCGTGCACACCGGCCTCCCGCGCCTGGTCGACGAGTTGCGCCTGGAGCGCGGCGTTCTCGGCCAGGGCCTCCTCCAGCCGAGCGTTGGTCTGTTCCAGCTCGACGATCGTGCGCTCGCGCTCGGCGGCCCGCCGATCTTCCACGTGCGTCATGCGCATGACCATCGCGAGGATCGCCACGTGCAGCATGATCAGTCCGGCGAACATGCCCCACCCCAGCGGTCCCTGCGGGGGGAAGCCTCCGGACTGTGAACCAGCCATGGCGACGACGGTGGCGCCGTAGACGGTCCACAGCAGTGGGCCGCGAGCGTAGCGTTCACTGTCGAAGTACCCGGCAAGAGCGAACACTGCCGCGAACGGGTTCGCCCAGGTCATCGTGAAGGCGATCGCGGTACGCACCGCCAGGTAGAGCGCTGCCGTCCGCGAGGGGGCGTGAACGGCGAGCAGCACGACACACCCCACATGCAGCGCTGCTGCAGCGACCGCGCCACCGATGACCGTCGCGATCCGCGCCGGCGTGCCGAGCATGGGTGCACTCACCAGGCTCAAGCCCACCGCCGCGAGCAACAGCAACAAGGGCCCCCACCGGACAAGGAACGGGTCGCGATCCGTCCGCGCGGTGGCCGGCGGCCGGGTCACGAGTCCCAGCGGAAGAACCGCACGGCGACGGCACCGAGTCCGCCGGTCCACAGCACGACGACGACGAGATCGCGCCACGCCGGCCAGTCGCCGAGTTGCGCCGCTTCCAGTCCGAGCGCGGCCGCGCCGAGCGGAGTCAACCGGACGATGTCCGCCATGACGTCGGGCATCGCCGGCACGGGCAGCCACACGCCGGAGGTGAACATCAGGACGAAGAACGCCGCGGTACCGATCGCGGCCGCCACCTTGGCGGTGGAGGCGAGGCTGGCGATCGCGCCACCCGTCGCGAGCGAGGCCGCGACCACGAGGCCGAGAACCAGCAAGTACGGCAGCGGCGCTTCGGGAAGAGGCACGTCGTAGACGACCCGGCCCACCGCGGTCACGATCACTCCGGCCACGACCACAGCTGCCGCGTGGATCGCGTACTGGGCGGAGAGGAGCTGACCGGGCCGGGCGGGAGTGGTCGCGATCCGGCGGAGCACACCGCGCTCGCGATAGGTGCTGACCACCGCGGGGACCGACTGCACCCCGGCCGTGATCGCCGCCAGCATGATCGTGATCGGGACGTAGAAGTCGATGACCCGCGTGCCGTCCGGCCCCGTCTCCCGGAACGACGGGATCGCACCGAGCACGACGAGCAGCAAGGTCGGGAATCCGAGAATCCAGAACAGCGTCGCGGGTTCGCGGAGGAACAGCCGCGCCTCCGCGGCGAGGACGGCGCGCGCCGGGCCGGCCGATGACGTGGTCGTGCTCATGCCGAGACCTCCTCGGACTCCTCGCGGGTGGCTCCCACAAGACGGACGTACGCGTCGTCGAGGCTGGACTCCACGACGCGAAGCTGGGTGAAGCGGACACCGTCGGCGCGGAGCCGATCCAGCACCTCGATGACAGCGCCGTCGGTGGCGCGCAGCTCGATGCCCGCGCCCTGCTCCCGCGCATCCGCGACGCCGTCGATGGCCGTCAACCGGGCGAGGTCGACGGGACCGTCGGGCCGGAAGGACATGACGGTCGGCGCCTCGGTCGAGGAGATGAGCCCGGCCGGGGTGTCGATGGCGACGACGCGGCCGCCGGCGATGAGCGCGAGCCGGTCGCAGAGCCGCTCGGCCTCCTCCATGAAGTGGGTGACGAGCACGATCGTCGTGCCGTCCGCGCGGACCCGCTCGACGAGCTCCCACACGTTGCGCCGCGACTGCGGGTCGAGCCCGGTCGTGAGTTCGTCGAGCAGCGCGACCCTCGGGCGGCCGATGAGGGCGAGCGCGATGGAGAGGCGCTGCTTCTGCCCGCCGGAGAGTTTGGCGAAGCGAGTGTCGAGCTTGGAGCCGAGTCCGAGTCCTTCGGCGAGCTCGCGTCCGTCGGCCGGCCGCTCGTAGAAGGCGGCGTAGAGGTCCAGCGCTTCGGCCACCGTGATCTTGTCCTGCAGCGCGGCCTCCTGCAGCTGGACGCCGAGGACCCGGGTGAGCTCGCGTCGTCGGGTGAGCGGGTCGAGGCCCGCCACGCGCACCGTGCCGGTGTCGGGGCGGACGAGGCCGGCGATGCTCTCGACGGTCGTGGTCTTGCCCGCCCCGTTGGGGCCGAGGACGCCGAGGATCTCCCCCTCCTCGACGCTCAGCGAGATGTCGTCGACCGCGACAACGTCACCGAAGGTCTTGCGCAGTCCGCGCACCTCGATCATCGTCATGACCGTCATTCTCAACCAGGCCGAGGGCGGTGCCCATCCTCCGATCGGCTGATCTCGGCGCGTTCAGTCCCGGTTCTTCTCGTGCACGAGGCGAAGTCCGATGAGCGTGAGGTCGTCCTCGCGGACCGTGACGGTCTGACAGTGCTCGATGACGGAGTCGGCGTACGTGCCGGTGGCGACGACGGTGATGTCGTCAGGATCGGCGTCGACGGCGTCGATCATCTGGTCGACCAGGCCGTCGACGAGGCCCGCGAACCCGTAGACGGCGCCGGACTGGATCGCCTCGACCGTGTTCTTGCCGATGACGCTGCGCGGTTCGGCCACTTCGACCGAGCGCAGTTGCGCGCCGCGCTGGGCGAGCGCCTCGAGGGAGACCTCAACGCCAGGCGCGATGGCGCCACCGAGGTACCGGCCGCGCTCGTCCACGACGTCGACGATCGTCGCCGTGCCGTTGAGGTCGACGATGATCGCCGGACCGCCGTACAGGTGGTGAGCGGCGAGCGCGTTGACGATGCGGTCGGTGCCGACCTCCCGCGGGTTGTCGGTGTGGATCGCGATACCCGTGCGCACGCCGGGGCCCACGACCCAGACGGGGACGTGGTCGAAGTAGCGCTCGAGCATCGCGCGCATCTCGACGCCGATCGAGGGCACGGTGCAGCACATGCTGACCGCGCTCACCTCGTCGTCGGCCAGTCCGGCGGCGCGGACGAAGCCGTGAGCCAGCAGGTACCACTCATCGGCCGTGCGGGTGGCGTCGGAGGACACGGTCCAGCGCCCGGTGAGCACGGGCTCGTCGCCGCGGACGTCCCAGACCCCGATGACCGACAGTCGGTTGCCGACGTCGAGGCAGAGCAGGCTCATGTCAGTGGGCGACGAGAGGGTTGTCGATGACGTCGCCGCGGGTCAGCCCGCTGCCGGGGAGCGCCTCGGCCGGGTCCGAACCCGTGCCGATGATGCGGTTCTCGGCGTCGACGAACACGACGCTCGGCTCGAACTCGCGCGCCTCGGCGTCCTCCATCTGCCCGTAGGCGATGAGGATCACGAGGTCACCGGGGTGCACGAGACGCGCCGCGGCGCCGTTGATGCCGATGACGCCCGAGCCGCGCTCGCCGGCGATCGTGTAGGTCTCCAACCGCGCGCCGTTGTCGATGTCGACGATGTGCACGAGCTCGCCCGGCAGCAGGTTGGCCGCGTCGAGGAGGTCGGCGTCGACCGTCACCGAGCCGACGTAGTGCAGGTCGGCCTGCGTCACCGTGGCGCGGTGGATCTTGGACTTCATCATGGTGCGGAGCATGGTCAGAGACCTCCCAGGGTCACGGGGATGTTGTCGAGGAGCCGCGGGGTACCGACGCGGGCGGCCACCAGCAGGCGGGCCTCCTGGCCGGGCGCCGGCTCCCCGAGGTCGGGATCGGTGAGGACGAGGTAGTCGGGGACGATGCCGTGCTCGTCGAGCACGGTCTGGGCGGCGGTGAGCACCGCGTCGGCTCCCTCACGGCCGGCGGCGGCACCGGCTCGCAGGGCCGCGGAGAGGGCGCCGGCGAGCTGGCGCTCGTCGGCGTCGAGGTACCGGTTGCGCGAACTCATCGCGAGTCCGTCGGCCTCGCGGACGGTGGGACAGCCGACGATGTCGACGTCGAGGCACAGTTCGCGCACCATCAGCCGGATGAGGGTCAGCTGCTGGTAGTCCTTCTCGCCGAAGACCGCGACGTCGGGACGCACGAGGCCGAAGAGCTTGGCCACGACGGTCAGCACGCCGCGAAAGTGCGTCGGCCGGGCGGCCCCCTCGAGAATCTGGCCGAGCGGGCCGGGGTCGACGCTGACGCCGGCGTCCAATCCGTCGGGGTACATGACGTCGACCGTCGGCGCGAAGACCACGTCGACGCCCGCCTCGGCGCACCGCTCGACGTCCTCGTCGAAGGTGCGGGGGTAGGAGTCGAGGTCCTCGCCGGGAGCGAACTGCGTGGGGTTGACGAAGATCGAGGCGACGAGCGTGTCGGCGAGCGGCCGGGCGTGCTTCATGAGTTGCAGGTGACCGTCGTGCAGCGCCCCCATGGTCGGGACGAGCGCGATGGTGCCGTCGCCGACGGCCGCACGCAGGTCGGCGCGCGTCCGAACGATCCGGGGGCCGGTCATGAGGCGGTCACCTCGTCGAGGACCTCCTGGGCGCCGACGCGCGTGGCCGTGGCCGCGGCGAGCGCCCGGTAGGCGAGGGCGGTGTCGGCGTCGATGGCGTCGAGGTGCGCGCGCACCGTGCTGACGTCGCCGCGGGCGACCGGGCCGGTCAGCGCGGCGTCGCCGTACGCGAGCGTGTTGTCCAGTGCCGCATGCAGCAGCGGCCGCAGCACGGCGGCGGGATCCTCGGCGCCGATGCCGCGCAGCAGGTCCATCGCCTGCGCGACGATCGTCGTCAGATGGTTGGCGCCGTGAGCGAGCGCCGCGTGGTACGTCGTGCGATCCACCTCGGCGATCCACACGGGAGTGCCGTCGATGTCCGCGGCGAGCGCCTCGGCCAGCTCCCTCTCGCCGTCGCCGGCAGTCAGACCCACGACGCAAGAGCGGTCGAGGTCGACCTCGGTGCCGGTGAAGGTCATGGCCGGGTGGAAGGCGATGGTCCGCGCACCCGCGGCGGCGAACGGTGCGAGAACGGCGAGGCCGTGACGTCCGCTGGTGTGCAGCACCACGACTCCGGCCCGAACGTGGGGAGCGAGGTCCTCGGCGACGTCGCCGAGGACGTCATCGGGGACCGCGAGGAGGAGCACGTCGGCGCGAGCGGCCACCGCCTGGGGCTCGAGCACGGGGACGTCACCGAGCAGCGTGGCGACACGGAGCCGGGAGGCGTCGGAGCGAGCGCTCACCCCGGCGATCTCATGGCCGGCGGCACGCAGGCGGGAAGCGAGGACGGCGCCGACGCGGCCAGCACCGACGACGCCCACACGGGAGCGTTGCATAACGTTTGACCTTCCGTTCCAGTCCCCGTTCGGGGTACCAGACAAAGTGACGCCGTCAGTGTACTCCCGGAACCATGTCAGCCGGCGTGCCGCTGCAAGATCGCGAGGAACTCGTCGGCCCCTCACCGCCGACTCGCAGGTTCCCTCGGCTGACCTCACCTCGTCGACCTGGCAGACTAGACCGAGCGTCACGGCCGTTTCGGGCCTGGTCGCGGGCCTCTAGCTCAATTGGCAGAGCAGCGGACTTTTAATCCGCGGGTTGTGGGTTCGAGTCCCACGGGGCCTACGCGCGTCACGGTGACTCGCCTCCACCAGGCGCTTCCCCGTTGAGACGTTCGCAGAGGAACCGCGCTTGGGCCGGCGTCATCTGCAGTTTCAGCTCGTCTTCCTCGACGTCCTCGCGCCCCAGCGTAAGCGTGACGACCGGCGACCCGAACTCGGAGTCGACGACGCGGACGTCCATCACCTCGACCGGCAAGCCCACGCCCACGACCAGTGCATCACGGCCCGTGGAGATGAGTGCACGACCACCCTCGCTGAGGGTCTGCAGATGGAACGCGCAGACCTGCCACTCCACCAGCGGGGATCCCGCTTCGCTGCTGGTGAACAGGTCATCGGCACGTTGGTCGCATCCACGAACCTCACACAACCGGCTCATGGATTCATGCTGACAGCCTGGAGATCTTTCGCAGGCCGGTCGCACTTCCGCACGTTCGGGGGAGACCTCGATCCCGTCGATGAGGCATCGGCGGCCGATTGCGTCGGTGAGGGGCGGCGCCCCTACGAGGTCCCTATGGAAAAGATCAGAGGGCGGGGCGCCGCCTGCAGCATCGTGGCACGACACGCCGCGGCTGTCAGCGAAATCGGAAAGACCATCTCCCCCGCCAGCTCCGCGTCGGCGACCAGCGAAGAGAGCCGACCGTGCCTAGCGTGGAGCCATGATCACCCGCGATGTCGCCGATGGCGTGCACCTCGTCTCGTACGCCCACGTCAATTGCTACGTGATCGAGGACGCCTCCGGCCTCGCTCTCGTCGATGCCGGGCTGCCACGCATGTGGCCCATGGTGCTCGAACTCATCAAGCGACTAGGGCGCAAACCCGACGAGATCCGGGCACTCCTGCTCACCCACGGTCACTTCGACCACGTGGGTTTCGCGGCCAGACTCCACGGCGAGCTGGGGGGGCCGGTCTGGGTGCACGGCGACGACGCTCGCCTCGCGGCTCACCCCTACCGCTACCGGCCGCAGAGCAACCGGTTCCTCTACCCGCTACGCCATCCGCGATCGCTGCCGGTGCTCGGCCAGATGGTGGCTGCCGGCGCGCTCATGGTGAAGGGCATCCCGGTCACCCGAGCGATCACCACGGGTTCCCCGCTGGATGTTCCCGGCCGGCCGATCGCTGCGCACACGCCGGGTCACACCGACGGCCACTGCATCCTCCACCTGCCCGAGCGGGACACCGTCATCAGCGGTGATGCGCTCGTGACGCTCGACCCGTACACCGGCGCGACCGGCCCGCAGATCGTCGCTTCGGCCGCGACGAAGGACACCCATCAGGCGATCATCTCCCTCGACGCATTAGCCGCCACCGACGCGAGCACCGTGCTGACCGGTCACGGCCCGCCCTGGACGCAGGGCGCAGCAGCGGCCGTCGAGCGGGCCCGCCTCGTCGGCGAGCATTGACAGCCTGGCTAGAAGTAGCGATTTCCGTTGAGCCAGCCGACCAGGACGACCACGACGAGCGCGATTGCGAGGTACGACCAGGCGTAGATCCGGGGACGGTCCCGACGCGTCAGCAGCCCCACCACGGCGACCGCAGCGAAGGTGCAGAGCAGCACCGCAAGACTGGGGTAAGCGGCGACGCGCAGGACGTCCGCAACACCGAGCGGCAGCTCCTCCAGACGCCGGGACAGCTGCGGGCGCGTGGTTCCGGCGAGCGTGGCCCACTGCACGGCCACCGAGTAGGCGGCCACGACACCGAGGACGACGCCGGACCACCGAGCCGCCGCGCCGGGCTCCCTCGTGTGCGCGAGGAAGCGGGTCAGGAGGGCGACAACCACCCCCGCGATCAACGGCACGGCGAAGACCAGCACCGCCACCCAGTACCCCGCGTGCAGCGGCCACTGCTCGATGACGGCGTCGCCGTCGAGCTCGAATCCCCGAGCGAGCCCGTGCAGGAGCAGCGGGACGAGTTCCACGGCGGCGAGAACGAGGAACAGCAGGATCCCCACCGCGGCACCCAGGGCGAACCGGTTGCCGCCACGCCGCTGTCTGCGTCGGGCGCGTGCCTCGCGCTTCTCGTTCACATGCGGGAGCCTACTGGAGCGCCGCTGCGCGCCAGGGTTCGCGGCACACCCCGCCGAGGTGACCGACGGGATGCGCCACTCGATGACGCGAACATCACCGAAGCGGCGCGGGTTGGGAGGGACAGGGTTCGCGCCGCCGAGCCGAACGTACGTGACCGGAAGCCGTGTCCCCTCGCGCTAGCGGACGATTCACCCCGAATCTCACCCCACGAGTCGCAGGAACTCCAGAACCCTGGCCTGGAGCGACTCCGCGGCGGCCTCGTCGTAGCTCGGAAGTGTGGGGTCGGCGAACAAGTGCTCACGCCCCGGATACAGGAAGAGCTCGCCTTCGCCGGCCTGGGCGAGAAGGTCGCGGGCGGCCTCCAGATCGCCCTCCTCGACGAAGGACCGGTCGGCGTTCATGGCGTGGATCTGTACCGGAACGTCCGGCGGCCAGCGGTCGCCGAACTCCTGCACCGGCGCGCAGCCGTGCATGAGGATCGCTCCCCTCGCGCCCTGGCGGGTCTGCACCAGGTACTGAGCCGGCAACACCCCGAGGGAGAATCCCGCGTAGACCGCTCCTACCGGGACGCCCTCGGCGGCCGCCACGCCGCGCGCGATGATCTCAGCGAATCCGACGGACTGGACGTAGTCGAGCCCCTCGTCGAGCGTGGGAAAGACGCGACCCTCGAACAGGTCGGGCGCGCGAACGTCGTGCCCGGCGTCGCGCAGCGTCTGAGCGAACGCCGCCACTCCCGGCGTGAGTCCATGGACGTGGTGGAAGACGACGACCTCGGCCATGGAGGCACGATACGGCCGATGTCAGGCATCCGCTCCCGGAGTACGGCGCGTGTGCACCAGTTCCTCGGCCACCTCGGCGAGCCGAGTATTGGTGTGCTGCGAGACGCGTCGCAGCATCGCGAAGGCGCGGACGGCATCGAGCTGGTAGCGCTCCATGAGGATGCCCTCGGCCTGACCGATGACGGTGCGAGTCGACAACGCGGTCGACAGATTCTGCACGAGATCGGTCAGGGCCAGATGCGCCGAGGCGTGAGCCGCGAGCAACTCGGTCTGCTCCAGCGCTTGCTCGCTGAAGGCGTCGGCGCCCTTGCCGTAGAGCTCGAGCACGCCGAGGGTCCGCTCCTGCACGTACAACCGGGTGCTCACCACGCTGTGATAGCCGGTGCCGAGCACGGTGCGCGGAGCCCACGCCGGCCACCGCGGTTCGTGGTCGAGATCGTTCGCATACACCGGACCAGCAGCTTCGAGCGCGTCGTTGCCCGGCCCCTCGCCCAGCCGGCGCTGGAGTTCTCCGGCCCGGCGGGCGCCGTCCTCGGTGTACGCGGCGCTCGGAGCTTGACCGTCTTTGCGCACGAAGCTGATTCGTCCGGCGGCACATCCATCGATGGAGACGGTGGCGAAATCGGCCACCTCACTCGCCACATCGGCGACCGAGTCGATACCCGCCCATCGCCGTCCGACGTCCGCCAGCCTTCGTGCGAAGCTGTCGCTCACAGGTCGTCCTACCCCATGACGCCCGGATGGCCACTCTCTGACCGCGACGTCGCGGAACAACTGTACGAGATGGCGGAGACGATCGGCATAGCGGTCACGCACTTTCGCGGCTTGGTCATCTGTCATGATGGTGAGACAGTCCATCGTGGGAGGCGATCGCCGTGGTGCTGAGCCTCAGTGACCTGACGCGGATCGTGACGGAGCTCAGTGAGCTCGCCGATCTCGACAAATCCATCGACCACGTCACGTCCTCAGCGCGTTGGCTGTTCGGCGCGGACGAGGCCGGCGTCACCTTGATCAAGCCCGGCGCCAAGCTCGAGACCGTCGCTCCCACGGCGGACCTCGCCGCGCGCGCCGACAGCATGCAGCACGAACTCGGCGAGGGACCGTGCATCGACGCCGCCACCGAGGCACAGATCGTCCGGACCGACGACCCGGCCAACGACGAACGGTGGCCCCGTTGGGGCCCGGCCATCGCGGAGCTCGGGGTGCGGAGCAGCATTTCCGTCGACCTGGTGAATCAGCAGCTCCGGCTCGGTGCGCTCAACCTGTACGGCAAGCGGCACGAGCAGTTCGCCCATCTCGATCCCGATGAACTGCGTACCTATGCCACGCATGTCATGGCCGTGCTCGGAGCGACCCATCGCATCGAGTCACTGGAAACGGCCCTGGAGACACGGACCGTGATCGGCCAGGCCGAGGGCATGTTGATGGAGCGGTTCTCGATCGACGCGGTGACGGCGTTCGCGGTCCTGCGTCGCGCATCCCAGCAGTCGAACGTGAAGCTGCGCGACCTCGCCGAGCAACTCGTGCAGAAGGGCGACATCTCGGGCATCCTGGGCGACCGTGACCACTAAACGCGGCCTGCTCCTCATCGACCTGCAGGAACAGTACTTCGACCCGCCCGGCCTGCAGAAGGTCCGCAGCGAACTCGCCGCGAACGTCCAACTGCTCATCGCTGCCGCCCGCGCCGCGGACGCGCCGATCATCAACGTGCGCACGGTCCACCTGCCGGACAAGTCGACGTGGGCACTCAACATGCTCGAGGACGACCAGCCGATGGTCCTCGAGGGTTCTTCCGGAGCCGCGCCGCTCGTCGAGCTGGACCTGGCCGGTGTCCACGACGTGACGAAGACGCGCGACGACGCCTTCTTCGAGACCGACCTCGCCGGCCTGGTGCAGCAACTCGACGTGCACGAACTCGTGATCGCCGGAGTCTCGACCGAGGCGTGCATCGCGCTGACGGCATCGAGTGCTTACGCCCGGGATCTACGCGTGCAACTGGTCACCGACGCGATCGCCTCGGCCGACGTGGAACAGCATCGGCACACCCTCGCGCTCCTGCACGACCAGTACCGTCAGCCGCTCATCACGGCCCGCGAGGCGCGCTTCGACTGAGCCTCGTTGCGCGGGGCACCGTCCCGTGAAACAGTGGAGCGTCGGTTCGACACCAGCCGGTCCATCGCGTCGCCCCGAGGGGGCACCCATGATCGGCTACTACGCGGACCACGAGGGCCGCGAACACCTCGGCCGGATCCTTGCCGTGAGCACCGCACTCGACGAACCGCTGACCGTACTGTCATCGCATAGCCGGCCCCCGGAAGCCCCGTCTGGGTGGGTCACGCTTCCGTTCCAGCAGGAGAACCGGCACACAGACGGGTCACCCCGTCGGCGCGGCGACTACCACGACCACCTCGACGTCGTCGCCCGCTGGCTCCATCAGCAACGACCCCGGCTCCTCGTCATCGACGCCTCGGTAGCGCGCGATGTCGACGTGACGGTGGAGGTGGCGACGCTGGCTGACCAGCTCTCCGTCCCCGTGGTGACGGTGCTGGCGCCGGGACGGCGCGACGAACTCGGCCGGCGCCGCGGATTCGAACTCTCGCAGGCACTCGTCGCGCCGTGGCCTCGCTGCGCTGAACCGCTCGTTCACGGCCTCGACGACCAGACCGCGAGAATCCGTCATATCGGTGCGATCTCCCGGTTCTCCGTGGGCGCCGCCCGGCCACCCGCTGCCCGGGGTCGGAGGGTCCTCGTGCTCGATCCCGACCCCTGCGTGACGCGCGATGACGGAATCGCGCTGGCCCGGGCCGCGACGTTCGGGTGGTCGTGGACCATCGCGCGCCATGGCGTCTGGCATCGCGACGCGCAGCGCCTCATCGACGATGCCGATGTCGTGGTCTGCCACGCCGCCCAGGACGTGATCGCGGAGATCGCCGCGCGTCGCCGCCCCGCGATCGCGGTCCCGCGGCACCACCCCCAGGACGAGCAGGTCTGCCTGGCCGAGTCGCTCGAGCGCGGCCCGTGGCCCGTGCTCGTTCGCTCGTCGTTTCCGACCCACGGATGGTCGGAACTCCTCGAGGAGGCGCGCGGCCTCGACGGTGGGGACTGGCAGTCCTGGTGCGACGGGCAGGGTGCTCGACGTTTCGCCGAGACGCTCCAGGCCGTCCGCGTGGCGTGAACCGGACGCCTCCGGTTGCCGGGCCCTTCGATTCCGCTTTGGATGGATGGCATGCGCGACCAATCGCTCTCCCTCATCCGCCGCGGATACGACTTCACGCGCTGGCTCCGCGACGACGATCCGGGACCGGTCACGACGCGGCTCATGGGCCGACCGGCGACGGTGATCGAGGGGGTCGAGGCCGCGCGCTTCTTCTACAGCGAGCCGACGCTGTCGCGCAAAGGCGCCGCGCCGCCCATCCCGGCCATGACGCTCTTCGGAGCGGGGGCGATCCACAGCACCGACGACGACGAGCACCGCCACCGCAAGGGGCAGTTCGTCGATCTCCTGGACGATACGGCCGCCTTCGAGATCGCACGGCGCGCAGGAGCCGAGTGGGACCGGCGGGTCGTCGAGCTCGGGTACGTCCCCGACGTGTTCAGCATGTCCTGCGAGGTGCTGTTCACCGCGGTGCGGGACTGGGCCGGGGTATCCGACGAGGCCATCGGCGTCCGACGCGGCACGACGCAGATGGTGTCGATGATCGACGGCTTCGGCTCCGCCGGGCGGCGACAGCTGCGCGCGGTGAAGGGGCGCCTCGGCGCCCAGCGCTGGGCGCGCGCCGAGATCAAGAGGGCCCGCAAGAGCGGGGAGACCGAGACGCCGCTCGGGCAGGTGGCGGCGTGGACGGGCCCGGACGGCCGTCCCCTGCCGTTGAGCGTGGCAGCGGTCGAGTTGCTCAACGTGCTGCGACCGACGGTCGCGGTCGCGTGGTTCGTCGCCGCAACGGCCGAGAGCTTCGTCGAATGGCCCGAGTACCGCTTCGCGGTGAAAGTCCGTTCGGTCGATCCGAAGGCGTACGCGCACGAACTGCGCCGCTACTACCCGTTCGTGCCGGTCCTCGCCGCCAAACCTCGTACCGCCACCTCGTTCGAGGGGCACGAGGTGCCGGCGGGCGGCCGATTCGTCATCGACATCTGGCAGCACCTCAACGATCCGAAGATCTGGATCGACCCGGAGAACTTCCGTCCCGAGCGCTTCAACGACCGCCTCGTCGGCCAGTACGACCTGATCCCGCAAGGCGGTGGCGACAAGAACACCGGTCACCGCTGCCCGGGCGAGGACGTCGCGATCGAGCTCATCGAGGTGTTCGCGATCCGGCTCGCCGAGTTCGACGCGATCGAAGGACAGGGGCCGTCGATGCGCGGGAACCACAGCCGGATGCCCCCGCGCCCCTACCGGGCCAGCCTTCGCCTCGCCCCCACGGCCGCCGAGTAGCGGCTCTGGCTCAGATGTCGAGGTCGGTCGTGTCGGTGTCGTCGAACTCGTGACCCGACATCACCGCAGCACGACCGATCGCGATACCGCCGATGACCGAGGTGGCCAACTGCAGCGCGATGGCGATGATCACCTTGAGTAGATCGTCCAGGCGCGGGTCGACGAGTGCCGTCCCTCCGACCACGAACGCCACCCCGAGACCCGATGCGGTCGCTACCGCCGAGATGCGCATGTAGGGATCGCGCAGCCGCAGCAGGCCGACTCCGGCGAGCACGAAGATGACCGCGCCCACGACCGTGAACGTATGCCCGAGGATCTCGTACCAGCTCATCGGCGCCCCCGTCCCATGACGCGGGCGATGGACACGGCCGACAGGAACGCCACGAGCGTCGCCACCAGGACGAGGTCGTAGGTGCCGGTGCTTCCCAGGCGCGTGCCGATGAGCGCGATCTCGGCGATGATGCTGAAGCTCAGCAGATCGGCTGCCACCGCCCGGTCAGCCGAGGTGGGGCCGATGACGATCCGCACGACGGCGAGCAGGATGGTCGCCCCGATGGCGATCATGGCGATCTCGATGCCGGTCATGGGCGGAACCCTCCCTTGACGGTGACGGCGTTGAGCATCCGGGCCTCCATGTCGCGCAGCGCCGCCACCGCCGACGGGTTGTCGGTGTCGTACATCGAGTGCACGAGCAGGTCGCGGCCCCCGTCGCGCTCGACCACGCCGAGGGTGAGCGTCCCGGGCGTCAGGGTGATGAGCGCGCCGATCCCGACGACCTGCGCGTCGGTCCACGATTGCAGCGGCATGCGCACCACCCGCGGAGTCGCCTGCCGGCCCGGCGTCGCGACGTCCCGCAGGACCATGCCGGCGCTACGGAAGACCTGGCCGACGTACCAGAAGACGAAGCCGACGAAGCGCAGCGGAAGAGTGGCCGGGCCGGTCATCGGAGCACCTCCTCGACGTACGTCGTCGTGTCGAGGAGACCCTCGGCCGCCACCTCGGTGAGCGGGATCAGCAGTTGCGCGCCGAGTCCGAGGACGATCGTGACCACGGCCAGGATCGCGCCCGGCGCAGCCAGCGACCACGGGATGCGACGCGTGCTCGATTCCCCCTCGGGCACGGGTGACATGAACACCGCGTTCCACACCCGCAGCATCGCCAGCAGGGTGATCAGGCTGGCCGCGATCAAGACGACCGCGAGCAGCACCTGACCGGCGTCGATCGAGGCGATGACGAGGACGAGCTTGGCGACGAAACCGGAGAACGGCGGAAGCCCGGCGAGCGAGAGGGCGGCGATCGCGAACGTTGCCGCGACGAGCGGCTCGCGCCGTCCGATCCCCCGCAACCGGTCGATCCGGTCGGTGCCGTAGGTGTCTTCGATCGCGCCGGCGGACAGGAACTGCGCGGCCTTCACGACCATGTGGTGCAGCAGGTAGAAGATGCCGGCGGCGAGTCCTGCCGGCGTGAAGAGTGCGACGCCGACGAGGATGTAGCCGAGGTGGCTCACCATGCTGAACGACAGCATCGAGCGCATCGACTGCTCACCGACGGAGGCGATCGCCCCGACCGCGACCGTGACGCCGCAGACCACGAGACCGATCAGCAGCCACCGCTCGTCGCCGTCGAAGATCACCGCGTACAACCGGTAGATCGCGTACACCGCGACCTTGGTGTGCAGCCCGGAGAACAGTGCCGTGATCGCCGGTGACGTCGAGGGGTAGGCGCGGGTGAGCCAGCCGTAGGTGGGGACGAGCGCGGCCTTCATCGCGAGCGCGGCGAGCGCGACGGCCGCGGCGGCGGCCACCCGTCCGTCCTCCTTCGCCGCTCCGGCGAGCAGGCCCAGATTGACGGTGCCGGCAGTCGCGTACACGAGACCGACGCCGACCAGGAACAACGTCGACACGAAGAGGTTGAACGTGACGTAGAGGCGCGAACCGCGTACGGAACGCTCGGTTCCCTGGCCGCGTCGCGCGAGGATCAGCAGGCCGTAGGACGGCATCAGCATGACCTCGATGAACACGAACAGGTTGAACGCGTCGGCGGTCAGCAGCGCTCCGTTGACGCCGGCGATCATGGCGAGCACCAGCGGGCTGAACAGCCGGACCCGGCCGACGCCCGAGGCGATCGCATACCAGCAGCACACCAGGGAGAGCGCCCCGGTGAAGGTCAGCATGAGCGCCGACAGCGCGTCGGCAGCGAATGGGATCGCGATACCCGGGACCCATCCGCCGACGCCGTCGGCGTAGACCTCGCCGTCGCGAGTCGCCCCGAGCAGCAGGGCCGAGGCCGCAACGTGCACGGCGAGCACGGCGAGGAGCACCGTGAGGGGCCAGCGGCGTCCCGGGCGGGCGAAGGCCGTGATGCCCGCGGCGGTGAGCGGGATCGCCACGAACAGCGGCAGGAGCGCGCCGGTCATGCGTCATCACCGTCCTCGTCGTCCTCGTCACGGCCACCGGTGATGGCGAGCGAGAGCAGGTAGATCGTGATGGCGAACGAGATGACGATCGCGGTCAACACGAAGGCTTGGGGCAGCGGGTCGGCGGTCAGCACCGGATCGAGGCTCTTCCCCAGCGGCTCGGCGCGGCGGGAGGTGCCGCCGGTGCTGAACAGCAGCAGGTTCGCGGCGTGGCTGAGCAGCACGAAGCCGAGAACGACGCGGATGAAGGATCGCGACATCATGAGGAAGACGGCACCGGCGACCAGGACGCCGATCGAGAGCGCGAGGATCATCGTCGATCACCCGCCTTCGCCGCCGGTTCCTCGGGACTGCCCAGCGAGTCCAGCGCTCCGAGGATCACCCCGAACACCGCAAGGTAGACGCCGAGATCGAAGATGAGCGACGTGGTGAAGTGATAGCCGAGGATGTCGGCGTGCAGCGGCGTGAGGAAGGACCGTTCGGCGTAGCCGATGAAGCCGCTGACGGCCGCCACGACGACCCCGCTTCCGGCGATCGCGAGGTACGGCAGACCCGAGTGGGCCTCTCGGTCGTCGGGAGCGCCCAGGTAGCGGGTGGCGAGCGCGCCCGCACCGATCAGCGCGGCGATGAAGCCGCCTCCGGGGGCGTTGTGCCCGCGCAGAAGCGCGTACAGCGAGCCGAGCAGCATCAAGGGGACGAGCACGCGCGCCAGGACGTTGATGAACACTGCGTTGGGCGCCGCCGGTGCCAGCAGGCTCGACACGGACGGCAGGACCGGGCGCGTGACGCGCGGCCTCGCTTCGACGAGGGCGGTGATCGCGAGCGCCGCGATCGCCAGCACCACGAGCTCGCCGAAGGTGTCGAGGGCGCGGAACTCCACGAGGATCGTGTTGACGACATTGGCGCCGCCGGTCTCCACCGGCCCCTCCTCGACGAACCAGCGGCCCACGGCCGAGAGCTCCGCTCGTCCGGTGAACACCAGGGGGCCGAGCGTCGCCACCACACCGGCGGCGATCGCCAGAATCGCTGCGGGGACGGCTCGTCGCACCGAGCGGCGACCGAACTGCTGCGGGAGGTGCCGCAGCACCAGCACCATGATGACGACGGTGAGGATCTCGACCAGCAGCTGCGTCAGGGCGACGTCGGAGGCGCCGAGCGTGAAGAACCACACGGCGACCGAGAACCCCGCGACGCCGACTGCGATGACCGCGCCCAACCGCGATCGCGCGACCACCGTGGCGATGACGCCGCCGGTCAGGACGATCAGGAGTGCGACGTCCACGGCGGTGGAGTCCGCGGCTTCCCAGGAGGGCGTCAGCGCGACCAGCCCCGCGACACCGAGCACGGCGATGAGCAGGAGCGGCACGGCGAGATGAGCGGCCGGCGCATCGGTACGGGTGAGGTCGCCCAGACGTCGGCCGGTGACCTGCACGGCCCGCTGGACGGCTTCGACGGCACCGACGCCGGTCACCGGGAAGAGGCGACGGTCGAGTACGCGGTCGACGCCGCGACGGGCGACGATCAGCAGCGCGCCGGCGGCGATGGCAGCGAGCGAGAGTCCGAGAGCGGGGGTCACACCGTGCCACAGCGCGAGGTGCACGTCACCGGACCCGCCGGTCGCGGCGACGGCTCGTCCGACGAGCGGGTCGAGCGCGGGTGCGACCAGACCGAAGGTCCCGGCCGCGACCGCGCCGATCGCGATCGCCACCACCATCGGCCACGTGCCGGAGGCGGGGGCGAGCCGCGTCGGAGCGCCCGGGAGGGTCGAGACCACCATGCGGCCGCTGTAGGCGACGGTGATCGCCGCCGACAGCGCGACGAGCGCGGCCAGCCACAGTCCGGGGCCGTGGAGCACGCCGTCGAGGACGAGTTCCTTGCTGACGAAGCCCAACGTCGGCGGGATGCCGCCCATCGCGACGGCGGCGACGAGGATCAGTACCGAAGCGAGCGGCATGCTGCGCCACAGGCCGCCGACCTCACGGATGTCGCGCGTCCCGGCGCGCTTCTCGAGGAGGCCGACGTAGAGGAAGCCTGCGGACTTGAAGGCCGCGTGGGCGACGACGTGGACCACGGCCGCGGTGAGCGCCGCGGTCGTCCCGACGCCGATGACCAGGGTGAGCAGGCCGAGGTGGCTCACGGTCGAGTAGGCGAGGAGGGCCTTGAGGTCGGTGCGCTGCAGCGCGAACACCGCTCCGATGAACGACGACACCAGGCCCACGGTGATCAGCAGGGCCGACCAGGCTGGTGCGTGAGCCGCGGGCTCAGCGAACCGCAGCAGCAGGTAGATGCCGGCCTTCACCATCGCCGCCGCGTGGAGGTAGGCGCTCACGGGTGCGGGCGCGACCATGGCGTCGGGCAACCAGGCGTGGAAGGGGAACTGCGCCGACTTGGTCATCGCCGCCACCGCGACGAGGATCGCGACGGTCGTCGCGAACGTGCCGTCCTCGCTCCACGCGGGGTCCGCGAGGGCCGTGCTCAGGTGTGTCGTCCCGGTCCGGACCACGATCGTCGCGACGGCCGCCAACAGGCACAGGCCGCCGGCGACGGTCACCAGGAGGGTCCGGGCGGCAGGTGGGCCGGCGTCCGGTCCGGAACGGAGGATCAGCAGGTAGGAGCACAGCGTCGTGAACTCCCAGCTCACGAACAGCAGCACCAGGTCGTCGGCGAGGACGAGCATCGTCATCGACGCGGCGAAAGCCGTCATCAGCGTGTAGTAGCTGACGGTGGGTTTCCCGCGGAAGTAGGCGGTGGAGTAGATCATCACCAGCGCACCGACGATGAGCACGAGGGCGACGAACAGCATCGCGAGGCCGTCGAGGCGCAGGCGTAGCGCGATGTCGAGCGAGGGAATCCACGGGACCGACTGCTCGACAGTGGTGTCGTAGCCGAGCATCAGCGCCATCGCGGCAAGCCCCAGCAGGCCGGCGGCCAGGGGCCACCCGGCGCGGTGCCCGAGCCAGCGGGCGAGCAGCGGCGCGAGCGCCGTCAGCAGCCAGCCGCCGAGGAGCAGGCCGAGCAAGGTCATGAGCACGCTTTCGGGGTCGACGACAGGACGCCGACCAGACTTCCCGGCACACCACGAACGGCGACGAGTCTACTCATGACCGCGACCGCTTCTTCTCCCCCGGGGTCACCCCGCCCCGCCCCGCGGGCCTCCGCGAGTGGCGCAAAGTGGGGCGTTTCGAGGCGACAACGGCCCCATTCTGCGCCGCTCGATCACCAGATTGCGCCACTCGGCGAGCCCTTGTCGCGTCACCCGCCTCGTCGCGCCCACCGTCACTCGACCCGCAGAGCGACGAGCGTCATGTCGTCGTCGAGGCTGCCCGGCACCGCGTTCACGAGCGCGTCCACCCACGAGCGCAACGACGCGCCGGCCGGCCGTGCCGCACTCGCCTTACGCAGCACCGCGAGCGACTCGTCGAGCGGGACGTTGCGGCGCTCCACCAGACCGTCCGTGAACACGAGCAGAATGTCGCCCTCGTGCAACTGCTCCACGACCGACACCGCCTCGCCCATGCCGACCCCCAGCAGGGGTCGCGGCGTGGCGCCGATCGGGTTGACCGAACGGTCGCGCACGAGCAGCGGCGGCAGATGTCCGGCGCTCGCCACCTCGACGACGCGCGCCACCGGATCGAAGACCACGACGACCGCCGTGGCGGTCTGGCCCGGCATCAGCGAGCCCATGAGGTGATCGAGGCGATCCAGGCACGAGGCTGGCGAGTGGCCGTCGGCCAGATAGGCCCGCAAGGCCGTGCGGACCTGCGCCATCGCGGTCGCGGCTCCGACACCGTGTCCGGCCACGTCGCCGACGACGAAGGCGGCCCGGCCGTCGGGTAACGAGAACTCGTCCCACCAGTCGCCGCCGAGTTGGCTGCCCTGCGCGGGGCGGTACCGAGCCAGCACGCTGAGCCCTTCCACGTCCGGCGCCTCGTCGAGCACCAGGGTGCGTTGCAGGGACTCGGCGATGGCGATCTGCTCACGGGAGCGACGCAGCAGCTTGGCCTCGAGGTACTGGCGCAGCCGGTCGGCGGTCTCCAACTGCCACGGCCGCCACGGCTCGCTGCGGCCACGGACCACGCCGCGCCACTTCTCGAACGACTTGCGCGGGCTCAGCCGGACGTCGGGTCCCTCGGACTCGGCGATCTGCTTGTTACGGGGGTCTCCGCCCCACTCGACGATCCGCACCAGCTCCGGCCGCACGAACATCAACGTGGCGGTGCCGATCTGAGCGACGAGCGCACCGGCCGGAACGTCATCACGCTCCGCGAGGTCGGGTTGGAGAACGCCGAGCTGGTGACTGGAGTCGACCGGGCTGTCGTCGGTGCGGACAGCCGCCGCGATCCGCTTGAGCAGATCAAGGTCGTCAGGCACGTTGCCGATGGTGAGCAGCTCGCCGTCGTGCCAGAGCGCGGCCCCGTCGGCGTCGACGAGTTCGAGGAGGCGCTCGTCGTTCATGAGGGCCTTGAGTGGATACCCCGCGTCACCGGCGAGCCGGGCGGTGATGCCCGACAGCACCGACTGCGCGATGAGCTCTTCGATGCGGGCATCGGAGCGTTCGCGTTCGTCGATGAGCTGGGAGGCGGTCTGTCCGAGGAACTCAGCCATCGAGCGGACGTCGTACGGGACGTAGTGCGGCCCCGAGTAGTGGTGGCACGCCACCAGGCCCCACAGCTGGCCGTCGCGCACCATCGAGACCGACATGGAGGCCGTGACGCCCATGTTCCCGAGGTACTCCAGGTGGATCGGCGAGACGCTACGCAGCACCGAGTGCGACAGGTCCAACGGCGACCCCGTCTGCGGGTCCAGCACAGGCTCGAGTGGCACCGGGGTGTAGCCGACGTCGGCGATCAGCCGCGTCCAGTTGGTCGTATAGAGGCGGCGCGCCTGGGCCGGGATGTCGCTGGCCGGATAGTGCAACCCGCGGAAGGAGTTGAGGTCGTCGCGCTTCTCCTCGGCGACGACTTCGCCGTTCCAGTCCTCGTCGAAGCGGTAGACCATGACGCGGTCGAAGCCGGTGAGGTCGCGGATCTCGAGCGCGAGCCGGTCGCACAGCTCACCGATGGTCTGCGTCTCGTTCAGCCGGCCCATCGCGGCGCGCGCCGATCGGTAGGTCACACGGTGCGGGCTGAGGACGCGTTCGCGCTCGACCTCGACGACCACGCGGGGGCCGGAGCGGTGCACGACGAGGTCGACCGGGACCCCGAGCAGGTCGCCGTGAGCGGGTTCGCCGGGAAGGACGACGTGGAGCGGCTCGCTCAGATCGTCGGCGAGCAGAGCGTCGCGGATGGCACCTGCGGCGGCGTGTCCGAGAGCGCGTTCGAGCGGTTGACCGATGAGCTCCTCGTGGTCGGCTCCGATCGCGCCGGCGCAGTTGCTCGACGCGACCACGATCGTGGCGTCGTCATCGACGGCGAGCAGCACTCCGTGGGGCTGGATGGCGCCGGGGATGTGGATCGGTTCGCGTTCGCACGTCGAGAGGTCGACGGGGGCGTAGGCCGGAGTGTGTGCGGCCGGGGGGACGCGGGAGTCCACGAGAACCTCAATCCTTCGGTCGCCGATGCCGCCTGCGTTTTCAACCGGTCCCCTTCACCCTAGCGGTCGGGCTCTCCCCTGACGAGAGGCGTCGCCCGCGGTGCGATGTCCGAGGGGCAGGACAGGGGCATCGACGGTCTTGAGACGTAGTGCGAGAATCTTCAGACATGAGCCCCGACCAGCCCGCGACCCTCGCTGCCGACGACGGCAGCAGCGTCGCCGCGCTGCTCCGGCGGGCGCAAGCCGTGGCCGATCAACTGCAGGCCGATGCCGAGGCCGAAGCGCGTCGCGCGACGGAGAATGCGCACCGGCTCGAAGAGGAGGCCGAGCGCCTGCACGCCGAGGCGCGCGAGGCCCATCAGAAGGCCACGAGCGACCTCAACCGCGCCGAGGCTCAGCTCGACGAGGCGTCGAAGGACGCCCACCAGCTCATCATCGATGCCAGCGACCAGGCCAGCGTGCTGATCCAGACGGCCGAGCAGCAGCGCGACGAGATGCTGGCCGATGCTCAGGCGACCGCCAGCAGGCAGCGCGCGGAAGCGCAGCAGATCCTCGATCGCGCCACGAACGAGGCCGAGAAGTCGCTGCGCACGGCACGCGAGGAGGCCGAACGCCTCGTCGCGGAGGCCACCGAACGCGCGCAGGAGCGCGACGACGCCACCGCAGCGCTCGTCGAGGAACGCACCGCCGCGGCCGAAGCCGAAGCCACCGCGATCCTCGAGCGTGCCCGCACACGCGCCGAGGAACAGCTCGCCGCCGCCACGCAGGAGGCCGACCGGCTGCGCACCGAGGCCGCCGACGCAGCGCGCGAACACCGCCAGCTGGCGCAGGACGAGCTCAACGCCGCCCGTGAGCGCGCGGCCACCCTCGTCGACGACGCGCAGCAGGAGGCCGACCGCCTGCTCGACGAGGCGCGCGAGCAGATGCGCTGGACGCAGGAGACCGTCGCGTCGCTCCTGCAGACCGCCGAACTCGAAGGCCGGCTCGTGCGGCTCAACGGCCACCGTGACGCCGCCGCCACCGTCCGCCGGACCCGCGCCCGCACCTCGGAGGTCGTGCAGCGTCTCCGCGCCCGACTCGAGGCGCAGATCGCCCAGGCCGAGCAGGAGGCGCAGGAGCTGGCCGACGCCGCGCTCGCCGTCCAGCGTCAGGCCGAGGAACGCGCTCAGGCTGTGCGTACCGAAGCCGACGAGCACGCGACCGCGGTGCGGCGGCGTGCCGACGATTACGCGGCCGCCACCGAGGAACGCGCCTCCCGGCGGCTCGCCGAGGCCGAGTCCGGCGCCAAGACGCTGCGCACGCGCGTGGCCGAAGAGGTCGTCCGCACGCAGCGGCAGGCACACGACGAGGTTCAGGCTCGACGCGAGGAAGCCCACCGGCTGCTCAGCGAGGCCCGCATCGAGGCCGACGAGCTGCGCCGCGAGGCGCGCACGATGCTCGACGAAGCACGCGACGAAGTCACCCGGCTTCGTGAGCGTCGCGACCAGATCACCGCCGAGCTCGGCCAGCTCTCGGGGGTCATCTCCGCGCTGGCCGTGCCCGAACGATCCGACCCGACCGATGAGGACGCAACGTCATGACTCCCGACTCCCCCTTCGACTTCCGTATGGTCCTGCGTGGTTACGAGCCCGCTCAGGTCGACGCGAAGCTGCAGGCACTCGCCGACGAGGCTGCGGTCTCGCGCCGGCGCATCAACGAGCTGACTGCCTACATCGAGAAGCTCGAGACTGAACGCGACCTGGCTCGCCAGGAGAGCGAGGGGCCGCTCGAGCCGCCGTCGTTCGAGCACCTCGGCGCACGGGTGGGTCAGATCCTCGCGCTCGCCGAGGAGGAGGCGCGCGAGATGCGTGAGCGCGTCGGCGCCGAGCTGGACGCCCGCCGCGCCGAGATCGAGGGATCCGCGCAGCAGATCCGCGACGAGGCCGACCTCTACGCCGAGAAGCGCCGTGCCGACGTCGACGCCGAGGTCGCCCGACTGCTCGAGGACGCCCGCCGCACCGCCGACGACCGCATCGACTCGGCCGACCGCGAGGCCGCGGGCCGCCTGCAGGAAGCCGAGGCGGTGTACGAGGAGCAGCGCGCCAAGGCCGCCAAGGCATCCGCGGACTTCGAGAAGACGCTCGCCGAGCGCCGTGCGGCCGTCGAGAAGCAGTTCCAGGAGCAGCTCGCCGACGCCGAGCGTCGCAGCGCCGAGCTGGAGGCTCAGCTCGAGAAGCGTCAGGCCGAGGCCGACGCCGAGTACCAGGACAAGCTTCGCGAGGCGAACCGCCTCCTGGGCGATGCGCAGGAGCGGGCCGAGCAGATCGTCAGCGAGGCCAAGGCGACGGCCGCGAAAGTCCGTGCCGACTCCGAGCGCGAGCTCGCCGCCGCGATGCAGCGTCGCGACAGCATCAACGCTCAGCTCGCCAACGTGCGGCAGATGCTCGCCACGCTCACGGGCGGCAACGTCCCGATCGCCGATCCGTTCGATCCGGAGAACGCCCCCGAGCTTGAGGCGTCCGACCTCCCGGCCGACGAGGACGAGGGCGACGAGGAGCCGGTGAGCGACGAGACCCAGGAGATCCAGGCCGTCGACGACGTCGAGCACACCCAGGTCCTCGACCTCGACGCGCCCGCCGACGACCCCAAGGGCAAGTAACCCGCGCCCCCTGGCGGTCAGGGCGTAGCCGCCACGGAGCGAGGCCTCCCACGCAACTTCCGGCCTACTCGACCACCTACAACACGAGCTCTAGGTAGTCGAGGGCGTCGGCGGGGGTGGACAGGACGATCACCGCGTCGTCCTCGGTCCAGGGCGGCGGTGTGCGGCGCACGACGATGACGGGGATGCCGCGTTCGGCGGCCACCTCCAGCTTCGGCCGGGTGTAGGTGCCGCCTGAGTCCTTCGTGACGACGACGTCGGCGCCATGCTCGGCCATGATCGCCCGTTCTCCGTCGAGCGTGTACGGGCCCCGACTCGTGAGGATGCGCCAGGCCTCCGGCACCGGCTCGTCCGGTCGGTCCACGACGCGAGCGAGGACGGCGTGCTCGCGCAGTGGATCGACGAAGTGGCCGAGGTGACGGCGTCCGATGGTCAGCATGGGGCGTGCGCCGAGGTCGGCGGCGAGGCGGGCGGCGGCGTCGTGGTCGTCGACCCAGTGCCAGTCCTCGGCTCCGGATGACTCGCTCCACCCCGGCCGCTCCACCCTGACGTACCGCACACCCTCCGCACGGGACGCGAGGTACCCATGCCGGGTCATCTGCGCGGCGAAGGGGTGCGTCGCGTCGACGACCACGCTGATGCGCTCCGAGCGCAGGAAGGCGCGCAGCCCGTCGACGCCGCCGAAGCCGCCGATGCGGACCGGTCCGACAGGAAGCCGGGGCTCCGCGACCCGGCCGGCGAGCGACGAGAGGAACGGCACCCCTCGCTCCTGCAGCAGCTTCGCCACCGCGCGCGCCTCGCTCGTCCCGCCGAGCACAAGAACCGTCATCGCTCCCCGCCTTGTCCCCAGATATGCGCGCTATTCGTCGACCGAAGGCGGTCCCGGTTGACGGTTGGGGCGCAAATCTGGGGAAGTGCGCCGGGGCCGTCGTGGGCGAGCGCGAGGAGGGCATCCAGGTCGAGGTGCTGCTCGGCGAGATCGGCCAGCAGCTCGAGCCGCGTCTCGCGCGCAGCGCCGAAGCTGACCGACGACGCCGGGAGCGTCCGCCCGGCACGCTCTGCGATCTCGCGCAGCAACGCACGACGGAAGCCGTCGGACTCGAGGCTGCCGTGCCACATGGTTCCCCACACGCTCCCCTGGTGGGCGCCACCGAGAAAGGGCTCGCCGGCATGCACGGCGATGCGTCCGTGGTGGATCTCGTATCCCTCGACCGGCTCGTCGAGCGCGGTGCCCGACGGCAGCCGAAGCACCTTGTCCGCGCCGAAGTCCGTGCTGACGTCCAGCAGCCCGAGCCCGTGCCCGATAGCGCCGGCGTCACCTTCGACACCGTCAGGGTCGCGGATCTCGCCGCCGAGCATCTGGAAACCGCCGCAGATCCCGAGTACCGCTCCCCCACGTTGGACGTGTTCGAGGATGGCGGTGTCGAGACCCCGGGCGCGCAACCAGGCGAGGTCGGCCAGCGTCGTCCGCGTCCCCGGAAGCACGACGAGGTCGGCATCGTCGAGAGCTCTCGGGTCGCTCGCGAACCGCACATCCACGCCCGGCTCGAGGGCCAGAGCGTCCACGTCCGTGAAGTTGCTGATCCGCGGGAGCCGCACGACGGCGACCCGCAGCGGGTGCTCGGCGCCGCGGTCGCGCCGCCCTTCGAGGTCGAGGGCGTCCTCCGAGTCCAGCCACAGGCGCGGGTCCCACGGCAGTGTTCCGTAGACGCGTCGACCGGTCAGGGACTCGAGCTGGTCGAGGCCGGGACGCAGCAGTCGCTCATCACCGCGGAACTTGTTGACGACGAACCCGGCGACGAGCGCCTGGTCCGCCGCGTCGAGTAGCGCCACCGTGCCGTAGAACGCGGCGAACACCCCACCGCGGTCGATGTCGCCGACCACCACGACCGGCATGTCGGCGTGCCGGGCGAGCCCCATGTTGACGTAGTCACTCGCGCGCAAGTTGATCTCGGCCGGGCTTCCGGCTCCTTCGGCGATGACCAGGTCGAAGCGCGAGGCGAGGTCGTCGAAGGCCCCGTGCGCCAGCGCCGCGAGGTGGCGCCGGCCCTCGACGAAGTCCATCGACGAGATGGTCCCGGCCGGACGCCCCATCGCCACGACGTGGCTGCGGCGGTCGGTTCCGGGCTTGAGCAGGACGGGGTTCATCGCCGGTTCGGGGCGCGCGGCTGCCGCGACCGCCTGGATCCACTGGGCGCGGCCGATCTCCGCCGTGGTCCCGTCGGCGGCCTCGCACACCATCGAGTTGTTGGACATGTTCTGCGCCTTGTAGGGCGCGACCCGGATGCCCCGGCGGGCGAACGCGCGGCACAGCGCGGTCGTGACGATCGACTTACCTGCGTCCGACGTGGTGCCCGCCACCATGAGCGCAGCGCTCACGCCGGGCTCCGCAGGAGGGCGAGATCCATGATCCAGCCGGCGGCGGCCTTCACGTGCTCGCGGGCGGCCCGGATCTCGGGCAGCACCTCCGCGACGGTGCCGTGGGCCAGTGCCTCGTCGGCGGTGCCGAGATTGGCGCCCCACCAGATCGTCCAGTCCCCGAGCGCGGCGAACGGCTCGATCGACGACAGCAGCATCGCCGCGACGTTCCGCTCCCCCGCCGCGACGGCGTCCGGCAGGTTGCGTCCGGTGGTGAGGTGCAGCGGCTGACCCACCTCGTGCAGGACGATCGCGTGCCGCGCGGCGAGCAGCTGCAGGCTCGAGACGCCGGGGATGACGTCGACCTCCAGCGGTCTGGACGCGGCGACGGTGTCGAGGATGCGCAGCGTGGAGTCGTAGAACGCCGGGTCGCCCCACACGAGGATGCCGACGTCACCGGGCGCCTCGTCGAGCGCCGCGGCGTACCGCTCGGCGCGGGCGCTGTGCCAGTCCGCGACGGCTTTGCGGTAGGCCTCGGCGTCACCGGCGACGCGCGCGCTACGGTCGCGTTCGGGGTCGCGCACGACGATGGTCGGCGGCGGCTCAGGCACGTGCCGGGCGACGATCGCCTCCCGGGCCGCCACGAGCGGGTCGTCCTCGCGCTTCTCGATGACGAGATACGCGTCGACGGAACGCAACGCCTGGACCGCCTCGACGGTCAGCTGATCGAGCCCACCCGGACCGATGCCGATGACACGAACCCGCATCACTGCCGGTCTTCCAGCTCGCCCTCGACCTCGAGGTACACCGACTGCAGCGCGGCCAGCGTCTCGGGGTCGGGTTCGGCCCACAGCCCGCGGTCGGCGGCCTCGTGCAGCCGCTCGACGATCCCGCGCAGCGCCCAGGGGTTCGACTGCCGCATGAACTGCTGGGTCTGCTCGTCGAGAACGTAGGACCGCGCGAGCTGCTCGTACATCCAGTCGTGCACGACCCCGGTGGTGGCGTCGAAGCCGAACAGGTAGTCCACGGTCGCGGCCAGTTCGAAGGCGCCCTTGTACCCGTGGCGCTGCATGGCACCGATCCAGCGCGGGTTGACCACACGGGAGCGGAACACGCGGCTCGTCTCCTCGGCGAGGGTGCGGGTCTTGACCGCGTCGGGCGTCGTCGAGTCGCCGACGTACGCCTTCGGGTCCTTTCCGGTCAGCGCTCGCACCGTGGCGACCATGCCGCCGTGGTACTGGAAGTAGTCGTCGGAGTCGGCGATGTCGTGCTCGCGGGTGTCGATGTTCTTCGCCGCGACCTGGATGCGGCGGTAGTTGGCGCGCATATCGTCCGCGGCGGGCGCTCCGTCGAGGTCGCGGCCGTAGGCGAAACCGCCCCATGCCGTGTACACCTCGGCGAGGTCGGCGTCGTCGCGCCAGTTGCCCGACTCGACGACCTGGAGGATGCCGGCGCCGTAGGAGCCGGGCTTCGACCCGAAGATGCGCGTGCGGGCGCGCCGCTCGTCGCCGTGTTCGGCGAGGTCGGCTTTCGCGTGCGCGCGCACGAAGTTCTGGTCGTCGGGCTCGTCGAGCTCGGCGACCAGCGCGACCGCGTCGTCGAGCATCGCGATGACGTGCGGGAAGGCATCGCGGAAGAAGCCCGAGATGCGCACCGTGACGTCGATACGCGGGCGACCGAGTTCCTCGAGACCGATGACCTGCAGGCCGTTGACCCGGCGCGACGCCTCGTCCCACTCCGGCCGCACGCCGAGCAGCGCGAGGACCTCGGCGATGTCGTCGCCACTGGTGCGCATGGCCGAGGTGCCCCAGACCGAGAGGCCGACCGAGGTCGGGTACTCGCCGGTCTCGTCGAGGTGCCGCTGCAGCAGCGAGTCGGCCATCGCCACGCCCGTCTCGTACGCGAGGCGCGACGGCACCGCCCGCGGGTCGACCGTGTAGAAGTTGCGTCCGGTCGGCAGCACGTTGACCAGGCCGCGCAACGGTGAGCCGGAGGGCCCGGCGGGGATGAAGCCGCCGTCGAGCGCGTGGAGGACGGCGTCGAGTTCGTCGGTGGTCTTGGCCAGGCGCGGGACGACCTGAGTCGCCGCGAACTCCAGGACGCGGACGACCTCGGGATCGTCGTGCAGACCGGCTGCCGCCGCCGGGTCCCAGGCGGCGTCTTCCATGGCCTGGACGAGCTCGCGGGCGCGCTGTTCGATCTCGTCGACCGAGCCGAGCTGCGCGTCCTGCTCTTCGAGCCCGAGCGCTGCGCGCAGGCCGGGTACCGCGCCGGTCTCGCCGCCCCACACCTGCTGGGCACGCAGGATCGCGAGGACGAGGTTGACCCGGGCCTCCCCCGCGGGCGCCTGCCCGAGCACGTGGAGGCCGTCGCGGATCTGCGCGTCCTTGACCTCGCAGAGCCAGCCGTCGACGTGGAGGAGGAAGTCGTCGAACTCCTCGTCGTCGGGACGCTCCTCCAAGCCGAGGTCGCGGTGCATCTCGGCGGCGTGCATGAGGGTCCAGATCTCGGCGCGGATCGCCGGGAGCTTGGCCGGGTCCATCGCCTGGATGTTGGCGTACTCGTCGAGCAGCTGCTCGAGACGCGCGATGTCGCCGTACGACTCGGCGCGCGCCATCGGCGGGATCAGGTGATCGACGATCGTCGCGTGCGCGCGGCGCTTGGCCTGCGCACCCTCGCCCGGGTCGTTGACGAGGAAGGGGTAGATCAGCGGCATGCTGCCGATCGCCGCGTCGGTGGCACACGAGGCGGACAGCGCGGCGTTCTTCCCCGGCAGCCACTCCATCGAGCCGTGCTTGCCGAGGTGGACGACCGCGTGGGCGCCGAAGCCGCGCTCCAGCCAGCGGTACGCGGCGAGGTAGTGGTGGCTCGGGACGAGATCGGGATCGTGGTAGATCGCGACGGGGTTCTCGCCGAAGCCGCGGGGCGGCTGGATGAGGATGACGACGTTGCCGGCCTGCAGCGTGGCGAGCACGATCTCCTGCTGCTCGTTGACGAACAGCGAGCCCGGCGCCGGACCCCACGCCTCGGCGACCTCCTCGACGAGATCGTCGGGCAGCTCGGACAGCCAGCGGCGGTAGTCGTCGGCGCTGATGCGCACGTGGCTCTCGGTCAGCTGACCGGCCGTGAGCCATTCCTCGTCTTGACCGCCCGCGTCGATGAGCGCATGGATGAGCGCGTCGCCGGCGGCGGTGTCGTCGTCGAGGTCGAGACCGGGGATGTCGCCCGGGGCGCCCAGGTCGTACCCGGCGTCGCGCAGGCGGCGCAGCAGCCGGATGGCGGACACCGGCGTGTCGAGGCCGACGGCGTTGCCGACACGGCTGTGCTTGGTCGGGTACGCCGACAGCATGATGGCGAGCTTGCGTTCGGCGGGCGGCGTGTGGCGCAGCCGGGCGTGCGCGACTGCGATGCCGGCGACGCGGCGGCACCGCTCCTCGTCCGCGACGTACCGCGGCAGGCCGTCGGCGTCGATCTCCTTGAAGGAGAACGGCGCGGTGATGATGCGGCCGTCGAACTCGGGGATCGCGACCTGGTTGGCCGAGTCGAGCGGGGTGACGCCGTCGTCGTTGGCCTCCCACTCGGCGCGGCTCGACGTCAGGCACAGCCCCTGCAGCACCGGGATGTCGAGGGCGGCGATGCGCTCGACATCCCAGGCCTCGTCGTCGCCGCCCGCGCTCACCGCGCCGGGCACCTGACCGCCGGCCGCGAGCACCGTGACGACGAGCGCGTCGAGCGTGCCGAGCGCCTCGTAGAGGTCGTCGGGTGCCGACCGCAGCGAGGACGAGAAGATCGGCAGGCCGACGGCCTCGCCGGTCGCGTCGATCGCGTCGGCGAGGGCGTGGGCGAAGCCGGTGTTGCCGCTGGCCTCGTGCGCCCGGTAGTACAAGACACCGATGCGGGGCAGGTCGGCGGCCGGTGCCGGTCGATCGGCCCAGCCCCAGACCGGAAGCACGGCGGGCGGCTCGAAGCCCTCGCCGGTCAGCAGGATCGTGTCCGACAAGAACGCGTGCAACTGGGCGAGGTTGGCCGGACCACCCTCCGCGAGGTACCGATGCGCCTCGGCCGCGACACCCATCGTGACCGTCGAGAACTCCATGAGCTGCGCGTTCGGCTGCTGCTCGCCGCCGAGGACGACCCGGGGGACGTCGGACTCCAGCAGACCGGCGGGAAGGTCGTCGGGCGATCCGAGGATCCTGGCGACGACGAGGTCGGCCTCGGCCAGCAGTCCGGCCACGGCGTCCTCGGTCAGCCGGGCGGGGTTGCCGTAGCGGTAGTCCGCCCCGCTCGCGCGAGCGGACAGCAGATCGGTGTCGGATGTGGACAGCAACGCGATGCGCGTCATGTTCCTCCTCGGGGTTCTCGCCCCTATCGGCCGGAATCGTCGCGGTCAGTGTCTGGCTTCGGCCGGGCTGAGCCGGCCTCACAGTGGCGGAACCGCCCCGGATTCGCACCGGGTTCCTGAGATCACGACGACGTGAGTCGCCTCAGCCTAGCCCGTCGAGTCGGTTCGACGTACCCCGATCCCGGTCAGCGTCGCCATGTCGAACTTCCCCGGCGACCCTTTTGCCGGTTCAGCAATTTCCCTTGCGTGTGTGGACCGACGCCTTCACGCTCGTCGCATGGAACAGCACTACGACGTCCTGATCGTGGGCGGGAGCGCGGCAGGACTCAGCGCCGCCCTCACCCTCGGCCGCGCGATGCGACGCGTCGCGGTGATCGACGCGGGCGAACCGCGCAACAGGTTCGCCCCCCATATGCACGCCGTTCTCGGCAACGAGGGAGCAGAACCCGGAGCACTTTTGCGCAAGGGACGGGAGGAGGCGGCCGCGTACGGCGTGACGTTCGTCGCGGGCACCGCGCTTGCCGTCGACGCCGATGACCGGACGGTCACCGTGGCGACGGACCAGGGCGACGTCACCGCTCGAGCCCTCATCGTCGCGACAGGCCTGACCGACGAGCTGCCGTCAGTGCCCGGCCTCGTCGAGCACTGGGGAACCGCCGTACTGCACTGCCCCTACTGCCACGGCTGGGAGGTCCGCGGCCGACGGATCGGCGTGCTGGGAGGCTCGCCGATGTCGACCCATCAGGCCCAACTCGTACGGCAGTGGACCGACCAGCTCACCTTCTTCACCGCCGGCGACGACCTCGATCCCGAGATGCGGCAACGACTTCGCGCTCGCGGTGTCGAGGTGATCGACACGCCGGTGAGCGCCGTGCTCAGCGATGACGGTCGGTTCGCCGGGGTGCGGCTCGACGACGGGCAGGAGATCGCCCTCGACGCGCTCTTCGCCGCGCCGACGCCCCGGCCCCACGACGAGTTCCTCGCCGGTCTCGACCTCGAGCGCGCCGATTCCCCCGTCGGGAGCTTCATCAGCGTCGACCCGACCGGGCAGACCAGCCATCGCCGGATCTGGGCGGCCGGGAACGTCGTGAACCCCGGCGCCAACGTGCCGATCTCGATCGCCGCGGGCGTCACGGCCGGGGCCGTCGCCAACATGGCGCTGGTGACCGAGGATTTCGACGACGCCGTGGCCGGTCGCACGGACCGAGCCGAGGACACGACTCCTGAGAAGTACTGGGAGGGCCGGTACGCCAACAACCACCGGGTCTGGTCCGGCCGGGTCAATCCGACGACGGCCGACGTCGTCGCCGCGCTCGGCCCGGGCGAGGCGCTCGACCTCGGCTGCGGGGAGGGCGGCGACGCCGTCTGGCTGGCCGAGCACGGCTGGCAGGTGACCGCTGTCGACATCTCGTCCACGGCGGTCACGCGAGGTGCCGACGGTGCCCGGCAGCGAGGCGTAGGCGACCGGATCACCTGGATCGCCCATGATCTCGCCAGCTGGCAGCCAGAGGGGTCGTTCGATCTGGTGACCGCGTCGTTCTTCCACTCCACGGTCGAGCTCCCCCGTACACAGATCCTCCAGCGCGCGGCGGCGCACATCCGGCCGGGAGGTCACCTCCTGTTGGTCTCTCACGTGTTCGAGAACGAGGACGACATCCCGCCGTGGGCGTGGCGGCGTGATCCCGACGCGGACGTTCCGCAGCAGGAGCCGGCTCTGCTGACACCCGCGGAGGAGGTCGCCGAACTGGCCCTCGACCCCTCCCATTGGGAGGTCGTCATCGAGGAGATCCGTCGGCGCGAGGCCGTGGGGCCGGACGGACAGACGGCGAAGGTCAAGGACGGCGTCGTGCTGCTGCGACGGATGACGTGAGACGGCGCCCGGTCAGGAAGTTCCGCCAAAGGCACGGGCGGACCTCGGCCGGGCGAGATCCTCGAGCCGTCCTCCGGCGATGAGATGGTCCTCGACGAGCCGGTCGACGTCAGCAGGATGGACGGGCCCGTACCACGCATCATCCGGATGCACTGCGACCACGGGCGCGTGATTGCACGGGAACAGGCATCCCGTCTGCGTGACGAGCACGTCGTCGTCGCCGAGGCCGCGGCTGTCGAGGGCCGCCGACAGGGCTTGCGCCGTCTCGACGGAGCCCTTGGCCGAGCAGCGGGGCCCGCGGCACACGAGGACGTGGTGGCGGAAGCCGGGCAGGTCCTCCCAGGCCGGGGACTCCAGCGGCGCTTCCCGGCCGGTGACGGCCGAGGCGACCACCTCCACTTCCACCCCCGGGTGCTCGCGCACCCAATGGGCCGCCACGCGCCGCAGCCAGGAGCGCGCGGGGGCCGGGCCGTGAGCGGGTAATCGCACCAGCCGCACCGTCGTCGCGCCCTCGGCTGCCAGCGCATCGAGCGCCTTGGTGAGCGACGGGTCCCCGACCTGCAGATAGGCCACGGAGGCACCGACGACCTCGGCCAGCTCCGCGAGCGCCGCGTGGTCGGTCACGGCGTCCACGCTCATCGCGACGATCAGGACACGCGCCGGCACGTGTGCTCACCGCCCTGGACCCACACCACGGTGCGCCGTCCCGCGACCGGATGCGTCTCCACGACCGCGTCGACCCCGTACACCTCGCTCACCAACGCCGCGTCGAGCACGTCGTCGACGGGACCGTGCGCCACCACACAGCCGCGGTGCACCACGATGACGTCGTCGCAGAAGGCCGCCGCGAGATCGAGATCGTGCAATGCGGCCACCGTCGTCGGGGCCACCTCGCGCACGGTGCGCAGGAACGCGATCTGATGACCGAGATCGAGGTGGTTGGTCGGCTCGTCGAGCAGCAGCACCTCAGGCTCCTGCGCCAAGGCTCGCGCCAACTGCACCCGCTGCCGCTCGCCGCCCGACAGCGTGGCCCAGCGCCGGTCGGCCAGCTCGGTCACCCGGCTGCGGTGCATGGCGCGCTCGATGCAGGCCGCGTCGGCGTGGACGGCCCCGGGCCAGCGGCTGCGGTGCGGGATGCGGCCCAGCTCCACCACGTCGCGCACCGTCAGGTCCAAGCCCGTGGTCGCGTGCTGCTCGAGCAAGGCGATCCGCCGAGCCCGCTCCCGGCTGCGCAGCGAGGCCAGCGACATGTCCCCCAGCCGCAGCTCGCCGCTCGTCGGCCGGTGCACACCGGCGAGCAGATGCAACAAGGACGTCTTGCCCGACCCGTTCGGCCCGAGCACTCCGGTGAACACCCCGGGCTGGATCTTGAGGTCGACATCGTGCAGGATCGTCCGCCCGCCGGCCTCCCACGAGACGTTCGTCAGCGTGAAACTCATGTGCGCGCCCCTCTCCAGAGCAGATACGCGAACAACGGCGCTCCGACCGCCGCCGTGACCACCCCGACCGGGAGCTCCTGGCCGGGAACGAGCGATCGGGCGACGGTGTCGGCCCAGACCAGCAAAATGGCGCCACCGAGGGCGCTCGCCGGAAGCAGGATCGTGTGCCGGGGGCCGAGCAGGATCCGCGCGACGTGCGGCACCACGAGCCCCACGAAGCCGATCGCTCCGCTGAAGGACACCAGCGCGGCCACGACGAGCGCGGTCCCAGTCAGCACGATCCAACGGAAGGCCGCCACGCCGACCCCCAAGGAGGAGGCGGCGACCTCGCCGAAGGCGAAGGCGTCGAGTGTCGAGGACACGCACCACAGCGCGATCACGGCGACGATCGCGACCACCACGAGGAAGACCGCCGAACCCCAGCGCACTCCCGCGACCGAACCCAGCGTCCAGCTCAGCACGCGGCGGGCGGCATCGTGCTCGCCGCTGAAGATCACGACGAACGACGTGTACGCCGCACACACCTGGCCCACGGCGACACCGGCCAGGACCGTGCGTGAGGGCGTCAGCGCGCCGGTGCGTCCGGCGGCCACGACCAGGACCACGGCAAGCGAGGCGAGCGCTCCCGCGAACGCCCCGCCGGTGAGCGCGGTGGTGGCCGCGAGACCGCCGCCGAACCCGAGCACCAGCACCGAGACCGCACCGACGGTCGCGCCGCCGGAGATTCCCAGCAGGTACGGGTCGGCAAGGTCGTTCCGGGTGATCGACTGCAACACCACGCCGACGATCGCCAGACCGGCGCCGACGGCAGCGGCGCCGAGCACACGCGGCATGCGCAACTGCCACACGATCCGGTCATCGACCGGTTCCACCGGGAGGTCGGCGAGACCGAGTCGGCGCACCACGACATCGAGCACCGTCGACAGCGGAAGGTGGACCGACCCGATCGCGAGCGCGACGACCATCGTGGCCACCAGCACGAGAGCCAAGACGGCGACGGGCACAGACCGACTCCCCACGCGAGCGCTGCGGGCGACGGTCGTGCCGGTCATCGCGCCAGACCGGTCAGCTGATCGGCGACCGTGGTGGCGCCCTCGATGAGCCGCACCCCGGGAGTGGTGGCGGTGAACGGCACGGTCACGAAGCGCTCCTCGCGCACGGCCGTCAGTTGACTCAGCGCGGGATCGTCGCGCAGGAGCGCCTTCTTCTCGTCGGCGCTGGAGAAACCGGCGTCGGCGAACACGATGACGTCCGGATCGGCCTCGATGACCTGCTCCCAGCTGACGTCCGCCCACGCCTTGTCGATGTCGGCGAAGACGTTCTCGGCACCGACGGCGTCGAGGATGAGCTGCGGTCCCCCGGCTCCGGCGCCGGCGAACGCCGTCTTGTCGCCAGAGTCGAACCAGAAGACCCGCAGACCGTCGCCCGGCGCATCGGCGGCGAGTTCGTCGAGGGTGGCCTGCTGCTCGTCACGGATCTGCGCGGCCCGGTCAGGCACACCGAAAGCCTCGGCGACGTCGGCGATCTCCTGCCACACCGTCTCCCAGGCGACCTCCGGCTTCTCGTCGGACTGGCAGCCGAGGGGCGAGACGTAGCTGGCGATGCCGGACTTCTCGAGTTCGGCGCGGTCCCCCGCCGCCTCGGCGTCGAAGGCCGAGGCGTAGGAGGCGTAGACGAAGTCGGGCCGGGCGCTGAGCACGGTCTCACCGTCGGGGTAGGCGTCGGCGAGCACCGGGACCGACTCGTAGGCGGCTTGCCACTGCTCGGGGATGGCGTCGTCGAGGTAGGCGGTGCCGGCGAGCTGATCCTCGACGCCCAGCGCCAACGCGACCTCCGTGGCGCCCTGGTTCATCGTGATGGCTCGGGCGGGGCGGTCGGTGACCGTGGAGGTCATGCCGCAGCTCGAAAGCTCGACGGGATAGCCCTCCGCGGTCGCGGTCTTGTCGTCGGCGGCCGGCGCGCCGGCACACCCGGCGAGCAGGACGGCCGAGGCCACGAGGGAGGGCAGGATGCGGGAACGGACGACCATGACAGGTCCCTTTCGTCCGAGGCTCGTACGCGGAGCCGTGAGGGGCGGATGACGCACGCGAACGTGCGGCCAGCAGGTCTTCGGACTCGGGTTCCGCCGAACGGAGCGCCTTCCCAGAACAAGTCCAGTGGCGTGTTGCTCCGCCCGTCACCCTCACCGCTGCGCGTCAGTCCCGGACTCTCACCGGGTTCCCTGGCTCATGCGAGCACGACTGGCGCGAGCAATGTAGCACCCGCGCTCAGGGCTGCGCGAGCACGCAGTCACCGCAGTACCCGCCACCGGGGACCCGGTAGTACAAGCAGCAGGACGTGCGAACGAAGTGCCGGTCGACGATCTCGCCGTGGCCGAGCAGTGGTTCGCGGCGCAGCGCGTCGAGCGCCAGGACCGCGGCCTGCGACGTCCGCTCCGCGCCGGCGCGATGCAACGCCGCGACGGAGCCGAAGACGGCCGAGGCCGCGTTGCCCCACAGCACGGTCCGCGACAGCGAGAACCCCTCGGCGAAGCGCTCGACGAGCGGCGCGACCGCCCCGGTCAGCGCCGTCCCGAGCGTGTCGGACCCACCGAGTCGGTCGACCGCCAGCGCCCAGGGCCCGGAGGCGGCGGCTCGCCACCACATGCTGTCCAGGGTGATCGCAGGTGGCGTGGTCGCCGTGGCAGTCGCTCCGAGGACGGGCGACACGAGCTGGGAGAAGAGTCCGAGGGCGACCGTCGACGCGGCGACCCGCACGTCGTCGGCGGAGCCTTCGAGCCCCAGGGCACGGGAGGTGTGTTCGACGCGGGACTCGAGCGGACCCGGCGCCAGCAGGGCGGAGAGCGGACGCCAGTCCTTGTCCGGCTCGTACCGGTCGACCGCGAAGTACGGACCGAGGGCCGACAGCGCCGCCAGCGTCCCGTCCATCCCCACGCCCGCACGCTAACACCGCACGCCCTCGCAGATGGTCGAGTAGGAGGTCGCTCAGCGACAACGCGGCCATAGGTGGTCGAGTAGGGCGGAGCTCTGCGGAGCCCGTATCGAGACCACGTCACCTCGCGGCTCGTTCCTCGCCGCTACTGGATCGCTGCCGACGTGGTCGGCTCGGCCTTGGTGATGGTGCCGTGGGTGAGGTGGAGGACGATGTCGCTGGCGGCGAGAGCGTCGTCGTCGTGGGTGGCGTGGAGAACGATCCGACCCTCGGCGGCCAGCTCGGCGAGGAGATCAGCAACCACGCGGCGGACCTCGCGGTCGAGGCCGGTCGTGGGTTCGTCGAGGACGATGACCGGCGCCCCGGTCGTGAGCGCCCGCGCCATGAGCGTGCGCTGCACCTGACCGCCGGAGAGTTCGTCGAGTCGCCTCGAGGCGAGGTGGTCGATCCCCACGCGCTCCATCGCCGCCTGCACGGCGAACCGGTCGCTACGCCGCAGCGGCCGCCACCATCCGCGGTCACTCCAGGTTCCCATCGTCACGACATCGCGGACTGTCACCGGCAACCGCGAGTCGAGATCCGTGCGTTGCGGGACGTACGCGATACGACCGGGCAACTCGACGGTTCCGCGGTGAGGGCGGCGCACTCCGCACACGATGTCGAGCAAGGTCGACTTGCCGGCCCCGTTGTCGCCGCGCAGCGCAGTGACCTCCCCGGCCCTCACCGACAGCTCGACGCCCTGCAGCACCGGCCGGTTCGGATAGGCGAACCAGACGTCCCGCGCACGAAGCTCGGCTGTCGTGGCGGCGGATGAGACCAGCATGCAGACCCCTAACGAAAACGATTCTCATCTGCATTGTACGGTCGTGCCGTGGACGTTCTCACCGAGCCCTTCGCCGTCTCCTTCGTGAGCCGGGCTGCCCTCGCCGGCATCCTGGTCGCGATCGGGTGCGCCTGCGCGGGCACCTGGGTCGTCCTTCGCGGCATGGCCTTCCTCGGCGACGCGATGTCGCACGGGATGCTCTCCGGAGTCGCCACCGCCTCGCTCCTCGGCGCGAGCCTGCACTTCGGAGCGGCGGTCGCCGCAGGCGCCATGGCGGCAGGCGTCAGCGCCCTGCAGCGCAGTCGGCGACTCGGCAACGACACGACCATCGGCCTGCTGTTCGTCGGGATGCTGGCGCTCGGCGTCATCATCGTCTCGGCCTCGTCGTCGTTCGCGGTCGATCTGACCGCGTTCCTCTTCGGCGACGTGCTCGGCGTCCGCTCCAGCGAAGTTCTGGTGCTGGCGGCGACCACGACGGTGATCGTCGTCGTCACCATCGTGGGACGACGGGCCTTCCTGCTCGCCGCACTCGACCACCGCATCGCGCAGACGACAGGTCTTCGACCGCGCCTGACCGAAGGCGTGCTGCTCGCGCTCCTGACGCTCGCGATCGTGTCGTCGTTCAGCGTCGTCGGCACCTTGCTCGTCTTCGGCATGCTCATCGCCCCGCCGGCCGCGGCGCTGCTGTGGACCTCACGCGTGTCCTCCGCGATGGTGCTGGCCGCGGCGTTCGGCTGTATCGCCGTGCTCGGCGGTCTCGTCATCTCCTGGCACGCCGCGACAGCCGCCGGAGCGACCATCGCCCTCACCGCGGTCGGCATCTTCGCGCTCTCGCTCGGACTCTCGTCCCTGAAACGCCGGCCGACCTCCCCCCTCCCCACCGAAAGGACGCTCGTCTCGTGAAGTTCAGGACTGCCTGTGCAGCCGTCACCACCACCCTTCTGCTGGCCGCGTGCTCGTCACCGGGTTCACCGGATGCGGACTCGCCGGCCGGACACGGTCATGGTGCGGTCAGCGGGGCGAGCGAGGAAGCCGAAGCGCAGTACCACCTCGTGGCTGCTGACGCGGAGACCGGAGCGGTGGCGATCATCGATCTGCTCGACGAATCGGTCGACACGGTGGAGGTCGCTGCTCCCGTGACGTCGCTGGCGTCCGACGGCCGCTTCGCCTACGTCGGTGCGGACGAGTGGACGCACGTCCTCGACACCGGTGTCTGGACCTGGCCGCACGGCGACCACAACCACTACTACCGCGGGGAACTGGCGGACCTCGACGCTCACGGCTGGGGCGACGGCCACGCCATCGGCGGCTTCGGTACCGCCACGGCCGCTTTCGACGACGCCAGCGGCGAGGTGACGGTGGTGGACCGTGACGCGCTGGAGGACGGGGAGGTCACGACGGCGACGTTCGACGCGGGGGAACCGCACCACGGCTTCGCACTCGGCGTCGGTGACCGCCTCCTCACGTCGACCTCGTCGGGCCCGGAGCTTCCGGACGGCCTGCAGTGGCGCGATCACGAGGGCGAGGTCGTCGAGGAGCTCGACGTGCCCTGCGCCGACCTGCACGGAGCCGCCCGGGTGCGCGACACGGTCGTGGTGGCCTGCGACGGTGGCGCGCTGGTGGTGGACGCCGACGGCGCCGAGCTGGTGCCGTACCCGGACGGAACCCCGCCCGACGACCGGGCGTGGTCGTTCGCGCAGCGTCCGCACAGCACGGAGCTCGCCGCCCTCCGCGGCGATGCCGGCGCGTGGCTCTTCGACGTCAACGCCCGCAGCTGGACCGCCATGGACGCGCCGAACGCCGTCGCCACCGTCGCCCTCGGAACCGGCCTCGGCGTGCTCACGCTGGATGCGTCGGGAACGCTGCGGCACCTCGACGCCGCGGGCGCAGTCGTGGCCGAGGCGCCCCTCGTCGAGAAGCTCGACGCCGACAACCCCCCGACGATCGTCGCCGACGCCGCCCGCGCCTACGTCAACGACGCGGACGCCGGCGTCGTGCACGAGATCGACTACGCCGACGCGCTCCGCGTCTCCCGCACGATCGACACCGACGGCGTGGCCCCGACCTTCCTCGCGGAGACGGGATGGTGAGGCGCGCCGTCGCGCTCGCGCTCACGGCCGCACTGAGCACCGTCGGGCTCGCGGCCTGCGTCGGCGACGGGCCCGGTGAGGGCAGCATCGTGGTGACCACCAACATCCTCGGCGACGTGGCGCAGCAGATCGTCGGCGAGGAGGCCGAGATCGTCGTCCTGATGCCCGACGGCGCGGACCCGCACTCGTTCGAGATCTCCGCACGCGACGCCGCCACTGTGGAGAGCGCCGCGCTCGTGGTGAGCAACGGACTCGGCCTCGAGGAGGGCGTGCAGAACACCGTCGACGCGGCAGCGGACGCGGGCGTTCCCGTGCTCGCCGTCGGCGAGGAGGTCGACCCCCTGGAGTACCAGGAGGGCAGCTCCGTCGGGCAGGCCGACCCGCACTTCTGGACCGATCCTGAGCGGATGCGCGAGGCCGCGCGACTCATCGCCGACCAGGTCATCGAGCACGTTCCGGACATCGACGCGGCAGCGGTGGAAGCACGTGCCGCCGACTACGACGCCGAACTGGCTGCGCTGGACGGCGAGATGCGCGAGGCGTTCGACCGCATCCCGGCGGACCGACGCACCCTGGTGACGAACCATCACGTCCTCGGCTACCTCGCCGATCGGTACGACTTCGAGGTGCTCGGCGCCGTGATCCCGAGCGGGACGACGCTCGCGTCCCCCAGCGCCGCCGATCTCGACTCACTCGCCACCGCCATCCGCGAGGCGGGCGTGCCGGCGATCTTCGCCGACTCCTCCCACCCCGACCGGCTGGCTCAGGTGCTGGCGGAAACGGCGGGAGTCGACGTCGACGTGCGCTCGCTGTACTCCGAATCGCTCACCGCCGACGGCGAAGCCGCCACCTACCTCGGGATGATGCGCGCCAACACCGCCACCATCGCGACCGCCCTCACCCCCTGAATCCCGGCCACCTCGGCCACACCCCATCGAAGGAGAAATCATGCGAAGGACCCGTTCCACCCTCGTGCCGCTCGCGGCCGCGAGCATGCTCGCGCTCGCCGCGTGCGGCAGCACGAACGACGACGCGGCAGGCGACGGAGGTTCGAGCGACCAGTCGATCGATCACCCGATCGTGACGACCTACGACGGCGGTCTGCTCGTGCTCGACGGCGAGACCCTCGAGGTCGCCGAGGACATCGAGCTCGACGGCTTCAACCGCATCAACCCGGCAGGCACCAACGACCACGTCATGGTGTCGACGTCCGAGGGCTTCCAGGTGCTCGACGCGACCGCCGGTGAACTCACGGACATCGTGTTCGAGGCCGACACCCCCGGTCACGTCGTCCGTCACGCCGATCTCGCGGTGCTGTTCGCCGACGGTACGGGCGAGATCACCACGTTCGACCCGCACGACCTCGACAGCGGCGAGAAGCCCGAGACGGAGACCCATCAGACGCCCGAGGCCCACCACGGTGTCGCCATCCAGCTCGAGAACGGCGACATGCTGAGCACCCTCGGCGACTCCGAGACCCGCGTGGGCGCCCGCGTCGTCGACGCCGACGGCAACGAGATCGCCCGCGCCGAGAACTGCCCCGGCGTCCACGGCGAGGCGACCGCCCGCGGTGAGGTCGTCGTGATCGGCTGCGAGGACGGTGTCCTCACCTACGCCGACGGCGAGTTCACGAAGATCGACAGCCCCACGGAGTACGGCCGTATCGGCAACCAGGCCGGCTCGGAGGAGTCGTCGGTCGTGCTGGGCGACTACAAGCAGGACCCGGACGCGGAGCTGGAGCGCCCCACGCAGGTCTCGCTCATCGACACTGAGACGAACGAGCTGCGGCTCGTGGACCTGCCGGCGAGCTACACGTTCCGCTCGCTGGCTCGCGGTCCGGAGGGCGAGGCCCTCGTGCTCGGCACCGACGGCAAGATCCACGTCATCGACCCCGAGTCCGGCGAGATCGTCCGCGCGATCGACGTGATCGACGAGGAGTGGACCGAGCCGCTGGACTGGCAGCAGCCGCGCCCGGCGATCTTCGTGCGCGAGGGCACCGCCTACGTGAGCGACCCGGCCGCGCAGCAGATTCACGCCGTGGATCTGGAGTCCGGTGAGATCACCGCGACGGCCGACCTCGAGGTCGCGCCGAACGAGCTCAGCGGCGTGCTCCACGCCCACTGAGCACCGGCGGGTGCTCACCGCGTGGCACGATGACGCGGTGAGCACCCGCACCCGCACCGACCGCTGCCCGGGCGTCCTGCGCCCGTGGATCGCGGACGACGGCGCGCTGGTCCGGCTGCGCCTCGCCGGCGGACCGTTGCGACACCTGCACGACCTGCTCGACCTCGCCGAACGCTGGGGCGACGGCGCCCTCCACCTCACCTCGCGCGCCAACGTCCAGCTGCGGGGCATCGGCCACACCGACGGTTGTGTGCCGTCGGACTTCGTCGACGCCGTGCAGGAGCTCGGTCTGCTTCCCGCGCCTTCGCACGAGCTGGTTCGCAACATCGAGATCTCCCCGCTGACCGGCCGCGCAGGCGGGCGGGCCGACGTGCGCCCGGTCGCCGCCGAGCTCGACCGGCTGCTGTGCGCCGAGCCGGCGTTCGCCGCTCTGCCGGGACGCTTCCTCTTCGTCCTCGACGACGGCCGCGGCGACATCGCCTGGCGCCCGCTCGACCTCGGGCTCCTCGCCCTCGACGCCGCGACCGTCCAACTGCGGCTCGGCGCGGCCCACTGGGGCGCGACCGTGCCGCTGCACGCCGCCGCCGAGAGCCTCGCGGAGCTGGCGCGGCGTTTCCTCGAGGCGCGCGGCGGTGGACCGGAGGCCGTCTGGCACGTCGATGAACTGGACCACCCCCTCGCACCCGAGGCGCCTCGTGACCCACGGACCCGCGTGCAGGCCGAACCGTGGCCGTTCGGCATCATCGAGCAGCGTGACGGCCGGGTCGCCCGGCACGTCGCCGTCCCCGACGGCCGGCTCACCCGCGAGCTGGCCGCGGACCTGCCCGACGAGGTCCTCGTGACCCCCTGGCGCAGCATCGTCGTCCCCGACCTGGAGCCCGCATGACCCTCGACCGCCCGCGCCGCCACTACCACTACGTCGACGACGGCCCGGCCATCTACGTCGACTCGTTCGCCACGATCCGCGCCGAGTCCGACCTCGCCGCGGTCCCGGCCGACGCGGAGAAGGTCGCGGTGCGGATGATCCACGGCACCGGTCAGACCGATCTCACCCGCGACCTGCAGATCCACCCGCGTCTCGTCGAGGCGGCCCGCGGGGCGCTGGAGGCGGGCGCACCGATCCTCGCCGACGCCCACATGGTCGCCTCCGGCGTGACCCGCGCGCGGTTGCCGCGCGAGAACGACGTCCTCTGCACGCTGCGCGACCCGCAGGTCCCCGAGCTGGCCCGGGCGTGGGGCACGACGCGGTCGGCAGCCGCGGTGTCACTGTGGGAGCCCCGGCTCGAGGGCGCTGTCGTCGCGATCGGCAACGCGCCGACCGCCCTGTTCCACCTGCTGGAGATGCTCATCGACGGTGCGCCGCGCCCCGCCGCGATCGTCGGGGTGCCCGTCGGCTTCATCGGGGCCGCCGAGTCCAAACGGGCCCTTGCCGACCTCGCCGGCGACCACGGCATCGACATCCCGTTCGTCACTGTGCACGGCCGCCGCGGCGGTTCAGCGATGGCCGCCTCTGCGCTCAACGCCCTCGCCCAGGAGCGCGAGTGAGCGCCGGGCGGCTCTGGGGCGTCGGCCTCGGTCCCGGCGACCCCGAGCTCATCACGCGCAAGGCCGCGCGGCTCATCGCCGCCGCGGACGTCATCGCCTACCACCAGGGCACCGGCAAGCGGTCCAACGCGCGGCGGATCGCGGCCGAGCTGATCCCCGACGGCGTGATCGAGGAGGTGCTCGAGTACCCGGTGACGACGGGGACCACCGAGCATCCGGGCGGCTACGCCGGCGCCATGGCGGACTTCTACGAGGAGTGCGCGCAGCGGCTGGCGACGCACCTCGAGGCAGGACGCGACGTCGTGGTCCTCGCGGAGGGCGACCCGCTGTTCTACGGCTCCTACATGTACGTGCACGACCGGCTGTCCGACCGTTTCGAGACCGAGGTCGTTCCCGGGGTGCCTGCTTTCGCGGCGGCGACGGCCGCGGCCGCGACCCCGCTCGTGCGGCAGACCGACGTGCTGACGGTGCTGCCGGGCACCTTGCCGACGCCCGAGCTCGCCCGCCGGCTCGCCGACACGGACGGCGCGATCATCATGAAGCTCGGTCGGACGTTCGGGGCCGTGGTCGAGGCGCTGCGGCAGGCCGGGCGGCTGGACGACGCGCTGTATGTGGAGCGCGCGTCGATGCCCGAGCAGCGCTGGTTGCCGGTCCGCGACGTCGATCCCACCTCGGTCCCCTACTTCTCGCTCATCGTCGTGCCCGGTGACAGCGTCGGCGCCCGGTACTCCGACGCGACAGTGCGCGCTGTCCAGGAGGAGCGGACGGACGCGGGGGCGGCCGAACTGCTGGTCGTCGGGCTCGGGCCGGGACCAGATCGGTGGCTGACCGAGGAGGTGCGCGACGCCCTCGCGTCGGTCGACCATGTGGTCGGGTACGGGCCGTACGTCGACCGGGTGCCGCAGCGCGAGGGCCTGCAACGGCACGCCTCGGGCAACACCGTCGAGGTCGACCGGGCCCGGTTCGCGCTCGATCTCGCGGCGCGCGGCGAGCGGGTGGCCGTGGTGTCGGGTGGCGACGCCGGTGTGTTCGGGATGGCGTCGGCAGTGTTCGAGGCCGCCGAGTCGCCGGAGTACGCGCAGGTGCCGATCCGGGTCCTGCCCGGGGTGTCCGCGGTGCAGGCGGTGGCGGCGAAGGCAGGCGCTCCGGTGGGTGCCGACTTCGCGGTGGTGAGCCTCTCGGACCGGCTCAAGCCCTGGGACGTCGTGGTGAGCCGGCTCGAACACATCGCCCAGGCCGACCTCGTCCTCGCGATCTACAATCCCGCCTCGCGATCACGCACGACGCAGGTGGCGGAGCTGCGCCGGGTGATGCTCGCGCACCGCTCTCCCGAGACGGTGGTGATCGTCGGCCGCGACATCGGTCGCGCCGAGGAGTCCCTCACCGTCACGACCCTCCACGAACTGGACCCCGCGACGATCGACATGAAGTGCCTGCTGATCGTCGGCGCGTCCTCCACCCGCGTGACCTCCCGCGGCCAGGCCTGGACCCCGCGCTTCGTCCACCGCTGAGCTGCCCGCGGATTACCAGGTTACGTAGATTTCTTGTCACTTCACCGGGCGAATTCGCCCAGAGGAGTGACAGAAAACCTACGTAACCTGGTAATCGGTCAGCGGCGCTTGGAGCTGCGGTCGCGGGAGGCGGCGTAGAGGTAGGACTCGCCGGAGCCGTGGCGGGCGAGAGCGGGGCCGACGAGGATGACCGCCGCCTGACGAAGACCCGCCTGCGCGACCTGCGCCCCGATGTCGGCCAGCGTGCCGCGCAGGATCTGCTGCTCCGGCTGGCTCGCGCGGTAGACGACGACCACCGGGCACTCCGCGCCGTAGAACGGAGTCAATCGCTCGGCCAGTTCCGCTGTCCGCGTGATGGCCAGGTGCAGCACGAGCGTGGCTCCGGTGGCGGCGAAGCGTTCCAGCTCCTCGCCCTCCGGCATCGCGGTCGAACGCGCCTGCGCGCGGGTCAGGACGACCGACTGCACGAGTTCGGGGACGGTGAGCTCCGCCCCCACGAGTGCGGCGGCGGCCGCGTACGCCGGCACCCCGGGCGTGACGTCCCAGGGCACGCCGGCCGCATCGAGACGTCGCGTCTGCTCGGCGATGGCGGAGTACACCGACGGATCGCCCGAGCACAAGCGCACCACGTCGAGGCCCTGATGATGAGCCCCGACCAGCTCGGCGGTGATCTCGTCGAGGTCGAGGTCCTGGGTGTCGACGAACCGAACGCCCTCGCGGCAGTGCCCGAGCACCTCGGCGTCGAGATAGGTGCCGGCGTAGACGCACACGTCGGCCGACTCGAGCAGCCGGACGGCGCGCAACGTGAGGAGGTCCGCGGCACCCGGACCGGCGCCCACGAAGTGCACGGTCACTTGGTCACCGCCCACTGCGTCACCGCACGCGACGGGGTCCAGCCGCGGAACGAGCCGATCGGCTCGACGTGCTCGACGTGAAGGCGCGTGAGTTCGCCACCCTCATGCCGGTCGTGCCAGCGCATCAGCAGCGTCTCGGTCTCGATCGTGACGCCGTGGACGACGAGCCGTCCGGCCGGCACCAGCGCATCCCAGCAGGCGTCGAGAACACCTTCACGCGACGCGCCGCCGCCGACGAAGATCGCCTCGGGTCGCTCCAGGCCGCCGAGCACGTCGGGAGCCGCGCCCTCGACGACCTCGAGCTCGGGCACCCCGAGCCGGGCGGCGTTCCGGCGGAGCCGGCTGACGCGGACAGGGTCACGCTCGACCGCGATGGCGCGGTTGCGCGGATGAGCACGCATCCACTCGATGGCGACCGATCCGGCGCCCGCGCCCACGTCCCACAGCAGTTCGCCGGGACGCGGCGCGAGCCGGGACAGCGTACTCGCGCGGATGTCGCGTTTGGTGATCTGGCCGTCATGCTCGAAGGCGTCGTCGGGCAGCCCGGGGATGCGGCTCCACCAGTGGCCGGCGCCGCGGCACTCGACCGCGAGGACGGTGAGGGGAGGCGTCTTGCCGTGCCACGTCCGCGCGCTGGAGGACCGGCGCGACTCCGTCGGACCACCGAGGTCCGACAGCGCGGTGATCTCGCTCTCGCCGAAGCCTTCCTCAGTGAGGATCGCGGCCACGTGCGTGGCGGTCGTGCCATCGGCCACGAGGATCAGGAGGCGCGCGCCCGGTTCGAGGTGCCGCAGGAGCCGGTGCGCGTGACGGCCGACGAGGCTGACCCACGTGGTGTGCTCGGCCGACCATCGCATCGCGGCCCGCGCCAGCGCGATCGACGACACCGCCGGGATGACGTCGTGCACGCCCTCGGGCCCGAGCAGGTCGACGAGGGTGGAACCGATTCCCGAGACGAACGGGTCGCCCGACGCGAGCGCGACGACCTCACGATCACCGAGTTCCGACAGCAGGGCGGGAAGCCCCTCACGCAACGGCGACGGCCACTCCCGCCGCTCCGCCGCGACGTCCTCGGGCAGCAGTTCGAGGTGCCGCGCCCCGCCGAGCACCACATCGGCGGCGAGCACGGCGTCACGGCCACGGGCGGTGAGCCCCTCCCAGCCGTCGGCTCCGATTCCGACCACGGTCAGCGTCATGCCCGCCACTGTAACGAGCACCCGCCGCACCGCAGCCCGCGCTCAGGGAGCCGGGCGGAAGGCGCCGCGCCGTGCCCAGAACGCGGGCAGGGTCGGGGAACGGGGCCGTCGTGGGCTACGCTGACCGCACACCTGCGCGAGGTGCCCCCTTGTGGGGAGAATCTGGGAATCCGGTGCAAGTCCGGAACAGGGCCCGCTGCGGTAACTCGTCTCTGACGGGAAGTCCGAAGACCGGCCTCGCGCCTGTGGGGCGGCGCGACCGCGTCGTCCGAACCATTGGCAGAACGAGCGGGAGCCCCACATGCCAGTACGTTTTCCTTTCTGTGCCGTGGCCGGTGCCGACGACATGGCGCTCGCCCTCACCCTCACCGCGATCTCGCCCGACGTGGGCGGCGTCCTCGTGCGCGGCGAGAAGGGCACCGCCAAGTCGACGATGGTGCGAGCGCTCGCGGCAGTCCTGCCGCCGATCGAGGTCGTCGCGGGTGACCGGTTCAGTTCCGATCCGCGCGATCCGCACGCGCTGAGCCCCGACGGCCCCTTCGGTCCCGCCGCCGAGACCGAGCAGCGGCCGGTGCGGCTCGTCGAGCTGCCGGTCGGAGCAACGGACGATCGCGTCCTCGGCTCGCTGCACCTGCAGACCGCGCTCGCGGAAGGACGGGCCGAGTTCGAACCGGGACTCCTCGCCCGCGCCCACCGCGGCATCCTCTACGTCGACGAGGTCAACCTGCTGCACGACCACCTCGTCGACCTGCTCCTCGACGCCGCCGCGATGGGCCGCGTCACGGTCGAACGTGACGGGGTCTCGGTCGAGTACGCGGCACGCTTCGTGCTCGTCGGCACCATGAACCCCGAGGAGGGCGAGCTGCGACCCCAGCTCCTCGACCGCTTCGGCCTCACCGTCGACGTCGCTGCCCCACGGGATCCGGAGTTGCGCGCGGAGATCGTCCGGCGCCGCCTCGCGTTCGACGCCGATCCCGAGGGCTTCGCCGCCCGTTATGCCGACGACGAGCGCGAGCTGACCGAACGCATCGCCGCGGCCCAGAAGCTGCTGCCCGAGGTCGCGCTGACCGACGCCGCGCTCACCCGCATCGCCGAGATCTGCGCCGCGTTCGACGTCGACGGCATGCGTGCCGACATCGTCACGGCGAAGACCGCTGCCGCCCACGCGGCGTGGCAGGGGCGCACCACGATCGAACGCGAGGACATCGCCGTGGCCGCGCGCCTCGCGCTGCCGCATCGGCGTCGCCGCAACCCCTTCGACGCTCCCGGCATCGATCAGGACCAGCTCGACGACCTGCTCGGCGACGACGACCCGGACACCCCGGACGACCCCGCTCCCGACGATGACGGCCCGGGTGGCGGTGGCACCCCGGACGCCGGAGGCGACGGACAGCCCGACGACGGCGGCGAGGCTCCGGCTCCGCCTCCCACCCCCAGCGGCAACGACGGCGAGCCGAACGCGCCCGCGCCGACGTCGCAGGTGCAGGCGGGTGACGCCCAGCGCGCCCGCACGTTCCGCGTCGCCGGTGTCGGCCGCGGCCAGGCGGGACGCCGTTCCCGGGCGATCACCGACACCGGCCGTCGCATCGGCGCGACGGCGGCGACCGACGGCGGCGTCATCGACCTCGCCGCTACCGTGCGGGCCGCGATCCCTCACCAGTCGTCCCGCGGCCGCACCGACGGTCGTCTCCACCTCTCCCCCGACGACCTCCGGGTCGCCGTGAAGGAAGGGCGCGAGAGCAACCTCGTGCTGCTGTGCGTGGACGCCTCCGGGTCGATGGCCGCACGCAAGCGGATGACGCAGGTCAAGACGGCCGTCGTCTCGCTCCTGCTCGACGCCTACCAGCGCCGCGACAAGGTCGCCCTCGTGACGTTCCGGGGTGACTGCGGCGAGCTCGTCCTCCCGCCGACCGGCTCGGTGGACGTGGCGAAGGCGCGACTGGACGACGTCCCCGCCGGCGGCCGTACCCCGCTCGCCGAAGGACTGCTGCAGGCCGCCGACGTCATCCGTCGCGAGAAGCTGCGCGACCCGCGCCGCCGTCCGCTGCTCGTCGTCGTCACCGACGGGCGCGCGACCCATGGGACCGACGCCGTCGCGCGGTCCCGCCAGGTCGCCGCTCACCTCGCGGACGCGGGCGTGCACGCGCTGGTGGTCGACTGCGAGACCGGACGCTTCAGCCTGGGGCTGGCGCGAGACTTGGCCGCGTCGCTGCAGGCCGACTACGTGCCGCTGGGCGAGGTGACGGCCGACGGCCTCACCGCCGCGATCAGCGCGCACCTGCCGGAACGGGCGGCCTGACATGCCGAAGGGACAGCCGCTCGTCGTTCCGGACGACGGGCTCACGACGCGACAGCGTCGCAACAGGCCGCTGCTGATGGTGCACACGGGCCCCGGCAAGGGCAAGTCGACCGCCGCCTTCGGACTGGGCATGCGTGCCTGGAACCAGGGCTGGCGCATCGGCGTCTTCCAGTTCGTCAAGTCGGCCAAGTGGCGTGTGGGCGAGCAGTCCGTACTCGAGACGCTTGACGAGGTGCACCGCACGACCGGCCAGGGCGGCCCGGTCGAGTGGCACAAGATGGGCTCGGGTTGGTCCTGGTCGCGCAAGCAGGGCAGCGAGGACGACCACGCCGCCGCGGCCGCCGAGGGCTGGGCCGAGATCAGCCGCCGGCTGGCGCGCGAGGAGCACGACCTCTACATCCTCGACGAGTTCACCTACCCGATGAAGTGGGGCTGGGTGGACGTCGACGAGGTCGTCGCCACGCTGCGCGACCGGCCCGGCCGGCAGCACGTGGTCATCACCGGCCGCGACGCCGATCCCCGTCTCATCGAGGCGGCCGATCTCGTCACCGAGATGACCAAGATCAAGCACCCGATGGACGTCGGGCAGAAGGGCCAGCGGGGGATCGAGTGGTGACCTCGCTGCCGCGGGTCGTCATCGCCGCCCCGGCCTCGGGGCACGGCAAGACCACGGTCGCGACCGGGCTGATGGCCGCGCTGCGCCGCTCCGGGCACGAGGTCAGCGGCCACAAGGTCGGTCCGGACTACATCGACCCGGGCTACCACGCGCTCGCGACCGGACGGCCGGGCCGCAACCTGGACGCGCACCTCGTCGGCGAGGACCTGCTGGTGCCGTTGCTGCTGCACGGTGCTCGTGATGCGGACGTCGCGGTCGTCGAAGGCGTCATGGGCCTGTTCGACGGGCAGATCGGCGGTCGCGGTTTCGCCTCCACCGCCCACGTCGCCGCGCTCACCCGCACCCCTGTCGTGCTGGTCGTCGACGCCTCCCACGCCTCGCGCTCGATCGGCGCGCTCGTGGCCGGCATGCACGCCTTCGACCCCGAGGTTCCCGTCGCCGGCGTCATCGTCAACAAGGTCGGCTCGGACCGGCATGCGCGCGAGGTCGTCGACGCCATCGATCTTCCGGTGTTGGGCGTGATCTCGCGCGATGACGGCATCGTCGCGCCCTCGCGCCACCTGGGCCTGGTGCCGATGGACGAGCGCGACGACGCCGCCGCGGCGCTGGACCGGCTCAGCGAGCGCATCGCCGCGACCGTCGACCTCGACCACCTCCTCGCCATCGCGCGCACCGCTCCGGACCTCGACGCCGAGCCCTGGACCCCGGACGTCACTCCCGTGGCGGGGCGTCCGAGGATCGCCGTCGCCGGCGGTCGCGCCTTCACCTTCCGCTACGCCGAGACCGAGGAACTGTTGTGCGCCGCCGGGGCCGAGGTCGTCACCTTCGATCCGCTCGAGGACCGGGACCTCCCGCACGGCATCGACGGGCTGTACCTCGGCGGCGGCTTCCCAGAGGTCCACGCCGCCGCGATCGCGGCCAACACGCCGATGCGGTCGGCCGTCCGCGAGGCCGTCCTCGACGGCATCCCCACGGTCGCCGAGTGCGCCGGACTCCTCTACCTGTGCCGGTCGCTCGACGGCGCACCGATGGCCGGGGTCCTCGAGGCGGACGCCCGGATGACGGGCCGGCTCACCCTCGCGTACCGGCACGCCACCGCGCCCGCCGACTCGGTGCTCGGCTCCGCGGGAACGGCGGCGACCGGGCACGAGTTCCACCGCACGCACGTCACGCCCGAGCACGGCCCGATCGCGGCGTGGACGTCCGACGACCGCAGCCTCGGATTCGCCTCGTCCTCGTTGCACGCGTCCTACCTGCACCTGCACTGGGCCGGGACGCCCCACGTCGCCCAAGCCTTCGTGCAGGCCGCGGCACACGCCACGGCTCGACCGGCGGGACATCACGCCACGCGTCCGGAACGCCGCGAGCTCGACCCCGCGGCCGCCCCGGCCGATCCGCTCCGGCACCACGGCGACGTCGAGGCGGCCGATGGGCGGCTCGACTTCGCCGTCAACGTCTCGACCGAGCCCCGCCCCGAGTGGTTGAGCGAGGCGCTGGCCCGAGGGGTGACCGGATCGGACCGCTACCCCGACGCCCGACCCGCCGCCAGGGCGATCGCCCACCACTTCGCGCGCCCGCTCGAGGAGGTGCTGCCGTCCGCCGGGGCCGCCGAGGTGTTCGGCCTGGTGGCACGTCTGCGCGCGTGGCAGCGGCCCACGATCGTGCACCCCCAGTTCACGGAGCCCGACGTGGCTCTGCGCCTCGCGGGCCACGAGCCCACCCACGTCGTCCTCGCCGCCGAAGAGTTCGCGCTCGCCCCAGATGCCGTGCCCGAGGACGCCGATCTCCTCGTCATCGGCAACCCCACGAACCCCACCGGCCGTCTCCATCGCGTGCGCGAGCTGGAGGCGCTGCGAAGGCCGGGGCGACTGCTCGTGGTCGACGAAGCCTTCATGGACGCCGTACCCGGCGAACCCGAATCGCTCGCCGCCCGATCCCTTCCCGACGTCCTGGTCGTCCGCAGCCTGACCAAGCTGTGGGCGATGCCCGGCATCCGGGCCGGGTTCGCGCTCGGACCGGCCGAGGTGATCGCGGATCTGCGCGCGCTGCAGACACCGTGGTCGGTGTCGGCGCCGGCGATCGAAGCGATGGTCGCGTGTCATCGTCCCGAAGCGACCGCGGAGGCCACGGCCCGCGCGTCACGCCTGGCTCGATGGCGCGCCGTCCTCGTCGACGGCCTCGCCGAGCTCGGCGTGCCGACCGTGCCCTCGCAAGCCCCCTTCGTCCTCGCCCAGGTCGGGTACGGGATCCACGCGAAACTGGCCTCGGCGGGCTACGCCGTGCGTCGAGCCGACACCTTCCCCGGTCTCGACGATCGCTGGGTCCGCATCGCGGTCCGTCCCCCCGAGCTGACCCGCAAGCTCCTGACCGCCCTGAGAATCGAGCTGTCATGACCTACTCCCTGTCCGTCGCCCAGCGCCACGTCGTCCTCGTGGGCGCCGGGCCCCGCACCGCGGCCACGATCGCCGAACTGCGCACCGAGGGCGCCACGGTAACGGTAGTCGCCGAGGCGCTTGACGCGACCTTGGAGGACCTTGCCGACCGCGGCCACGTGCGGTGGGCGCGGTCCCTCGGCCCCGATCTGATCGCCAGTGCCGACGTGCTGATCCGCGAGACGGTGGCCGGTCCTACCGACCAGCACAGCTCGACGGCGCTCGGCTCGGTCACCCTCGTCGGCGGAGGACCGGGCGATCCGGGCCTGATGTCGCTCGCGGGACGAGAAGCGATCGAGAAGGCGGACGTGATCGTCACCGACCGGCTGGTTCCGCACGCCGTGCTCGCCTGGGCCGGACCGGATACCGAGATCATCGATGTCGCTAAGGTGCCGCACGGCCGCTTCACCCCACAGCAAGAGATCAATCGGATCCTCGTGGAGGCGGCCAGGTCAGGTCGACATGCGGTGCGGCTCAAAGGTGGCGACAACTTCGTCTTCGGACGAGGCGGCGAGGAACTGCTCGCCTGCGCCGAGGCGGGTGTCCCCGCACGGGTCATCCCCGGCTTGAGTTCCGCACTCGCCGTCCCCGCGGCGGCGGGGATCCCCCTCACCCATCGCGGCCTCACCCAAGGTTTCACGGTGGTCTCGGGACACGTTGCGCCCGACGATCCCACGAGCAGCGTGGACTGGGACGGGCTGGCCACGGGCGGACTGACCATCGTCGTGCTCATGGGCGTGCGGCAACTGGGCGCCATCACCCGGCGACTTGTGGCGGCCGGCATGGCGTCCTCGACGCCGGCCGCGATCATCGCCGACGGCACCCTGCCCTCCCAGCGGGTGGTCCGCTCCACCGTCGCGACACTGGCCGACGCGGCCGCGGCCGAGGGGATCGGCGCCCCCGCCATCACGGTCATCGGCGCGGTCGCCGCCCTGGAGCTCGCGCCGTGATCATCTGGCTGCGGCACGGCCAGTCCTCCTGGAACGCGGCCGGCCGGATGCAGTACGACGCCTTGCATCCGGAGTTGACCGACCAGGGCCGCACGCAAGCTACCGCCGCCGCATCCCAGCTGTGCGGACGGGGGATCACGGCACTCTGGTCCTCCCCCGCCGTGCGCGCTCAGCAGACCGCGGCCATCATCGCGCCGGAACTGGGACTGGACGTGATGACGAGCGACCTGCTGCTGGAGCAGTCGGCGCGCGAGACCACGGCCGACGTCGCGGATCGGATCGCGGACTTCACCGCGCAGCTCTCCGCCGCCGACGTCACGCTGGTGGTGAGTCACGGCGACGTCATCGCCATCGCCGCCGAACTGCTCGCCGGCCAACGGCCCGGCATCCTGCCGAACGCCCACTGGATCGAGACCCCGGGAGGTCCCGCATGACCCGCACCGCACGTTCCCTGTCCGCCCTCGTCCTGATGCTGTCGCTGTCCGCTTGCTCCATTTCCGTCAACGCCGGCTCCACGACCGAGCCGGCGGACAAGGTGGCCGGCGTCGCGATGGACGCCCTCGAGAGCGAGGTCGGTCAGCGCCCCGATGAGCTCGACTGCGGCGACGACGACATCACCATCGAGGACGGCACCGAAGTGGACTGCGTCCTGACGCACCAAGGTGTCTCGTTCGACGCCACCGTCACGATCGACGACGTCGAAGGGTCGGACTACACCGTCAACGTCCAGGTCGCCGACACTCCCCGCTCGTCGTCTGAGGAGGACCCGTCGTGAATCAGCCCGATCCCATCACCCCACCGTCCGCGGCAGCGCGCGCCGCTGCCCAGGAGCATCTCGACGCTCTCGCCGTCCCGCGAGGAGCGCTGGGCCGGCTCGGTGAGCTGGGCGTCTGGCTCAGCGCGGTGCAGGACCAGGTCCCGCCCGCCGTTCCCGAGAACGTCCGCGCGGTCGTCTTCGCCGGCGATCACGGGGTCGCCGAGCACGCGGTGTCGGCCTACCCGCGGGAGATCACGCCGATGATGGTCCGGGCCTTCGTCGCCGGTACCGCGGGGGTCGCGGTGCTGGCACGGCAGCACGGTGTGGCACTGCGCGTGCTCGATCTCGCCGTCGACGACGACCTCGACGACCTCGAGGTCAGCGCGTACAAGGTGCGGCGCGGCAGCGGGGCGATCCACCTGGAGGACGCGTTGACCGCCGAGGAACTCGACCGCAGCCTCGAGGTCGGAGCGACGGTCGCGGCCGAGGAGATCGCCGCCGGCGCGCAGCTGCTGATCAGCGGGGACATGGGGATCGGCAACACGACGCCCGCCGCGGCGCTCATCGCCGCGAGCTTCGGCCTGCCTGCTGAACTCGTCGTGGGACGCGGGACCGGCGTCGACGACGCCGGACTCGCCCACAAGACCGCGGTCATCGCACAGGCACTCGCCCGGCATGGCGAGAACGACGACCCGAGGCGGACGCTTGCCGCGCTGGGATCCGCCGACATCGCGGCGTCGGCGGGCTTCATGGCAGCGGCGGCGGAAGCCGGCGTGCCGGTCGTGCTCGATGGTCTCATCGCGGTCGCGGCAGGCGTCATGGCCGAGCGGCTCACGCCGGGGGCCGCGGCCTGGTTCGTCGCCGGGCACCGCTCCACCGAGCCCGCGCAGTCGCTCGCGCTGGAGAAGCTCGGACTCGCGCCCGTACTCGATCTCGATCTTCGTCTCGGTGAGGGCAGCGGAGCGGTCGCGGCCGTGCCGCTGCTGCGCTCGGCCGCGCGGCTCATGAACGAGGTCGCGCGGCTTGACGCGCTGTGAGCTCAGAGCGTCAGCACGCGCCCGGCGATGACCAGCGCGACGGTGTCGCAGTCGGCCGCGAAGCGCTGGTTCACCCACCCGAGCGCGTCACGGAAGACGCGGCCGGAGCGGTGCGCCGGGACCACGCCGAGCCCGACCTCGTTGGTGACCAGCACGACATCGCCGTCGTAAGCGGCGACCGCCTCGAGGGCGGCATCGAGTCGCGGGGCCAACGCGTCCTGCCAGGTCCGAGACTCCCACGCAGCGAGTTCGTCGAGTTGAGCGGTCGCCCAGGTGCCGAGGCAGTCGACGAGCAGCGCACCCCGCGCGGCGGCGACGGCGCGTGGCAGGTCGGTCTCCTCGATCGTCACCCAGGAAGCGGGACGGCGTGCCCGGTGGGCCGCGATGCGCAGCTCCCAGTCAGCGTCGTCGTAGCGCGGGCCGGGGGCCACGTACGTCACGGCCGGAGCGTCCGCGAGCAACGACTCGGCGTGAGCCGACTTGCCCGACCGCACGCCGCCGGTGACCAGGGTCCTCATGGATCGTCAGCGTACTGCGGGAGGGCCGGATGAAGGACCGCGCCGCCGGGCTCCTCGCCGGGTATGCACTCGACCGGTGGCTCGGTGACCCGCGGCGCTTCCACCCCGTCGCCGGTTTCGGCCGGATCGCCGCGAGCCTCGAGCGACGGACCTACGCCGACTCGGTCGGGCGCGGTTCCCTTCACGCCGCCCTCCTCGTCGCCGCCGCCGGCGCCGTCGGCGTGGTCGCCGAGCGCCGGCACCGTTTTCTCGCGACGGTTCTCACGACCTGGGCGGTTCTCGGCGGACGGTCACTCGAACGCGAGGCGACGACGATCGGCGCGTTCCTCGAAGCCGGCGATCTCCCCGCCGCGCGTCGCCGCCTCACCCACCTCGTCGGGCGCGACCCGAGCGGCCTGCCCGAGGACGAGGTGGCCCGCGCGGTAGTGGAGTCGGTGGCCGAGAACACCTCCGACGCCGTCGCCGCTCCCCTGGTGTGGGGCGGGATCGCGGGCGCGCCGGGGCTGCTGGCGTATCGGGCCGTCAACACGCTCGACGCCATGATCGGGCACCGGAACCCCCGCTATGAGCGCTTCGGCAAGGCGGCGGCGCGCGCCGACGATGTCGCCAATCTGCTGCCCGCCCGGCTCGCCGCCGTCCTCACCGCGCTCTGCGGACCCGATCGTCGGGGGGCGCTACGTGCCTGGCGACGCGATGCCGCCGGCCACCCGAGCCCGAACGCGGGACCCGTGGAAGCGGCCTTCGCCGGCGCGCTCGGCATCCGCCTCGGTGGCACCAACGTCTACGGCGAACGGATCGAGCACCGACCGACCCTCGGCGACGGCCGCGCCGTCACCGCCGGGGACATCGCCCCCGCAACGCGCCTCGCCCGTCGGGTCGGCCTCGGCGCGGCGCTCGCAGCAGCGGGAATCGCCCTCAGCCGCCGGCGTGCGTAGCCGTCGTGCTCGCCGCTGCAGTCGCGGCGTCAGCCTTGGTCGAAGGCGGAGTCGAAGGAGGCGGCGGGCGGCTCGAAGTCGAAACGGCGCAGGTACTGCAGCGCTTCGGGGGCACCTTGGAGACGGTCCATGCCGGCGTCCTCCCACTCGATGGAGATCGGGCCGGTGTAGCCGATCCGACCCAGCGCGCGGAAGGCGTCCTCCCACGGCACGTCGCCACGTCCCGCGGACACGAAGTCCCAGCCACGATGCTGATCGCCCCACGGCAGATGTGACGAGAGGATCCCGTTGCGGCCGCCGCCCATCCGCATGCGGGTGTCCTTGCAGTCGACGTGGTAGATCCGGTCGGCGAAGTCGGTGATGAACGCGACCGTGTCGATCCCCTGCCAGACCATGTGGCTCGGGTCCCAGTTCAGGCCGAAGGCCTCGCGGTGGCCGATCGCCTCCAGCGTGCGCACCGTCGACCAGTAGTCGTACGCGATCTCCGACGGGTGCACCTCGTGCGCGAACCGCACACCGCACTCGTCGAACACGTCGAGGATCGGGTTCCACCGGTCGGCGAAGTCCTGGTAGCCCGCGTCGATGCGGCTCGCGGGGACCGGCGGGAACATCGCGACGTACTGCCAGATCGACGACCCGGTGAAGCCGACCACGACGTCGACACCCATCGCGCGGGCCAGCCGCGCGGTGTCCTTCAACTCCTCGGCCGCACGCTGGCGCACGCCCTCCGGGTCGCCGTCGCCCCACACGCGCGGGCCCACGATCGAGCGATGACGCTCATCGATCGGGTCGTCGCACACCGCCTGGCCCTTGAGATGGTTGGAGATCGCCCAGCAGCCGAGACCGTGGCGGTCGAGGATCTCCTTGCGGCCGGCGATGTACTCCTCGTCGTTCCAGCGCGAGGCGTCGAGGTGCTCGCCGGACACGGCGATCTCGAGGCCGTCGTAGCCCCAGCCCGCCGCCAGTTCGGCGACCTCCTCCAGGGTGAGGTCGGCCCACTGGCCGGTGAAGAGCGTGAAGGGTCGGGTCATCGTGGTCTCCTTCGCGGTGGTCAAGAAGCCGAAATGGTCTCGTGGCGGTCGGCGGCGGTGCGCTCGACGGCGTCGAGCACCTGCTGCACCGCCAGGCCGTCCTCGAACGACGGGGTCGGCGCGGTGCCCGTACCGATGGCATGGAGGAACTCCGCGGCCTGGGTGGTGAACGTGTGGTCCCACCCCAGCACGTGGCCCGGCGGCCACCACGCGTCGAGGTAGGGGTGGTGCGGCTCGGTGACGAGCACCCGGGTCCCGCCGTCGCCGGTGTCGACCCACAACTCGTTCAGGCGCTCCAGGTCGAACGTGAGGGAACCGCGCGATCCATAGAGTTCGAGCCGCAGCCCGTTCTTGCGTCCGAAGGCCATGCGGCTGACCTCCACACTCGCCACCGCTCCCCCGGTCAGGCCGAGCAGCGCCCAGGCGGCGTCGTCGACGGTGACCTGCTCCGGGCCGTCGGCCCCGGGACGCGTCGGGACGAAGGTCGCCAGGTGCCCCTCGACCCAGGAGATGTCGTCCGCGGTGAGGAACCGCAGCAGGTCGACGACGTGCGATCCGAGGTCGCCGAGCACACCGGAGCCGGCCTGCTCACGGCGCAGGCGCCAGGTCATCGGCGCCTGATCGTCGGCGAGCCAGTCCTGCAGGTACGCGGCGCGGATCTCGCGGACCGCGCCGATGCGCCCCTCGGCGACGAACGAACGCGCGAGCTCCAGCGCAGGCACCCGCCGGTAGTTGAAGCCGACCATCGACTGCACGCCGCGCGCGCGTGCCGAGGCTGCGGCCTCGACGAGTCGCTCGGCCTCACTCGTGCTGTTGCTCAACGGCTTCTCGACGAGCACGTGCTTGCCGGCCTCGAGCGCGGCCAGCGCGATCTCGTAATGCAGGTGACCGGGCGTGCACACGTCGACGACCTGGATGTCGTCACGCTCCAGCACGCGCCGCCAGTCGGTCTCCGTCTCCTCCCAACCGAACTGGTGCGCCGCCTCGCCGACGCGAGCTGCGTCCCGGCCGACCAGCACCCGACGAGCGACCGGCGGGACGTCGGGGTAGAACGCGCTGACGTTGCGCCAGGCGTTGGAGTGGGCCTTGCCCATGAAGGAGTGACCGACGACGGCGACTCCCAGGGGCGTTGGGGCAGGACTCATGAGATTCCCCCGTTGCGGTGTGCGGTGAGCTCGCGCAGGAACGCGAGGCCGTCGCGGGCCAGGTCGTCCTGCGTGGGTGCCAGCGGCCGCCAGATGGAGGCGGCGGTGGCGATGGTCGTGTTCTCGGAGGTGAAGCTCTCGATGACGAGTGGGCCGTCGTAGCCGGCGTCGTCGAGGGCGTCGAGGATGGCCGGCCAGTCGGTCTGATCGTGGCCCGGCGCTCCTCGGTCGTTGCCGCAGACCTGCACATGGACCAGATGCTCGGCTGCGGCGGTGATCGCGGCGGCGGAGGAGCGTTCCTCGATGTTGAGGTGGTAGGTGTCGAGCGCGAGCCCGAGCGAGGGACCGAGGAGCCCGTCGAGCCCGGTGAGCGCCTGTTCGACCGTGTTGACGAGGGACGTCTCGTACCGGTTGAGCGGCTCGATGCCGAGACGGACGCCTCGGCGTTCGGCGTGCTCGACGACGGGAGCCAGATGGGTGCGCCAGGTGGCGTAGGTCTGATCGCGTTCATCAGGCGTCATGGACCAGACCCGCCCGGTGGCCGCGTAGAAGGGGCCGCAGACGCTGCGCGCCCCGATGTCGGCCGCCAGGTCGACGCACGCGCGCAGGTACTCCTGCGTGCCCTCGACGGCGCCGGGTTCGATGAGGTCGCGGCCGGGTGCCATCGCGCCCACGACACACGGCATCAGGCCGGTCCGTTCCAGTGCGGCGACGACCCGCTCGGCCGACAGGTCGCCGGCCTGCTCGAGCGGCAGCTCGACCGCGTCGAAGCCGAATGCGGCGACGGCGTCGAGGGTCGCGTCGAGGACGTCGTCGGTCAGCGGCGACCGCCAGACCCAGGTGTTGATGCCGATGGGGCGCACGGCGCCTCCCTTCGTGTCCGTGGTGAGCAGGGGGCGGCTGCGGCGGGGATCGCCCGCCGCAGCCGCTCGTGAATCAGCGGTCCTGCCAGGCCTGCGGGAAGCCCGGAAGGTCCTCGCCGCCGAACTTGGCGTAGTGACCGTCGGGCATGCCCTCGTTGGCCGCGAGGTACTCGCCGCGATCGTCCTCGGTGATCGGCGACTGCGGGAGCACCCACTCGGTCGGGATCTCCTCACCGGCGAAGATCTTCTGCACCGCGAGCAGCGGCGTACGCCACTGGAAGTTCGAGTAGACCGGCGCGAGACCCGTCAGACCCGTCTCCTCCCACTTGCGCAGGAAGCTCATCTCGTCCTCACCGGTCATGACCGGGTAGTCGACACCGGCGTCCTCGAACGCCTCGATGGCCGCGACGGCACCGTCACCGGCGTCCATCCAGATGCCGTCGACCTGGCCCTGATTGATGGCGTCGGTGACGATCTGCTTGATCTTGGTGGGATCGGCGTCGGTGAAATGGTCTTCGGCCTCGATGCCGTTCTCCTCGAAGATCTTCTCGGCGGCGGCCCAGCGGGTCTCCAGCACGTCGACGCCCGGCAGGATGCGCAGCGCGATGACGCGGTCGCCCTCCTCCAGGTTGTCGACGAGGAAGTTGGCCGTGTCGATGCCCCACGCGTAGCCACCGATCGGGTGGATGAACGTCGTCGGGCAGTCGGTCTCGACGCCACGGTCGAAGATGACGACGGGCTTGCCGGTCTCACAGGCGCGCTCGACGGCCGGCGTCATCGCGGCCGTGGAGTTCGGCGAGATGACGAAGGCGTCGCAGTTGCCCTCGTTGATGAAGTAGTCGATGTCGGCGATCTGCGTGTCGTCGGAGTCCTGGGCGTCGCGCGTCTCCATCTCGGAGATGACGCCCTGCTCCTGCAGGACCTGCAGCTGCTGCTGCATCGTGATCCAGCCGGTCTGCCGCCACGGGTTGCTGATCGAGGCGTTGGCGAAGCACACCTTCTTGGGGCCCTCGGACGCGAACTCGGAGGTGTCCGTCATGTCGCCTTCGAGGTACTGCAGCCACGGCTCGCTCTCGTCACCCTGGAAGGTCGCGTCGCGCTGCTCGTTCTGACGGTCGAAGTCGGCCTGGACGAACCACTCGGTGTCCTGGTTTCCGCCGTCGTCGCCGGAGTCGGAAATCTCGTCGGTGCTGCAGCCGGCCAGCACGACGAGCGCGGCGGCGGAGGCGAGGGCCCCCGCTCTCATGGTCCTACGCATCGGATGTCTCCTGTCGTTGCGCCCGAGGTGGGCTGGGTGGGGGTGGAGGGGTCGAGGGGGCGACTCCGCCGCGACGCCGAGGCCGGCGGGTAGCCCGCCAGCTACGGCCTGCCAGCGCGACGGCGACGATGATGATGACGCCCTGCACGGTGCTGCGCCACGTGGACGGGACACCGAGCGACGTCAAGAGCAGGAACAGCAGCTCCAGCGCGAACGCGCCCGCTGCGGCCGACAGCACCCACCCGCGGCCGCCGCCGAGCACCACGCCGCCGATGACGACGGCGGTGATCGCGGCGAACTCGTAACCGGACCCGACGGACGGGTGGACGCCGGCGTAGCCGACGAGCAGGATGCCCGCGACGGTGGCCGACAGCGAGGAGATGATGAACGCCCGGGTCTTGAGCCACCACACGGCGGTTCCGGCGTAACGGGCGGCTTCCGCGTTGTCACCGACGGCCACGATCGAGCGGCCGAAGGGGCGGCGCATGAGCCAGACCGCGAGCGCCGCGAGCACGAGCAGGATGAGCAGCGAGAACGGAAGGATTCCCACGACCGGGACACCTTCGATGCCGCCGCGACCGATGTCGCGGAACGCGTCCGACGGGTTGCCCGTCGCCGCACCGCCGGTCACGTAGCGCACCAGACCGGTCAGCGCGAGCATCATGCCGAGCGTGACGATGAAACTCGGGACCTTGAGGATCGTCGTGGCCAGCCCGTTGATGAGACCGATGAGCGCGCCGACCGCGAACATCACCACCAGCCCCGGCAGGATGCGCGCCTCGTCCTGACCGATGAAGTTGCCCGCCAGCACCACCTGGGCCGCAATGACCGCCGCCATCGACAGGTCGAACTCGCCGCTGACGATGACGTAGTACTGACCCATCGCCGCGATCGCGATCGGCGCGGTACGGCCGGCGAAGCGGATGAGCGACCCGGGATCGGCGAAGTTCGGGTTGGAGACCACGATGGCGACGAGCAACACGGCCGCCAGCACGAACACGGCTCCGCCGGGAGTGCGCAGCGCCAGCGCGAGACGTCGGCCGAGGCTTCCCTCGTACCGCGGGAGGGTGACCTGGGTGCTCATCGCACCTCCTGGGGAGTCGGTGAGGCTGAACCGAAGCGGGCGGGACGCCGGTCGATCTCGCGGCGGGCGTAGACCGCGACGGCGACGACGATGACCGTGCCGCGGACGACGTCCTTGAGGAACGGGTTGAGCTGCATGACGCCCATGACGTTGTCGAGCACCGCGAAGATCGCGACGCCGGCGAGCGTCCCGACGATGTTGCCCTTGCCGCCGCTCAGCAGCGTCCCGCCGAGCACGACCGCCGCGATCGACATGAGGTCGTAGCTGCCCTGCGAGCCGACGGTCGGTTGTCCGACTCCGAGACGGGCGAGGAGCAGAAGGCCGGCGACCGCGGAGAGCACCGTGCAGATGACGTGCGCGGCGATGATCGGCGTGGCGGTGCGGACACCGGACATGCGCGCTACCTCGGCGTGGCCGCCGACGGCGTAGAGGTGATGGCCGAGCCGCGTCCGCCGCAGCATCACGATGGCCAGCACCGCGCAGCCGAGCATGATCAGTGTCGCGATCGGCACCGGGCCGATGCGGGTGGCGTCCAGCAGCCGGAAGGCGCGGGGCGCCTCGCCGTGGCTGCCCTGGAAGTTCGAGGCCAGGTAGCCCGAGAGGATGAGCCCGGTCCCCAGCGTCGCGATGAAGCCGTGCACCTGCAGCTGGCTGACGATCAGGCCGTTGACCAGACCGATGACCACCGCGACGAGCAGCGTGAGGAGCACCGCGGGCACGATGCGCCCGGTCTGACCGGCCATGATGCCCCCGGCGGTCACGCTCGCGAGGCTCACGACGAACGGCACGGAGAGGTCGAGCGAGCCGACGAGGATGACCAGCGTCTGGCCGACGGCGATGAGCCCGAGGATCGTCATCGTCGTCAGGACGTTGTCGATGTTGCCGATGCTGAAGAAGTTGCGGCCGTTGACCGCGGTGATGATCGCGCCCGCGACGATCGCGAGGACCAGCACCGCGAAGACGATCGTGGTCGAGCTCAGGGTGCGGCCCTGGCGCACGGTGATGCTCATGACGCCACCTGCCAGAAGAACTCACGATAGGCAGGCGCCGTCATGAGGTGCCTGATGTTCACTCGCTGGCGCTCGCTCATGACGCCACCTCACCGACGCCGGTCGCGAGCGACAGCACGGACTCCTCCGTGGCACCGGCCGGGAGTTCACCGGCCAGCCTTCCGTCGCGCATGACGAGGATCCGGTCGGACATGCCGATCACCTCCGGGAGCTCACTGGAGACCATGAGCACAGCGACGCCTTCGGCGGCGAGCTCGCGCATGACCTCGTAGATGGCGTGCTTGGCGCCCACGTCGATGCCGCGCGTGGGTTCGTCGAGCAGCACGATGTGGGGATGGGTCGTGAGCCAGCGGGCGAGCACGACCTTCTGCTGGTTGCCGCCGGACAGGAACTGCGCCTCCTGGCCGAGCGACCGGGCGGAGACGGCGAGGGAGCCGAGCAGTCCGGGCACGTCGCGTCGCGCGGCGGGAGTGCGGCCGGGGAACACGCTGCGCACGACGCCGAGGGCGTTGTCGAGGATCGACTGCTGCAGGGCCAGCCCCGTCGCCTTGCGGTCCTCGGTGACCAGGGCCATCCCGTGGCGGATCGCCTGACGCGGGGAGCCGACAGTGACCGAGACGCCGTCGATCAGCAACTCGCCGCGGGTGAGAGGCGCGATGCCGAACACAGCCTCGAGCAGTTCGGTGCGACCGGAGCCCTGGAGTCCGGCGATGCCGACGATCTCACCGGCGCGCAGCGTCAGGTCGACGCCGTCGACGTGATCGTTGCCTGCACCGCGCAGTTCGAGCCGGACCTTTCCCGTCTCGGTGCCCGGACGCACGGGCGGGAAGAACGACGACATGGGGCGGCCGACCATGCGTCGGACCAGTGTCGACTCGTTCAGCTCGGACGCCGGGCGGGTGTCCACTTGCTCGCCGTCCTTGAGCACCGTCACGGTGCGGCACAGGTGGAGGACCTCACGCAGGCGGTGGGAGACGTAGATGATCGCCACGCCGCGTGCGGTCAGGTTGCCGATGATGTCGTACAGCAGCGCGACCTCGTGGTCGGCGAGCGCGGCGGTGGGCTCATCCATCTGGATGACCCGCGCGTCGAGGCTCACGGCCTTGGCGATCTCGACGATCTGCTGCTCGGCGACCGAGAGGGTACGCACCCGCCGGGCGGGGTCGAGACCGGTGATCCCGAGGCCTTCGAGGAGCGAGCGCGCCTCGCGCTCCATCCCGGTGACGTCCACCAGCCGGCCCTTGCGCGGCTCGCGGCCGAGGTAGATGTTCTCGGCGATGGTCCGCTCGGGGAGCAGGTTGAACTCCTGGAAGACGGTGGCGATGCCGGCCTGCTGCGCCTGGATCGGGTGCCCGAACGTCACCGGCGCGCCGTCGATCTCGATCGTCCCGGAGTCCGGCTCGTGCACGCCCGCGAGGATCTTCATGAGCGTCGACTTGCCGGCACCGTTCTCGCCCACCAGCCCCAGCACCTCGCCGGGATGGACGTCGAGACTCGCGCCGCGCAGGACGACGTTGCCGACGAAGCTCTTCGTCACGTCGCGAACCCGCAAAACGGGCAGATCACCTTCCACGGCAGCACTGTGACACAGTTCACCGACTTTTGTCGAGTACCCGTCAAAAGATGATTGCTGGACCTACAGAAGCGGCGATGGTTCAATCATTCCCGTGAAGACCAGTGACGTGTTCGCGCTCCTGCAGCGCGAGAACAAGCCCATGACCCGCGCTCAACTCGCGGCGTCCACGGGTCTGGCACGCTCCACGGTCGCCGCCCGTGTCGACGTCCTGATGCGGCTCGGCCTGGTCACGCCGTACGGCGACGCCCGCTCCACCGGGGGCCGGCCGCCCTCCTTGCTCGCGGTGAATCCGGCCGCTCGGGTCGTGCTCGGCGTCGACCTCGGCGCCACCCACGCACGGGCGGCGATCGCCGATCTCTCGGGCGAACTGCTCGCCGAGGAACGTGCCGATCTCGAGATCGCCGAGGGCCCGGACGTGGTCCTCGCGTGGGTCGAGACGGTCGCTCACCGGCTGCTGGAACAGGCGCAGCGCCCGATCACGGATCTGGCCGCGATCGGCGTGGGCCTCCCGGGGCCCGTCGAGCACTCGACCGGTCGAGCGATCAACCCGCCGATCATGCCCGGCTGGGATCGCTACGACGTACCCGCGCACGTGCAGCAGGCGTTCCCGGTGCCCGTGCTGATCGACAACGACGTCAACATCATGGCGCTGGGCGAGCAGCACGCCCAGTTTCCGACCGCGCGGGATCTGGTGTTCATCAAGGCGTCCACCGGCATCGGTGCCGGCATCATCGCCGGAGGCGAACTGCAGCGCGGGGCGCAGGGCACGGCCGGCGACGTCGGGCACATCCGCGTCGGCCGACCGTCCGACGCGCTGTGTCGATGCGGGAACATCGGCTGCCTCGAAGCGGTCGCCGCCGGTCCTGCGATCGCGCGCGCCCTGCAGGCTGCGGGCAAGCCCGTGCGCGACACCGCCGACCTGGTCCGGCAGGTGCGCGCCGGGGACGTCGACGCGATCCAGGCCGTGCGACAGGCGGGTCGCGACCTCGGCGACGTGCTCGCGATGGTCGTCAACTTCATCAATCCGTCGGTCGTGGTGGTCGGTGGCGCCCTGGCCTCCACGGGCGAACACTTCGTGGCGGGCATCCGCGAGGTCGTCTACCAGCGCTCGCTTCCGCTGGCCACCGAGCATCTGCGGATCGTCACCTCCGTGACGGGCGAACGGTCCGGTGTACTGGGTGCGGCGGCCATGGCGATCGGACACGTCCTGTCGCCCGAGGCGATCGAGCAGGCGAGCCTCGAGCTCACCTCGTAAGGGGTCCGTTTCGCCGCTAGCGTGGGGCCATGACGTCCCCCGAAGCGCTCCGTCGCGCGCTCGACGGCAAGTGGCGCCATGTGCGCGAGCAGAGCCGAGTCGAACTCGCCGGCATGGATCTCGCCTACGACCACTCGCTCTCCCTGGACGAGGCGCGAGCCCGGGTGCTCGAGCAGCTCAAGCAGCTCGTGTCGACCGGGATCCCCGCCGCCGGATTCCGCACCGAGAACGGCGGAACCGGCGATCCCGGGATGGCGGTGACCGGCATCGAGATGCTCGCCCAGTTCGACCTGTCGCTGATGGTCAAGGCGGGCGTCCAGTGGGGCCTCTTCGGCGGCGCGATCGAGAACCTCGGCACGGAGCGCCACCACGCGATGATCCCGGACATCATCGATCTCAGCCTGCTCGGGTGCTTCGCGATGACCGAGACCGGGCACGGCAGCGACGTCCAGAGCCTGGAGACGACGGCGACATACGACCCCGCCACGCAGGAGTTCGTCATCCACTCCCCCACCCCCAGCTCGCGCAAGGACTACATCGGGGGCGCCGCGAGCCATGCCCGGGTGGCGGCGGTCTTCGCCCGGCTCATCACCCTGGGCGAGGACCACGGCGTCCACTGCTTCGTCGTGCCGATCCGCGACGAGGACGGCGATGACCTGCCCGGCGTGACGACCTCCGACTGCGGTTACAAGGGCGGCCTCGGCGGTGTCGACAACGGACGCATCATGTTCGACCAGGTACGGGTTCCGCGGGAGAACCTGCTCAACCGCTACGCGAACGTCGACGAGCGCGGCACCTACTCCTCGCCGATCGAGAGCCCCGGCGCGCGGTTCTTCACGATGATCGGCACGCTCATCCGCGGCCGAGTGAGCGTCGGCGGATCGGCGAGCGCGGCCACCGAGGTCGCCCTCAGCATCGCCGGCCGGTACGCGCTGCAGCGCCGGCAGTTCGAGGGCCGCGAGGGCGAGGAGACCGTCCTCATGGACTACCGCGTGCACCAGCGCCGCCTGCTGCCACTCGTCGCCACCTCCTATGCCTTCCGGTTCGCTCAGAACCAACTCGTTGCGCGCATGCATCGTCTGCAGACCGAACCCGATCCCGATCCGCAGCAGCAGCGCGAGCTGGAGAGTCGTGCCGCGGGCCTCAAGGCCATCCAGACCGAGCACGCGACCCGGGCGATCCAGGAAGCGCGCGAGGCGTGCGGCGGCGCGGGCTACATGGCCGAGAACCGCCTCACGACGCTCAAGGCCGACACGGACGTCTTCACGACCTTCGAGGGCGACAACCACGTGCTGATGCAGCTCGTCGCGAAGGAGATGCTCACCGCCTACGCCAAGGAGGTCACCGGTCTCGACCCGCTCGGCATGGTGCGGTTCGCCGCCGAGTCGGTGGCCGACATCGTCAAGGAGCGCACCGCCGCCGGTGGCCTGATCCAGCGGCTCATCGACGCGCGGCCCGGTGGCGGCGACGAGCACGACCTGCTCGACCGCGGTACCCAGCTGAGCTTGTTCGAGGACCGCGAACAGCACGTCATCGAGACCGCCGCCCGTCGTCTGCAGCGCGCCCGGCAGGAGCCCGAGCGGTCGTTCGAGATCTTCAACGAGGCGCAGGACCACGTGCTCAAAGTCGGTCAGGTGCACATCGAACGTGTCGTGCTCGAGGCGTTCACCGCCGGCATCGCGCGCTGCGACGACCCCGAGGCGCAGGAACTCCTGCGCGACGTGTGCTCGCTGTACGCCCTCAGCGCGATCGAGCGGGACAAGGCATGGTTCATGGAGCACCACCGGCTGACCACCGACCGCGCCAAGCAGGTGACCGCCGAGGTCAACGCCCTCCTGGAGAAGCTGCGGCCGCACACGCTGACGCTCATCGAGGGCTTCGGTGTCCCGCCCAGCACGCTCAACGCCGCGATGCTGACCACCTGAGCCGGTGGGCGGGCGTGTGATCATGGCGCATGCCGTTCACGTTCGAAAAGCTCCCGCCGGCTCCGGACCGGGCTCCTGACGTCGATGAGAGTTTCACGGGAGAACTGAGTTCGAAGCTGTGGGTTCCGAGCTATCTTCCGCACTGGACGACGCCGGAGCGGGCACGCGCTCGTTATGCGTTGCTGCGGCCGGGAATAGAGCTGCGAATCGACGCAGACCAGCGTGACTGGCGCCCTGAGGACGCCCCGTTACGCGTCTCGAATCTGCAGACGGGGGTCTATTCGGGGCCGGTCGGCTCCGCCATCGGGACGCACCGTCATCGGGCAGACCTCGAGGTTCGTACCGAGACCCGCCAGCAGCTTCTGTTCGCCCCGTCCCGCGGGCGAGTCGACATCACGCTCGCGGCAAGCCGTGGATCGAACTGCATGGTCGCTGCCTGGTTGATCGGGACAGAGCACCTGTCGGCACGTGACTCTGGTGAGATCTGCATCCTCGAAATCGATGCCGACGCCATCGGGCCGGCGACACGTGTCCGCAGTGGCATCAAGGCACATCATGACCCGCGCATGACCACCGATATGGCCGAGGTCATCGTCCCCGTCGACGCCTCGCAGCCGCACACGTGGACCGCAATCTGGGGCCATGGCGAGACCGTCATCGGGTGCGACGGGCGACTACTGCGACGCATCGCCCAGGCGCCCGACTACCCGCTCTTCCTCATGATCGACCTCTTCGAGATCGGGCCACGTGGCGGCACGTACCCCAAGACCGCCACCGTTCACCAGGTTCGCGGGTGGCAGCACTGACCCGCGCAGGTCTCCAGCGCCCCGGCGGCAGTGGGAGGTCGCGAGCAGTCCCAACGGGGGGTGTGGCGACCCGTCCGAAGGGGTGAAATCCGGAGAAAACGCCCCACGCGCGCCGCCGTACGTGCGACCGTCAGGCCCACGCCCTTCCCCTGACGTCGTCCCCCCGAAGGAACGCCCGTGCGACGACTCGCGCTCATGTGCGCCGCTCTGCTCGCCACCACGCTCGTGGTGACTCCGCCCGTCGCCGCTGACCCTGCTGCCGACGATCCCGTCGGCCCGCTGCAGGCCTACGAGGCCACGGGACCGCATGCCGCCGCACTCGGCTCGTCGTACGGGCCCCGCCGTCAGGTGAGTGACACCGGGTACGTCCAGGACTTCGTCAACGGGCGGCTGTACGCGACCGAACGCGGGGTCTTCGCTGTCCATGGCGCCGCGTGGGCCGCCTATTCGAGGAACGGTGCCCACGGAGCGCTCGGCTTCCCCACCTCGGAACTTCAGCCCGACGGCGCAGGACGCGGTACGGGCATCCAGGAGTTCGAGGGCGGACTCGTCGTGGTGTCCGGCGACGCTGCGTGGGCCATCGCCGAACCCGTGTTGAGTGAATTCCGCCGACTCGGCGGGTTCGAGGAACTCGGACTGCCGCGCGAAGACGAGGTGCGATCGGGCCGATTCTGGACTCAGCGATTCGAGCGAGGCCGAGTCAGCGCCTCGGTCCGCGCGGGCCAGGACTCGCTCCTGCTGCGGCGCGACCGCCGCAACTTCGTGAAGTCGCGTATCGCCCCCGGCGAATCCGACTACTTCTTCGACTACGGACGCCCGGGCGACGCGATGCTCGTCGGCGACTGGAACGGCGACGGCACCGACACCCTCGCCGTTCGGCGCGGGAACGAGTTCCACCTCCGGAACAGCCTGACGAGTGGACCGGCCGATGTCGTCATCCGGTACGGGCGTCCGAACGACGTGATCCTCGTCGGCGACTGGAACGGCGACGGCACCGACACCCTCGCCGTCCGCCGCGGGCGGACGTACCACATCCGCAACAGCCTCACGAGCGGTCCGGCCGACGCGGTCGTGCATTACGGACGCCCGAACGACGTGATCCTCGTCGGCGACTGGAACGGCGACGGCACCGACACTCTCACGGTCCGCCGCGGGCGGACGTACCACGTCAAGAACAACCTCGCGAACGGCGCTGCCGACAACGTCGTCCCCTACGGCCAGGCCACCGACGTGGTGCTCGTCGGAGACTGGGACGGCGATGGTGTCGACACGCTGACGGTTCGTCGAGGGAATCAGTACCACGTCAAGAACAGCATGAAGGCGGGTGCCGCCGACCGCGTCGCGGTGTTCGGCCGGCCCGGCGACCGTGCTCTGGTCGGGAATTGGGACGGGAAGAACCACGCCTATCGCGAGAAGGCGAATCTCGAGCCTCCCGCGGAGATCAAGCCGGCGAACGGCGCTTCCATGAGCCCGCTTTCCCCCGCCTGGGCGAACAACTCCGTCAATGCGACGGTCTTTCGCCGCAACTCCGTCGTGAGCCACGAAGCCGATGGGGTGGTCCACCAGTTCACTGCCTACTACGACGAGAACGGGGCACTCGTGCTCGCCCGCCGGTCCGGAGGAGGACGCTGGGAGTACGAGCGTTCGATGCACACCGGCAATCCGACCGACGCACACAACTCGATCAGCATCGCCGTGGACGGCAGCGGGTATCTCCACGTCTCGTGGGGTCATCACAATTCGCCGTTGTCCTACGCGCGCTCCGTCGCTCCCCTGTCTCTCGAACTGGGCCCCAAGGAGTCGATGGTGGGCCGCGGTGAGACGCTCGTGACCTATCCGGAGTTCTATCGGCTCCCGGACGGCGGCCTGTTCTTCCTCTACCGCTTCGGCCGCTCAGGCGCCGGCGACCTCGTGCTCAACCGGTACGACCCCCCGCACCGGACGCTGGACGCGGGTCCATGATCGCCTCCTCGACGGTGAGGGCCAGCGCAACCCGTACTGGCAGGCGACCGTGGACTCGAAGGGGCGCCTGCACCTGGCCTGGACCTGGCGCCGGACCGGCGACGTCCGCACCAATCACGACGTGTCCTACGCGCGGTCGATCGACGGCAGCGGCGTGGAGTGGGAACGCTCCGACGGACGACGCTATGCGATGCCGGTCACGCGCGCCGACGCCGAACTGCTGGCCGCGGTGCCGGAGAACAGCAATCTCATCAACCAGACCTCGATCGCGGTCGACGAGGAGGATCAACCCGTCATCGCGACGTACTGGAGCGATGGACAGGCACGGTCCGGCGTGAAGCGACCCGTGCAGTACCGCATCATCGAGCAGGCCCCCGAGGGCCACTGCAACGACGGACGCACTCCGGCGGGATGGTGTATCGACGACACCGGGTTCCTCAGCCGCACCTCCTTCGAGCTCGGCGGCTTCGGCACACTCGCGATCCCGATCTCACGACCCCAGGTACTCGCACAAGGCAGCGGCGCGAACCGCGTCGTGCACCTCGTCTTCCGCGCGCAGGAACGCGGCCAGAAAGTCAGCATCGCCACGCGCCGCGGACTCGGCGCCGCCTGGGATCCCCCGATCGACCTGACCCACGACTCGGTGGAGGACTGGGAACCGTCGTATGACACGGAGCAGTGGCGTCGGACTCGGGTCCTTGATCTCTACGTGCAGCGCGTCAACCAGGTCAACAACGAGGGGATCGCCAGCACGGCGCCCCAGCGCGTGTACGTGCTCTCCTACCCGCTCGCCTCGGCGCGTCCGACGACGATCGAAGAGCCTCAGCTCGACGGGACCGAGTGACCGCTTCGGCCGACGTCACGTGGTCTCGATACGGTCGGTCGCTGAGCGACCTCCCTACTCGACCACCTACGCGCGCTGTACGTGGTCGAGTAGCCCCGAGGAACGAGCGGCGTATCGAGACCACACCTCCCTCACGGGGCCTCGACATGGCCCGTCGCAGAACTCCGCGCCACTCGGCCATCTAGTCCATGACGGCGGTGAGGGCGTGGGCGTCGCAGCCGGGATCGGCGCTCATGCACGCGTCGCAGCGGGCGAACTGCCGTACGCACGCGACGTCGACGCAGTCGCGCACGCTCTTGGTCGGTCCGGCGCAGCGGTCGCACGTTCCGACGACCTTCGCGTGATCGGAGAAGTCGGTCGCGACGCGGCCGTCGAACACGTACAGCGAGCCCTCCCACAACCCGTCGTCGCCGAACGTCTCGCCGTACCGCACGATGCCGCCGTCGAGCTGGTACACCTCACGGAAGCCGCGCTGCTTCATCAGCGGGGTGAGCACCTCGCAGCGGATGCCGCCCGTGCAGTAGGTGACGACCGGACGATCCTTGAGGTGGTCGTAGGCGCCCGAGTCCAGCAGGTCCAGGAACTCGCGCGTCGTCTCCACCGGCGGCCGGACGGCCCCGCGGAACCGGCCGATCTCGGACTCGATGTGGTTGCGGCCGTCGAAGAACACGACGTCCTCGCTGGCCACCAGCTCGTGCAGTTCCTCCGGGGTCAGCTTCGTGCCACCGTCGACGACACCGTCCTCGTCGACCTTCAGGGCGTCGGGCGCACCGAACGCGACCAGCTCGTCGCGCACCTTGACGCTCAACCGCGGGAACAGGGCGGTGGTGCCGTCGGGCAGCGCCGCACCCTGGCTCCACTTGATGTCGGCGTCCTTGAACGGCGCGTACGACCGCAAGCCGCGGACGTACTTCTTCAGCTCCACGACGTCGCCGCCGAGGGTGCCGTTGATGCCGTGCGGGGAGACGATCACGCGCCCGCGCAGCCCGAGCGAATCGGCGAGGGTGTGCTGCCACAGCCGGATCGCCTCGGGATCCGGCAACGGCGCGAAGGCGTAGTACAAGATCACTTTCGGCGTGGCCACCGCTCGAGTCTAGGACCCTAGGCTGGGGCCATGAGCCGCGAGTTGCACGACCTCGACGCCCACGACCAGGCCGCGTTGTTGCGCCGCCGCGAGATCACGAGCAGCGAACTCGTCCGGCACCACCTCGACCGGATCGCCGGTGAGGAGTACGGCGCCTTCGTGACCGTCACGCCTGACGCGGCGATCGAGCAGGCGGCTCGAGCCGACCGGATGCTCGAGCAGGGCGACGCGCCGCCGTTCTGCGGGGTGCCGACGGCGATCAAGGACCTCACCTCCACCGCCGGACTGCGCACGACGCTCGGCTCCCGGCTGCTCGCCGAGCAGGTGCCCGACGTCGACGCGCACGTCGTGCGCCGGGTGCGTGACGCCGGATTCGTGAGCCTGGGCAAGACCAACACCCCTGAGTTCGGGCTGTCCTCGTTCACCGACAACGACCTCGTCGGACCGAGCGTGACGCCGTGGGACACCACGCGCAACGCCGGCGGCTCCAGTGGCGGTGCCGCGGCAGCCGTCAGCGCGCGGCTGGTGCCCGTCGCCCTCGGCAGCGACGGCGGCGGATCGATCCGCATCCCGGCGAGCAACTGCGGCATCTTCGGTCTCAAACCGAGCCGCGGGCTCGTCAGCGCCGGCCCCGAAGGGGTGCAGTGGAACGGCCTCGCGACTGATGGCGCGCTCACCCGCACGGTGCGCGACGCTGCCGCCATCCTGGACGTCCTGGCCGGGCCGATGCCCGGAGATTCACGGATCAGCCCGGTCCCCGAAACCCCCTTCCGCGAGCAGGCCCGCCGCGATCCCGGCCGACTGCGTATCGCGCGATGGAGCCGCCCCTACCTCGACTTCGTGGAGACGTCGCCCGCATCGATCGCAGCGTGGGAGCACGCCAGCGCACTCCTCGCGGCGGCCGGTCACGAGATCGTCGACATCGACAATCCATGGACGCCCGAGTTGGAAGCGCAGTTCAACGTCGTGTGGTCCGCGGGGATGGCGGCGGCGCCGATCCCACCGGAAGCCGAAGGTCTGCTGCGGCCGACGACGCGGTACTGGCGCGAGCGCGGCGGACGGGCGAGCGCCCCGGACCTGGCTGCCGCGATGGGCTTCCTCGAACTCACCACACGCGCGACCCTGGCGGGGCTCGCCGAATTCGACCTCTTCCTCACGCCCACCCTCGCACTACCGCCGCAACCCACCGAATGGTTCACGAGCCCTGAGGATCCCCTGGAGATTCACCGGCGCGAGCTGCTCTTCACGCCGTTCACGGCGCTCATGAACATGAGCGGCCAGCCGGCGGCGAGCCTGCCGGTGTACGCGACCGAGGAGTCCAGCGACACTCCGGCGCTACCGATCGGCGTCATGCTCGCGGCTCATCACAGGCAGGACGGGCTGCTCCTCGCCGTCTGCGCCCAGCTCGAGGACGCCTTCCTCACCACGCCGGGCGGCGGCAGGTAAGGAACCGTCCTGCGGGGGGTCAGGACCGCTGGGTCATGACGATCGGGTCGCCCTCGGTGATCGCGATGGTGTGCTCGCTGTGCGCGCCGCGGGAGCCGTCGGCGCTGCGGATCGTCCATCCGTCGGGGTCCATGACGATCTCATCCGTGGTGGCGAGCAGCCACGGCTCGATCGCGATCACGAGCCCGGGCTTGAGGGGGAAGCCGCGGCCCGGCCGGCCGTCGTTGGGCACGTGCGGATCGCCGTGCATCGTGCGACCGACGCCATGACCGCCGAACTGCGTGTTGACCGAATACCCGGCCTCGCGGGCGATCTCACCGATGGCGTGGCCGATGTCGCCGAGCTTCGTGCCGGGCCGGGCGATGTCGATCGCGGCGGCGAGCGCGCGTTCGGTGGTCTCGATCAGCCGGACGTCCTCGTCCCGCGGAGTGCCGACGATCGTGCTGACCGCGGAGTCGCAGACCCAGCCGTCAACGCTCACGGCGAAGTCGAAGCTGACGAGGTCGCCGTCCTTGAGCTTGTACGGGTGCGGGAGGCCATGCAGGACGGCGTCGTTGACCGAGGTGCAGAGCACTTTGCCGAAGGGGCCGCGACCGAACGACGGCGCGTAGTCGATGTAGCAGGACTCGGCGCCGCGGTCCTTGATCATCTGGTGCGCGAGGTCGTTGAGATCCAGCAGATCGACCCCCACGTCGGCCGCCTCCACGAGGGCCGACAGCACCTCGCCGACGAAGCGCCCGGCCGGACGCATCTCCTCCAATTGCGCAGGGGACAGCAACTCGATCGCCATGCCGTCAGCCTACGCCGCGCCCGGAACGTCCTTCGTGCTGCGGGTCGTGGCCCGCAGCACGAAGGACGCGAGGCAGATCAGACCTCCAGAGATGCGCGGTACCGCTGCATGCCGGCGAGCCACCGGTCGGGGTCGGCGGCCTTCTGGGCGTACATCCGCCCCACCTCGACGTGCGGCAGCGCGTGGAAGCGCTTGGCGTCGATCGCCTCGAGGAGGGTCTGCGCGACCGTGTCGGCGTCGAGCACCGCGCCGGCCGTCGACACGGCCTTGTGGCCGAGCCGCGCTTCGCTCTCCTCGCGGCTCTCGCCGCCCTCGATCATGGGAGTCGCGACGCCCATGGGGCACAGGCAGCACACCTGGACTCCGCGGTCGCCGTACGTGGCGGCGAGCCACTCGGCGAATCCGACGGCAGCGTGCTTGCTGACCGAGTACGTCGGCGACCCCAACTGCGTGAGCAACCCGGCGGCCGACGCGGTGACCGCGAAGATGCCGCCGTCGCCGTCCACCCAGCGAGGGACGAGCGCCCGCGCGGCCCGCACGTGCGCCATGACGTTGACGTCCCACGACAGCGCCCAGTCCGACTCGGGAGCGTCGAGGCCGAACCCGCGGAACACTCCGGCGTTCGCGACGTACAGGTCGACGCCGCCGAACTCCTGATCAGCACGCGTCAGCAGCGCGGAGATGCCGTCGTCGGACGCGACGTCGGCGACGACGTACGGCTGCGCCAGGTCGCCCGCCGCCTCGGCGAGGCGCGCCTCGTCGAGGTCGGTGAGGACGACCTGGTCACCGCGCGCGACGAGCGCCCGGGCGACCGCGAGCCCGATGCCGCCCGCCGCGCCCGTGACGATCGCGCGCCTGCTCATCGCGCGAGCTGCTTTCGGATCTCGGCGCGGGCGAGCGAGTTCTTGTGGACCTCGTCGGGGCCGTCGGCGAAGCGGAGCGTGCGGATGCCGGCGAACATCTCGGCCAGCGGGAAGTCCTGGCTGAGACCACCGGCGCCGTGCACCTGGATGGCCTTGTCGAGGATCCACTCGACCGTCTGCGGCGTCGCGATCTTGATGGCCTGGATCTCCGTGTGCGCCCCCTTGTTGCCGACCGTGTCCATCAGCCAGGCGGTCTTGAGGGTGAGCAGACGCAGCTGCTCGATCTTGACCCGCGACTCGGCGATCCAGTCGCGCACGACGCCCTGATCGGAGATCGGCTTGCCGAAGGCGACCCGCTCGCTGGCGCGCTTGACCATCATCTCGACGGCGCGCTCAGCCAGGCCGATCGAGCGCATGCAGTGGTGGATGCGGCCCGGCCCGAGGCGGGCCTGAGCGATCGCGAAGCCCTCGCCCTCACCGCCGATGAGGTTGCTGGCGGGGACGCGCACGTCGGTGAAGCGCAGTTCGGCGTGACCGCCGTGATCGCGGTCGTGGAAGCCGAGCACGTGCATGCCCCGCACGACCTCGAGCCCCGGGGTGTCGCGCGGAACGAGGATCATCGACTGCTGGCGGTGACGCTCGGCCGTCGGGTCGGTCTTGCCCATGACGATGAAGACCTTGCAGTTGGGGTTCATCGCGCCGGTGATCCACCACTTGCGGCCGTTGATGACGTACTCGTCACCGTCACGGACGATCGAGGTCTCGATGTTCGTGGCGTCCGACGAGGCGACGTCCGGCTCGGTCATCGCGAACGCCGACCGGATCTCACCGGCCAGCAGCGGCTCGAGCCACTGCTGCTTCTGCTCGTCGGTGCCGAACATGTGCAGCACTTCCATGTTCCCGGTGTCCGGCGCGGCGCAGTTGACGGCCGGCGGCGCCAACTGGATGCTGCGACCGGTGATCTCCGCGAGCGGAGCGTACTGGAGGTTGGTCAGGCCCGCGCCCTTCTCGCCGGGGAGGAAGAAGTTCCACAGTCCCCGGCGCTTGGCCTCGGCCTTGAGGTCCTCGATGATCGCCGGCGGCTCCCATCGGTCCTCGCGGTAGTTGCGCTCGATCTGCTCGTGCGCGGTGGGCTCGGCCGGGTAGACGACCTCGTCCATGAACGCGTTCATGCGCTCGATGAGGTCCTGGGTGGTGCTGTCGAAGGCGAACTCCATGAATCAGGCTCCGTTTCCGGCCGACATGACGTAGACGACCTCGGCGATGCAGGCGGGCTTGTCGACGCCCTCGATCTCGATGACGAAGGAGATGACGGCCTGGGTGCCGATCGCGATGTCGCTCGTCTCCTTGAGCGTCCCGGTCGCGCGAACACGCGAGTCGACGGGGACAGGGTGCGGGAAGCGGACCTTGTTGGCGCCGTAGTTCACACCGAACGCGAGCCCGTTGACAGCGTAGATCTGCTCGGCCAGCGTCGGCAGCAGGGAGAGGGTCAGGTAGCCGTGGGCGATGGTCTTGCCGAACGGCCCGGAGGCGGCGCGCTCGGGGTCGACGTGGATCCACTGGTGGTCGCCCGTGGCGTCGGCGAACGTGTCGATCCGCTCCTGGGTGATCGTCAGCCAGTCACTGGTGCCGAGCTCTTCCCCGGCTGCGGCCTTGAACTCGTCGAGGCTCTCGAACACGCGAGGCATGGGCGACTCCTTCGTCAGATTGACTAAGCGCTTGCTTAGGTCGAACGCTAGCCGACCGCGTGTGGTCCGCGCTACCCCGTATCCACCGAAGCGGCGCGCTTCGGCATCGGCCCGCCTCTCCCCCGGAGCGGTGACTTAGCGTCCATTCGACGCCCTCAGACGGACGCTGAGCCACCGCCCGACGCGGAAATCGGACGCTCAGTCACCGCCCAGAGAGTCAGGTGCCGTAGGGGCCGACGCTGGCGACGCGGAGGACGGCCTCGCCGGCCTCGTCGCTCGCGGCGAGGTCGACCTCGGCGGAGAAGCCCCAGTCGTGGTCACCCTCCGGGTCGTCGAAGGTCTGCCGCACCCGCCACGACCCCGGTCCGACCTCGACGGTGAAGAACGCCGGGCCGCGGGCCTCCGGACCTGTGCCGAGGTCGGCGTACTCCTCGAAGTACTCCCCCATCGCCGCGGCCCAGTCGATGTCCGGGTCGAGGTCCGCGAGGTCGTCCCAGCGCTTCAACGCCGCGAGCTCGACCCGGCGGAATGCCGCATTGCGCACCAGCACCCGGAAGGCCCGCTCGTTGCGCGTGACGGGGCGCGGAGTGTCGGCACCGTCGGCGAGCGGTCGCACCGCTTCAGGCTCGTCGCCGCCGGCGATCAGCTGCTCCCACTCGTCGAGCAGGCTCGAGTCGGTCTGCCGGACCAGCTCACCGAGCCAGGCCACGAGGTCGGCGAGTTCCTCGTCCACGTACGACGGCGGAACCGTCCGCACCAGCGCGCGGTAGGCGTCGGACAGGTAGCGGAGCACGACTCCCTCGGACCGGGCGAGACCGTAGTCGGCGATCAGCTCGGCGAAGGTCAGCGCCCGCTCGGCCATCTCCCGCACGACGGACTTGGGCCGCAGTTCGTGCTCGCCCACCCACGGGTGCCCGGCGCGATAGGTCTCGTAGGCGGACTCCAGCAGGTCGCGCAGCGGTTGCGGGTGCTCCACGTCCTCGAGCAGCTCCATCCGCTCCTCGTACTCGATCCCGTCGGCCTTGAGCTCGGCCACCGCCTCGCCGCGGGCGCGGAACCGTTGCGCCGAGATCACCGGGCGCGGGTCCTCCAGGGTCGCCTCGATGACCGAGACCACGTCCAGCGCGTAGGTGGGGCTTTCGCGGTCGAGCAGTTCGAGACACGCCACCGCGAACGGTGAGAGCGGCTGGTTGAGGGCGAAGTTCTCCGGCAACTCGACGGTCAGCGCGAGTCCCGCGTCGGTGCGCTCGACGACGCCGCCGGCGAGCAGCGCCTCGATGATCGCCGTCGCCTCCCGGCGCAGCCGCTCCTTGCCGTCCTCGGACTCGTCGCACTCGGCGATCAGGTGCTCGATCGCGGCCTCGGTGTCGCCGGGCCGGGCGAGCAGGTCGAGAACCATCGAGTGGCTCATCCGCATGCGCGACACGAGCGGTTCCGGTGTGCCGTCGACGAGCCGCTCGAAGGTCTGCTCGTTCCACGAGACGAAGCCCTCGGGCGGCTTCTTGCGCACGACCTTGCGGCGCTTCTTCGGGTCGTCGCCCGCCTTGGCGAGCGCCTTGAGGTTCTCGATCTCGTGCTCGGGTGCCTGGACCGCGACGTGACCGACGGTGTCGAACCCGGCCCGGCCGGCGCGTCCGGCGATCTGCTGGAACTCGCGCACCTGCAGCGTGCGCTGCCGCGTTCCGTCGAATTTGCCGAGCCCGCTGAACAACACCGTGCGGATCGGCACGTTGATGCCCACGCCGAGGGTGTCGGTGCCGCAGACGACCTTGAGGAGCCCTTGCTGCGCCAGCCGCTCGACGAGCCGCCGGTATCGCGGCAACATGCCTGCGTGGTGCACGCCGATGCCCATCCGGACGAGGCGCGAGAGCGTCTTGCCGAATCCCGAGCGGAAGCGGAAGGCGCCCAGCGCCTCGACGATGGCGTCCCGCTCCTCGCGCGAGGCCACCTTGACGCTCGTCAGTGCTTGCGCACGCTCCAGCGCCGACGCCTGCGTGAAATGCACGACGTACACAGGCGCCTGACCCGTGGTCACGAGCTGTTCGATCGTCTCCTGAATCGGCGTCGTGACGTACTCGCTCACCAGCGGGACGGGACGTTCGGCCGAGGAGACGACCTGCGTGGCGCGTCCGGTTCGTCGCGTGAGGTCGGCCTGCAGCCGCGTCGTATCGCCCAGCGTGGCGGACATCAGCAGGAACTGCGCCCGCGGCAGCTCGATCAGCGGCACCTGCCACGCCCACCCGCGGTCGGGGTCGGCGTAGTAGTGAAACTCGTCCATCACGACGAGACCGATGTCGGCCTCCGCGCCCTCGCGCAGTGCCATGTTGGCGAGCACTTCAGCCGTGGCGCAGATGATGGGAGCGTCGGCGTTGACGGCCGCGTCGCCGGTCACCATGCCGACGTCGTCGGCTCCGAAGATCTCGCACAGGTCGAAGAACTTCTCGCTCACGAGGGCCTTGATCGGCGCGGTGTAGACCGCACACTCGCCCCGCGCCAGCGCAGCCGCCATGGCGGCCGTGGCGACGAGACTCTTGCCCGACCCCGTCGGCGTCGCCAGCACCACGTTGGAGCCGGAGACCAGCTCGAGAATGGCCTCGTCCTGTGCGGGGTAGAGCGTGAGTCCTCGGCTCTCGACCCACGTCCCGATCGCCTCGTAGACGGCGTCTTCGTCGCCTCGCTCGGGCAGGACGTCGGAGAGGCGCATAGTCACCATTGTCCCCGAGGCGGCGAGCTCACCGCCCCTCGCGTCGGTCACCCTCCGGCGGTGCGGTGTCTTCGTCGACGGTGGGGTCGCTCTCGACCGGTTCCACCACCAGGGCGAAGTCGCCGTCGTGCTCGTCCATGCCGGCGATCACCGCGGTCTCGACGACCTCCTGGGCGAGCACACCACGTTGGATGAGCGGATCGGTGCGCAGGTCCTTCACGAGCGAGAAGCACAGCACCACCATGACGATGACGAACGGGACCGACGCGACGATGGTGATGTTCTGTAGTCCGGTGAGGGCGTCATCACCGCCCACGATGAGCATGATCGCAGCGACCGCACCGGTCAGCGATCCCCAGAACACGACGGTCGGTCGGCTCGGCTCGATCGCGCCGTGCTCGCTGAGGGTTCCCATGACGAGTGACGCCGCGTCGGCTCCGGAGACGAAGAAGATGCCGACGAGCACCATCACGAGCACGGCCATGACGGCCGCCCACGGATAGTGGTTCAGCAGGTCGAACAGCGCGCGGTCGGAGTCGACTCCCGCCGAGGGGACCATGTCGCCGTCCACGCGCTGCCGGTCGATCGCGGCACCGCCGAAGACGGCGAACCACACCAGGCTCACGAGCGAGGGGACGACGAGCACGCCGGTGACGAACTGGCGGATCGTCCGCCCACGGCTGATCCGTGCGATGAACATGCCGACGAACGGGGTCCACGAGACCCACCAGGCCCAGTAGAAGATCGTCCATCCGGACAGCCACGTGTTGAGCGCGTCGTCGCCGCTGGCCGCCGTGCGCGACGCCATCTCGGTGAACTGCGAGACGTAGTCGCCGAGCGTCGTGGGCAACAGATTGAGGATGAACAGGGTCGGCCCGACGACGAAGATGAACACCGCGAGGATGACGGCGAGCACCATGTTGATGTTCGCGAGCCACTGGATGCCGCGCGCCAGGCCGGAGACGGCCGAGGCGATGAAGCCGATCGTCAGGACCACGATGATGAGCACCAGGACGATCTCGCTGACCGAGTCGACCCAGCCGTTGAATTCGAGTCCGGCGCCGATCTGCAGCGCGCCGAGACCGAGTGAGGCGGCCGACCCGAAGAGGGTCGCGAAGATGGCCAGCATGTCGATGATGCGGCCCGCGGGACCTTCCGCCGCCCGGCGGCCGAACAGCGGAATGAACGCCGAGCTCACGAGTTGGCGGCGCTTGCGGCGGAAGGTGCCGTAGGCGATCGCGACGCCGACGACAGCGTAGATCGCCCATGGGTGCAGGGCCCAGTGGAACATCGTGGTGGCCATCGCGACTTGAAGGGCCTCGTCGGTCTCGGCCGGAACAGTGCCTGGCGGAGGCGCGGCGAAGTGCGAGAGCGGTTCGGCGACGCCGAAGAACATGAGCCCGATGCCCATGCCAGCGCTGAACATCATCGCGATCCACGAGATGGTGCGGAACTCGGGCTTCTCGTCATCGTCGCCGAGCGGCACCTTGCCGTACTTGCTGGCGGCGAGCCAGATGACGAACACCACGAAGAAGCTGGCCGCCAGTACGAAGAACCAGCCGGTGTTCGTGATGACCCAGGCCTGCGCGTCGCCGGACGCCGAGGCGAGGCCGGGCGTACTCACCAGGCCCCAGGCGACGAAGCCGAGGGCGATGGCACCGGTGACGAAGAAGACGACGGGATCGATGCGCTGGCGCCAGGAGTGGCGCGGCGTCGTAGTGCTTCGTGTACTGCTCACTTCGCACACGGTAAACCCGTCGCATGATTCCTGCGCGCCGGACGGTCTTTCCTACACTCGTGGGGTGAGCGCGTGGGACGAGCTGGTGCGACTGGTGGAGACCGGCGCGCCCGATGGCGCGTTGGCGATCGCCGACGCGGACCTCGTCCACCTCGTGCAACGTGCCATCGACGAGCGCTCGGTCGATCCCGAGCTGAACGCGGACTCCGTGGCGCGCTGGCTTCCCGCTCTCGTCGCCGGTTACCGCGCTGCCGGCGCCTCCGGCGACCGCGGCGACGAGACCGAGATCCCCGAACTGCTCCGGATACTCACGCGTTGGTTGCACCCGGCTCGTCCGCGCGGCATCGCCACGCCCTGACCGCCCTCTCGCTGAGCGACATCCCCCCCAAAACGCGAGGGCGATACGCGATCCGCAGAGCTCCGATCTACTGGACCGTTCCCCGTGAGCCGACGCAATGCTGTCTCGCTTGTCATTAGTGTGCGACACACAGTACGGTGTGAGACATGAACCCCGACCCCGCTGCCGACCCGGTCGTCGCCGGCCACCTGCAGGAGCTGCGCCGAGGCACCGTGGTGCTCGCCGCGTTGGTCGCCTTACGCACCCCGGGCTACGGCTACGCACTGCTGGAAAGCCTCAATCAGCACGGGATCGTGGTCGATGCCAACACGCTGTATCCGCTGCTGCGCCGCCTGGAGAAGCAAGGCCTGCTGACCAGCGAGTGGAACACGGAGGAGTCACGGCCGCGCAAGTTCTACCGGACCAGCGATGAGGGTGACGCCCTCGCCTCCACCCTCATCGCCGACTGGCAGCGCCTCGACGCAAGCCTGCGCCACCTCACCGAGGAGACCTCATGAGCCAGCTGAACGACCGCTACGTGCACGCAGCCACCCGCTTCGTGACCGACGACGACGAGCGCACCGAACTCGACCTCGAACTGCGTGAACGGATCGCCGACACGATCGACGATCTTCGCGCCCGCGGACTGGAGGAGAGCGCGGCCGAACGCCAGGCCCTTACCGAGCTCGGCGATCCGCTGCGTCTGGCGGCGGAGTACCGCAGCCGGCCCATGCACCTCATCGGCCCGCGGTACTACTTCATCTGGCTGCGCCTGCTGGTCACGCTTCTGGCGATCGTGCCCGCGATCATCGCGGTGATCGACGCACTCGCGGGGGCGGGAGCCGGTGAATCGGCCGCGAACGTCCTCGCGTCGGCCGTCGCCACGGCACTTTCGGTCGCGGTGCACATCGCCTTCTGGACCACGCTCGTATTCGCGCTCATCGAGCGCGCGGCACCCGACGGCACCAAGGAGACGGAGTGGACGCCTGATCGTCTGCCCGAACTGCCGACGTCTGGCGCGGCTCGCGAACGCACCGACCTCATCGCCAGCCTCGTGTTCCTCGTGACGATGGCGGTTCTGCTGGTGTGGCAGCCGTTCTTCGTCGGCGGGGAACGGCTTGCCGTCCTCGACCCCGACCTCTGGCCGTGGTGGGGCGGCGCACTGCTCGCACTCATCGCGCTCGAGGCGGTGCAGGCGGTGTGGGTCTACCTGCGGGGATGGACGTGGCCGGCGGCCGGTGCCACCGTCGCGCTGTCGGTCGCATTCGGCGCGATCCTGATCTGGTTGCTGACGACCGACCGGCTCTTCAACCCGGCCTTCATCGACCACGTCGGCTGGAACCCCGGTTGGATCGAGTCGGCCACTCCGTTCTTCGTGACCGTCGCGGTGGTGATCGTCGCGTGGGAGAGCATCGACGCGCTGGTCAAGGCAGGCCGCCGAGGCAGGACCGTCAGCTCGTGACCGAGCGCAGTTGCGCGAGGTAGACGAGCGCCGCGACCGTCCCGGCGAGGTTGAGCAGGCCGAGCGGGCCGCTGCTGACGAAGATGAGGTGAACGGCGACCGAGAGCGCCAGGATCACCAGCCACGCCTTCTTCTGCAGCGTGCCCGCCAGCTCGAAGTCGTACGGGCGGCGACGGATGCAGTCGATCAGCGCGAACGCTTTGACGCACAGCAAGATGACCGACAACGCCAGTGCCAGATAGCTGTACGCGGTGAACATGGCAACACCCTAACGACCCGCCGAAGACGGCCGTCAGGTGTCGGTCTCGGAGCGTTCCTGGCGCAGCGTCGCGATCTCGTCCTCCAGCTCACCGACCTGCTGGCGCAACTCCAGGACCTTGCGGACTCCCGGCAGGGTGATCCCTTCGTCCGCGAGCTCCTTGACCTGCCGCAGCAGCTCGACTTCGTCGCGCGAGTACCGGCGCTGCCCACCACCGGAGCGCTCCGGCGTCACGACGTCCTCGGCCTCCAGACGGCGCAACGCTGCCGGTGTGAGTCCGAGCAGTTCGGACACCTGTCCGATGGTGTAGAAGGGGGCGGACCGGTCCTCCCACGGGGAGCGGTCGCCGGGCGCCGGCGTGTTGTCCTGCGTCATCCTGAGCCTCGTCTCGACGGCCCCCCATCATACTGTCCCCGCAGCGGAGTCGAGATCCCCCGCGTGGCGCAGCTCGGCCGGGAGCCCCTCGACCTCGACGCCCTGCGGGCTCGCCTCGATGTCGACCCTGGCCGAACCCAAGGGCAGCCGAGCAATGCTCACCGCGCCGATGGTGGACGGGGCTGGGCGGAGTCGGATCTCGCCACGGGGCACGTCGGCCTCGAGCCCCAGGGCGAGCCGGAGGATCTCGAAGGGGGCCGCCGCCGCCCACGCCTGCGGCGAGCACGAGGTCGGATATGGCACCGGCACCGGCTTCTCCGCCCGGTCGAATCCGCAGAACAGTTCCGGCAGTTGCCCGCCGAACGCCTCCAACGCGTCGAGGAGTGCCTCGGCCACTCGGAGCGCCTCATCGCGGAAGCCGTACCGTGCCATGCCTGCGGCGGTCAGCACCGTGTCGTGCGGCCACACGGACCCGTTGTGGTAGCTGGCCGGGTTGAAGGCCGGTGAGGCGGCCGAGCGTGTCCGGACGCCGAAGCCGGTGAACATCTCGGCGCTCATCAGCCGCGCCACGACGCGGTCGGCGAACGCGTCGTCGACGATGCCGCTCCACAAGCAGTGGCCGATGTTCGAGGACACGACGCGCACCGGTCGCTTGTGGCGATCCAGGGCCATCGCGTAGAAATCGAGGTCCTCGATCCAGAACGCCTCATGGAACCGCCGCTTGAGCTCCTCGGCCCGGGTGCGCCACTCCTCGGCTCCCCCGTCGCCCCAGGCCTCGGCGAGCTCGGCGCGAGCGAGGAACGCGGCGTAGCAGTAGCCCTGCACCTCGGCGAGCGCGATCGGCGCTACCGCGGGCCGCCCTTCGTCGTCGACGAGCGCGTCGAAGCTGTCCTTCCACCCCTGGTTCTCCAGGCCGCGGTCGGAACCGCGCTGGTACTCCACGAACCCGTCGCCGTCCCGGTCGCCGTACTCCACGATCCACCGGCACGCTCGCTCGACCGCGTCACGCAGCGGTCGCAGGTCCTCGGCGGGCACGCCCCACCGCAGCGCCTGACCCACCAGCATCACGAACAGTGGCGTCGAGTCGATCGAGCCGTAGTAGACGCTGTCGCCACCGAGCGCGAGGGACAGATCCGCCCCGAGCCGCACCTCGTGCAGGATCTTGCCCGGCTCCTCGTCGGTGAGTCGATCGACCGAGCGTCCTTGCAACCGCGCCAAGGTGCGCAGCGTGCCGACCGCCAACCACGGCGCGAAGGGCAGCATCATGTGGCCGGCGAGCAGCGAGTCCCGGCCGAACAACGCCATGAACCACGGGGCTCCGGCGGCCACGACGTCGTCATCAGGGTGGTCGGGGTCGGTGATGCGCAGCGCCCCGAGGTCACGCTCGCTCGTGGACAGCGCCTGGGACAGCACGGTGTTCTGCGCGACGATCCGCGGAGTGGCGTCGTGCCACCCTCGCATGCGGTGGGCCGGTTGAGCGGACTCGACCGGACGATCGGAGGGAAAGACAGGCGCGATCTCGTGCTGGTCCAGGCTGGGCAGCACCTCGATGGTCGTGGTCCACGAGTCCTGCGGATCGACGACGATCCGGAAGGTGAGGTGGTGAGGCGTGCCGTGGGCGCCGGGCGCGGTCACCCGCACACCGCGCTGCGATGCGCCGCGGTCGACCCAGAACAGCAGGTCAGACCCGACGTGCCGGTGCCCCACGTCGCCCGTCCCGACGGCGCGGTGCTCCTTCACCTGGAACAGATCGGCGAAGTCCACGTCCACCGCCAGCGTGAGGTCGAGACCGACGGCCTCGGGGCCGAAGTTGCGCACCGTGACGTCCTCGCGCATCCCCTGGCCCACGAACCGCCGCCGCTCGACGATGACGGTGGGCTCCGGGTGGCCGGCACGAGCGGCAGCGCGCCCCACGAAGAGGCACTCGTACGGCTCGGCCGGGATGACGGCGAGCGGCTCGACGGCGGCGCCGTCGACGGTGAGCCGCCATGATGAGATCACGCGGGTATCACGGACGAAGAGGCCGTCGGCCCGATGCGGCTGCATGCTGCCGTCGAAATCGCTCACGCAGAACGAGGAGCCCTCCACCAGGGTCACCGTCGAGGTGGGCGCGTCGGCAGACGGCAGGCCGCGCGGTCGCGTGCGATCGGTGTGGACGTCGTGCTGAAGCTGGGAACGCGGTTCCATCGGCGGATGAACTCTCCTTGAATGAGATCGGCGTTACTGACACTCGTCAAGGACGTTTGCTACAACTCTACCTGCAAGTTTGCTCCGACCTAGTCAGCAGGAACTTTGAGCGTCCCGGTTGAGTGAAAGGAGTGCTTGATGTCGCTCGCTCTTCGTTCGTCCGACCTTTCGGCCGCGCCGGCCGCTGACGCGCCGCTGAGGATCGGCATGGTCACCCCTCCCTGGTACGCCCTTCCGCCGCAGGGCTACGGCGGAACCGAGGCAGTCGTCGCGGCACTCGTCGATCAACTGGTGGCGCGAGGTCATGAGGTCACCCTGGTCGCAGCGGGCGAGAACGGCACCGCCGCCCAGGACTTCGTGCCGATCTACCCCGCCCCGCCCTCCGAACTCCTCGGCTCCTCCGCCATTCCGGAGGTCATCACCGCCGCGACGGCGGCGCGCGCCTTCGCCGAACGCGACCTCGACCTCATCCATGACCACTCCCTCGCCGGCCCGCTGCTGGCCTTCGGCCGCGACGTGCCGACCGTCGTCACGATGCACGGACCCGTCGACGGCGAGCACGGCGAGTTCCTGGCCCGCCTCGGCGACGCGGTGGGCGTCGTCTCGATCTCCGCGGCGCAACGGCGACTCGACCCGCGACTGCACTGGGTCGGCACGGTACACAACGCCATCGACGTGAGCTCGTTCCCGCTCGCGGTGGAGAAGGACAGCTACGTGTTGTGGATCGGGCGCTTCAGCCCCGACAAGGGCGCACACCTGGCGATCGACGCGGCCCGCCGCGCCGGCCGCCGCATCCTGCTGGCCGGAAAGCTCAACGAGCCGAGCGAGCACACGTACTTCGAGCAGGAGGTCGCTCCGCGCCTGGGGCAGCAGGCCGAGTACGTCGGGGAGGCCGACGCGGCGCTCAAGCGCGAGCTCTTCGCCGGTGCGCGATGCCTCGTGTTCCCGATTCAGTGGGAGGAGCCGTTCGGCATGGTGATGATCGAGGCTCTGGCGTGCGGTACCCCGGTGGTCGCGACGCGCCGGGGCAGCGTTCCCGAGGTGGTGCAGAACGGTACGACGGGCCTCATCGTCGACGCGGTCGATGACCTCGCGGCGGCGATCATCGCCGCAGAGGACCTCGATCCGCAGGCGTGCCGACGCCAGGCCGAGGAACGATTCGACCTCCCGGTCATGGCGACCGGATACGAGCGCGTGTATCGCGGCGTCCTAGAACGCAGCACGCCCTCCCCCGCAGCACGGGAGAGGGCGGCGTGACGAAGGTTCCTGCGGCGTTTTCCCGACGCCGGAGCCGGCTCTGACGCTGCGCGTCAGTCGTCGGACGTGGTGCCGGCGGAGGCGTCGGTTCCGGTGCCGGGCGACTTCTTCGGCGTCGACTTCTTGGCGGGCGTCGAGGACTTGGTCGGCTTCGGCGTCTGCGTGGACGTGCTGCCGGTGCCGGCCTTCTTCGCCGGCGTCTTCTTGGCCGTCGAGGACGCCTTCTTCGCAGTGGTGCTCGACTTCTTCGCGGGAGCCTTCTTCGCCGTCGAGGCCGACTTCTTGGCCGGTGCCTTCCTGGCCGTCGACGTCGTCTTCGTGGCAGCCGTCTTCTTCGCCGGCGAGTTCTGTGCGGGCGCGTTGGTCACGGCCGACTGCGCCGCCGAGGCGGTCGCCTGCTGGGCGGCGGCTGCAGCGGTGGCGGCGGCGTTCGGCGGCGTCGTTCCCGGCTCGGTCCCTCGCGCCGGGTCGTCGGTGGCGGGCGCCCGCGCGGCAGCGTCGTCGACGACCTCCGCCGCCTTTCCCGTGAGGAACGCAGCGCGCTCCTGAAGCTCCTCGACGAGATCCTCGACCCGGTCCTTGAGCTCGTCGACGAGACCGTCGGCGCGCTCGGCGAACTCCTCGACCGCCTTCTTCAGATCGTCGACCTTGGCGTCGTCGACGCGGCCACGCACCCCGGCGACGAGGTCGTCAGCGCGCTCGGAGAGGTCGTCGACCGCCGTGCGCAGGTCGGTGAGAGTGAGGTTCCTGGCTTTGGCGACGAGGTCGTCGCTCTTGGTCACGAGATCGGTGTACGCGGTGGTGGCCGATTCCAGCGCCACCTGTGCGAGGCCTTCGGCCTTCTTCTGCAGGTCGGCCACGTCGATGCCCTTGACGGTGGCGGGCAGTGCCTTGATGTCGGCGATCAGCGACATGAGTTGGGCGTTCACGGTGTCGGCAAAGCTCATGAGTCCTCCTTGGCGTGGGCGAGCTTCTCGGTCAGTTCGTCGCTCGAGGCGTCGTTCATGCCGACGAACGATCGGTAGATGTCCACGAGCGCGGACTTCTGCCGCGCGGTGAGACGGGGATCGAGGGCGATGGCGTCCTCGACCATGCGGGGTCCGAGGTCCTCGCTGTCGAGGATCCCGGCCCGGACGTAGAGCGACTCCGCCGAGATCCGCAGCGCCTTGGCGATCTGCTGCAGCACCTCCGCGGAGGGCCGGCGCAGACCACGCTCGATCTGGCTGAGATAGGGGTTGGAGACGTCAGCGAGCTCGGCGAGCTGACGCAAGGAGAGCTGCGCCTGCTGGCGCTGCGTGCGCACGTACTCGCCGAGGTTGCCCACGGCGCCGTGCATGCTCAACTTGGCCATGCCTCCATGGTGCTAACAAAAGTTAGCGTTTGCAAGCTGCCAGCAAAGTGCGCTGCCTCACATCAGAAGGCGACGCGGATCTCCCCGACCGGCTGGCCGCCGCCCAGGATCTGCGGGCGCTCGGTGAGGATGGGCGCGGACCAGCCCGCCAGTTCCACCGCGCGGCCGGCCACCGCGAGCAGCGCCCGCTCGCCGCCGTCCTCCACCTTCACGACGATCGCCGTGCCGTCGGGCAGGCCCACGACGAAGACGGCCTCGGCCCCGGACTTGGCCAACACGCCGGGCATCTCGGTCATGAAGCGGGCCTCTCCGCGCCGCGTGCCGCTGACATACGTGGGGTGCGCCATCATCGCGTCCCGCAACCGCGCTTCGAGAGTGCCGTCGGCGGCGGTCGCAATGCGCGCGATCCCGGTCGCCAGGTGGCGGACGCTCGTCGCATGCTGCGGAGCTCCGCAGCCGTCGATCCCGATGGCCGCCGGTCGGCCGTCCGTCAACTCCGAGAACACCTCGGTGATGGTCTGCTGCAGGGGATGTTCGAGGTCGAGGTAATTCTCGGTCGACCAGCCGTTCTCGACGCAGGTGAGCAGCATCGCGGCGTGCTTGCCCGAGCAGTCGTGGCGGATACGCAGGCGCCCGCCACCGGCGCGCAGGACATTGGCGTGCTCGTGCAGGTCGACCGGATACGACGGCGGAGTCTGCAGCGCGCCCTCACTGAGGCCCGCCCTGCTCAGGACCTCGCGCACGGCCTCCAGATGGAAAGGCTCCGCGGAGTGGCTCGCCGCGGCGAGCGCGAGGTACTCCCCCGTCAACGGCAACCCGGCGCGCAGCATCGCGAGCGCCTGGAAGGGCTTGTTGGTGGACCGCGGATAGATCACGGTGTCGGGCTCACCGATCGCCCACACCACCGCGCCATCGGCGTCCACGCGCACCGCGACGCCGCGGTGGCGACTCTCGACGAGACCGGAACGTTCGACTTCGGCGATGACATCCACGCCGACAGCCTACGAGCGATCCGCCCCCACGCAGCCCAGCGCCGCGCGCCCCGTGCCAGCCCAACGCCTCGATCCCCCGGGTGATCAATCCCCCAGGTGGTCTCGATACGCTCCCTCGTTCCTCGGTCGCTACTCGACCACCTACAGCCTGCGCTGGTGGTCGAGTAGGGCGGAGCTCTGCGGAGCCCGTATCGAGACCACGTCCCGACAGCCTGCGTAGGCGGTCGCGTGCAGGTGGGGGTTGGGTAGTGTCCGGACGGAACGTCGTCCGAAGGAGATCCTCGTGAGCCCGTTGCATGCGATCGTGCCCGCCGGGGGCGCCGGAACGCGCCTGTGGCCGTTGTCGCGGGCGAGTCACCCCAAGTTCCTCCTCGACCTGACCGGGACGGGCCGCAGTCTCCTGCAGCAGACATGGGACCGCCTGCTGCCCCTCACCGGCCCGGAACGCATCCACGTGGTCACCGGGCAGCGGCACGCCGCGGCCGTCGCCGCCCAACTCCGCGACGCCGACGTGCTCGCCGAGCCGTCGCCGCGCGACTCGATGCCCGCGATCGGCCTCGCGGCAGCCGTCATCGCCGCACGGGAGCCCGACGCCGTGATCGGCTCGTTCGCCGCGGACCACGTGATCGGCGACGACGAACTCTTCCACGCGGCAGTGCGCGAGGCCGTCGACGTCGCCGCGACCGGCAAGGTCGTGACCATCGGCCTCGAACCGACCTTCGCCTCCGCCGCCTTCGGCTACATCGAGGCCGCAGAGCGCCTTCCGGGGATGCCCACCGCGCGCGCGGTGGCGCGGTTCGTGGAGAAGCCGGACGCCGAGACAGCGGCCGCGTACCTGGCCACCGGAGCCTTCTCCTGGAACGCGGGGATGTTCGTCACGCGGGCCGACGTCCTGCTCGGGCACCTCGAGCGTCTCCACCCACCGCTGCACGAGGGACTGCGGACGATCGCCGCGGCCTGGGACACCCCCCGTCGAGACGAGGTCCTCGACGAGCACTGGCCGCGCCTCACCAGGATCTCGATCGACCACGCGGTCGCCGAACCGGTGTCGCTCGACGGCGGCGTCGCGGTGGTGCCTGGACGCTTCGCCTGGACCGATCTCGGCGACTTCGCGTCCCTCGCCGACACCGCCGACAGCGACGATGCGGTCTGGGTCGACGCCGACGGGTTCGTCGCGACGCGCACGGCCCAGACGGTGAGCGTCGTGGGCATCGCAGACGCGGTCGTCGCCGTCACCGATGACGCCGTGCTGGTGACCACGCGCGCGCACGCACAACAGGTCAAAGCGGTGCCCGCCGCGTGGCAGGAGCGCGGGCGCGACGACCTGCTCTGACCCAGCGCGGCAATACCCTGAGGGGTATCAGGGCATCCAAGAGAAGTGTTGGACGAGAATGACTCGCCGTTCCTACGATCGCAGCACACCCACGATCGGAGGAACCATGACCGCGCTGAGCCCCACCGACCTCGCCCGTGCCCTCGGTACCGGGCTGCTCTCGTTCCCGATCACGCACCTCACGGACGATCTGGAGTTCGACGAGGCGGCGTACCGGGAGAACATCGGGTGGCTCTCGCAGTTCTCGGCCGCGGGACTGTTCGCCGCGGGCGGCACCGGGGAGTTCTTCTCCCTCGCACCGGCCGAGGTCGAGCAGATCGTCCGCGCCGCGGTCGAGGAGGCGCCTGACGACACCCCGATCGTCGCGCCCGCCGGCTACGGCACGTCGACCGCCGCCGAGCTCGCCCGTTCCGCGCAGCGCGCCGGAGCCGACGGCATCCTGCTCTTCCCGCCGTACCTGACCGAAGCCGGCCAGGAGGGCCTCGCGCACCACGTGCGCGCCGTCTGCGAGGCCACGGACCTCGGCGTCATCTTGTACAACCGCGCGAACGCCGTCTACTCCGAGCAGCTCGTCGAGCAGCTCGCCGAGGAGTGCCCGAACTTCGTCGGGTTCAAGGACGGCGTCGGCAACATCGAGCAGATGTCGCGCATCTACGCCCGCCTGGGCGACCGGCTGCTGTACATCGGCGGCCTCCCGACCGCCGAGATGTTCGCCCTCCCCTACCTGAGCCTCGGCCTGACGACGTACTCCTCGGCGATCTTCAACTTCCTGCCAGAGTTCGCTGCGTCCTTCTACACCGCCGTTCGCACCGGCGACCGCGACACGGTGTTCCGGGCGCTCAACGACTTCGTCATCCCGTACTGCGATCTGCGCAACCAGGAGCCCGGCTACGCGGTGAGCATCGTCAAGGCGGGCATGAAGGTCATCGGCCGGCCCGCCGGTCCGGTGCGACCGCCGCTGACCGATCTCGACGAGAACGAGCTCGCGACGCTCGCAGACCTGGTGAAGAAGGTGTCCTGACGTGACGGACCTCGGACACCACCTCATCGGCGGTGAACTCGTCGGTCCCGGTGACGGGCCCACCTTCCAGGCCGTCGACCCGGCGACGGGCGGTGCGCTCGAGCCGGCCTTCGGCGAGGGCGACGCAGCCCTCATCGACCGCGCGGCGCGCCTGGCCTGGGAGGCTTTCGCGAGCTACCGCACCACGTCCCCCGAGGACCGCGCGCGGTTCCTCGAGAGCATCGCCACGGGCATCGAGGACGCCGCACAGGACATCGCCGACCAGGTGACGCGCGAGACCGGGCTGCCGGCCGCGCGGGTCGCCGGAGAGACCGCGCGCACCGCGGGACAACTTCGCCTCTTCGCGGCCGTGTTGCGCGACGGCACTTGGCAGCACCTGGTCATGGAGCCCGCCCTGCCCGATCGCGCCCCGCTCCCCCGCCCCGACCTGCGCCAGCGGCCCGTGCCCCTCGGCCCCGTCGCGGTGTTCGGCGCAAGCAACTTCCCGCTCGCCTTCTCGGTCGCGGGCGGCGACACCGCGTCCGCCCTCGCCGCCGGAGCGCCGGTCGTCGTGAAGGCGCACCCGGCGCACCCGGGCACGAGCGAGCTGGTGGGCCGGGTCGTCGCGCGCGCCGTCCACGACCACGGCCTTCACCCGGGCACGTTCTCGCTGATCCACGGCACCACGCACGAGGTCGGGACCGCCCTCGTGCAGCATCCGGCGATCCGGGCGGTCGGGTTCACCGGCTCCCGCACGGGCGGCCTCGCCCTCGCCGATGCTGCCGCGGACCGACCGGTGCCCATCCCCGTGTTCGCCGAGATGTCGTCGATCAACCCGGTCTTCGTCCTGCCCGGCGCCCTCGCCGCCGACCCCGAGGGACTCGCCGCCGGCCTCGTCACCTCGGTCACCGGCAGCGGGGGCCAGCTCTGCACCAAGCCGGGTCTCGTCTTCGTGCCGCGGAGCGCAGCCACCGACGCGTTCCTGACGGCGGCCGCCGAGCAGATCCGCGCCGTGGCGCCGTCGATCATGCTCACCCGCGGCATCCGCGACGCGTTCGAGGGCATCAGCGACAGCATCGCAGGCATCGACGGCGTCGACGAGCTCGACCGCGGTACGGCTGACGACGGTCCGACGACGAGCACCGCCCGCGTGTTCGTGACGGACCTGGCCACGTTCGACGCCGATCCGCAGCTTCAGCAGGAGATGTTCGGGCCTGCGACGCTGCTCGTGCTCGTCGACGACCCTGCGCAGCTGCGAGTCGTGCCCGAGCGCCTCGAGGGCCAGCTCACGGCGACTCTCCATCTCACCGCCGAGGATCACGAGCTGGCGCGCCCCCTGCTGTCGGAGCTGGAGCTGCTGGTCGGCCGGGTCATCGTCAACGGCTGGCCCACGGGCGTCGACGTCGGCCACGCCATGGTGCACGGCGGACCGTACCCGGCCACGTCGGCGCCCGCGACGACGTCCGTCGGCGCCCGCGCGATCGAGCGCTTCGTGCGTCCGGTCGTCTATCAGAACGTGCCCACGGAACTGCTCGCCCCCGAACTTCAGGACACCACCAGCAAGGAGACCGCCTCATGACGCTGTCGACCGATCGCCCCACCAGCGCCCTGGCGTCGCCGGACGCCGCTCTCACGGCCGCGGCAGCCGGTCCCGCCTCGATCGACCGGATCGAGGAGGTCACGCTCTCCTCGGTGGTGCTGCCTCTCGCGACGCCGATCAGCGACGCCAAGGTGCTCACCGGGCGGCAGAAGCCCATGACCGAAGTGGTCTTCCTCGTCACTGAGATCCGCACGCGCGACGGACACCAGGGAGTCGGGTTCTCCTACTCCAAGCGCGCCGGCGGCCCGGGGCAGTACGCCCACGCCCGGGAGATCGCGCCGGTGCTCATCGGCGAGGACCCCAACGACATCGCCAAGATCTGGACCAAGTTGACCTGGGCCGGCGCCTCGGTCGGCCGCAGCGGCCTGGCGACTCAGGCGATCGCGTCCATCGACGTGGCCCTGTGGGACCTCAAGGCCAAGCGTGCGGGCCTGCCGCTGGCGAAGCTCATCGGCGCTCAGCGCGACTCCGTCCGCACGTACAACACGTCGGGCGGGTTCCTCCACACGCCGATCGAGCAGGTCAAGGAGAATGCCGCACGCTCGCTCGAGGCGGGCATCGGCGCGATCAAGCTCAAGGTCGGCCAGCCCAACTGGCGTGAGGACCTGCGACGCGTCGAGGCCGTGCGCGAGTTCCTGGACCCCGACGTCCCGCTCATGGTGGACGCGAATCAGCAGTGGGACCGGCCGACCGCGCAGCGCATGGGCCGGATCTTCGAGGAGTTCGGCCTCGTCTGGATCGAGGAACCGCTCGACGCCTACGACGTCGAAGGCCACGCCCAGCTCGCCCGCTCGCTCGACACTCCCATCGCGACCGGCGAGATGCTCAGCAGCGTCGCCGAGCACCTTCGCCTCATCGAGGCCGGCGGTGCCGACATCATCCAGCCCGACGCGCCCCGCATCGGCGGTATCACCCAGTTCCTCAAGCTCACGACGATCGCCGAGAGCCGCCAACTCTCCCTGGCTCCGCACTTCGCCATGGAGATCCATCTGCACCTGGCCGCGACGTACGGTCTGGAGCCGTGGGTCGAGCACTTCGACTGGCTCGACCCGCTGTTCGAGGAGCGCCTCGAGACGCGTGACGGTCGCATGTGGCTGTCCGATCGCCCCGGCCTCGGGTTCACTCTCAGCGAGCAGGCACGGGCGTGGACCGTCGCGAGCGAGACCTTCCGCTGACGGCAGCACCCACGCACGACGAAGGGCCCCGGCGAGTGCGCCGGGGCCCTTCGTCGTGCTCAGGACGCGATGTCGATACCGACCTTGGTGGCGCCGCCACCGGCTCGCCGGGCCAGGTCCAGTGCGTCCGCGGCCTGCTCCAGCGGCAGCATGCGTTCGAGGCAGTGGTCGACCTCGATCGTCCGGTCGTCGATCAGCTGCACCGCCTCCCGGAAGGAGAGGAGCTCGGGCTCGGCCTGGGCGCCGTTGATCCACGCGATCGTGACGCAGCGCCGGAAGGCCAGGAACGACGGGTACGGCGCCAGTCCCGCGCGTTCGGGGTAGCCGAAGAAGCACACGGTGCCCTGCCACCGCACGAGCTCGATCGCGGCGTTGCGGCAGTCGTCGTACCCGGCGGCCTCGATGACGAGGTCAGCGCCCTGCCCGCCGGTCACCTCGTGCACCGTCTGCTCGAGGGATTCCTGGGGCACGAGCACCGGGTGCGTCGCACCGAGCGCGGCGGCCGTGGCGAGACGCTGCGCGTTCGGGTCGGAGACGATCACCGACGCGTAGCCGGCGCGTCGCAGGTGCTGCACGAAGTACGTGCCGGCGGAACCGGCACCGATCACGACGGCCACGTCGCCGGGCGGGCGGCCGATCCGCCGCATCGCGAAGAGGGTCGTGCCCACCTGCTGGGCCATCAGCATCCGCCGCAGGTCGGCACCGTCGGGCAACGGCACGAGGTACGTGCCCGGCACCACCTGGAACTCGGCGAAGCACTGGCCCTGGGCGCCGGGCGGGACGGTGAGGACGGGAGTGCCGGGCGCGAATGCGGGGTCGAGCGACTCGACGACGACCCCGACCCCCTCATGACCGGGATAGCCGGGTCGGCCCACCATCTCGGGACGCTGGAACCCGTCGAAGACCACGTGGACGTCCGAGCCGCAGATCGAGGCGTGCTCCATCCGCACGAGCACGTCCCCCGCCTGCGGAGCAGGACGGGGGAAGTGGCCGACGACGATCTCACCCGGCGCGGCCAACGTGGCCGCGCGCATCGTGAGCGTCACGCGGGGGCTTTGACCGCGAGAACCGGGCGGTCCACGTGCAGCAGGATGCGCTGGGCGACGCTGCCCAGCAGCAGCTTGCCGACCGGGCTGCGGCGACGCAGCCCGATGACCACCAGGCTCGCGTCGACGTCGTCCGCGACGCGCTGGACGACGTCGACGACATCGTCGCCGTGCGCGTCGCGGCGCCACTCCACCGTCACGCCGCGTTGTTCGGCGCGCTCGCTGAGCCGCTGCGCGTGAGCCTCGTCGACGAGGTCGGCGTCGACGGTCGCTCCACCATGCGGGGAATTCACGACGACGACGTTCTCGCCGCGGCGAGCCGCCTCATCGAGGCCGGCGTCGAAGGCGGCGTCGCCGACCGGGGTGGGGACGTAAGAGACGAGAACGGTCATACGAGCTCCTCATTCTTGGCGCGGTTCTGGCGGCGGGTCATCAGCGCCCGCAGCGCCGGGGCCGCCACGACGATGACGAGTGCCAGCACGAGCACCCCCGAGATCGGGCGGGTCACGAAGCCGCTCGGGTCACCGTCGAACAGGATGAGCGACCGCCGCAGCGCGCTCTCGAGCAACGATCCGAGTACGAACGCGAGCACGAGGGGTCCGGGCTCGAACCCGAACTTCTTCATCAGGTAGCCGAGCGCGCCGAAGACGCACACGAGCATGATGTCGAAGACGCTGTTGGCGACCGTGTAGGCACCGATCAGCGTGATGAGCACCGTGATCGGCGCCAGGATCGTGCCCCGGACCCGCAGGATCCGCACGAAGATCCCGATCAGCGGGATGCTCATGATCAGCAGCAGGATGTTGCCGACATACATCGAGTTGACGACGCCCCAGAACAGGTCGGGGTGCTCGGTGATGAGCTGCGGCCCGGGCGTCACGCCCTGGATCAGCAGGGCACCGAAGATGACCGCGATCGTCGCGTTGGCCGGGATGCCGAGGGTCAGCAGCGGGATGAAGGAGGAGGTCGCGGCGGCGTTGTTGGCCGTCTCCGGGGCGGCGACGCCCTCGATCGCGCCCTGACCGAAGCGCTCGGGGTGCTTCGAGCGCTTCTTCTCGTAGGCGTAGGCGGCCATCGAGGACAGCACCGCACCGCCGCCGGGCAGGATGCCGAGCAGGAAGCCGATGACCGAACCGCGGCCGATGGCGCCGGAGGACTGCTTGACCTCGTCCTTGCTGGGCAGCGCCCGGACCATCTTCGGCGGTGCCGTCGCCCGGCCCGAACGGTCCTCGAGGTTGTAGAGGATCTCGCCGAGGCCGAACAGCCCCATCGCGATCGGCACGAAGTCGATGCCGTCGGTCAACGCGAGCGAATCGAAGGTGAACCGCTCCGCCCCGGTGAACCCGTCCCGGCCGACGGTCGCGAGCAGCAGGCCGAGGCCCGCGGCCACCAGCGCCTTGAGCCGCGACCCGCTGCCGACGCTCGCCACGAGCAGGATGCCCAGGAGCGCAAGGACCGCGTACTCCGGCGGCCCGAAGTCGAGTGCGAAGCGGGCGACGAACGGCGCGAAGAATGTCAGGGCGACGATCGAGACGGTACCGCCGACGAACGACCCGATGGCCGCGATGCCGAGGGCCGACCCGGCCCGGCCGTCGCGCGCCATGGCGTAGCCGTCGAAGACGGTGACGACCGACGACGCTTCACCCGGGAGCCGCAACAGCACCGAGGTGATGGTGCCGCCGTACTGCGCCCCGTAGAAGATGCCGGCGAGCATGATGATCGCGGTGACCGGCTCGACGTTGAGGGTGATCGGGAGCAGGATCGCGACCGTCGCCGCGGGCCCGAGGCCCGGCAGCACGCCGACGAGCATGCCGACCAGCACGCCGATGAAGCAGTAGAGGAGATTCTCGGGCTGCAGCACGACGCTGAAGCCCTGGATCACCGAGGAGTAGTCCATGACGGAGTCCTAGAACAGGTGGGGGATCGGAGTCTGGAGCGCGAGCACGAAGATGAGGTAGAACGCCACGACCATCGCGACCGCGCCGATCGTCGACAGCCGCCAGGACTCCTTGCCCAGGAAGCGCAGCCACACGAAGGCCAGCACCGCGCCGGGGATCTCGAAGCCGATGGTGCCGACGACCAGCGCGAAGAGGACCATCGTGCCGAGCCCGACGAGCACGAGCCAGCTCGAGGAGACGAACCGCTCGGCGTCGTCGAAGCGCCGCGCAGTCAGCACGAGCACGGTGGAGCTGACGACGAGGAACGCGCCGATCATCAGCGGCCACAGGCCGGCGCCCGGCTGCTGGACCGATCCGACGCCCAGTCGGAACGACGCGACCATCACCGCGGCCCCCAGCAGCACCACGACGGCCGCAGCCGCCGCGGTGCTGAGGGGGCCGGCAGCGGGAGGCTTCTCGGCCTCCCACTGCTCGGCGAGTTCCTCAGGCGTCCTCGCCTCGTGCGACGCGGACATCGTCACTGACCGCCGCCGAGGTCGATGTCGTACTCCTCGGTCAGCTCGCGATACCGGTCGAGCGCCGTCGTCCACTGCTCGACGACCTCATCGCCGCTGACCTCGTTGGGCGTCAGCAGGTTGTCGGTGTTGAAGTCCTGGTACGCCTGGGTCTCGAAGGCGGCGTCGAAGGCGGCCTTGAGCTCGTCGAGGATCTCCTGCGGCGTGCCCTTGGGAGCCGCGATCGCTCGCGCCTGCTGCACCTCGACCTCGTAGCCGCTCTCGACCGCGGTCGGCACGTCGTCGAGGTACTGGTTGCGCTCCTTGGCGAACGTCACGATCGGCGTGACCTTACCCGCCTCGATCTGCGGCATGGCCTCACCCAGCTGCACCGACGCGACGTCGGCCTGGTTGCCCAGCACCGCGGTGAGCGCCGGCGCGCCGCCGTCGAAGGGCACGGCCTTGCCCGGGATCTCGGCGAGCTTGAACAGCAGCTCCGAACTGAGCTGGCTGCCGGTGCCGACGCCGGTCGTGGCGTAGCTCAGGGTCTTGCCGGCGTTCTTGAGGTCGTCGATCGTCGACCAGCCGTTGTCGGCGTTCGTCACGAGGACGTAGTCGTCGGTGGAGATGCCGGTGACGATCTCGAAGTCGTTGACGTCGACCGCCTGGTCCTCCGAGACCGCGAGCGGAGTGATGGCGGCGAGCGACATGTTGATGACCATGAGGCTCTGGCCGTCGGCCTCGGCGCTCTCGAGCTCCTTCGCGGCGAGTGCCCCGTTGGCGCCGGGCCGGTTCACGACCGGCATCGACACGCCGAGGTCGTCCGACACCGGACCGGCCAGCGCGCGGCCGATGAGGTCCGTGCTGCCGCCGGGGTCCTGTCCGATGGTCAGCGTGACCGGGCCGTCGGGGAAGTTCTCGGCCGCCTCCTCGGCGCTCTTGCTGCCGAGATTGCCGCCGCAGGCAGCCGTCAGGAGGACGAGTCCGGCGGTCGCGGACACGGCGCCGAGTCGTCTGAACGTCGTGGTCATGGTTACTCCTTGTCCGGCGAGGGGGCCTCGCCCACCTCGCATGTGCGCTGTGACTCGCATCACCTGGCCTGACGAGACTTTAGAAACCCGTGGTGATGCATGTCCAACGCCACTTGGATATCGAGTGATACCGTCGCGGCATCATGTTTACCTTCGAACAGCTCCGCGGCTTCGTCGCGGTCTCCGAGGAGTTGCACTTCGGTCGGGCTGCGGCTCGGCTCAACATGACGCAGCCCCCCTTGAGCCGTCAGATTCAGAAGCTGGAGCGGTCGGTCGGCGTGCGCCTGCTCGAGCGCGACAAGCGCCGGGTCGCGCTCACCGCCGCCGGTGAGGCCTTCCTCGATGAAGCCCGGCGACTACTCGCTCTCGCCGACACCGCCCCCGCCCTGGCTCAACGGATCAGCCAGGGCTCCGTAGGCACGATCCGGATCGGCTTCACCGCAGCGTCCACCTACGGCACGTTGACGCAGATCCTCGACACGATCAGCGCGAGACTACCCGAGGTCTCGATCGACCTGTACGAGATGGTGACGCGCGAACAGGTGGACGCTCTCGACCACGGCGAGCTCGATCTGGGCCTCGCGCGGCCCCCGTTCGACGCCGAGGCGTACGCCTCGCACCTCATCGCCCGCGAGAACCTCGTCCTCGCCGTCCCGGAGGGTCATCGACTCGCCCAGGCCACCGCTCCGGTGTCCGCCGACGAACTCGGTCGCGAGCCGATCATCATGCACTCGCCGACCAAGGCCCGGTACTTCTACGACCTCGTCGTCAAGCACATCCCGGTCCCGCACCAGAACGTGAAGCACACGGTGAGTCAGATCCTCACGATGCTCTGGCTCGTGGCCGGTCGCCGCGGCCTGGCGTTCGTGCCCGAGTCGGCACAGCACCTGCACATCGAGGGGGTCCGGTTCGTCCCGCTGGCCGGCCTGCCGCCCGAGCCGGTCGAGCTGCACCTGCTGTGGCGTCACGACGCCCGCAATCCGGTCCTCGCTCACGTCGTCGAGAGCCTGCGGGCCGCCGGCAGCTGATACCGTCGGCGCATCGGTCGATCCATCACCGGTGTTGGACGCGCATGACCTCGCGACTTAGCGTGGCGTCACCCAGTGTCGAAAGGACTCCGATGACCAGCGCCACCATCGCCTCCGTGCGCGCCGTGCCCGTGGCCGGCCGGGACAGCATGCTGCTGAACCTCAGCGGCGCACACGCCCCCTTCTTCACGCGCAACATCGCGGTCGTCACGGACTCCGATGGCCGCACGGGCGTCGGCGAGGTGCCGGGCGGGGAGCAGATCCGCGCGACCATCGAGGCTGCCGGCGAACTGCTCGTCGGGCAGCCCGTGGCACGGTTCGGCTCGCTCCTGCGGGAGGCCGCCGCGCGGTTCGCCGATCTGGACGCGGGCGGCCGCGGCCTGCAGACCTTCGACCAGCGCGTCGCGATCCACGCCGTCACCGCTCTGGAGTCGGCACTGCTCGACCTGCATGGACAGCAGCTGGGCGTTCCGGTCGCCGAACTGCTCGGCGAGGGACAGCAGCGCGAGTCCGTGCCGGTCCTCGGATACCTCTTCTTCGTGGGCGACCGCACCCGCACCCCGCTCGCCTACGAGCCCACCCCGGCCCGGCCGGCGGATCGGTGGGAGGCGTTGCGCCGCGAGGAGGCACTGACCCCCGAGGCCGTCGTCGCCCTCGCCGAGGCCGCGCACGAGCGGTACGGCTTCCGCGACTTCAAGCTCAAGGGCGGCGTGCTGGACGGCTACGACGAGGTCGCCGCGATCCGCGCGCTCGCCGCCCGGTTCCCCGATGCCCGCATCACGCTGGACCCCAACGGGGGTTGGCTGCTCGAGGACGCGGTGCGGTGGCTCTCCGACGCCGCGGACGTCCTCGCGTACGCCGAGGACCCGTGCGGCGCTGAGGGCCGGTTCTCCGGTCGCGAGGTCATGGCGGAGTTCCGCCGCCGCACCGGCCTGCGGACCGCGACCAACATGATCGCGACGGACTGGCGCGAGATGGCGCATGCCGTCCGCACGCACGCAGTCGACATCCCGCTCGCCGATCCGCACTTCTGGACGATGCGCGGCTCGGTTCGCGTCGCCCAGCTCTGCCACGACTTCGGGCTGACGTGGGGATCGCACTCGAACAACCACTTCGACATCTCCCTGGCGATGTTCACCCACGTCGGCGCCGCCGCACCGGGCGACATCACCGCGCTCGACACGCACTGGATCTGGCAGGACGGACAGGCGCTCACCACAGCGCCGCTGCAGATCAAGGAGGGCGAGATCGCCGTTCCTCAGACCCCCGGGCTCGGCGTGCAACTCGACGAGGACGCGCTCGCGGCGGCCCACGAGCTGTACCTCGAGCACGGCCTCGGCGCGCGCGACGACGCGGCGGCGATGCAGCACCTGGTGCCGGGGTGGGAGTTCGACGCCAAGCGTCCCTGCCTCGCCCGGAACCGTTGAGTCACCACAGCAGCGAGGCGGCGCGCGCGTAGCCCGCCAGCGCGATCGCCCAGCGCACGGGCCGCTCCGGCAGCACGCGCACGACGTAGGGACCGCACCACGCCCCCACCAGTGCGCCGAGCCCCATCCACAGGACCGCCCACCAGTGCACCGGAGCGGCGAACACGTAGGCGACGACGGCGACCGCATTGGCCGTTCCCGTGCCCACGTTCTTGATCGCGTTGGTCACCGCGAGCGGCTCGCGGTCGCGCAGGCCGAGCACCGACAGCAGGATGATGCCCACCCCGGCGCCGAAGTAGCCGCCGTACGCGCCGGCCGCGACCGTGAGTCCGGTCCACGGCGCGCTGCGAGGGCGGCCACGCGTCTGTGCGGCCGCGTCGATCCGGCGGCGGATGACGTCGCGCGCCAGCAGCAGGGCCGCGCCCAGCGCTCCGCCGATTGCGCACTGGAGCATGACGGCGGCCGCCCGCCGTCCCCGGCCTCGCAGTTCGGGCCGTGACCCGGCCGCTGCGCCGATCGCCGTGCCGATCATCGCCGTCGTGTTCGTGACGTTGGCGGCGAAGGGCGGCAGCCCGTACGCGAGCAACGCGGGGTAGCTCACCAACGAGGCCAGCCCCGCGATCGATCCGCACAATCCGGCTCCCACCCCGGCGAGCAGGAGAAGCGCTTCGCTCATGCCATGGCGGCGTTCAGATCCAGCGGGGTGGCCAGGTCCCCGCGGTCGGCCCAGGCGTCCAGGTTCGCGAGCACTCCGGCAGCCATGGCCGCACGGGTCTCCACGGTGGCGGAGCCGAGATGCGGCGTCAGCACGACCTGCGGCAGGTCCAGCAGCCCGGCCGGGACGCGGGGCTCGTCCGTGAACACATCGAGCCCGGCACCCGCGATCGTCCCGTCGCGTAGGGCCGCGATGAGGGCATTCTCGTCCACGACACTCCCCCGCGCGATGTTGACCAGCACGCCGTCCGGCCCGAGTGCCCGCAGCACGTCGGCATCGACGAGATGGCGGGTGTGCGCCCCGCCGGGCGCCGCGATCACGAGCGCGTCGGCATCCCGGGCGAGCGCGTGGACGTCCTCCGCGTAGCGGTACGGAACGTCCGTGCGCGGGCGCCGGCTGTGGTAGCTGATCTCGCAGTCGAAGCCCTCCAACCGCCGGGCGATGGCGCGGCCGATCCGACCGAGACCGAGGATGCCGACGCGACGACCCGTGACGTCACGACGGAACGGGAAGGGCGCATCGTGCCAGCGGCCCTCGCGCACGAAGCGATCCGCCTCGGTCAGGCCCCGCAGCACGTCGATGAGGAGTCCGACCGCGGTGTCCGCCACTGCCGCCGAGAGGACGTCCGGCGTCGTGCTGACGCGGATGCCGCGCTCGACGAGGCGGGGAAGGTCGAGGTTGTCGTACCCGGCGCCATAGCTCACGATCGCCTCCAGCCCCGGCGCCGCGTCGAGCAGTTCGGACGTCACCCCGAATCGCGCCGTGGTCACCGCCACACGAGCGCCGGCCAGCTCGCCGGCGGCCCGCGCCTCCTCCCAGCCGACCGCCCCGTACCGCTCCCGCACGGTCGCATCGAGGGAGCCGGGAAGGGGCGCGGTGAGGACGACAGCGTGGGCAGGCATGGTGGTCACGGGCGCGACGCTAACAACGCCGCTCGCCGCGACGGCCGTCATTCTCGGCATCCGGCACGGCCATGCCGCATCGGTCTCACCTCATGCCGGACGCAGCCGATTTCACATCCCGGACGACTAGGGGTCGCTTCGCTTCCCCCGTTAGGCTGGCCTAAGGCCAGTTGGCCGATCTCGTCGTGATTGCAGGAGTGACATGAGCAGGAAGCTGCGGGTGGCCGTCGTGGGCGCCGGGCCGGCCGGCGTGTACGCCGCCGACATCCTCACGAAGACCGAGGGGCTCGACGTGACCGTCGACCTCATCGACCGCGACCCCACGCCGTTCGGGCTCATCCGGTACGGCGTCGCGCCCGATCACCCGCGCATCAAGGAGATCATCAAGGCGCTCAAGCGGGTCATGAGCAACCCCGACATCCGCTTCTTCGGCAACGTCGCGTTCGGCGACGACGTCAAGCTCGAGGACCTGCGCCAGTTCTACGACGCGATCGTCTTCGCGACCGGCGCCCGCCGTGACCGCGACCTCGACATCCCCGGCATCGACCTCGACGGCTCGTACGGTGCCGCCGACTTCGTCTACTGGTACGACGGCCATCCCGACGTGCCCCGCGAGTGGCCGTTCCAGCCGCACGCCAAGGAGGTCGCCGTGCTCGGCGTCGGCAACGTCGGCCTCGACGTGTCGCGCATCCTCGCCAAGACCGCCGACGAACTCCTCGTCACCGAGATCCCCGAGAACGTCTACGAGGGCCTCAAGAAGAACGCCACCACCGACGTCCACGTCTTCGCGCGGCGTGGTCCGGCGCAGGTGAAGTTCACGCCGATGGAGCTGCGCGAGCTGAACCACAGCCCCAACATCGACGTCATCGTGCACCCCGAGGGCTTCGAGTTCGACGAGGGTTCGATGGAGGCACTCAAGGCCGCCAAGAGCCAGAAACTCGTCGTCGACGTGCTCACCAAGTACCTCGCCGCGGAGCCGAGCGGCGCCCCGCACCGGATCCACATCCACTTCTGCCAGAACCCCGTCGAGATCCTCGGCGAGGACGGCAGGGTCGTGGGCCTGCGCACCGAGATCACCGAGCTCGACGGCACCGGCAACGTGCGCGGCACGGGCGAGTTCAAGGACTGGCCGGTCCAGGCCGTCTACCGCGCCATCGGCTACTACTCCGACGTGCTTCCGGGCCTGCCGTTCGACGCGGCCGCCGGAGTCGTCCCGAACGACGGCGGCCACGTCATCGACCTCGACGGCTCGCCGCTGCCGGGCGTCTATGTGACGGGCTGGATCAAGCGCGGCCCGGTGGGCCTCATCGGTCACACCAAGTCCGACGCTGCCCAGACGATCGGCATGCTGGTCGAGGACATCGACCAGCTCCCCGCGCCCGAGCACGCGGAGCCGGAGGCGTTCGACCGCTACCTCGACTCGCGCGGCCTCGAGTACACGACGTGGGAGGGCTGGGAGAAGCTCGACGCCCACGAGCAGGCCCTCGGCGAGGCGCACGAGGTCGAGCGCGAGCGCGTCAAGGTCGTCCCCCGCGACGAGATGGTGCGCATCGCGCGTTCCTGACCCCCACGACAGCGACGCAGACGTCCTGAGGGCTCCAGCCCTCAGGACGTCTGACATTGACGGGGCCTAGCGGGCGAGACGCACCACGGTGACGCGGCACGTCGGTTTCTCGCCGGCCACCGGGAGTTCGGCGATCTCGAAGGTCGTGGACTCGTCCGGCTGGATCGACTCGACCGTGGTGGTCTTGGCGTTACCCGCCTCTGTGTCGGACACGAGCACCGCGACCTGGTAGCTCTCCGACGCGGGCGCCGTGTTCGTGACGACGCCGGTCGCCGACCAGACGCCCTCCTCGTTCGCCCGGCAGGTGAAGCTCTCCAGGGCGTCCGCCGCGGGCTCGCCCTTGCCGAGCGCCGCTTCGGTGGGCTCGGGCTCGGTGGTCGGCGCCGGATCCTCGCTGGTTCCGCCGCTCCCGCAGGCGGCGAGGACAGCGACCATCACGACGGTGACCCAAGCACGGCGGAGCATGGTCCTATCCCACCACCTCCCACCGGCCGGTCGGCGGCGGCGCTCCGAGGACTAGGATCGAAGCGCGAACATGAGAAGAACCTCACGTTGGGAGCGGAGAGCATGACGATCGAACGCATGGGAGTCATCGGCGGCGGCCTGATGGGATCGGGCATCGCCGAGGTCAACGCCCGCGCGGGCCTGGACGTCGTGCTCGTCGAGGTCTCCGAGGAGGCCGCGCTCGCCGCACGCGGACGCATCCAGGCGTCGCTGGACAAGGCCGAGAAGCGCGGCAAGATCAGCGCCGAGGACGTCGCCGCCACGATGGAGCGCATCCGCGCCGTGAGCGACCTCGGCCAGCTGGCCGATCGCCAGCTCGTGGTCGAGGCGGCCAGCGAGAACGAGCAGATCAAGCTCGACCTCTTCACCAAGGTGGGCGCGATCCTCACCGACGACGACGCGATCCTCGCCTCGAACACCTCGTCCATCCCGATCGTCAAGCTCGGCGCCGTCTCCGGACGCGCCGGTCGCGTGATGGGCGTGCACTTCTTCAACCCCGCTCCGGTGATGAAGCTCGTCGAGCTCATCCCCTCCCTCACCACGTCGCCCGAGACGCTCGAGACGATGCGGGGCTACGTGTCCGAGCAGTTGGGCAAGCAACCCATCGACGCGACCGACCGCGCGGGCTTCATCGTCAACTCACTGCTCGTGCCGTACCTGCTGTCGGCCATCCGCATGTACGAGGCCGGCTACGCGTCGGCGGAGGACATCGACCGCGGCATGGTGCTGGGCTGCGGGCATCCCATGGGACCGCTCGCGCTGAGCGACCTCATCGGCCTCGACACCATCAAGGCGATCGGCGAATCGATGTACGAGGAGTTCAAGGAGCCCCTCTACTCCCCGCCGCCGCTGCTCGACCGCATGGTCGACGCCGGACTCCTCGGCAAGAAGTCCGGACACGGGTTCTACCCCTACAGCTGACGCTCACCGCAGAACCACCACCGCTCGCCGCACGCGGGTGGCTGCTCCAGGCGTGGTGCGGCACGATGATCGTGAGCCACACCACACCGTGAGGAGCGATCCATGAAGGTCCCGTTCAGCGTCCGCGACTTCCTCGACCGCGCCCATGCCGTGTATCCGGACCGCATCGCCGTGGTCGACGAGCCCCGGCAGCCCGCCCCGTCATGGGGCGAACTGACCTATCGCGACGTCATGCGCCTGGCCCGCTCCCAGGCGGCGACGCTCGACGACCTCGGGGTCGAGCGCGGCGCGAGGGTCGCGATGGTCTCGCACAACGCCGCCCGCACGCTGGTGTCGTTCTTCGGTGTGTCGGGGTGGGGCCGCGTGTTCGTCCCGATCAACTTCCGCCTTGCTGCGGCCGAGGTCGAGTACATCGTGGGGCACTGCGGTGCCGAAGTCGTGCTGCTGGACCCCGACCTCGCGCATCTGGCCGACGTCGTCAAAGCGCAGCACGTGTTCATCCTGGGTGAGGACGACGAGCGGATCTGGGCCAGCACCGCCGACCCGGAGCCCTGGGAGCCGGACGAGGACGCGACGGCCACCATCAACTACACGTCCGGGACGACGGCGCGCCCCAAGGGCGTGCAGCAGACACATCGGGCCCTGTGGGTCAACGCCACCGTGTTCGGCTGGCAGGCCTCCGTGAGCGACCGGGACGTCTACCTGCACACCCTCCCGATGTTCCACTGCAACGGCTGGGGCCAGGTGTACGGCGTGACGGGCATGGGCGCCCAGCACATCGTTTTGCGGCAGATCGACGGCGCAGAGATCCTCCGCCGCATCGAGGAGCACCAGGTGACGTACCTGTGCTGCGCCCCGGCGGTGCTGTCGATCGTGCTCGACGCGCTCAAGGAGTGGGACGGCCCGACGGGTCGCGACCGCGTCCGCTGCGTCGTGGCCGGCGCGCCGCCACCGACCCGCACGATCGAGCGAGTCCGCGAGGAGCTCGGCTGGGAGTTCATCCAGATCTACGGGCTCACCGAGACCGCGCCACTCCTGACGATGAGCCGGATGCGGGCCGAATGGGACGACCTCGATCCGGCCGAGCAGGCGCGCAACCTCGGCCGCGCCGGGGCGCCCGCGCTGTCGACCTCGGTCATGGTGGACGACTCGGGTGAGATCCTCGTGCGCAGCAACACCGTGTTCGAGGGCTACTGGGAGAACCCGGACGCCACGGACGAGGCGCTCGCCGGCGACTGGTTCCACACCGGTGACGGCGGCACCTACGAAGAGGGGTACGTGTCGATCTCGGACCGGAAGAAGGACGTCATCGTCTCCGGCGGCGAGAACGTGTCGTCCATCGAGGTCGAGGACGCCCTCGCCTCGCACGACGCGGTGCGCGAGGTCGCCGTGATCGGTATCCCCGACGACCGCTGGGGTGAACTCGTCACGGCGCTCGTCGTCACCGACGGCGAGGTCACCGAGGACGAACTCAAGGCGCACGCGCGCGAACGGCTGGCCGGCTACAAGGTGCCCAAGCGGGTGCTCTTCCGCGAGGAACTCGCCCGCACGGCAACCGGCAAGCTCCAGAAGTTCAAACTCCGCCAGGAGTTCTGGGAGGGCCGCGACCGAACGGTCAACTAGGGGCCGGCAACCCCGCGGCCTGCGCCAGGACGTCGAGTTGGGCGTCGAAGAGCGCGTCGGCCGCGCGGATCGTGCCGTCGCCGTACTGCCCGAACACCTCGAAACTCACCGCACCGAACAGCCCGGTCCACACGACGGTGGCGGCCACCAGCGCGCCGTCGGAAAGGTCGAGCCGGTACTCCTCGCGGATCGCAGCCAGGTCCTGAGCGAGGCCGCCGCCCATTTCGGCGGCCGCGCTCGGGCGGAGCGCCCCTGCGCGCCACGCTCGCTCGAGGATCGCGAGTAGTGCAACGATCACCCGCGTGCCGGGCTCGGTCGTGCGCTCCCCCGGCGCCTCATAGCCCGGCACCGGCGTACCGAAGACGAGGGCGTATCGCGCCGGCTCGGCCAGCGCCCAACGGCGCACCGCTCTCCCCGCCGCGACGAACTGCTCACGCGGCTCCGTCCCGGCCTGAGCGATCGCTTCGTCGACGGCGTCGCCCAGCTCGTCGTACGCGTCGACGATGAGCAGCGTCAGCAACTCGTCGCGGCTGGCCACGTACCGGTAGATGGCTGACGACACGATGCCCAGGTCGCGGGCGATGGCGCGCAATGACAGCTGGGCGGGACCGACAGCCGCGAGGTGCTCACGGCCGAGGCGGAGAATGTCGCGCATCGTCTGCTCGCGTGCACGTTCGCGCGGGGTGGACATGGCAGCAGCATATCGGAGCACGAGGAACAAAAGAGAGCACTGCTCTTGCTTTTCGTGTCAGCATCGCTCATCCTGAAAACAGAGAGCACTGCTCACACAAGGAGAACGCGATGACCCACCTCGTCCTCGGCGCCGGACCGATCGGCACCACCCTCGCGCTGCGCCTCGCCGAGCGCGGCGACCACGTACGCCTCATGACCCGCAGCGGCAGTGGCCCGGACCATCCCGCGATCGAACGCGTCGTCGGCGACGCGACCGACAGCGAGGCGGTCGAACGCGCCGCTCGTGGCACCGAGGCGATCCACCACTGCATCCATGCCACCGCGTACCGGGCGGAGGTGTGGCGGCGCGAGTTGCCTGCGGCCGAACGCGTCGTGCTCCGCGCTGCCGAACGAGAAGGGGCCGTCGTAACGTTCCCCGAAAGCCTGTACGGGTTGGACGCGGCACCGCAGCCGTTCACCGAAACATCAGCGCGGACGCCGGGTTCGGCCAAAGGCGCCGTGCGGGTGGATCTGCTCGCGGCACGAGAGGCCGCACCCGTCCGCACGGTCAGCGTCGCAGCCTCGGACTACTTCGGCCCGTTGGCACGGGCCAATGCTCACGCCGGCGAGCGGATGATCGTCCCGCTCCTGCGCGGACGGACGGTCCGGCCGCTGGGATCGGCGGACCACCCGCACTCCTTCACCTATCTGCCCGACCTCGCCGAGGCGATGATCCGTGCCGCCGACGACCCGCGCTGCAACGACCTGATGTTCGCGCCCACCGGTCCTGCGATCACGCAGCGCGAACTCGTCGCTCGTTACGCCGCGGCCGCCGGCGTGCCGGTTCCGCGCATTCGTCCGATCCCCGGCGCGGCGGTACGTGCGCTCGGGCGAGTTCAGCGGGACATGCGTGAGCTGGCCGAGATGCTGCACCAGTGGGACCGCCCGTTCGTCATGGACTCCTCGGCCACCGAGGCGCTGCTGGGTCTCACCCCCACCGATCTCGACACCGCCGTCGAGACCACGATCGCCTGGTGGCTCGACCAGCAGCGGTGAGGCCGTTACCCTCCCTGCCATGAGCGACCTCACTCTCGACCGGCTCCTCGAGCTCGAACACCGCGGATGGGAGGCGCTCAGTTCGTCACGAGGAGGAAGCTTCTACGGCGAGCTGATGACGCCGGACGCGGTCATGATCCTGGTCAACGGCATGGTCATGGACCGGCCGACCATCGCGCACGCCCTGAACGATTCGCCGCCGTGGTCGTCGTACCGCCTGGACGATGCACGCCTCGTGCCGACGAGCGAGACCTCCGCGGCGCTCGTCTACACGGCGACGGCTCACCGCGACGGACAGGACGAGCCGTTCGTCGCCCTGATGTCCAGCCACTACCGCGTGCTCGACGGCTCGCCGCGGCTGACGCTGTACCAGCAGACCACGATCACCCACGGCGGCTCCTGAGTCTCAGCCCGTGTTGCGCAGACCGTTGGCGATGCCGTTGATGGTCTGCAGCAGCGCGAGACGCATCGCGTCGTCAACCGAGTCCGGCTCCTGACGGACCCGGGCCAGCAGATCGACCTGCGCGAAGGAGATCGGCTGCAGGTAGGCGTCCCGGACGTCCAGGGTTCGCTTGAGCCCGGGCTGGTGGTCCAGCAGTTCGGCTTCACCGGTCAGGCGCAGCACCTCCTGCACCGTCACGTCGAACTCGGCGCGGACGAGGTCGAACACGTGCCGCAGCTGTGTGGGGACGAGCGCCTGCACGTAGCGTTCGGCGACGCGCAGGTCGGTCTTGGCCAGGGTCATCTCGACGTTGGACACGAACGTGCGGAAGAACTGCCACTGGGCGAGCATCTCGCGCAGTACCTCCTCGTGGCCCGCCTCGCGCGCGGCACGCAGTCCGCTGCCGACGCCGTACCACCCGGGCACGATCTGTCGGGTCTGCGTCCAACCGAACACCCACGGGATGGCCCGCAGGCCGGAGATGTCGCCACCGGAGTCGGGACGCCGCGAGGGGCGCGAGCCGATGTTGAGTTCGCCGAGCTGGTCGACGGGCGTGGCGGCGAGGAAGTAGTCGAACAGGCCCGGGTCTTCGACGAGTCCGCGGTACGCCGTGTAGGCGGCGTCGCTCACCAGCGTCATCGTCGCGTCCCAGGCCTCGGTCTGCCCCTCGCGATGACGGGTCTGCAGGTGGAGCGTGGAGGCCTCGAGCACCGCGGCGAGCGACAGCTCCAGGTTCTCGTGCCCGAGCTGCGGGAGCGCGTACTTGTCGCTGATGACCTCGCCTTGCTCCGTGAACTTGATGTCGCCCGTGAGCACCCCGTACGGCTGGGCGAGGATCGCGTCGTACGTCGGGCCACCGCCGCGGCCGACCGTGCCGCCCCGCCCATGGAAGAGCCGCAACCGCACGCCGTGCTTGAGGGCGACATCGCGCAGGCTGCGCTGCGCCCGGTGCAGCTCCCACTGCGACGTGGTGATGCCGCCTTCCTTATTGGAGTCGGAGTACCCGAGCATGACCTCCTGCACGTCGCCGCGCAGACGCACGACCTCGCGGTACGACTCGTCCGAGAGGAGGTCGTCGAGCACCTCACCGGCTCGGCGGATCTCCTCGATCGTCTCCAGCAGCGGCACGAAGTCCAATCGTGCGAACGGCTCGGCGCCCGGCCCGCCCACGAGGTCGACGAGCCCGGCCTCGCGGGCGAGCACCACGGGGGCCAGCAGATCGTCGGCGCCGCGAGCCATCGAGACGATGTAGCTCTCGACGACGTCCTCGCCGTACGTCTGCTTCAACTCGCGCACGGCATCGAACACGCCGTACGTGCGCGCTCCCCACTCGTCGAGCGCCGGCGGGACGGGGCTGAGCGGGCGGCGCGATCGCAGCTCCCGCGACAGCACGCCGGTGCGCTCGGCTCGCTCGAGTACCTCGTACGCGCTGTCCAGCTCGCCGAGACGGTCGACCATGAGTCCGATGGCGTGGTGGTGCGCGTCGGCATGCTCCCGGATGTCGAGGGTGGCGAGGTGGAGACCGACGAGCGCGATGGAGCGGACAGCGTCCGCGAGCAGCCGGTCGGCGATGAGAGTTCCGCCGTTCTCGCGCAGCGAACGATCGACGATGGCGAGGTCGGCCAGCAGTTCGTCGCGATCGGCGTAGTCCACTCCGGGACGATGCGGCTGGCGGTCGGCGATGCGAGCCGCGGTGTTCTGCACCTTGAGGCGCATGCAGGCGAGCTTCAGCCGGTACGGCTCGGCGGCGTTGACGGTCAGCAGCCGCGGGTCGAGGTCGGGGAGGTTCTCGAGGTCGGCGTGCAGCGACTCCGTCAACTCCCCACTTACTCCGACGAGTTCGGACGACGGCGACAGCTCGCGGATCAGCACGTCCAGCCGGTCGGTCACGATGCGCGTCGCGATGCGGTTGTGCAGCGCCAGCACCTCGCGAGTGACCTCCGGCGTGACGTTGGGATTGCCGTCGCGATCGCCGCCGATCCAGGAACCGAAACTGAACGGCCGGCTCGTGGGCGGCAGGTCGACACCGTGCTCGGCGAGCATGTCGGTGAGCTCGCGCCCTAGCGCGGGCATGGCCTCGTCGAGGATCTGCTGGAGGTAGAAGACCATGTGCCGCGCCTCGTCGAGCGGCGTCGGGCGCGTCCGGCGGACAGCGTCGGTCTGCCAGATGAGGTCGACGAGTTGGGCGAGGTCCGCGTCCTGGCGGCGGCGCTTGCGGCTCCCGGGCTCGGACGGATCGGCGAGGATGTCCGCGATGCGGCGCAGTTTGGTGAGGACCGTGCGACGGCTGACCTCGGTCGGGTGGGCGGTGAAGACCGTCCGGGCGTGGAGCCGTTTGACGCCGTCGGCGAGGCCCTCGGGGCCCTGTTCAGCGACGACCTCGGCGATGGTGCGCGCCAGCCAGCCCTCGTCCTCCGGACGGTGTTCCAGCCCGCGCACCCGAGCGACCTGTTCGGCCGCGTTGGCGAGGCTGAAGTAGACGCTGAAGGCACGCACGAGCTTGCCCACGGTCTCCGACGGCACTTCGCGCAACAGCGCGCGGATGGCATCGGACGACGCCTCGCGTTCGGCCGGGTCGTCGCTCTCCTCGATGCGCTTGGCGTGCGCGCGGACCCGCTCGACGCGGTCGAAGAGGTCGTCCCCCTCGAGGCGGCGCAACGTCTCACCGAGGAGGTCGACGACCCGGCGCACGTCATGGCGCATGGTGTCGTCGATGGAACGGGCGATGGCGTCGAACTCGCTGGACGTCATGCCCCGAGCCTAGGGGCGTTCGATGACGGTTGCGTGACGCGGCCGCGTCAGCGCTGGTCGCGCGGGTTGGGGAGGCCGCGGAAACGGCCGAGCTGATCGCGCGCCGCGTGGTCCACCCGCTGCCGGCTCCACACGAATCCGCCCGCGAGCAGCCCCAGCGGAATCAACGCCATGCCGAGGAGCCAGCTCCATTCGGCGAGGTGGTCGCCGGGGGCAGCGACGTAGTAGCCGATGCCGCCGAACAGCTCGCCGATGCCGTCGGCCGAGGCGCTGTTCGCGCCGACGACGATGAGCGTCGGCGACGCGAAGATGATCATGACCATCAGCGCGAAGACCCGCATGACCGCGGTGTTGGCGGCCTCGTGCTCGGGCGCGCCGTTGAGCATGTTGTCGGCGATCGCCTGGCGCGGTCGCACGAACGCGATGGCGGGAAGCACCACGAACACGCTGAGCGCGAGGCCCACGAGCATCGACGCGAACAGCCCGGCGATCAGACCCAGTCCGAGCGTCTGCACCACGGGGTGGCCGGCGTCCGCCGCGAACCAGTAGTGGTGACCGTCGGCCTGCGCTGCCCGGACGCGGTCCATGACCGGCGGAAGCGCCACCACCACGGTGTTCGCGACCGCCCCGACCGGTGCCGCGATGAACGGGATCGCGAGGGTCCGCGCGAGCGCGACCATGATGCCGGACCGATCCGGGTCGCGACTCCAGACCGCCTGGAGCACCGCCCACGCCGTCGGAACGACGCCGGGGAGCATCGCGTACCAGCCGATGGGCTCGACGAGATCGTCCGGATCGGCGGCGATGATCCACACGACCGGGATGCTCACGATCGCGCTGAGGACGGTCACCACGATCGTCGACGGCGAGAGGATGGCGCGCTTCATCTGCGCTCCTTCGGCTAGCTCGGCCCCCCTAGGCTCTCACCGCCCTGCCGTCCCACGTCCCGTGGCCCCGAGGCGAGGAACACGAAGACCCGCTCAGCCGCGCCGCTGCCAGAGCGTGATCTGGTGCCGGGCGACCACCGCGGGGAGATTCTGCGGCTGCTGTGCGGCCGCGAGCTCCGCCTGAAGTTCGGCGACCCGCTCGCGCAGGGCGGCCACCTGATTCTCCAACTCGATGACACGCTTGACGCCCTCGAGGCCGAGGCCCTCCGCGGTCAGCCGGGCGACCTCCCGCAACTGCTCGATGTCGCGCAGCGAGTAGCGCCGGCCGCCGCCGCTGGTCCGCCCCGCCTCGACGATGCCGAGCCGGTCATACGTGCGGAGCGTCTGCGGGTGCAGCCCGGACAGTTCGGCCGCGACGGAGATGACGAACACCTTCGCATCGGGTCCCGGCGGAACGAAGCCGGATGCGCTCATCGTTCACCACCCTCTCAGCCGGCCGCCTGGAACACGGCGGCCCTGGGATCCTCGTTGCCACGCGCCGCGCGGAGCGCCTCGACCGCGGCACGTTGTTCGTCCGTCAGGGTGTCGGGCACCTGCACCTCGATCGTGACGAGGAGGTCGCCCCTCTGGCCATCCTTCTTGGCGCTGCCCTTACCCCGGGCCCGGAACGTGCGCCCGGTGGGCGTGCCGGCCGGGATCTTGAGCTTGACCGGTGGCCCGTCGAGCGTGGGCACGCTGATCTGCGCGCCGAGGGCGGCCTCGTCGAACGCGACCGGCACCGTGATGGTCAGATCGTCGCACTTGCGGCCGAACAGCGGGTGCGACTCGACGTGCACGATGAGGTAGAGGTCGCCGGCGGGGGCACCGGCGTCGCCCTTGCCGCCCTTGCCCTTGATCTTGATGCGCTGGCCATCCTTGACGCCGGCCGGCACCTTGACGTTGATGGTGCGGCTCGACGGCGCGCGACCGCTGCCGTGGCACGTCGCGCACGCATGCTCGACGATGAGGCCTCGTCCCGAGCACTGCGAGCAGGGCTCGGTCATGGCGAACAGGCCGCCGGCGGTGCCGGTCTGCATGCCGCTGCCCTGGCACTTGGGGCAGACCCGCGGGACGGTGCCGGGCTTGGCTCCCGTGCCGTGACACGTCGGGCACGCTTCCTCGCTCGTGAGCCGCAACGGCAGCGTGACGCCGTCGACCGACTGCTGGAACGTGATCGTGGCCTCGGACTCGAGGTCCTCGCCACGGCGGGCCTGGGGCTGGCGGCGGCGACCGCCTCGGCCGCCGCCGCCGAAGATGCCCCCGAGCAGATCGCCGAGATCGAACTCGGTGCCGCCGCTCGTGCCGCCTCCGGGGAACCCGCCGCCGGGCGGGAACCCGTTCTTGAACTGGCCGAACAGCGACCGCTGCTCGTCGTACTGCTTGCGCTTCTCCGGCGAACTCAGCACGCCGTACGCCTCGGAGATCTCCTTGAAGCGCTCTTCGGCGGCCTTGTCACCCGGCTTGGAGTCGGGGTGGTTGTCGCGCGCCAGCTTGCGGTACGCCTTCTTGATGTCGGCGGCCGAGGCGTCCTTGCTCACGCCGAGCGTCTTGTAGTAGTCCTTGGTCGCCCAGTCACTGGGGTTGCTCACGACATTCCCCTCCTCTCTGCCGTCAGTTGGGTGCGTCCTCCGCGGAGTCGGCCGACTCCGTGGTGTCAGCGGATGCGTCCGAAGCGGGGTCGACCACGCCGACCGTCGCCGGGCGCAGGATACGCTCGCCGACCCGGTAACCGATGCGCATGACCTGCGCGATGCTCGTGGTCTCGACGTCGGCGGACTCGCCGGCGTGGAACACGGCCTCGTGCAGCGCCGGATCGAACGGCTCACCTTCGGCGCCGAAGGCCTCCAGGCCGTACTTGGCCGTGCTCGAACGCAATGCGTCGGCCACCGCCTTGAAGCCGCCGGTGAGTTCGCCGTGCTCCTCGGCCCGGCCGATGTCGTCGAGCACCGTGAGCAGGGCGTTCAGGACGTCCTCACGTCCCTGAACCCGCATGAGCTCGCGGTCGCGATCGACCCGGCGCTTGTAGTTGACGTACTCGGCCTGCAGACGCTGGAGATCGGCGGTGCGCTCGGCGAGCTGCTGCTCGAGCGAGGGCCCCTCGTCGGCCGGGGCGGCCGGAGCCTCCCCCTCGGGGGAGGCGTCCGGCGTGGCCTCGGCGTCAGGCTGCTCGACGGGCTCGTCGGTCGTGCCGTGATCGTCGGGCTGCTGCGTCACTTCTTGTCACCCTCGTCCTCGTCGACGATCTCGGCCTCGACGACATCGTCGTCGTTGTCCGCGTCGCTCGTGGGCGCGGAGGCGTCCGCGGCCTGCTGCTCGGCGGCAGCGGCGGCGTACATCGCCTCGCCCATCTTCGAGCTCGACGTGCCGAGCTTGGCCACCGCGGCGTTGATCGCCTCGGTGTCGTCCCCCTTGAGGGCGTCCTTGAGCGCCTCGAGGTCGGTCGTGACCTCGGCCTTGACGTCGTCGCCGACCTTGTCGCCGTTCTCGTCGAGGAACTTCTCGGTCGAGTGGACGAGGGCCTCAGCCTGGTTGCGGGTCTCGACGGCCTCGCGGCGCTTGCGGTCCTCCTCGGCGTACTGCTCGGCGTCCTTGACCATGCGGTCGATGTCCTCCTTGGACAGGGCCGAACCGCCGGTGATGGTCATGGACTGCTCCTTGCCGGTGCCGCGGTCCTTCGCCGACACGTTGACGATGCCGTTGGCGTCGATGTCGAAGGTGACCTCGATCTGCGGCACGCCGCGCGGCGCCGGGGGCAGGCCGGTCAGCTCGAAGGTGGCCAGCAGCTGGTTGCCGGCGGCCATCTCGCGCTCACCCTGGTAGACCTGGATCGCCACGGACGGCTGGTTGTCCTCGGCCGTCGTGAAGACCTCGCTGCGCTTGGTCGGGATCGTGGTGTTGCGCTCGATGAGCTTGGTCATCACGCCGCCCTTGGTCTCGATACCGAGGCTCAGCGGGGTGACGTCGAGGAGCAGCACGTCCTTGACCTCGCCCTTGAGGACGCCGGCCTGCAGGCTCGCGCCGATGGCGACGACCTCATCGGGGTTGACGCCCTTGTTGGGCTCCTTGCCGCCGGTGAGCTTCTTGACCAGCTCGGACACGGCGGGCATACGGGTCGAGCCGCCGACGAGGACGACGTGGTCGATGTCGTTGACCGTGATGCCGGCGTCCTTGATGACGTTGTTGAACGGCGCCTTGGTGCGCTCGAGCAGATCGGCGGTGATCTTCTCGAACTCGGCCCGGGTCAGCGTCTCGTCGAGGAACAGCGGGTTCTTGTCCGCGTCGACCGTGATGTACGGCAGGTTGATCGACGTGCTCGAGGAGCTCGACAGCTCGATCTTGGCGCGCTCGGCCGCCTCGCGGATGCGCGGCATGGCCATCTTGTCCTTGGTGAGGTCGATGCCCGTGCTGTTCTTGAACTTGGTCACGATCCAGTCGACGACGGCGTTGTCCCAGTCGTCGCCACCGAGGTGGTTGTCACCGCTCGTGGCCTTGACCTCGATGACGCCGTCGCCGATCTCCAGCAGCGAGACGTCGAACGTACCGCCGCCGAGGTCGAAGACGAGGATGGTCTGATCGTCGGCCTTGTCGAGGCCGTACGCCAGGGCCGCCGCCGTGGGCTCGTTGATGATGCGGCTGACGTTGAGGCCCGCGATCTCGCCGGCCTCCTTGGTCGCCTGACGCTGGTGGTCGTTGAAGTACGCGGGCACCGTGATGACCGCGTCGGTCACGGGCTCACCGAGGTAGGCCTCGGCGTCGCGCTTGAGCTTCTGCAGCACGAAGGCGCTGATCTGCTGGGGCGTGAACGTCTTGCCGTCGATGTCGATGGTCCAGTCCGTGCCCATGTGGCGCTTGACCGAACGGATCGTGCGATCGACGTTCGTGACGCCCTGACGCTTGGCGACCTCGCCGGCGAGCACCTCGCCGTCCTTGGCGAAGGCGACGACCGACGGAGTGGTGCGGGCGCCCTCGGCGTTGGCGATGACGGTGGGTTCGCCACCTTCGAGTACGGCGACGACGGAGTTGGTCGTGCCGAGATCGATTCCGACCGCGCGGGCCATGGGTTCCTCCTGAATGTCGGGAAAATCTATGAGGTCGACTGACTTGAGTCTAACCGTATCAACTTTCCTCAAGCTCCTCGTATTCCCCCGGCGAGACCCCAGATTTGCGCGCAATCCGCGCACCGAAGGGGCCCGCGGTACGCGGATTGCGCGCACATCTGGGTTCAGGCCCAGTGGAGGGCGGCGGGAGCGTGATCGGGGACGAGCGGAGTGCGCGGAGGGACGGGATCGAGACGCCGGTACGCGGCGCCGAGGGGCGGGCGCGGGTCCGGCTCGCCCTTGACCGGCCAGAAGGACATCGCCCGCTCGGCCTGGGCGGTGATCGTGAGCGAGGGATTGACCCCCAGGTTGGCGCTGATCGCGGAACCGTCGGCGATGTGCAGGCCCTCGTAGCCGAACACGCGCTGGTAGGGATCGATGACCCCGGAGTCCGGGCCGGTGCCGATCGCGCACCCGCCAATGAAATGCGCCGTCATCGGGATGCCGACGAGGTCCGCGATCGAGCCGCCCGCCACGCCGTCGACCTTCTCGGCCAGTCGGCGCGCGACCTGATGGGCCACCGGAATCCACTCCGGGTTCGGCTCCCCCGTGCCCTGGCGGCTGGTGAGCCGCAACCCCCACGGCCGCCGCCGTAGGAACGTCGTGATCGAGTTGTCGAGCGACTGCATCGTCAGCAGCACGATCGACTGCTCCGCCCAACGCCCCGGCCGATGCAGACTCAGCGCCGCTCGGGCGCCCAGCTTGCGGTACTGCCGGATCGCGGCGCGCCACCGCCGTACACCCTCGACCGGATCGACGAGGTGGGCGTTGAGCAGCCCGATGAGGCCCGATCCCGGACCGTACCGGACGGGCTCGACGTGCGTGTGCTCGTCGGGGTGGAACGACGAGGTGATGGCCAGCCCCGCGGTGTGGTCCGCGGCGCGCTCGCCGGCTCGCGCCGTCAGCACCGCCTCGGAGTTCGTCCGGCTCAGCACGCCGATCCGCGATGAGAGCCGCGGCAGCGACCGGCGCCGCAGTCGGTGGAGCAGCGTCTGGGTGTTCAGCGCGTTCCCGGCGAAGACGACCTGCTCGGCCCGCAGCGTGCGTCGCTGCCAGGGTCGTCCGCTGTGCCGGGTCCGCAGTCGGTAGCCGCCGCCCGGCATCGGCCGCACGTCGGTGACCGCGGTCAGTGGATGCACCTCCGCCCCGCCCTGCTCCGCCAGGTGCAGGTAGTTCTTGACCAGCGTGTTCTTGGCCCCCACGCGGCAGCCGGTCATACATGAGCCGCATTCGGTGCAGGTGCGTCGCCGTGGTCCGCTCCCGCCGAAGAACGGGTCCGCGACCTCCTCGCCGGGCCGGTCGCCGAACAGCACGCCGACATCCGCGCGATGCACGGTGTCTCCGGCCCCCATCTCGTCGGCGATCTCGGCGAGCAACCGATCCGGGACTGTCCAGCCCGGGTAGGTGGCGACGCCGAGCATGCGCCGCGCCTGGGCGTAGTGGGGCGCGAGCTCGGCCCGCCAGTCGGTGATGTCGGCCCACTGCGGGTCGCGGAAGAAGGGCTCGCCGGGTTCGTAGAGCGTGTTGGCGTAGACGAGCGAACCGCCCCCGACCCCGGCGCCGCTCGCGATGAGCACGTCCCGCAGCAGGGTGATGCGCATGATGCCGAAGCACCGCGCCCACGGCGCCCAGAGGTAGCGCCGCACGTCCCATGACGTGCGCGGCAGCTCGTCGTCGGCGAAGCGGCGGCCCGCCTCCAGGACGGCCACGCGGTAGCCCTTCTCGGTCAGCCGCATCGCCGTCACGCTCCCGCCGAAACCGGAGCCGATGACCGCGACGTCGTAGTCGAACTGGCTCATGGCGCGAGACACTACGCACTTGTTGACACTTTGCCAATAGTCCACGAGACTGCCCGCATGACCTCGCCGTCCACCTCGGCCCGCACCCGCCTGGCACCGGATTCGCGCCGACAGTCCCTCATCGACGCGGCTCGCGCGCTCTACGCGCAGCGCCCGTACGACGACGTCTCCACCGCCGAGCTGGCGCGCGCCGCAGGGGTCACCCGCGGCCTGATCAACCACTACTTCGGCACGAAGCGTGAGCTGTTCCTCGCGGTGATGCGCGAGTCGGTGATGATGCCGGCCGAAGCGCTGCCGGACCTCTCGGCGCTGCCGATGCCCGAACGGGTTCGGCACACGATCGACTGGATTCTCGACGCCGCGACGACCTACGGCCAGGCGTGGGTGGCCGCCTCGGGTGCCGCCAACCTGCACGGGGACTCCGACGTCCAGGCGATCGTGGACGAGGCCGACGACCGGGCGGCCCGGCTCGTCCTCGACGCACTCTGCCTGCCCGACGACCCGCACCGGCGGGCCCGGCTGCGCCCCGTCGCCGCCTACGTCAAGGCGCTGTGCCGCGAATGGCTCGTGCGTGGAACGCTCACCCGCGACGAGGTCAGCGCCGCGGTCTGCGCGACCGTCCTCGCGGTCGTGACGGAGGAGCCGCGATGACGTCGGTCGGGATCATCGGGACGGGCTTCGGCGGGATCGCCGTCGCGATCGAGTTGATGCGGCACGGCCACGAGGACGTCCGCCTGTGGGAACGCTCCGACGACATCGGCGGCGTCTGGCGCGAGAACACCTACCCCGGGGCCGCCTGCGACGTGCCGGCCGCCCTGTACTCCTACTCCTTCGCGCCCCACGACGGCTGGACGCGCCGCTACCCGAGTCAGGGCGAGATCCACGCGTACCTGCGTGACGTCGCGGAGCGCTTCGGGGTGACCGAGAGGTGCCGTTTCGGCCGTCACGTGACCACGGCCCGCTGGGACGACGGATGGACGGTCGAGTTCGCCGACGGCACCTCGGAGCGGGTCGACGTGCTCGTGAGCGCGGTCGGTCAGCTCTCCGAACCGCAGATACCCGAGCTTCCCGGGCTCGCCGACTTCGACGGACCGGTCTTCCACTCGGCCCGCTGGGCGCACGACGTCGATCTGTCCGGCCGCCGGGTGGCGGTCATCGGCTCCGGCGCGACCGCAGTGCAGGTCGTCCCCCGACTCGCCGGGGTCGCGCGCGACGTCGTCGTCGTGCAGCGCACCCCCAACTACATCCTGCCGAAGCCCGATGGACGCTTCCCGCGCTGGTATCGGCGCCACGCCCCACGCGAGCGCGACCCGATCGACTGGGTCACTCAACAGTTCTCCCGCGGTCTCGACCCGCGGTCGACGATGGCGCGCTTCCTCCACGCGCTCGCGCTCGGCCACCTGCGCGCGAAGGTGCGAGACCCCGAGCTGCGCCGGGCGCTCACCCCGCGCTATCCGATCGGCTGCAAGCGGATCCTCTTCTCCAACGACTACTACCCCGCGTTGACCCGCGACGACGTCCACCTCGTCACGGCGCCGCTCGTGGCCGTCGCCCCGACGGGAATCGAGACCGCCGACGGGGCGACTCGCGAGGTCGACGCGCTGTGCTTCACCACCGGCTTCGCGGCGCAGGACTTCCTCGGCACCCTCGACGTCCATGGGCCCGCTGGGCGTCTCCACGACCTCTGGAAGGACGGCGCCCGCGCTCATCTCGGCGTCCACGTGCCCGGCTTCCCCAACTTCTTCGTGAGCTACGGCCCCAACACCAATCTCGGCGGCGGGTCGATCATCGCGATGCTCGAAGCCCAGGCCCGGCACATCCGCCAGGTGCTCGATCACCTCGCCGCCCGAGGCGCCCGGACCGTCGAAGCGCGCGCCGACGCCGAGGCACGCTGGGACGACGAGGTGCAGGACGCGCTCGAACGCTCGGCATGGGCGTCCTGCTCGAGCTGGTACCGGCACCCGGTGTCTGGCCGGATCACCTCGAACTGGCCCGGCGGCACCCGCGGCTACGAACAGAAGGTCGCGGCCGTCCGCACGGAGGAGTTCCAATGGATGTGAGGACCTTCCCCACCGAACCCTGGGACCTCGCCGGTCATGCCGTGGTCGCGGCGGGACTCACGGATGCGACCGCCGTCCAGGCCCCGCCGGGGACGCGTCCGGTCACGGTCGGCGGCCGCGCGGTGGTCGCCCTCGCCTTCTTCGTCTACGAACCGCCGAGCCCGCTGACATACCGCGAGGTCATGGCCGCCACCCTCGTTCGTCGCGGACTGCGGCCCTTCGTCCACATCACCCACATCTGGGTCGACAGCGCTGCCTCGCGCGACGGCGGCCGCGCGCTCTGGGCGATCCCCAAAGAGCTCGCCGACTTCGAGATCGCCGCACCGCGTTACGCGGCGCGCGGCATCGCGACCACGACCGTGCGGCGCGCCGCTCGCCTCGCCGCCATGCTTCCGACGCGCTTCACCGTGGCGCAACGGCGCGACGCCCGGACGCTGACCACGCCGGTGCGTGGCCGCGTCCGGGCGTCGCCCGTGCGCTCACAGTGGACGATCGCGCCGGACGGTCCGCTCGGCCATCTCGCCGGGTTCCGCCCGCTGGTGTCCGTCGCGATCCGTTCGTTCCGGCTGCGGTTCGGTCCCGCTCACCGGCGCTGAGTCACAGGATCGGGTTGCCACCGGTCACGGCGACGCGCGCGCCCGAGACGTAACTCGCCTCGTCGGACGCGAGCATGACGTACACCGGAGCGAGCTCCGCCGGCTGCGCCGCCCGCTCCATCGGCACCTGCTGGCCGAAGCTCTCGACCTTCTCCTCGGGCATCGTGGCCGGGATGAGCGGGGTCCAGACGGGGCCGGGAGCCACGCTGTTCGCCCGGATGCCGCGCTCGGCGAGCAGCTGCGCGAGCGAGGCGGTCATGTTGGCGATCGCGGCCTTGGTCGCCGCGTACGGCAGCAACGTGGGCGACGGCATGTCGGAGTTGACCGACGACGAGCCGATGATCGACGACCCCTCGGGCATGTGCGGCAGCGCCGCCTTCACCAGGTGGAAGTAGGCGCTCAGGTTGATGGCGAGCGTCGTGTCCCACTCCTCGTCGGGGATCTCCTCGAGCGTCGGGTGGTTCATCTGGAACGCGGCGTTGCTCACGAGCACGTCGACCCGGCCGAACTCGTCGACGGTCTTCTGGATGATCTCGCGGCAGTGCGCCGGGTCGGCGAGGTCGCCGGAGATGACGACCGCTGTGCGGCCGGCGCCTTCGACGAGGCGGCGCGTCTCCTCGGCGTCCTCGTGCTCGTTGAGGTAGCTGATGACGACGTCCGCGCCCTCGCGCGCGTAGGCGATGGCGACGGCCTTGCCGATCCCGCTGTCGGCTCCCGTGATGACCGCGACCTTGCCCTCGAGTCGACCGGACCCCTGGTAGCTGTCCTCCCCGTGATCGGGCTTGGGCGTCATCTCCTGTTCGGTTCCCGGAGGCTGCTGCTGTTGCGGCGGCTGCGTCATGATCGTCCTTCCTCTGCTGGGGCGGATGGCTTCGCGATCGACGCTACGCAGGCGGGCGCCTCCCCGCACGGCGACGGCCTCCGGCCCGAGATGTGGTCACTTCCGGGTCACCGAGTCCGGTCCGGGTGACACAAAACCGACCACATCTCGCGGCGGAGCCGTCCCCGGGTGGGGGGCGTCAGAGAGCGCCATCGGCCACCAGTTGGTCGAGCTTGGCGTATCCCTCGTTGACGCCGACCTCCATGCCGCTGCGCAACCAGGCGTCCCGCCCTTCGATGCTGTCGACGAGGGACTGCGCGTGCAGCCGGGTGCGGCCGTCGCCGAGATCCTCGAAGCGCAGGGTCTCGAGCGACACGTGCTCGGGCATGCCCTCGAACGTGAAGGTCTGCACGATGCGGTCCGCGCCGACGTCGTGGAAGCTCCCGAAGAAGCGGAACTCCTGGCCTTCATGCAGGTTGATGAAGCTCCAGGCACCGCCGCGACGGGCGTCCCACTCGAGGATGCGCGTCTCGATGACGTCAGGCCCGACCCACCGGGCGTACAACTCCGGGTCGGTGTGGGCGCGCATGAGCTGGTCGACGGTGGCATCGAAGTCGCGGGTGATGGTGATGAGGGGAAGAGTCGGGTGGGCCTCGATGGTGGCCTCTCGCTGCTGGGTAGTCATGATGCGTTTCCTTCGTCACGGTGGGGCGTGTCCTCGCTCGCCAGCTCGGCGAGCACTCGGTCGAGGCGGCGGTACCGCTCCTCGGCTTTGCGGCGATAGCGCTCGATCCACTTCTCCATGAGGTCGAACACCTCGGCCTCGAGATGCACCGGTCGCCGCTGGGCTTGGCGCGAGCGCGTCACCAGACCGGCGTCCTCAAGCACTTTGAGGTGCTTCGAGACCGCCTGGACGCTCACGTCGTACGGCTCGGCGAGCTCCCCGACCGTGGCATCGCCGTCGGCGAGACGGGCCACGATGTCACGGCGGGTCGGGTCCGCCAGAGCGGCGAACACCTTCGATAACGAGTCCTCGGGCATCTCTCAGCTTTCTCAACTTCTCGGTTGAGAACTAGTCAACCTTCCGAGCTCGGCCGTTGTCAACCATCTGGTTGAATTCGCGGGTGACCTTTTCCTGGATTGAGCGTTCCAGTAATGTCGGCGCCATGACCTTGACGTGGACGCTGCGCGACCGCCGGCGCGAACTCTCCGTTCACGATGATGGAAACGGCTGCGTGCGCCTCGAGGTCGACGGCGAACTCCTGGAGGAACGGACCGGCGAGCTGCTGGACGACCTCACTCTCGAACTCGGCCCCGTCGATGACGTCGAGCAGACCGTGCGCGTCCATCTCGGCGTGCGCAAGCAGGTGCGCCGTGTCGAGATGCGCGAGAAACCCGCCGACGAGGACGAGGCGCGCCCGCTCGTCGTGCCGTTCGTCCCACCGCCCGGGACCAAGGCCCGGCGCCGCTACGACCTGCAGGAGGCACATCCTCGGCTCTACGCTGCGCGCCATGTCGCCGGCTCGATCGGCGGAATCCTGATCGGCATCCTCGGCGTGGGGGCACTGGTCAGCGCGTTCCTCAGCCAGTTCGTGCCGCGGATCGACTGGTCGTGGCTTCCCGATCTTCCCGACATCTCGCCACCATCATCGTTGCGCTACATCGACCCCCTCTACTGGCTCAGCCGCGTGCTGCCGGACTGGGACTGGTTCGGTTGGTTGCCTGATCTCGACCTGTCGTGGCTGCAGTACGTGGTGCCGGTGCTCGTCGCCATCGCGATCGCCGTCGGTGAGCTCGACCGGCGCAAGAAGCGGCTCGAACGCGAGCAACGCGCCGAGGAGGGCGATGCGGACCGTTGACCCGGCACGCCACGCCGCCCGCCGCGCACAGATCCTCGCCGGCGCGGCCGAGGCCTTCGCGCAGAAGGGCTACGACCGCACCACCGTCAAAGACATCTGCAGGAGCTCGGGCGTCGGTTCGGGAACGCTCTTTCATTACTTCACCGACAAGCGGGCGATCTTTCACGCCGTGCTCGAGGCAGATCGCGACGTCACCCTCGCCGACCTCGCCGACCTCGACATGCGTGATCCGCTGAGCGCGTTCTGGCACGTCGTGGAGCGCATCACCCAGGACCTTCGCGACCCCACCGCGGGTGCGCTGACACTGGCGATCCTCGGACAACTCACGGTGGACCCGGCCATCGGCGAGATCCTCGGCGCCACCGACGCGTACGCGCAAGCGCTCCTGGCGGACCTCATCACGCGCCTGCAAGCCGACGGCCAGGCCGATCCCGACTGGGACGCGGCGCACGCTGCACAGTGGGTGCACAGCGTCATCGACGGGCTTTACCTGCGCTGCATGGACGACGGCTTTGACGCCGACCACGAGCTCGCCCGGCTTCGCCTGGTGATCACCCGCATGCTCGACCTCCGCACGCGCTGAGTGTGGGTGCCGGCGCCCTACTCCGCGGTGAGGGGCTTGGCGATGTTCTCCAGGCTTTGACCCTCGGCCTTGACTCCGAGGAAGATCGCCACGACACCCGCAGCAGTCATCAGCGCGGCGCCGATGAAGTAGCCCGGGGCGATCCCCGTCACGTCGCCCGCCTCGCTGGCCGCCTCGATCAACCGGCCGAACAGCAACGGCCCGGCGATACCGCCGATGGCGGTGCCGACCGAGTAGAAGAAGGCGATGCACAGCGCTCGCGTCTCCAGCGGGAAGACCTCACTCGCCGTGAGATACGCCGAGCTCGCGCCCGCCGAGGCGATGAAGAACGTGGCGACGCCGAAGGCCGTGAGGGTGAAGGCGTTGAGATCGGCCAGCAGCAGCCCCGCCACCGCCAGCAGCACGCCGGAGCCGATGTAGGTGCCGGAGATCATCGGGATGCGGCCGACCTTGTCGAACAGCGGCCCCAGAACGAGTGCTCCGACGAAGTTGCTCAATGCGAACACCGCGATGTACCAGCCGGTCTGCTCGACCCCGAAGAACGTGGTGAGGGTGTCGGCGTAGGTGAAGAAGAACGCGTTGTAGAGGAACGCCTGTCCCGCGAACAGCGACAGGCACAGAATGGTCCGGCGCGGGTACAGCTTGACGACGGTGTGCGCGATGGTCGTGAAGGGGATCGTCCGACGCTGCCGGATGACGATCGCCTCGTCGTCGGAGACCGGCTCGAGCCGGAGCTTGTCCTCGTGCTCGACCGTGTGCTCGATGTCGCCGACGATGCGTTCGGCCTGATCCTCCTTGCCGTGGATGAACAGCCAGCGCGGGCTCTCCGGAACCTTGCGGCGCACCCACAGGACGGCGAAGCCGAGCATCGCGCCGAGCCCGAAGGCCAGCCGCCAGCCGAGGCCCTGATCGATGACGTTCGGGTCGGTCAGCGGGACCGTCAGCAGCGCGCCGCCCGCCGCACCGAGCCAGTACGAGCCGTTGATGGTGATGTCGATGCGGCCCCGGTACTTGGCCGGGATGAGCTCGTCGATGGCCGAGTTGATCGCGGCGTACTCGCCGCCGATGCCGGTACCGGTGAGGAACCGGCACGCGAAGTACCAGGCGGGATTCATCGAGAACGCGGTCAGCACGGTGCCGACGATGTACACGATCAGCGTGATGATGAAGAGCTTCTTACGTCCGAACCGGTCGGTCAGCTGCCCGAAGAACAACGCTCCGAGACAGGACCCGGTGACGTAGATGGCGCCGGCGAGGCCGATGTCGGCGCTGCTGAGGCCGAGACCAGCGTCAGGATCCTTCAAAGCGTTGGTGAGATTACCGACGATGGTCACCTCGAGGCCGTCGAGCACCCAGACGGTGCCGAGGCCGATGACGATCAGCCAGTGCCAGCGTGCCCACGGGAGGCGATCCATGCGAGCGGGGACTTTGGTCTCCACCCGACCGAGTTCGACTTTCGACATGACCCGGTTCTATGCCCGTTCGGCATCTGTCGCACGTCGAACGGCGACCCGAGACTCCTCAGGACCAGTCGGCGGAGCGCAGGACGCGCAGCAGTTCGTACGCCTCGCGCTGCTGGTCGGCAGTGAGCGCGTCGACGCCGAAACCCAGGTCGACCAGCGTATCCGTGGCGACCTCGAGCACCTTCTCGCCCTCGGGGGTGAGCGAGGCCAGGACGCGGCGCCGGTCGGCCTCGTCGACCTCGCGGGAGACGAGGCCTTGCGCGACGAGCCGGTCGATGGCGTTGGTGACCGACGTGGGATGCACCATGAGCCGCTCGCCGATGCGGCTGAGCGGCAGCGATCCGGTCCGGCTGAACGAGAGCAACCGCAGGACCTCGTACCGCGCGAAGGTGATGCCGAGCGGGCGGAGCGCCGCCTCGAGTCGGGTCAGGACGAGCTGTTGCGCCCGCATGAGCGAGGTGACGAGACGCATCGCGGTCGCGTCACCGATGCGCTTCTCCCAGAGCTCACCAGCGCGCTCGATCGGGTCGAACTCCAGCGGTGCCATGGGCGGAAGCCTAGCCGTGCCGACACCTCCACTTCCATTTACTAGGTCATCCGACTATTTTAAGACCTAGCAATCCGGCGAGAGGTATCTGATGCACGTCCCGACCCACCCCGTTCGCTTCGTCACCGCGTCCGCGCTCTTCGACGGCCACGACGCGAGCATCAACATCATGCGGCGCATCCTGCAGAGTCAGGGCGCCGAAGTGATCCACCTCGGCCACAACCGGTCGATCGCCGAGGTCGTGGACGCCGCCGTCGAGGAGGACGTGCAGGGCGTGGCAGTGAGCTCCTACCAGGGCGGGCATGTCGAGTACTTCGAGTACCTCGTGGAGTCGCTCGCGGCGCGCGGCGCGGGTCACGTCAAGGTCTACGGCGGTGGCGGCGGCGTCATCGTCCCCGAGGAGATCCGCCGCCTGCGCGAGGCCGGCGTGCGCATCTTCTCCCCTGAGGACGGCCAGCGCCTCGGCCTCGTCGGCATGATCAACGAGCTCATCGCCGAGACGGACGTCGACCTGTGGGACACCTCCCGGCCGGAACCGGCCGCGGTGCTCTCCGGCGACCGCGCGGCCGTGGCACGTGCGCTCACCGGCGCCGAGCTGGGGCGCCTCGACGGTGTCCTCGCCGAGCGCATCCGGGAGGCGGCCGCTGCCTCGACCGCGCCCGTGCTCGGCATCACCGGTACCGGCGGATCGGGCAAGAGTTCGCTCACCGACGAGCTGGTGCGCCGGTTTCGCGTCGACCAGCAGGACAAGCTTCGGGTGGCGGTGATCGCCGTGGACCCGACCCGACGCAAGGGCGGCGGCGCACTGCTCGGTGACCGCATCCGGATGAACGCGCTCGACGGCGATCGGGTGTTCTTCAGGTCGCTCGCCACCCGCGGGGCGCACGAGGTGCCCGACGGACTGGCCGACGCCATCGCGGTCCTCAAAGCGGCGAACCACGATCTCGTCATCGTGGAGACCCCCGGCATCGGACAGGGCGACGCCGGCATCCTGCCCTTCGTCGACCACTCGCTGTACGTCATGACGCCCGAATTCGGCGCCGCGTCGCAGCTCGAGAAGATCGACATGCTCGACTTCGCCGACGTCGTGGCGATCAACAAGTTCGAGCGCCGCGGTGCGAAGGACGCGCTGCGCGACGTGGGACGCCAGCTGGTGCGCAACCGCGAGGCGTTCGGGGCGAAGCCGGACGACATGCCGGTGTTCGGCACGTCTGCGGCCACGTTCAACGACGACGGCGTCACCGCCCTCTACCAGCACTTGCGTGGACTCCTCGGCATCGAGCCGGGCGTCCTGCCATCGGTCGCTGTGTGCCACTCCACCGACGAGAACCACGTGATGCCGCCCGATCGGGTGCGATACCTGGCCGAGATCGCCGAGACCGTCCGCGCCTACCACGCGGAGACCGAACGACTGGCGCAGCAGGCGAGCCGCGCTCAGCGCTTCGCTCAGGTCGCGCAGGAACTGCCCGAGGACAGCACGGTCGCGGAAGCGGCCGCGCGGGCGGAGTCCGAACTGCCGCCGGCCGTGCGCGACCAGCTGACCGCGTGGCCGCAGATCGTCGAGGACTACTCCGGCGACGAGCAGGTCGTCGTCGTCCGGGACAAGAAGATCCACACCCGGCTGACCCGCGAATCGCTCTCGGGCACCAAGATCCCGCGCGTCGCGCTTCCCCGCTACACCGACCACGGCGAACTCGTGCGGTTCTGGCGGCGCGAGAACCTGCCGGGGTTCTTCCCCTTCACCGCCGGCGTCTTCAAGTTCAAGCGCGACAACGAGGACCCGGCCCGCATGTTCGCCGGCGAGGGCGACCCGTTCCGCACCAACCGCCGCTTCAAGCTGCTCAGCGAGGGTCAGCCGGCGACCCGGCTCTCTACCGCCTTCGACTCCGTAACGCTGTACGGACGCGATCCCGACCTGCGTCCGGACATCTACGGCAAGGTCGGCACCTCGGGGGTCTCCGTCGCGACGCTGGACGACATGTTGGTTCTGTACGACGGCTTCGACCTCGTGGCCCCGACGACGAGCGTGTCGATGACGATCAACGGGCCGGCACCCACCGTGCTGGCGTTCTTCCTCAACACGGCGATCGATCAGCAGATGGAGGCCTTCCGCGAGCGGGAGGGTCGAGAGCCCGACGAGCAGGAGCGCGCCGAGCTGCGAGCGCACGCGCTGCAGACCGTCCGCGGCACGGTGCAGGCCGACATCCTCAAGGAGGACCAGGGCCAGAACACGTGCCTGTTCTCCACGGAGTTCTCGCTCAAGATGATGGGCGACATCCAGGAGTGGTTCATCGAGAACGGCGTCCGCAACTTCTACTCCGTCTCGATCTCCGGCTACCACATCGCGGAGGCCGGCGCCAACCCCATCAGCCAGCTCGCGTTCACGCTCGCGAACGGCTTCACCTACGTCGAGTCCTACCTCGCCCGCGGGATGGACGTCGACGACTTCGCCCCCAACCTGTCCTTCTTCTTCAGCAACGGCATGGATCCGGAGTACTCGGTGCTCGGGCGCGTCGCCCGACGCATCTGGGCCATCACGATGAAGGAGAAGTACGGGGCCAACGAGCGCAGCCAGAAGCTCAAGTACCACGTTCAGACGTCCGGCCGGTCGCTGCACGCGCAGGAGATGCACTTCAACGACATCCGGACGACGCTCCAGGCGCTCATCGCGATCTATGACAACGCCAACAGCCTGCACACGAACGCCTACGACGAGGCGGTCACGACGCCGACGGAGGAGTCGGCGCGGCGAGCGCTCGCGATCCAGCTCATCATCAATCGCGAGTGGGGCCTGGCGATGAACGAGAACCCGCTGCAGGGCTCGTACATCATCGACGAGCTCACCGACCTCGTCGAGGAGGCGGTGCTGCGCGAGTTCGACGCGATCAGCGAACGCGGCGGCGTGCTGGGGGCGATGGAGACGGGCTACCAGCGTGGCCGCATCCAGGACGAGTCGATGCTGTACGAGCATCGCAAGCACGACGGGTCGCTGCCGATCATCGGCGTCAACACCTTCCGCCCGCCGCACGAGGACGTCGAACCGCCCGCGGTGGAACTGGCTCGTGCGACCGAGGAGGAGAAGCGCTCGCAGCTCGAGCGGCTCGCCGCGTTCCAGAGCGCACACCGTACCGAGGCGGAGGCGGCGCTCGCCCGGCTCAAGGAGGCCGCGATGTCCGGCGAGAACGTCTTCGCGGTGCTCATGGACGCCGCCCGCGTCTGCTCGCTCCAGCAGGTCACCGAGGCGTTCTTCGAGGTGGGCGGGCAGTACCGGCGCAACGTCTGATCCACCTCCTCGCGCTGGTCAGCGCACGTCGTCACCCGGCACGGACCGCTCAGGTGCGGTACCAAGGACGTAGGGGTGGACGACGCGTCACCGGGCGCGCTCGACTGGCCGAGAGGAGAACGACATGAACGACGTGCAGTGGTGGGTATGGGTTCTGATCGCCGTGGTGGTGATCCTGCTGCTGATCGGACTCGTGGCGGCAATGCGCGGTTCTCGCCGCGCCAAGGAGCAGCGCAGGCTCGAGGAGGAACGGCGCAAGCGCGAGAAGGCGGCCGAACTCCGGCAGTCCGCCCAGGAGGAACGTATCCACGTGCAGCGCACGGAGGCCGAGGCGACGAGCGCGCGCGCCGACGCCGACCAGGCACGGCTCGAGGCGGAGCGGCTCGAGGCCAAAGCCGAGGGTCTGCGCCACGACGCCGCCGAGCGGCACGAGTCGGCGACCGACAAGCTGCGCAAGGCCGAGCACATCGACCCCGACGCGGGAACTGATCACGCGACGCGACGCGAAGGGCAGCCCGACGCGCACCCGCGTGACGCGGCCGATCAGACCGGCAGCGCGGGTGCCGCAGGCACGGCGGGTACGACCGATACGCCCGGTGCTGGCGACCCGCGCCCGACCGGCGACGCGCGCTATGTGCGCGAAGAGGAGATCGTCGACGACGGCGCCGACCCGCGGCACGCGCGCCGCGATCCCGGCACCGAGCCCCGCTGACGTCTCTCTCACACGACCGCATGAACTGGCCGTGATCACCGGGAAAGCCCGGTGATCACGGCCATTTCTGCGTCGTTCGCCCAGTGGCGGCTCGCGCCGCTAGCACGAAACCGGGCGACTGGGGCCGCCGGGCCACTGGGTGAGCAGCCCGCTGTCAGGGGTGGTCAGTTGCCAACCTGACGCACATGGCAACCACCGCTCCTCTCACCACCTCGCTCCCCCGGAGCGAGCGCCGACAACGCGGCTGGCACCGAGCCATCAGCCCGCTCGTGCTGCTGCTCGCGTGGCAGCTCGCCTCGACGACCGGCCTCCTTCCGGTGGAGACCCTGGCCCCTCCCACGGCCGTGTTCGACGCGCTCTGGACGATGGTCGCGGACGGCCGCCTCGCCGACGCCGTCGGCATCTCCGTTCAGCGCGTCCTCGCGGGCTTCGCGCTCGGTGCTTCCGTCGGCATCCTGCTCGCCGTCCTCGCCGGCCTGTCCCGGGCGGGCGAGAACGCGATCGACCCGCCCATGCAGATGCTGCGGACCCTCCCGCACTTCGGTTTGCTCCCGCTGTTCGTGCTGTGGTTCGGCATCGACGAGACGCCGAAGATCGCACTGATCGCGCTCGGCGTCGCCTTCCCGCTCTACGTGAACACCGTCGGCGGTATCCGCGGCGTCGATCCCAAGTTCCTCGACACCGCCCGCGTGCTCGGACTCTCCGCCGCCGAACGACTGCGCCAGGTGATCCTCCCGTCGGCGCTTCCGTCGATTCTCATCGGGTTGCGCCTCAGCCTCGGCGTCGCCTGGCTCTCGCTCATCGTCGCCGAACAGATCAACACCACCAGCGGCATCGGCTACCTGGTCTCCGACGCCGCCAGCTTCGGCCGCACCGACGAGATGGTCGGCGGGCTGCTCATCTACGGCCTGCTCGGCCTCGCGACCGACGCTCTCGTCCGCTCCATCGAAAGGAAGGCTCTGCAATGGCGACTCGGCTGATCCCGCCACCCACCGCGACGGTCCGCGGCGTGCGCCGCAGCTTCGGCGGCACGCCGGTGCTCGACGACCTCCACCTCGACCTCGTGCCGGGCGAACTCGTCGCCCTGCTCGGCCGCAGCGGCTCGGGAAAATCGACCCTCTTACGTCTCCTCGCCGGTCTCGATCGGCCCGACGCAGGGCAGGTGACCGTGCCCGGTACCGTCTCCGTGGCCTTCCAGGAACCCCGCCTGTTTCCCTGGCGGCGGGTCGGCCGCAACGTCGAACTCGCACTCCGCGAGGGGACGCGCACCGAGCGCCGCGACCGGGCACGCTCAGCTCTCGCGGAGGTCGGCCTGACCGAGAAGGCGTCCGTCTGGCCGGTCACCCTGTCGGGCGGGCAGGCGCAACGAGCGTCCCTGGCCCGCGCCCTCGTCCGCGAACCGGAGCTGCTCCTGCTCGACGAGCCGTTCAGCGCGCTGGACGCCCTCACCCGTATCGAGATGCACGCGCTGGTCCTCGACGTGTGGGCCCGCCACCGTCCGGCGGTCCTCCTCGTCACGCACGACGTCGACGAGGCCCTCACCCTCGCCGACCGGGTCATCGTCCTCGACCAGGGCCGGATCGCCCTCGACATCGCCGTCCGCTCCGCGCGCCCGCGCGATCTCCACTCCCCCGATCTCGTCGAGCATCGCGAGCGCCTGCTCGCCCAGCTCGGCGTCGAACTCCCAGGAAGGGTCACCGCATGAGGCACCGCAACCACCGCACCACCGCCCTGCTGTCCGCCACGGCCGTGCTCGCGCTCCTGACAGGCTGCGGCACCTCCAACGCCGACGCGATCGGCGAGGACGGCAGCATCGACCTCTCCGCCGTCACCCTCGTGGTCGGCGACCAGAAGGGTGGGTCGCAGGCGCTGCTCACCGCTTCGGGTCAACTCGACGAGGTCGAGTACGCGATCGAGTTCAAGCCGTTCACGTCCGGGCCGCCGCTGCTCGATGCCGTGCACACGGCCGCGGTCGATCTCGGTGGCGTCGGGAACACCCCACCGCTGTTCGCGATCGATCAGGACAAGGACCTCAAGGTCGTCCAGGCGTCGCGCCAGGGAGCCCACAGCGACGCCATCGTCGTGAAGGAGGACTCCCCGGTCTCCTCGGTCGCCGACCTCGCGGGCAAGAAGGTCGCCGTCGCCAAGGGCAGTTCGGCGAACTACCACCTGCTCGCACAGCTGGAGAAGGCCGGACTCGGCTGGGACGACATCGAGCCCGTCTTTCTACAGCCCACCGAGGCGCTGGCGGCCTTCACCGGAGGCCACGTCGATGCGTGGGCGATCTGGGACCCGTTCACGGCGCAGGCCGAGTTGACGGCCCAGGCGCGGATTCTGACCAGCGGCGAGGGCGTCGTGAACGGGATCGGCTTCCAGGTGGCCTCCGACGCCGCCCTCGAGGACCCCGCGACGTCCGCGGCCATCGAGGACTACCTCACGCGCATCGCACGGGCGCAACAGTGGGCCAACGACCACCCCGACGAGTGGGCGGACGCCTGGGCGGCCGAGACCGGCCTGCCGTCGGAGGTCACCCGGCGCGCGATCGAACGACGCGATTACCAGCCCATCGCCGTCAGCGACGCCGTCCCGTCCGAGCAGGAGATGTGGGACGCCTTCACCGAGCAGGGCCAACTCACGCGCCAGGACGTCGACCTAGGCAGCTACTTCATCGACCGGTTCGACGACGCCGTCCTCGCCACCACGAAGGAGAACTGACATGAGCATCAGCACCCACTGGTTCCTGCCCACCACAGGCGACGGGCGCACCCTCGTCGGCGGCGGTCACAGCGTGCCTCGCGGGATCGGCGTCCCGACGGCGGACGTCGGGACCGCAGCCGCCTTCCGCGAGCCTGACATCGAGTACCTCGCGCAGGTGGCGCGCACCGCCGAACTCCTGGGTTTCGAGGGCGTTCTGACCCCGACCGGCACGTGGTGCGAGGACGCCTGGCTGACCACGGCCGCGCTGCTGCGCGAGACCGAGCGGCTGAAGTTCCTCGTCGCGTTCCGGCCCGGAGCGATCGCGCCGACGCTCGCGGCGCAGATGGCGGCGACCTTCCAGCGCCACTCGCGCGGTCGGCTGTTGCTCAACGTCGTCACCGGCGGCGAGCCCGACGAACAGGCGCGCTTCGGCGACCGGCTGACCGCTGCGGAACGTTACGCGCGGACCGACGAGTTCCTCTCGGTGCTGCGGGGCGCGTGGCAGGGAGGGTTCGACTTCTCCGGCGACTACTACGACGTCGTGGACGCGCGGACGCGCCAGGCTCCCGATCCGCTTCCGCGGCTCTACTTCGGCGGGTCGTCGGCGCCGGCCGGCCCCGTCGCCGCGCGTCACGCCGACGTGTACCTCACGTGGGGCGAACCGCCGGCTCAGGTCGCGGAGAAGCTCGACTGGGTACGCGGGCTGGCCAAGGAGGAGGGCCGCGAGCTGCGGTTCGGCATCCGGCTTCACGTCCTGACGCGCGACACCAGCGAGCGAGCGTGGGCGGAAGCTCAGACGCTGATCGACGGCCTCGACCCGGCGCACATCGAGCAGGCCCAGGCCGCCCTGGCGAAGTCAGAATCGGTGGGCCAACAGCGCATGCGTGAACTCCACGCCGGAGCGCGCCACGCACGCGACGCACGCGCGCTCGAGATCTCGCCGGGGCTGTGGGCTGGGGTGGGCCTCGTGCGTGGCGGCGCGGGCACGGCCTTGGTCGGTTCGCACGCGGAGGTCGCCTCGCTCATCGAGGAGTATCACGCGCTCGGCATCGACGAGTTCATCCTCTCGGGCTACCCGCATGTGGAGGAGGCGTACTGGTTCGCCGAGGGCGTGCGCCCGATTCTTCAGAAACGCGGGGTGGTGTCGTGACCGTGACGCGTGCCGATCCTGGCGTGCAGGCAGGGCTGCGACAGGCGATGGCCAACCTCACCACCGGGCTGTGCGTCGTGACCACGTCGTCGGGAGGCGGCCGTCCGCACGGGACGACGATGAGCGGCGTCATGTCACTGTCGATGGACCCGCCCATGGTGCTGCTGTCACTGGCTCGCACCTCGAGCCTGTTGGCCCGGCTGAGCCGCGGTGGCACCTTCGGCGTGAACGTGCTGTCAGCGCATCAGGATCAGATCGCGTTGCGGTTCAGTAAGGACGTGCACGATCGCTTCGCCGACATCCCTTGGGACGACGCCGGCGCTCCGCGACTGGCCGACGCGCACGCGTGGGTGCTCGCCGACGTCAGCAGCCTCGTCCCCGCGGGCGACCACATGCTCGTCCTCGGAGACGTGGTCGCGGCGGAGGCCGCGGGAGGGCGCCCGCTGAGCTACTGGCAGCGCACGTTCGGCACGCACCAGGCCTTCTGACCGCGCCGGCCTGGTCGCCGAGTGGCGCGCGCCGGCCGGCACCGCGCTCGCCGCCGGGCCCGCTCGCCGCTGTTCCCACCTCGCCGAGTGGCGCAAAGTGAATACCGAGTGGCGCAGTCTGGGGGTGTTTCGGAGCGGAACGGCCCCAGACTGCGCCACTCGCGGGGAGGGAAGCGGGGTTGGGTGGCGGCTGGGTCGCGGGCTCGACCGCCGATGTCGAGCCCTACGCCAAGATCCTGGCCGCCGAGGGATACACCGTCGTCGCGGTGGACTACGCTCTGGCTCCGGCAGCGCGCTATCCCCTGCCGCTGCGGCAGGTCGGGGCCGCGCTCAGCTGGCTCACCGAACACGCCGACGAGGTCCACGTCGACATCGACCGGCTGGTGCTCGCCGGCGACTCGGCCGGCGCGCAGATCAGCGCCCAGCTCGCGATCGCCATCACCGACCCCTCGTACGCCGCACGCATCGGCGTCGAGCCGACCGTCGCCGCCCACCAGTTGCGCGGCGTCATCTCGCACTGTGGCCCGCAACTGCCCGAACTACTTGAGGATGCCCACGGAGTCGAGGGCTGGTTCATCCGGACGATCGGTCGCGCCTACTTCGCCACCTCGTCGTTCGACGAACCGCACGTGCATGACGCCTCGGTCGCTGCGCAGGTGGGCCCCTCGTACCCACCGACCCTCGTCACCGGCGGCAACGCTGACCCGCTCACTCCCCAAGGCAAGGCGTTCGCCGAACGGCTGACCGCCGCGGGCGTGGACGTGACCACGATGTTCTGGCCCGACGACTACACGCCGGCCCTGCAGCACGAGTTCCAGTTCGACCTCCGGCTCGAGGCCGCCCAGGAGACGCTCGCCGCGACCCGCGCGTTCCTCGCCCGCGTCATGCGGTGAGGGTCAGCTCGGCAGGTACCGGGCCAGGAACTCGCGTGTCCGGGGATCGCGCGGTGCGGTGAAGATCTGCTCGGGGGTCCCCTCCTCGATCAGCACGCCACCGGAGAGGAACACGACGCGATCGGCGCACTCGCGCGCGAACGCCATCTCGTGGGTGGCCATGACGATCGTGTGGCCCTCGTTCTTGAGGTCGCGCACGACGTCGAGCACCTCGCCGACCAGCATCGGGTCGAGGGCGGCGGTCACCTCGTCGAGCAGCAGCAGCTTCGGCTGCATCGCGACGGCGCGGATGAGCGCGACCCGCTGCTGCTGACCACCCGACAAGGCGTCCGGATACGCGTCCGCCTTGCCGTTCAGGCCGATGCGGTCGAGAAGCGCGTGGGCACGACGCTCGGCGTCCGCCTTGGACTGCCTCAGCACGCGCCGGGGGCCGATCGTCACGTTGTCGAGGACGCTCAGATGCGGGAAGAGGTTGTACGCCTGGAAGACCATGCCGATCTCGCGCCGCGCGCGGTCGACGTCGATCGCCGGGTCGGTGAGTTCTTCGCCGTCGAGCCAGATGTCGCCGTCGTCGGTCACCTCGAGCAGATCCAGACAGCGTAGGAGCGTTGACTTGCCCGAGCCGGACGCGCCGATGAGGCACACGACCTCGCCGCGCGCGACCTCGAGGTCGATGCCGTCGAGAACCACGTTCTCCCCGAACGCCTTGGTCAGTCCGTTGATCCGCAGCATGTCAGATCCCGTTCTCGCGCCGCAGGGAGCGGATCGTGAGCCAGTCGGTGAATCGCGCGAGCGGGATGGTCACGACGATGAAGAACAGCGCGGCGATGCACAGCGACGTGAAGTTGAAGGTCTTCGCCGAGTAGACCTGCGCGGCACGCAGCGCCTCGACGAGACCGATGGTGGACAGCAGCGCGGTGTCCTTCTGCAACGAGACGAAGTCGTTGATGAGCGGCGGCGCGACCCGGCGGACCGCTTGCGGCAGGACGATGTGCCGCAAGGTCTGGCCGTAGCTCATGCCCAGGGCCCGTCCGCTGGCCCACTGCGTGGGATGGATCGAGACGAGGCCCGCCCGCAACACCTCGGCGACGTACGCGCCATAGCTCAACGTCAGGGCGATGACGCCGAGCCAGAACAGGCTGGTCGGCAGACCGCTGAGGTTGAGCGCCGGCACGCCGAAACCGACGAGCAGCACGACGAGCAGCGTCGGGATGCCGCGGAACACATCGGTGTAGAGCGCCGCCAGGATCTTCAACGGGGTCAGCGCGGGCGAGGGGATGACCCGCACCACCGCGACCAGCAGCGCGAGCGCGAGCACCAGCAGCTCGATGGTGAGGAACAGCCGGATGTTCAGCAAGAAGGCGTCGACGATCGCAGGGAACGACTCACGCGCGTGGCGCCAGTCGAAGTACGTCGCCTGGACCCGCTCCCAGCCCGGGGCGTTGACCACCACGACGAGCATCAGGCCGAGCACGACCACCGTGGAGACGGCGGCGACCGTGACGCGGCGCCGCGAGCGACGCTGCCGATAGGCGTTGCGCTCGAGCTGGCGGGCGCTGAGCGTGCGGCCCGCCCCGGGTGGGAGCGAGGAGGTCACTGCAGCTCGGGGACGTTCGCCGACTCCGAGAGCCACTGCTGCTCGATGTCGTCGAGCGTGCCGTCCTCACGGAGCGACTCGATCGCCGCGTCCAGGCACGGCGTGAGCTTGCTGCCCTTCTCCAGCAGCAGGCCGAACTCCTCGGACTCGCCGGTCTCGGGCTGGAACTGGCCGGCGATCGTGGAACCGTCGATCTCCGCGGCGGTGAGGTAGAACGCGGTGGGCAGGTCCGCGACGATGCCGTCGACCTGGTCGTTCTGCAGCGCCTGGGCGGCCTTGGTGGTGTCGTCGTACACCAGCGGGTCGGTCGCCGGATCGATCTGCTCGATCGCGGTCAGCGACGTCGTGCCGATCTGGGCACCGAGGCGCGCATCCTTGAAGTCCTCCAGCGAGGTGGCGTCGGCGAACGGCGAGCCCTCGAGCGTGATGATGGCCTGCGCGGCCGAATAGTACGGCTCGGAGAAGTCGACCGCGTTCTTGCGCTCCTCGGTGATCGAGATCTGGTTGATGTCGAAGTCGAAGTCCTTCGCGCCGGGCTGGTACGAGGAGTTGAACGGCACGACGACCCACTCGACCTCATCCTCGCCGAAGCCGAGCTCCTCGGCGACGGCATAGGCGACCGCGCTCTCGAAGCCCTCCCCGTTGCTCGGGTCGTTGTCGACGAACCACGGCTCGAAGGCCGGATCGTCGGTCGCGATGGTGAGCACGCCGTCGTTCTTGAGGGGCAGCGAGTCGGTCGAGCACTGACCGTCTCCGGCGGCGTCGTTGGCGGAATCGGCGTCGTTCTCGTCGGCCGGCGCGCAGGCCGAGGCGAGAACGAGCAGGCTGGCGGCGGCCGAGAGGCCGAGGATACGGGGGGAACGCATGGGGACCATGGTACGAAAGCGGTCTCGCTGACTGATCAGGCGTATCACCCTCCGGTCACCCGCCGTTCACCGCGAGACCGACGAAAACCGGCCGTGCTCACGCGGCGATCTGCGCGGACACGGCCGGTTCCGTACCTTCTCGAGGACCCGACTACGGACGGCGCGGGAAGCGCTCGAACTCCGGGCGGCGCTTCTCCTTGAAGGCCTCGCGCCCCTCCTTGGCCTCCTCGTTGCCGTAGAACAGGAGGTTGGCGTCGTGGGCGAGCTGCTGCAGGCCCGCGTAGCCGTCCTCGGAGGCGTGGAAGCTGGCCTTGAGCAGACGCAGGGCGAACGGCGAGTGCTGCAGCATCTCGCGGCACCACTTCACGGTCTCGGCCTCGAGCTCGGCGAGCGGCACGACCGTGTTGACGAGCCCCATCTCCAACGCCTGGGAGGCGTCGTACTGGCGGCACAGGAACCAGATCTCCTTGGCCTTCTTGGGGCCGACGAGATCGGAGAGGATGCTGGCGCCGAAACCGCCGTCGAACGAGCCGACCTTCGGGCCGACCTGGCCGAAGCGGGCGTTGTCCGCGGCGATCGTCAGATCGCACACCAGGTGCAGCACGTGGCCGCCGCCGATGGCCCACCCGGCGACCATCGCGACGATCGGCTTGGGGGTGCGGCGCATCTGCACGTGCAGGTCGGTGACGTGGAACCGGCCGGTGGCTCCCGCGTCGGTCTTGTAGCCACTGTCTCCGCGCACGCGCTGGTCGCCGCCGGAGCAGAACGCCTTCTCCCCCTCGCCGGTGAGGATGATCGCCCCGACCCGCTCGTCCTCGCGGGCCACGTTGAGCGCCTCGGAGATCTCGATGATCGTCTGCGGCCGGAAGGCGTTGTGCACCTCAGGGCGGCAGATCGTGATCTTGGCGATCCCGTCGCTCGTCGTCTCGTAACGGATGTCGTCGTAGTCACCGGACGCGGTCCAGTCGATCGGGGCGGAGCTCATGGGCCTCAGCCTAAGACGATCGAGGCGACGGTACGCGGTCGGCTTGACCGCAACCCTGGTCCTATGGTACGTTACTCAAGTAACGAACCAGTTAACAATGGCGGGAGGGTGAGCGTGTTCGACGGCCGTGATCCCATCTACGTCCAGATCGCCGACCAGATCCGACACGACGTGCTCGCCGGAGCGCTCGAGGAGGGCCAGCAGGTCATGTCCACGACGCAGTACGCCACGACGTACCGCATCAACCCGGCGACTGCCGCCAAGGCCTTCGGCCAGCTCGTCGACGAGGGCGTGCTCTACAAGCAACGCGGTGTCGGCATGTTCGTCGCCGAGGGCGCGCGCGCCCGTCTGCGCGAGCAGCGACGCCAGGACTTCTTCGCCGAGAAGGTCGACCCGCTCGTCCACGAAGCGGACATCCTCGGCATCGACGCCGCCGAACTCACCGCCTACATCGACCGCCACAGGAAGGACACCCCGTGAACGGCTACTTCGTGCAGACGCGCGATCTCGGCGTTCGCTACGACGACATCGAGGCCCTCCGCGGCGTGACGCTCGACCTCGCCGCCGGCGGCATCTACGGGCTTCTCGGCCGCAACGGCTGGGGCAAATCCACCCTCGTCTCCACCTTCGCCGCGCTGCGCCGACCCACCAGCGGCTCGGTCCTCGTGAACGGCGATCACCCCTCAGACCTCCTGACCGGGGCCGTCGTCGCTCCTCAGCCGCTTCCCAGCTGGCCCGCCTAAGGTGGACGTATGCGCGACGATCTGGGAACCGAGCTCATCACCCGCCATCCCGTACGCCGCGTGGTGAGTCTCGTCCCGTCGCTCACGGAGGCCCTCGCCGCCACCCGGCCGGAGGCGCTGGTCGGAGCCACGGACTGGTGCACTCAGCCACCCGGTCTCGACGTCACCCGTGTCCGCGGCACCAAGAATCCCGACCGTGACCTCATCTCCGAGCTGCGTCCGGACCTCGTCGTGGCGAATCAGGAGGAGAACCGCGAGCTCGACGTCCGGCGACTGCGCGCGGAGGGTATCCCGGTCTGGGTCACCAAGATCGAGACCCTGGACGAGGCGTTCGCCTCCATGCGCCGGCTGTTCGTCACCGCGCTCGGCTGGGGTGTGCCGGACTGGCTGGTCGAGGCCGAGCAGGTGTGGGCGGAGCCGCCGGGCGAGTTCCGCGGTCGTGCCGCGATGGCGATCTGGCGCGATCCGTGGATGGTGGTGGGCTCGTCGACCTTCACCGGTGACGTCATGGCGCGGCTGGGCCTCGAGAACGTCTTCGCGCATCACCCCGAGCGATACCCGCACGTCGAGCTCGACGAACTCGATCGCACGGACATCGATCTCGTCCTGCTCCCGGACGAGCCGTATGTCTTCACCCCCGACGACGGACCCGAGTCGTTCACCCGGACGCGGACCGTGTTGTGCTCGGGGCGCTCCCTGACGTGGTACGGGCCATCGCTGGTGACCGCGCGCGCCGAGCTCGAGGGCCGGCTCACGTCCGCGTGAGACCCGGCCGGCTCATGTAGCGAGGACGAATCCGGCCACGATGACGATGCCGGCCCCGACGACGACGATCACCACGAGAACCGAGAGCAGGATGGCGAACAGCACCGGGTGCGCGCGCCACCACTCGAGGGTGCGGGAATCGAGCGACTGCAGCTGTGCCGGGGTGATGGGCACGCGGATGGCTGTGAGCGGAACGCCGCGGCTGGTGAGGTCGTTGGCCAGCTCGGTCAACTGCTCGACCGTCCACATGTACCCGACGAGCAGGAGGAGGCGCTTCGTCGCCCCCAGGACGATCAGATGGTGCGTCGGTGCCAACGCTCCGAACGGCATGGAGTTGACGGTGATCACGCGTTCCACGGCGTCGACCTCGAAGCGTTGCCGGCGGAACATCCCCGCCGCCTCATAGGAACCGTCGCCGAAGATCACCCTCGATTGGGCCTCCTGGCGCTTCACGAGCACGAGGGTCAGCGCCACCATCAGCGGCGCGGCCGCCAGATAGATCACCCCCGCCGGCGAGCCGATCAGCAGCTGCATCAGACCGAGGACGACGAACAAGCCCGTCAGCGCGAAGCTGATCGAGAAATTCAGTCTCCTCAACGATCGCTGCTTGTCGACCGCCATCGTGAGTTCACGCATCCACCGCTCCTCGTCACCCTCCCGGGCTCGGGGCTATCGGATCGACTCGAGACGACGAACGGCGGACCGCCGAGCATCCACGCTGGGATGCCGACGACCCGCCGTCCGTTGCTGCGGCCGGCTACGGCCGCGGGGGATCAGAAGTTGATCATGTGCCCGACGAGACCGTGGAAGGCCTCCTGGAGCGCCTCGCTGAGGGTCGGGTGCGTGTGCACGTTGCGCGCGAGCTCCAGGGCACCGAGGTCCCACTTCTGCGCGAGCGTCAGCTCAGGCAGAAGCTCGGAGACGTCGGGGCCGATGAGGTGGCCGCCCAGCAGCTCGAAGTGCTCCTTGTCGGCGATCAGCTTGACGAAGCCCGAGGCGTCGCCGAGGCCGTGAGCCTTGCCGTTGGCCGTGAACGGGAACTTCGCGACGACGACGTCGTAGCCCTCCTCCTTCGCCTGCTCCTCGGTGAGACCGAACGAGGCGACCTGCGGCGTGCAGAACGTGGCGCGCGGCATCATCCGGTAGTCGCCGAGCTCCATCGTCTCCGCGTCGGCGATCGTTTCGGCGGCCACGACACCCTGGGCCTCGGCCACGTGGGCGAGCTGGAGCTTCATCGTGACGTCGCCGATGGCATAGATGTGCGGGACGTTGGTGCGCATGCGCTCGTCGATCGCGATGGCGCCGCGGTCGGTGAGCTCGACGCCGGCCTTGTCCAGGCCGAGACCCTCGACGTTGGGCTGGAAGCCGATCGAGACGAGGACGCGGTCGACCTCGATGGTCTCCTCGCCCTTCTTGCCGCTGTAGCGGACGGTCACGGAGCTGCCGTTGTCGGTGACCTCCTCGACCTTCGTGGAGGTGAGGATCGGGATGCCGAGCTTCTTGTAGGCCTTGGTGATCTCCTTGGAGACCTCGGCGTCCTCGTTGGGGAGCGCGCGGTCGAGGAACTCGATGATCGTCACGTCGACGCCGTAGGCGCGGAGCACGTACGCGAACTCCATCCCGATGGCGCCCGCGCCGACGATCGCGATCGAACCGGGCAGATCGTCACGCATGATCTGCTCTTCGTACGTGACGACGTTCTCGGACTTCTCCACGCCGGGGAGCATGCGGACCCGCGAGCCCGTGGCGATGATGACGTTCTCGAACTCGACCGTCTCGGTGCCGCCGCCGTTGAGCGCGACCTCGATCGAGTTGGGGCCGGTGAACGTGCCGCGGCCGTCGAACTCGGTGATGTTGTTCTTCTTCATGAGGAAGTGCACGCCCTTGACGCGCCCCTCGGCCACCTCGCGGCTGCGGCTGAACGCCTTGCCGAAGTCGAAGGAGACGTCGCCGCTGATGCCGAACTTGTCCGCCTCGTGGTTGACGATGTTGGCGAGCTCGGCGTTGCGCAGCAGCGCCTTGGACGGGATGCAGCCGACGTTGAGGCAGACGCCGCCCCAGTACTTGCTCTCGATGATCGCCACGGACTTGCCGAGCTGCGCGGCGCGGATCGCTGCCACGTATCCGCCGGGGCCGGCACCCAGCACCACGACGTCAAAGCGGTTGGACATGGACTCCCCTTCGAAGATTGGTCGCCTTCCAACCTAGCAAGGCAGGAGCATTCGGCTCGCGGCGGCTTCCCTGGGGCGGAGGGCGCGGAATCACTGCGAGCACAGCCGCGGGCGGATGCCCGTCCGACTGTCGATCCGGGGGCGATCGTGACTGTCGGTCGCGACGGCTACTGTGCTCGTGCCGTGCCCTGTCCGGGGCGGCGCCGCAGCGAGTGGAAGGCAGTGATGAAGCGGGTTCTCACAGGGATCGCGAGTGTCGTGGTGCTGCTCGCGGTCGTGCTCGGGTGGACCGGCGACGACATCCTCGCGCGCTCCGAGCCGGCGCCCGCCGCGGACGTTGGTGCCTCCGCCGAGCTCGTCGACAGCCTGCACGTCAGGGGGCGTGCGCCCAAGACGGGTTACGCGCGCGAGCAGTTCGGCGAACCGTGGACCGACGCCGTCGACGTCGAGTACGGGCGCAACGGTTGCGACACCCGCAACGACATCCTGCGGCGCGACCTCACCGAGGTCGTCTTCGGCGACGACCGCGGGTGCCGGGTGATGTCCGGCGTGCTCGACGACCCCTACACCGGCGAACGCATCGACTTCCGGCGCGGCGAACGCACGTCGAGCGAGGTTCAGATCGACCACCTCGTGCCGCTGTCCGACGCCTGGCAGAAGGGCGCGCAGCAATGGAGCCGCGAGAAGCGCATCGCCTTCGCCAACGACCCGATCAACCTGCTGGCCGTCGACGGCGCCGCGAACAGCGCGAAGAGCGATGCCGACGTCGCCACCTGGCTGCCGCCCCACCGCGCCTACCGGTGCACGTACGTGAGCAAGATCGTGAACGTGAAGGCGACTTACGGCGTCTGGGTCACCCAGGCGGAGGCCGACGCGATGCGGCGCGAGTTGCGGCGGTGCTGATGGCGGGCGAGGTGACGCTGCGCCGCTTCTCGGAGGCGGACTGGCCGTGGCTGCGCGACTGGTACGCCGACCCGCAGCTCGACGAGCAGTTGGGACCGATCGACGAGGCATGGCTGCACCACGTCCTCAGCGAAGACGACGGCGTCGAACTGGTGGCGTGTGACGGCGACGTACCCGTGGCGGTCGTCGGGTGCGTCTGGGGCACGAGCGACGACCCCGACCACGTCATCACCGATCTCGCCGTCGACCCCGGACGGCGACGCGAAGGGTGGGCCTCTGCGACGGTCCGGGCGTTCACCGCGTGGCCGGGCCACCCTGTGACGCGCGCATGGCGGGCCTACGTCGACGTGGAGAATCCCGCAGGGTTCGAGTTCTTCGCGAAGCTGGGGTGGTCGCTCGCCGAGACCGCTGAGGCCCGGGGCGACGATCTTCACCTCTTCCGGGCGCCGTTGACCGAGTGAGCCGGTCGTGGAGCCCCCGACAGGATTCGAACCCGCGACATCCTTATTACAAGTAAGGCGCTCTACCAACTGAGCTACAGGGGCATGCGGCCGAGCCGCCCGACCATCGTAGGGCACAGCCCCCGCCACGCACTCACGTAGCGAGGGCGCGGACCCACAGAGGCGTGTCGGAAAGGTGCCACGAGAGGCACGCAGACTGCGCGATACTGGGCGCGTGCCCGACTACGAACGGCTGCTCAGCGCCACCGCCTCGCTCGACCCGCCCTACGCGATCGTCGACGAGGAGGCGCTGTGGGCCAACGCGGCCGACCTGATCGCGCGCGCGGGCGGCAAGCCGATCCGGTTGGCCACGAAGTCGGTGCGGGTCCGCTCGATCATCAAGAACGCCTTGACCCTCGACGGCTTCCGCGGCGTCATGACGTACTCCCTGCCCGAGTCCGTGTGGCTGGCCGACCAAGGCGTCGACGACATCCTCCTCGCCTACCCGACCGTGCACCGTGAGGCGCTGCTCGAGCTCACGGCCAAGGACCACCGGCTCGCCGCCATCACCGTGATGATCGACTCGATCGACGGCATCGACTACATCGATCACGTCCTCGGAGCCGGTCACCCGCCCATCAAGGTCGCCATCGACGTCGACGCGTCCTGGCGCGTGGCCGGAGCGCATCTCGGCGTCCGGCGGTCCCCTGTGCACACGAAACGCGAGGTCAAGAAGCTGGCGCAGGCGATCGTCGAGCGTCCGGGCTTCGACCTGGTGGGCCTCATGTTCTACGACGCCCAGATCGCCGGGCTGCCGGACTCCTCGCTCGCGGTCCGCACCGTCAAGCGCCGCTCGCACGCCGAGCTGCAGCGTCGCCGCAAGCGCATCGTCAAGGCGGTCGGGAACCTCACCGATCTTCGGCTGGTCAACGCCGGCGGCACCGGCAGCTTGCACGTCACCGGCACCGACCCGTCCGTCACCGAGCTCACCGCCGGCTCCGGACTGTTCTCCCCCACCCTCTTCGACGGGTACCGCGCGTTCACCTCCCGACCGGCGGCGTTCTTCGCGCTGTCCGTGGTGCGCAAACCCACTCGCGACATCGCAACCTGTTTCTCCGGCGGCTACATCGCCTCCGGGCAGGCCGGTGAATCGCGCGTGCCGACGCCGGTGTGGCCCGAGGGGCTCTCACTGCTCGGCACCGAGGGAGCGGGCGAGGTGCAGACCCCGGTGCAGGGATCAGCGGCACGCCGGCTCGCGATCGGCGATCGGGTCGTCTTCCGGCACGCCAAAGCAGGCGAGATGTGTGAACGCTTCGACGAGGTCGCCGTCGTCACCTCGGGCGGTCACATCGTGCGCACCCCCACGTATCGGGGCGAGGGAAAGAACTTCGGATGATCACGTGGACCAACTGGGGCGGCAACGTCACCGCCACCCCGGCGCTCGTCGCGCACCCGGCGAGCACAGAGGAGGTCGCCACCCTCGTGCGGTCCCACCCGACGGTGAAGGCCGTCGGCGCGAGCCACTCGTTCACGCCCATCGCCGCGACTGAAGGCGTGCAGCTGCGGCTCGACCGGATGAACCGCGTACTGCACCACGACCCGGCGACCGGGCGCGTGCGGGTGCAGGCGGGGATCTCGCTGCGCGAGCTGAACCCGCACCTGCAGCGGCTCGGGCTCGCCCTGCCCAACCTCGGCGACGTCGACCCGCAGTCGGTCGCCGGCGCGATCTCGACCGGCACCCACGGCACCGGCGGACGCTTGCACGGCATCGCAGCCGCGGTCGTGGGCGTTCAGCTCGTCATCGGCGACGGCTCGGTCGTCGAGATCAACGAGGCGCACCCGTGGTTCGGCGCCGCACGGGTCGGGCTGGGGGCGCTCGGCATCGTCACCGAGGTCACCCTGCAGTGTGTGCCCGCGTTCCTGTTGCGCGCGCGCGAGGCGCCGATGCCGCTGCCGGAGGTGCTCGCCGGTCTCGACGATCTCGTCGACGGCAACGACCACTTCGAGTTCTACTGGTTCCCGCACACCGAGAAAGCGCTCACGAAGCGCAACAACCGGGTGCCGGAGGGGACGGAGCGCGCGCCGCTGCCCCGCTGGCGTTCGTGGCTCGACGATCGGTTTCTCTCCAACACCGTCTACGAGCGGGTCAACCGGTTGTCGGCCGCCCGTCCCGCGCTGATCCCGCGGCTGAACGCGATCTCCGGCTCGACGCTCGGGGCGCGCGAGTACATCGACCATTCGTACGCCGTGTTCGTCTCGCCGCGTGACGTGCGGTTTCGAGAGTCGGAGTTCGCGATGCCGCGGGCGGCCGCCGCGGACGTCATCAGAGAGTTGCAGCGGTGGTTCGGTCGACGAGACGAGTTCGTCGGCTTCCCGATCGAGGTGCGGTTCACGGCGGCGGACGACGTCTGGCTCTCCACGGGGCACGAGCGCGACAACGTCTACGTCGCCGTGCACCAGTACCACCGCGTCGACTTCCAGCGGTACTTCGCCGCGGCGCAGGACATCTTCGTCGCGCATGAGGGTCGGCCGCACTGGGGCAAGCTGCATACGCTCGACGCCGACTACTTCGCGCGCCTGTACCCGCGCTTCGAGGACTTCCGCGCCGTCCGCGACGCCGCCGATCCGGACCGCCGCTTCACCAACCCCTACCTCGCGCGCGTGCTCGGAGCCTGACGGATTACCAGGTTACGTAGGTTTTCCCTCACTCCTCCGGGTGAGTTCTCCCGGTGAAGTGAGGGAAAATCTCGAGACGTCGCGGCCAGCTCACCGCGCGCGAGCCTCGGCCGGCCGGCCCGAACGCCTGACCCGGACGTCCCGGTCTCAGCTCGCACTCTCGTCGACCCCACCAGGTTTCTTGCCACTTCTCGAGCGAAGTTCGCCCGGAGAAGTGACAAGAAACCTACGTAACCTGGTAAACCGCGCCGCGCCTCGCTACGGGAGGAAGAGGCGGGCGATGAAGTAGAAGAGGGCGGCGACGGTGGCGGCGGCGGGGATCGTGATGACCCACGCGACGACGATGCCCTGCGCCACTCCCCAGCGCACGGCACTGAACCGCTTCGTCGCGCCCGAACCCATGATCGCGGACGTGATGGTGTGCGTCGTCGACACCGGCGCGTGCAGGCCGATCGCCATCACGTACAGCACGGACGCCGCGGTCGCCTCCGCCGCGAAGCCCTTGGGCGGGTCGAGCTCGATGATCCGCCGACCGAGGGTGCGCATGATCCGCCACCCGCCCGAGTAGGTGCCGGCCGCGATCGCCGTGGCGGCCGCGACGATGACCCAGAACGGCACGTCGTTGCCGTCGTGCAGGCCGCCGGCGACGAGGGCGAGCACGATGATGCCCATCGTCTTCTGTGCATCCTGCAGGCCGTGCCCGAGCGCCATGCCGGCGGCCGAGACGGTCTGCGCGAGACGGAAGCCGCGGTTCACCCGGACCGGACGCGCTTTGCGGAACGCCCACATGATGGCGACCATCAGCAGATACGCGCCCAGGAAGCCCACCGCAGGCGACACGACCATCGGGATCGCGACCTTGTTGACGAGGATGTCCCAGCTGACCGTCGTGGCCGAGGCGACGCCGGCGCCGACGATGCCGCCGATGAGGGCGTGCGAGGACGAGGACGGGATGCCGAAGTACCAGGTGATGAGGTTCCAGGTGATCGCGCCGACGAGCGCGGCCAGGACGATCGTCAGCGCGTGGGCAGACCCCTCCCCCGGTGCCGCCTCGATCTGGATGATCTCCTGAATCGTCTGCGCGACGCCGACCCCCAGCCAGGCCCCGACGAAGTTGAGGATCGCCGCCATCGCGAGCGCGGCGCGCGGCGTCAGAGCGCGTGTCGACACCGACGTGGCGATGGCGTTCGCGGCGTCATGGAAGCCGTTCGTGTAGTCGAACACGAGCGCGATCACGACGACCGCGATCACCATGGCCAGGGTGAGATCCACCGGTCAGGACTCCTTGACGGCGATCTGCTCGATGGTGTTGGCGACCGACTCGAAAGCGTCGATGGCCGACTCCACCGACTCGACGATGTCTTTGAGCTTGAGGACCGCCATGGCCTTGTAGCTGCCGTCGAACAGATGCGCGAGGATCCGCCGGTGGTTACGGTCCCCCTCGTTCTCGAGGCGGTTGATCTCGATCCAGAACTCCTCGAGATCTTTCATGGTGCGCAGCCGCGGCATGGCCTCGGCAGTCAGCTGCGCGGCGCGCTGGAGCACCGCGACCTGGCCGGCGAACGCCTCGGGGAAGTCCGTCACGCCGTACAAGACGATGCTGTCGACGGCTTCGTCCATGTGGTCCATGACGTCGTCCAGGCCGCTGGCGAGGGCGTAGATGTCCTCGCGGTCGAACGGGGTGATGAACGTGCTGTTGACGCGCTTGATGATGCGGTGCGTCGTCTCGTCGGCCTGGTGCTCGGCCTCACGCATCCGCTCGGCGATGTCACCGTTGGTGACGTCCATGTCGAGCACCTGCGCGAGCAGATCGGCACCTTTCACCAGATGCTGGGCCGACTCGGTGAACAAGTCGTAGAAGGTCGTTTCGACCGGTCGAATGCGAAACCGCACGCAAGGCTCCCTTGAGAGGCGGAACTGGGCCGCCCACCATGCTAAAGGGCGCCTCACCACGCGGACGAATCGCGGTCGCCCCTTGCTCGCCGTCAGTTCACGGAGTCGTCATCGCCGTCCACGCCGAGCAGCTCGTCCACCTCATCCTGGGAGAGCGGAGCATCGGCCCCCGTGGCGGCGATCATGAGCCTGCTGGTCAGCTCGATCTCGTCGAGCGCGGCGTTGTCGCGGAGCCGCTCGTCGAGCGGCTCCGACCGGTGCTCTTCCCGGGGGTGAAGTGGGGACACAGACCGCAGAGTACTCCCGATCACGCGTGGGCGCTGATGCTTCCCAGAACCGCGGGAAGCGTGGAACGCCAGGCCTCGCGAAGCTGTGCGACGTCGATCGCGAACCGTCCGTCGACCACGATCTGCGCGCCACCGGTGCGACCGATCGAGGCGAGCTCGACGCCGTGCTGCTCGGCGAGGGAGACGAACTCCTCGTGGTTGTCCTCGGGCACCGCGACGAGCACGCGGCCCGCGGACTCGCTGAACAGGTCGATGAACGGGTCCTCGAGTTCGAGCGTGGCGCCGACGCCGTTGCGGAATGCCGCCTCGGCGACCGCCATCGCGAGCCCGCCGTCGGACAGGTCGTGGGCGGCCTCCACGATGGCCGACTTGGCGGCGTCGACCATGAGCGCGGCGAGCCGACGCTCGGCGTCCAGATCGACGGCCGGCGGGAGGCCGCCGAGGTGGCCGTGCACGACGTCGGCCCAGGTCGACCCCGACAGCTCGTCGCGTGTCTCGCCGAGGAGCAGCAGGTGCGCGCCCTCGGTGCGGAAGCCCTGGGTGACCCGCTGGCGGACGTCCTGGATGACGCCCAGCACGCCCACGACCGGGGTCGGGAGGATCGGGGTGTCGCCGGTCTGGTTGTAGAACGAGACGTTGCCGCCGGTCACCGGGATGCCGAGCTCGGCGCACGCGTCCTTGAGGCCGTGGGTAGCGCGCTCGAACTGCCACATGACGTCCGGGTCCTCCGGCGACCCGAAGTTGAGGCAGTCGGTCACCGCGAGCGGCTGGGCTCCCGTGACCGCGACGTTGCGGTAGGACTCGACGAGGGCGAGCTGCGCACCCGCATAGGGGTCGAGCTTGGCGAAGCGGCCGTTGCAGTCGGTGGAGACGGCGACGCCGAGGCCGGTCTCCTCGTCCACGCGGACCACGCCGGCATCCTCGGGCTGCGCGAGCACCGTGTTGCCGAGCACGTAACGGTCGTACTGATGCGTGACCCAGCTCTTGTCGGCCATGTTCGGGCTGGTGACGACCTGCTCGAACTGCTCGCGGAGGGCCTCGGGCGAAGTCGGCCGGGGCAGCTTCTCGGCGCCGTCGGCCTGGAGGTCGTCCTGCCACGTGGGGCGCGCGTACGGACGCTCGTAGACGGGTCCGTCGTGAGCGACCGAGCGCGGCGGGACGTCGACGACGGTCTCACCGTGCCAGTCGATGACGAGGCGATCCCCGTCAGTGACCTCACCGACGACGACGGCCTCGACGTCCCACTTGCGGCAGATGTCCATGAACGCGGCCAGGTGCTGCGGCTCGACCACGGCCATCATGCGCTCCTGGCTCTCGCTCATGAGGATCTCCTCGGGCGAGAGGGTGGCGTCGCGCAGCGGCACCTGGTCGAGTTCGACGTGCATGCCGCCGTCACCGGCGCTGGCGAGCTCGCTCGTCGCGCAGGAGAGACCGGCACCGCCGAGGTCCTGGATGCCGGCGACGACGCCGGCCTTGAACAGCTCGAGGGTGCACTCGATGAGGAGCTTCTCCATGAACGGGTCGCCGACCTGCACGCTCGGGCGCTTGGTCGGGCCCTCGTCGGTGAAGGTCTCCGAGGCGAGCACGCTGACGCCGCCGATGCCGTCGCCGCCGGTGCGCGCGCCGTAGAGCACGACCTTGTTACCGGCGCCGCTCGCGTGGGCGAGGTGGAGGTCTTCGTGACGCAGCACGCCGACGCACAGGGCGTTGACGAGCGGGTTGCCGACGTAGGTCTCATCGAACACCACCTCGCCGCCGATGTTGGGCAGACCGAGGCAGTTGCCGTAGCCGCCCACGCCCGCGACGATGCCGGGCAGGACCCGAGCCGTGTCGGGGGCATCGAGCGGTCCGAAGCGCAGGGGATCCATGACAGCGACCGGCCGCGCGCCCATCGCGAGGATGTCGCGGACGATGCCGCCGATACCGGTGGCGGCGCCCTGATAGGGCTCGACGTAGCTGGGGTGGTTGTGCGACTCGACCTTGAACGTCACCGCGTAGCCCTGGCCGATGTCGATGACGCCGGCGTTCTCGCCGATGCCGGCCAGCGTCTTGCCCAGCGGGGTCTCCTGGGGCAGCTCGCCGAACTTGCGCAGGTGCACCTTGCTCGACTTGTACGAGCAGTGCTCGCTCCACATGACCGAGTACATGGCCAGCTCGGCGCCCGTGGGACGACGGCCGAGGATCTCGCGGATCCGCTGGTACTCGTCGGGCTTGAGGCCCAATTCGGCCCAGGGCTGCTGGTGATCGGGGGTCGAGGAGGCGTGTTCGACGGTATCGAGCGTCACGGCACCAGCCTACTTGCTGCACCAGCTCGCCTCCGCGGCCTCCTCGACGGCCCCGAACACGCTGAGACACAACTCACCCTCGCCGGTCCAGATGCCGAAACGCCCCGGTTCTCGTGCCGGAGCGCGCTTAGCGTCGTCGACATGAGCAGCTTGCTGACGCCGGCACGCACGTCGGTCCCGACTCCCCCATCGCCGCCCGCACCGCCCGTCCAGCGCGGGCCGGCGGCGGTCGCCCTCACGATCGCGGCGGCGGCGGTTCTCTTCGTCGGCCTCCGGCACGGAGCACAGCAGGCCGTACTGCTCGCACTCGGTCTCGGCCTGGGGTTCACGCTCTTTCACGCCCGCTTCGGCTTCACGTCCGGCTGGCGGCAGCTCGTCGCCGTCGGCAACGGCTCGGGCGTCCGCGCGCACGCGCTGCTGCTCGGTACGGCCGCCACCCTCGGGCTGATCGTGCTGGCCAGCGGCAACAGCCTCTTCGGCAACGCGCCGGCACCGGCCGGCGCGCCCCTGGGCGTGGGGCTGCTGCTCGGGTCGTTCCTCTTCGGGTCGGGATGCAGCTCGGCGGCGCCTGCGCCTCGGGCACCCTGTTCGCGGTCGGCTCGGGCCAGAGCAGCATCCTCGTGACGCTTGCGGGCTTCATCGTCGGGTCGGTGCTCTACACCTGGCAGTACGACCTCGTGGACGACCTGCCGGCGTGGGAGCCGATCCTGCTGCAGGACCACGTGGGCTACCTCGGCGCCTGGGCGATCACCATCGGCCTGCTCCTGCTCATCGTGGGGGCGTCGCGCGCCTACCAGGCCCGTCGCACCCCACCGCCGACCGGTCGTCCGCCGAGCGCGACGGGATGGGATCGGATCTGGCGCGGCTCGTGGCCGATGCTCGTGGGCGCGGTGGTCCTCGGCGTCCTGGCGGTCGGCGTCCTATGGGTGTCCGGCGGCATCTGGGGCATCACGAGCGCCTTCGCGCTGTGGGGCGCCAAGCTGTTGCAGTTGCTCGGCATGCACCCGGAGACCTGGGCGTACTGGCAGCAGCCCGGGCCGTCGGCGCAGTTGGCCGGACCCGTGCTCGCCGACAAGAACTCGCTCACCAACATCGGCATCATCGTCGGCGCGGCCGTGGGCGCCACGTTGGCGGGCGTCTACACGCTCCGGCATCGGTTCAGCGGACGCGAGGCGCTCGCCGCGTTCCTCGGCGGCATCCTGCTGGGTATCGGCGCCCGCCTCGCGAACGGCTGCAACATCGGCGCCTACCTGGGCGGTATCACCACGGGCAGCGTCTCCGGCTGGGCCTGGGGCCTGGTCGCGCTGGGCGGGACCTGGGTGGGCCTGAAGCTGAGGCCGCTGTTCGGGCTCGCCGTGCCCACTTCTCGCGACACCGTCTGCTGAGCGGCCACCCGCCACGAAAGAGCCCGCCGCGATGACGCGTCCTGTCGTCACGGCGGGCTTTCGACGTGTCAGGCGGCGGGAAGCAGTTCGCAGACGAGGTCACGCAGGATCGCGAAGCCGTTCTGCGTGAGGATCGACTCGGCGTGGAACTGGATGCCCCGGTAGTGCGGACCCGCGATGAGGTGCACGTCGCCGCGCTCGTCGGTCTGCACGCTCACCCCGTCGGGGAGGCCGGACTCCGGCACCCGCGCGACGAACGTGTTGTAGAACCCGACGGTCTCCTCACGGTCCAGCACCTGCAGCCGGCTCTGCGTGCCCTGGAAGACGATGTCCTTGAACACGAGGTCCAGGCCCAGCTGGTGGCTCAGCGCCTGGTGCCCGAGGCACACGCCGAGGAACGGCTGGCGGCGCTCCAGCAGCCGGTCGACCGCGCCCCGCAGCACGTGCATCTTCGGCTCGTCGGCCCGAGGGTCGCCCGGCCCGGGACCCACCACGACGAGGTCGTAGTCGTCCAACGCACCGTCGACGTACGCGTCGTGGCGGACGATGTCGGTCGTCATGCCGAGCACGCTGAAGACGTGCGACAGCATGTTGACGAAGTCGTCCTCGCCGTCGAGGATCACGACCCGCTTGCCGGCCAACTGCGGCATCGGCGGGGTGCCCGACTGGTCGCTGAGCCAGAACTGGCTGAGCCGCTGGTTGCGTGACCCGAGCGCGATGAGCACGTCGTCCTCGCGGGTGAACGCGTCGAACCCGTCGGCCGCCGGCGGCGCCGCCTCGACGAGACCGAACGCGCTGAGGATGCCCGCGGCCTTCGCCCACGTCTCGGCGGTCTCGTACTCGGCGTCGGAGTCGCGCACGAGGGTGGCCCCGGCGCTGACCTTCAGCCGGCCCTCGAGGTCGACGTCCGCGGTGCGGATGAGGATCGGGGCGTCGGCCTTCTGTCGTCCGTCGGCGTCGCGGCCGATGAGCGCGGCGATCGAGGCGTAGTAGCCGCGGCCCTCCGGCTCGTACTGCGCGATGAGCCGGCACGCGTTCTCCACAGGGCTTCCGGTGACGGTGGCAGCGAACATCGAGTCGCGCAGCACCTCGCGGACGTCGCGATCGGTCCGCCCGGCGAGCAGGTACTCCGTGTGCACGAGGTGGCTCATCGGCTTGAGATACGGCCCGAGCACGAGTCCGCCCTCATGGCAGATGTCGCACATCATCTTGAGCTCTTCGTCGACGACCATGAAGAGCTCGTAGATCTCCTTCTCGTCGGACAGGAAGCTCAGCAGCTCACGCTTGCGATCGGCGTGCGTCTCCAGACCGCGCATCCGGAACGTGCCCGAGATCGGGTTCATCCGCACCTGGCCCGCATCGAGGCTGACGTGCCGCTCGGGACTCGCGCCGATGAGGTAGCGGTCGCCGGTGAAGATGCAGAACGTCCAGAAGGCGCCACGCTCGCGCTCGAGGAGTCGGCGCAGCACCGTCAAAGCGCGTTCGTGCCCCCAGTCGGCCACGTGCGCGCGATAATGCCGGCCGATCACGAGGTTGGCGCCTTCGCCGTGGCCGATCTCCTCGTCGATGATGCGGCGGACGATCCCCGCATACTCGTCGTCGCTCGTCTCGAACCCGCCGCGGTCGACGAACTCGACCGGCACGTCGGGAAGGAGCGTGAGCAGATCGCTCAGCGCGATCTCCTCGAGGACGTCGGCGCGGATCACCGACAGCGGCGTGCCGTCCTCGCGCGCGTCGAAGCCGCGCTCACGCACCTGCGCGTACGGCACGAGGACGAGGTGATCCCACCGCTCCTCGGCGCCCTCGGCGAGGGGGATGTCGGCGAGGCTCTCGAGGTCGGTCCGGGGACCGCCGAGCAGCGTGACCGTGTCAGCCTCGCGCCCGCGGATGAGCGCGAACGCCGGCTGGGCGAGGAGGTCGTCGAGCAGGGTCATGGAGGGACTTTCTAGGTCGGTCGCGGCCGAGGACGACGAACGCCCAGTACCGGCCGAGACGGCGGACTGGGCGTTGAATGCAGACGACAGGCCACCTATCGGCGGCGCCACCAGGTGCGAGTCGTCATGGCGGCAGCGTAGCGCATACGTCCCCCGCCCCGGGAGCGACGCCGACGACGGGACGTCGGCGTGCCGAGCCAGCGTGATCCGGCCGGGCGGACGCTGCGACACTGAGGCCGTGGACATCGATGAGGACGCTCTGCGCGACGATCTCGCCGCCCTCGTGGGCTTCGGCGCGGTCGGTGGCAGCGAGGCCGAGGTGGCGATCCAGCACTGGTGCGCCGAGCGGCTCACCTCGCTCGGGCTGGAGGTCGACCACTGGCGGGTGGACCTCGACGAGGCGCGTTCGCAGCCTGACTACCCCGGCGAGGAAGTCGCGCGCGAGGAGATGTGGGGCTGTGTCGCGGCCACGAACAGCGACCGGCCGGCGCTCATCCTGGCCGGGCACGTGGACGTCGTCCCGACCGGGGATCTCGCGCTCTGGGACTCCGATCCCTTCACGCTCACCTCACGCGACGGCCAGTGGCGCGGGCGCGGCACGTGCGACATGCTCGGCGGCGTCGCCGCGATCTTCGCCGCGGCGCGAGCGGTCGATCACGCCTCCCTGCGCCGCCCCTTCGCGATCCACACCGTCGTCGCCGAGGAGGACGGCGGTCTCGGCACCTTCGAGACGCTCCGCCGCGGGCACGACGGCGACGCGTGCCTCATCGCCGAACCCACGGCCGGCCGGCTCGTCACCGCCAACGCGGGGTCGCTGACCTTCCGTCTCGAGCTCCGCGGGGCCGCCACCCACGGTTCGATGCGCCGGTCGGGCGTCTCCACCATCGAGCTGCTGCCGCGGGTGCTCACCGCACTCGAGTCGCTCGAGGAGAAGCGGAACGCCGATGTGGCGACGCTCTTCGGGCCGCTGCCGTTCCCCATCTCGATCGGCATCGTGAACGCGGGTGACTGGGCGAGCACCGTGCCGGACCGGCTGGTGGCCGAGGGCCGCTACGGGGTCCGGCCGGACGAGGACTTCGCCGCGGCCGAGGCGTTGTTCGAGGCGCACCTCGCCGAGCTGTGCGAAGCCGATCCGTGGCTGCGCGAGCACCCGATCGAGGTGACGTGGTCGGGCGGACGGTTCGCGGCCGGCGTGACGGAGCCGGATCATCCGTTCGTGCAGCAGGTGCAGAGCCTCACCGGCGCTCCGGTGTCGGGAGCGCCCTACGGCTCGGACCTTCGCCTGTACGCCAGCGCCGGTATCCCCACCGTGCAGTACGGCCCGGGCGACATCACCGGCGCCCACGCCGTCGACGAATCCGTTCCGATCGACGAGGTGCTCCGCTGCGCCGCCACCTACCGCGACCTCATCCTCGCCCACTGCACCTGACCCCCGTCAGCCCCGATCGTCGAGTGACGACCGAGGAACGAGGGAGCAAGACCACACCGCCCGCACGGGTCTCGCTCCATCGGCGTTGAGCCACCTCCTACGGCCGCAATAGGTGGTCGAGTAGCCCGCGAGGAACGAGCGGGCGTATCGAGACCACGTATCGAGACGGTGAAGATGGGTGTGGGCTGTTGCTGGCGTTCTGACTTGTATCGAGACTGACGCCCTGCGGGTTGTCTT
>NZ_RQJX01000039.1 GCF_003850045.1 Aeromicrobium camelliae | reverse complement strand
GTCCCGTGTCGGGTCGATCTGCAGTTCGCGGAGGAGTTCGCCGGTGGTGGCGTTGACGACTCTGACGTGGAGGTCGGCGATGAGCAGGACGACGTGGGTTCGGGCGTGGGTTCGTCCGATGCCGATGTGGTGGAGGCGACCGGCGATGCGCAGGGTGACGACGCCGCTGGTGTCGACGCGGTCGTGGCGGACGCGGGCGTGGGTTTCGGCGTCTCGGCTGCTGGTGGGAAGCGCTTTGGGCAGTGGGGACGGCGGTGGTTGTAGTGGTCGACGAACTCCTCGAGCAGGGCCTGTAGCTCCCCGATGGTGCCGGGTTGGTCAGGTTGGGCGCGGAGCCACTTCTTCATCGTCTGTTGAAACCGTTCGACTTTGCCTTGGGTGGTGGGGCGGCCCGGGCGGCCGTTCTTCTGGATGATGTGGAGGCGGCGGAGCTCTGCTTCGAGGGCGTTCTTGCCGGGTCGGCTGGCGTGACGGGTGGTGAAGACCATGCCGTTGTCGGTGAGAGTCGAGGCTGGGATTCCAGCGGTTCTGACCGCTTGGCGGAACTCGTCGCGCACGATGATCGCGGTCACGGCCCGGTGGGCGGTGACGCGAATCGCGTAGCGGGTGCAGTCGTCGAGCCAGGTCAGGACCTCGACGTCGGCACCGGTGGCGAGTCGGTAGTGCGTGAAATCGGACTGCCAGGTCTCGTTCGGCATCGTGGCTTCGAATCGGACGTAGGACGACTTGGGACGTTTCTTCGGTTCGGGCGTGATGACGCCGTGTCGAGGATGGTGGCTCGAGAGACGACGGCCTGGTGGTGGTGTTCGAGGTGCCAGCCGATCGTTTCCGCTCCGGCGTCGAGTCCGGCTTCGATGAGCTGCTTGCGCAGGGCAAGCACCAGCTCAACACGCTCGGGTGACGTCGCGGTGGGCGATGCTCGAGACCGGGGCTCGAACGCGGTCTCGCCTTCAGATCGCCACCTGGCCATGTAGCGGCTCACGGTGGCTTCAGAAACTCCGTAGGTGCGGGCGGCTTCTGCTTGGCTCAGACCCTGCGTGGTGATGGCGGTGATGATCAGCCGTGCTCTCGACACCCACGAGCATCAACGAGCGGTCTTGCAGATGACGTGAGACATGCCTTGCAGATGTCCTGAACCAGCA
>NZ_RQJX01000038.1 GCF_003850045.1 Aeromicrobium camelliae | reverse complement strand
TGAACCGTCCCGGCAAGTCCGGAGGCTCTTTTCGTTGGCTCAGCCGGTCGGCGTGAGCTCGTTCCTTGCAGCGTAATGGAGTTCTTCGGCGGCGATCGGGGTGAGATCGTCCAATGCCTCGTGGGGTCGCTCGTGGTTGAAGAAGTCGACCCAGTTGAGGGTCTCGATCTCGACGTGCTCGACCCCGCGCCAGGGGCCTTCGGGCCGGATCAGCTCGGCCTTGTAGAGGCCGATTTGGGACTCGGCCAACGCGTTGTCGTAAGCATCGCCAACCGAGCCCACCGACGGGTCGACGCCCTCGTCGACCAGCCGCTGGGTGAAGGCGAAACTGACGTACTGCGACCCGGCATCGGTGTGTCTAACGTGTCCAGGACCAGGTCCGTCGTCATTTTCGTCGCCGCCCGCCAGCCCACGATGCGCCGGCTGAACACGTCGAAGATGAAGGCGACATAGACGGTGCCGGACCAGGTCGCCACGTAGGTAAAGTCGGCTACCCACAGCTGATTCGGGCGGCTGGCCCAGAACTGCCGGTCGACCAGATCGCTCGGCCGCTCAGCCGCTGGGTCGCCGATGGTGGTCCGGACCTTCTTCAGCCTCAGCGCACCCACCCAGCCGTGCTCGCGGTAGAGCCGCTCGATCGTGCAGCGCGCGACGTCGTGACCCTTACCGCGCAGGTGCAGCCACATCTTGCGTGCCCCGAACCTCGCGATCAGCTTCTGCCTCCTGCGCTCGGCCTCGATCAGCGCGACCAGCTCCGCATCACGCACGTGCCGTTTCGAGGGCCGGCGGCTGCGGGCTTCGTAGTAGGTGGACGGGGCGATCTGGATCCCGTGCTCGCGCAGCACGCGACAGATCGGCTCGACCCCGAACTCCTCGCGGTGTTCGTCGATGTAGTCGATCAGTACCTGTTGGGGCGGTCGAGCTCCGCCGCAAAGAAAGCCGAGGCGGTCTTCAGAATCTCGTTTGCCCGCCGCAGCTCGGCGTTCTCCTTCTTCAACGCCTTGATCTCAGCGATCTCCTCGCTGGTCTTGCCCGGCCGGACACCGCCGTCGATCTCGGCCTGCCTTAGCCACTTGCGAACCGACTCGGTCGAGGTGATCCCGAGCTTCGCGGCAACGGACCTGATTGCCGCAGCCTCATGCGGGTGGTTCTCCCGGGACTCAATCACCATG
>NZ_RQJX01000037.1 GCF_003850045.1 Aeromicrobium camelliae | reverse complement strand
CCACCGACGACGACGCCAGCAACGACTCGGCCGATTGACCCCCATCGAATTCGAAACCATCATGAGCCACGTCGCCCCTCAGGCGGCATGACCCACTGTCACAAAATCCTGCAGCAGCCCAATCTCGCCGTGCAGGCGTCGGTGGTTGAACCAGTCGACGTACTCGGCGACCGCGATCTCGACGTCGCTGACGTTCTTCCAGCCCCCTCTGGGTCGCATCACCGGGTTGCGGATGCACTCGGCCTTGAACAGCGAGTTCAGCGCCTCGGCCATCGCGTTGTCGTAGCTGTCACCACGGCTGCCAACGGAGGCGACGGCCTCGGCTTCGGCGAGCCGCTCGGTGTAGCGAATCGCTCGGTACTGAACGCCCCTATCGCTGTGGTGGACGAGCCCGGTGACGTCCTGACCGGCGCGGCGCCGGTTCCACAGACCCATGTCCAGAGCGTCCAGGGCCAGATCGGTGCGCAACGACGTGGACACCTGCCAGCCCACGACCATCCGACTGAAGACGTCCAGGACGAACGCGACGTAGGTCCACCCAGCGTGGGTGCGGACGTAGGTCAGGTCCGCGACCCAGAGTTGGTTCGGGCCGGTGGCGACAAACTTGCGCCTGACCAGATCCTCGGGCCGTTCGGTCTCCGCGCCGTCGCCGATGGTGGTCTTGCGAGTCTTCTCCCGCGGGATCCCGCGCAGGCCCTCTTGCTTCATCAGCCGCTCCACGGTGCAGCGAGCGACCCTGACGCCTTCGCGGTTGAGCTCGGCGTGGATCTTCCTCGCACCGTAGACACCCAGGTTGGCCTTGTGGGCAACCTTGATGTCCTCGACCAGCTCGGCGTCGCGGATCGCGCGAGCGGACGGTGGCCTGGTCCTGGCCGCGTAGTAGCTGCTCGGGGCGATCTGCACGCCGGCGTTCTTCAGCACCGCGCAGATCGGCTACTTGCTGGTGGGGCGGTCGAGCTCCGCCGCGAAGAAAGCCGCTGACGTCCTCAGAATGTGATTTGCTCGCCGCAACTCACGGTTCTCGCGCTCGAGCTCGACCAATCTCTGCGCGTCGGCGGTCGTGGTGCCCGGACGAACACCGCCGTCGATCTCGGCTTGCCGAACCCAATTGCGCAAGGTCTCCGGATGCATGCCGAGTTGCTCGGCCACGCGCTTGATCGCGCCGTTCTTGGTGGCGGGGTCCTGCCGCAGCTCCACCGCCATCCTCGTGGCGCGCTCACGCAGCTCGTCGGGGTACTTCCTGGGTGCTGCCATGACTCTCATCCTCCATGGATTGAGAGCCTCCACCAGACCCGGGGCGATTCA
>NZ_RQJX01000036.1 GCF_003850045.1 Aeromicrobium camelliae | reverse complement strand
GACGTCGGTGTTCGGCGGGTAGCCCGAACCGTCCGTCGTGATGGTGTCACCGGGCGCCGCGACCGGCGGAGTCACCGTGATGGCGGGACTCGCGACGACCTCCGAGGTGGCAGACGCCTCGAGGCCGTCGCCGCCGGTCGCCGTCACCGTCAACTCCCCGAGTGCGGTACCCGCCGGCACCGTGAAGCTGTCGGACAGATTGCCGTCACCGTCAGTGAGCACGGTGGAGCGGCCCACTTCCGTCCCGTCCGCGGCGGTGTAGACGAGCGTCACCGCGACTCCCGCGGGCCAGCCGCTGCCGGCGACCGCGAGATCCTGACCGTAGGAGACCGTGTCGGGTGCCGCGGTCAGCGTCGGGGTGAAGGCGGGTTCTTCCACCGCCACCTCGTCCTCAGCCGTGTTGCCGTCCGCATCCGCCGCGCTGATCGTCAGCGGTCCGGCCGGGGTGCCGTCGGGCACCAGGAACGACGTCGTGAAGATGCCGTTCTCGTTGGTGGTGACCGTCTGTTCGCCGATGTCGTTGCCGTCGGCGTCGGTGTAGGTGACGGTGACGTCGGTGTTCGGCGGGTACCCGGTGCCCACGACGGCCACGGTGTCACCGGGCTCGACCGTGCTGGGCGCGGCGATCACGGCGGGGGTGAACTCCTCCGCCTCGACGGTCACCGTGTCGGTGGCGGTGTTGCCGTCGCCGTCGCTCGCCTCGATCGTCAACGCACCTTCCGGCGTACCGTCGGGCACCACGAACTCGGTCGTGAACGTACCGCCGTCGTCGGTGGTGACGGTCTGTTCGCCGATGTCGTTGCCGTCGGCGTCGGCGTCGGTGTAGGTGACGGTGACGTCGGTGTTCGGCGGGTACCCGGCGCCGACCGTGGTGATCGTGTCACCGGGATGGACGGTGCCGGGAACCGTGGCGATGGCCGGAGTGTTCGACTCGGCGACCTCGACCGTCTCGGTGGCGGTGTTGCCGTTCTCGTCGGTGGCGTCGACGGTGAGGTCACCGGGCGGTGTGCCGT
>NZ_RQJX01000035.1 GCF_003850045.1 Aeromicrobium camelliae | reverse complement strand
GCTGCAGTTTCCGGCTGCGGAATTGGCCTCCGCGGTCTGAATGCAGCACGCAGCCGCTCACGTCACCGGCCCTGCGAGCGACCGCCGACTCGAGCGCATCGACGACGATCACCGACTCCATCCGGTCGCTGATGGAGTATCCCACGATCCGGTTGGACCAGACGTCCTTGATCGCGCAGAGATAGACCTTGCCCTCGCGGGTGCGGTGCTCGGTCAGATCGGTCAACCAGATCCGGTTCGGGGCCTCGGCGCGGAACTGGCGGCGCACGAGATCGTCGTGGGCGGGGGCGGCGACCTTGCCGCGTTTGCGGCTCTTGGGCTTGCCGAACACGCTCCACCAGCCGTTCTCGGCGCAGACCCGCCAGACCGTCCGCTCGCAGACGGTGAAGCCGGCATCGCGAACCTCATCGGTCAAGAACCGATAGCCGAATTCCGGGTCGTCGCGGTGCGCGTCGAAGATCGCGTTCGCCAGGTGCGCCTCGGCCCACTCAGCATCGGTCACCGGGTTGGCCAGCCAGGCGTAGTAGTGCTGGCGATGGAGCTTCAACACCCGACACGACACCGTGACCGGCACCCGAATCTGGGCGCCGGTCGCGGCGAGCTCTCTCACGAGCGGGTAGAGCCTTTTCCCGGCAGCTGAGCCTGGGACAGATAGGCAGCAGCCCGGCGCAGGACCTCGTTCTCCTGCTCCAGCAGCCGAACTCGGCGTTTCAGCTCGCGGTTCTCACGAGCCTCATCGCTCCTGACCCCAGGCTTGACGCCGTCCTCCACATCGGCTCGACGCAGCCACTTCGACAGGGTCATCTCATGGATCCCGAAGTCAGACGCGATCTGCGCCAGCGTGACGTCCTTATCGCGATTCCGCGCCACTCTGACAACGTCCTCACGGAACTCTCGGGGATAGGGCTTGGGCACAACAACATCCTTCCAGCCTGACCACCGGTCAAGCGATCTCAGATGTCACAGATCCCTGCAGCAGCCCCGGGCTCGTCCCGCCGGCCGAGTTCGAGACCAACCACTGGGCATCCCAGCCCGCTAGCCACTACCGTGAGAACCCGGTCCTCA
>NZ_RQJX01000034.1 GCF_003850045.1 Aeromicrobium camelliae | reverse complement strand
TGTGATGTCCAGGGACGTTGTTTCTCTGGATAGGTGAAGGCCTCCGGGTGAGAGTGGAGCTGTCTAGGTTCCGTTTCGCACCGAGGAGGCCTTCATGGTCCACGCTAACGCTGCCCTCACACCACGAGCACGTCTTCGTCTGGCCCGTCTGATCATCGAGGACGGCTGGAAGCCGTCGGAGGCGGCCAGGATGTTCATGGTCTCGACCGTGACCGCCCGCAAATGGGCAGCCCGGTTCCGTGCTGAGGGACCGGCCGGGATGGTCGACCGGTCGAGCCGGCCCAGGTCTTGTCCGCACCGCACTCCCGAGCACGTCAAGCGTCAGATCGTGACCCTGCGTTGGCGCCACCGGCTGGGGCCAGTGCAGATCGGAGGCCGGCTCGGACTCGCGCCGTCAACGGTGCACGCGGTGCTGGTGCGCTGTCGCTTGAATCGGCTCCGCCACATCGATCGGGTCACCGGGGAGCCGATCAGGCGTTACGAGCACCCGCGTCCGGGTTCGCTGATCCACGTCGACGTCACCAAGTTCGGCAACATCCCCGACGGCGGCGGTTGGCGCTACGTCGGAAAGCAGCGCGGCTATCGCAACAAGGCTCAGACAGCGTTGCGGACTGGCCGGACACCAAAAGGCCACCCGAACATCGGCACGGCATTCCTCCACACGGTGATCGATGATCACTCCCGCGTCGCATACGCCGAGTTCTGTCCCGATGAGACCGCAGCCAGCGCCATCGGTGTCCTGCAGCGAGCCGTCGAGTGGTTCGCCGACCGCGGCGTCACCGTCGAACGCGTCCTGTCCGACAACGGCAGCTGCTACCGGTCACACGCCTGGCGCGACGCCTGCCAAGCCCTCGAGATCACCCACAAGCGCACTCGCCCCTACCGACCGCAGACCAACGGGAAGATCGAACGATTCCACCGCACCCTCGCCGATGGCTGGGCCTACGCACGGTTCTACAGATCAGAGGCAGAACGCCGAGCCGCCCTGCCGGGCTGGCTGCACTTCTACAATCACCACAGGCCCCACTCCGCGCTCGGAGCACTACCACCCATCAGCAGGATCGAGAACAACCTGCCTGGACATCACA
>NZ_RQJX01000033.1 GCF_003850045.1 Aeromicrobium camelliae | reverse complement strand
ACGGTGAAGATGGGTGTGGGCTGTTGCTGGCGTTCTGACTTGTATCGAGACTGACGCCCTGCGGGTTGTCTTGGAGTGGACGTGTCGGCGTTGGTGGCGGCGTTGTCTGGCAGGTAGTGAGGGGCCGAGCCGGGCGGGGTTGTGACTTGATAGGAACCTGCCGCGATCAGGCTGGCTCATCACCGTGGTGTCCGCCCGGCTCGGTGAAGTCATCCTCCACATCAGTGAAGGAGACAGATCGCAGTGTCCAGGATGACCATGACCGAGCCGGCCACGCAAGTGGTGTTCGCCGGTATCGATACCCACAAGGTGACTCATCACGCGGCGGTGATCGATGCTGACGGCCGCCGGATTGCTGATCGGGAGTTCACCACTGGCAGCGCTGGGTGCCGGGCGTTGATCGACTGGCTGGGCCAGTGGCAGGTCGAGCGGGTCGGGGTCGAGCAGACCGGCACCTATGGTGCGGGGCTGACCCGACTACTGGACCAGGGCGGCTACCAGGTGTTCGACGTCAACACCCCCGACCCGGCCGTCAGGGCCACCGTGGGTAAGTCCGATCCGATCGACGCGGTCATGGCAGCTGATGCGGTCCGCACCGGCCGCGCCCAGACGGTGGCCAAGGACCGGTCGGGCGTGATCGAGTCGATCCGGATGCTGCAGATCGCCCGAGCCTCGGCGGTGAAGGCACGCACTGCGGCGCTGACCCAGATCGGTGACCTGGCCACCACCCTCGATGGCGGCCTGCGGGCTCGGTTGGGCTCCAGCAACCGGCAGATCGCTGCCACCGCCCTGAGCCTGCGCCCAGACCGGGCCCGGCTTCACGACCCGACCCAGGCCGCAAAGGTCGCGCTGCGATCGATCGCCGCCCGCATCCGTGACCTCGACACCGAGATCAACGATCTCGACGCCGCCCTGGCCCAGCTCGTGGGCGCTGCCGCACCCCGGCTACTGGCCCGGCCTCAAGTCGGTATCCACGCCGCCGCGCAACTACTCATCACCGCCGGACAGAACCCTGACCGCATCGCCACTGAGGCTGCGTTCGCCCGACTCACCGGTGTCGCACCCATCCCCGCCTCATCGGGCCAAACCCGCCGGATGCGACTGCACCGCGGCGGCGACCGGCAAGCCAACAAAACCATCCACATGATCGCCGTCGGCCGGCTCAAGAACCACCAACCCGCGATCGACTACCTCGAGCGCCGCCTCAGCGAAGGCCTGTCCAAAAAGGACGCCATCAGAGCGATGAAACGACTCATCGCCCGAGAACTCCACGGAGCACTCAAAGCCGACCTCAAAGCACTTGACGCACTATAGGAACGTCCA
>NZ_RQJX01000032.1 GCF_003850045.1 Aeromicrobium camelliae | reverse complement strand
TGGGGGTAAATGCAGCGAGGCCGCCCCAGGGTTGGGGCGGCCTCGCGCTGTGTGGTTGTCCGGCGACGTCCTACTCTCCCACACCGTCTCCAGTGCAGTACCATCGGCGCTGAAGGGCTTGACTTCCGGGTTCGGAATGTGACCGGGTATTTCCCCTTCGCTATGGTCGCCGTAACTCTATCAACCTATCAACCTGCCGTTGATGGTCTGGGAACCTCATAGTGGACGCGTGCAGTCAATGTGTTGTTGGGTGACAAGCCCTCGGCCTATTAGTACCAGTCAGCTCCACACATTGCTGTGCTTCTACTTCTGGCCTATCAACCCAGTGGTCTGCTGGGGGCCTTAACCCATGACGGGTGGGAAACCTCATCTTGAAACGTGCTTCCCGCTTAGATGCTTTCAGCGGTTATCACTTCCGAACGTAGCCAACCAGCCATGCTCCTGGCGGAACAACTGGCACACCAGAGGTTCGTCCACCCCGGTCCTCTCGTACTAGGGGCAGCCTTTCTCAAGTTTCCTACGCGCGCGGCGGATAGGGACCGAACTGTCTCACGACGTTCTAAACCCAGCTCGCGTGCCGCTTTAATGGGCGAACAGCCCAACCCTTGGGACCTGCTACGGCCCCAGGATGCGACGAGCCGACATCGAGGTGCCAAACCATCCCGTCGATATGGACTCTTGGGGAAGATCAGCCTGTTATCCCCGGGGTACCTTTTATCCGTTGAGCGACGCCGCTTCCACATGCCAGCGCCGGGTCACTAGTCCCGACTTTCGTCCCTGCTCGAGCCGTCACTCTCGCAGTCAAGCTCCCTTGTGCACTTACACTCAACACCTGATTGCCAACCAGGATGAGGGAACCTTTGGGCGCCTCCGTTACATTTTGGGAGGCAACCGCCCCAGTTAAACTACCCACCAGGCACTGTCCCTGATCCGGATAACGGACCTAGGTTAGATATCTAGTACGATCAGAGTGGTATTTCAACGATGACTCCACCCGAACTGGCGTCCGGGCTTCACAGTCTCCCACCTATCCTACACAAACCGAACCAAACACCAATACCAAGCTGTAGTAAAGGTCCCGGGGTCTTTCCGTCCTGCCGCGCGTAACGAGCATCTTTACTCGTAGTGCAATTTCGCCGAGTTCATGGTTGAGACAGCGCCCAAGTCGTTACTCCATTCGTGCAGGTCGGAACTTACCCGACAAGGAATTTCGCTACCTTAGGATGGTTATAGTTACCACCGCCGTTTACTGGGGCTTAAGTTCTGCGCTTCGCCTTGCGGCTAACACGTCCCCTTAACCTTCCAGCACCGGGCAGGAGTCAGTCCGTATACGGCGTCTTTCGACTTAGCACGGACCTGTGTTTTTAATAAACAGTCGCTTGGGCCTGGTCTCTGCGGCCTTCAACGCTTCCCCACGCAAGGTGGTTCACGTATCCGGCCCCCCTTCTCCCGAAGTTACGGGGGCATTTTGCCGAGTTCCTTAACCATGATTCACTCGATCACCTTAGTATTCTCTACCTGACCACCTGAGTCGGTTTGGGGTACGGGCGGCTACAGATCTCGCTAGATGCTTTTCTCGGCAGCATAGGATCACTCACACCACACTGAAACGTGCAGTGGCATCAACTCTCAGACACATGGACAGCGGATTTGCCTACTGTCCGTCCTACAGTCTTACCCTCGGACAACCATCGCCGAGGATGAGCTACCTTCCTGCGTCACACCATCGCTTGGCTACTACCAGCTCGGGTCATGCGCTCCACCACACCGGCAGCCCCGAAGGGCCGTCCAGGTGGTTTCGGGCACTTAGCATCACTGGCCTCGCCAGGGGCGATCTATCGCCGGTACGGGAATATCAACCCGTTGTCCATCGACTACGCCTGTCGGCCTCGCCTTAGGTCCCGACTTACCCAGGGAAGATTAGCTTGACCCTGGAACCCTTGGTCATCCGGTGGAAGAGTTTCTCACTCTTCATTCGCTACTCATGCCTGCATTCTCACTCGTGTCGCGTCCACGGCTGGGTCACCCCGCCGCTTCACCCGCGACACGACGCTCCCCTACCCATCCACACGGCTGGACCACGAAGGCCTACCTGATATGTGAATGCCATAGCTTCGGCGGATTGCTTGAGCCCCGCTAAATTGTCGGCGCGGAATCACTTGACCAGTGAGCTATTACGCACTCTTTCAAGGATGGCTGCTTCTAAGCCAACCTCCTGGTTGTCTCTGCGACTCCACATCCTTTTCCACTTAGCAACCGCTTAGGGGCCTTAGCTGATGGTCTGGGCTGTTTCCCTCTCGACTACGAAGCTTATCCCCCGCAGTCTCACTGCAACGCTCTCACTTACCGGCATTCGGAGTTTGGCTGAGTTCAGTAAGCTGGTAGGCCCCCTAGCCCATCCAGTGCTCTACCTCCGGCAAGAAACACGTCACGCTGCACCTAAATGCATTTCGGGGAGAACCAGCTATCACGGAGTTTGATTGGCCTTTCACCCCTATCCACAGGTCATCCCCCCAGTTTTTAACCTAGGTGGGTTCGGTCCTCCACGCGGTCTTACCCGCGCTTCAACCTGCCCATGGATAGATCACTCCGCTTCGGGTCTAGATCGTGCAACTCAAACGCCCTATTCGGACTCGCTTTCGCTACGGCTCCACCCCAACGGCTTAACCTCGCTACACAACGCTAACTCGCAGGCTCATTCTTCAAAAGGCACGCCGTCACATCACAAGGATGCTCCGACGGATTGTATGCACATGGTTTCAGGTACTCTTTCACTCCCCTCCCGGGGTACTTTTCACCTTTCCCTCACGGTACTAGTCCGCTATCGGTCATCGAGGAGTATTTAGGCTTAACGGGTGGTCCCGCCAGATTCACACCGAATTTCAGGAGTACGGTGTTACTCGGGGTAACGCGCACGAGCCATGAGCTTACGTCTACGGGGGTCTCACCCTCTATGCCACGACTTCCCAGCCGTCTCGACTTCACCCATGGTTTCTCACTCGTCGACTGCCCGGCAGAACAGTCAGCACGGCCCCACGACCCCCCAGGTGCAACGCCTGCCGGCTATCACACACCTGAGGTTTAGCCTCTTCCGGTTTCGCTCGCCACTACTCCCGGAATCACGGTTGTTTTCTCTTCCTGCGGGTACTGAGATGTTTCACTTCCCCGCGTTCCCTCCACACGCCCTATGTGTTCAGGCGCAGGTACCTGGACATAACTCCAGGTGGGTTTCCCCATTCGGACACCCCCGGATCACAGCTCGGTTGTCAACTCCCCGGGGCTTTTCGCAGACTCCAACGTCCTTCATCGGCTCTCGATGCCAAGGCATCCACCATGTGCACTTAGTAGCTTGTCAACACTACAAAGATGCTCGCGTCCACTATGAAGTTCTCAAAACACCACCGGCACCACACCACACCCACACCAAACCCCAACCAGCCCCGAACAGGACCAGCCAGACGGTATGCAGGCCGTGCAGCCCTACAAGCCACCAGACAAACCGCCTGATGCCTCAGAACCCCAACAGTGTGCCATCCCCACCCCCACCCCAAACGGGCAGCAGGCAAGCAAAAAATGTAGTCGACGTCCACTAGTGAGCAAGCCACCGCGTGACACCCACGGCCACGAACGATGACACTCTGACCACACCCCACAGGGGCGGGTAGAAGCTGCTCCTTAGAAAGGAGGTGATCCAGCCGCACCTTCCGGTACGGCTACCTTGTTACGACTTCGTCCCAATCGCCAGCCCCACCTTCGACGGCTCCTCCCACAAGGGTTAGGCCACCGGCTTCGGGTGTTGCCGACTTTCATGACGTGACGGGCGGTGTGTACAAGGCCCGGGAACGTATTCACCGCAGCGTTGCTGATCTGCGATTACTAGCGACTCCGACTTCATGGGGTCGAGTTGCAGACCCCAATCCGAACTGAGACCGGCTTTTTGGGATTCGCTCCACCTTACGATTTCGCAGCCCATTGTACCGGCCATTGTAGCATGCTTGAAGCCCTGGACATAAGGGGCATGAAGACTTGACGTCATCCCCACCTTCCTCCGAGTTGACCCCGGCAGTCTCCTATGAGTCCCCACCATCACGTGCTGGCAACATAGGACGAGGGTTGCGCTCGTTGCGGGACTTAACCCAACATCTCACGACACGAGCTGACGACAGCCATGCACCACCTGTATACCGGCCACAAGGGAGGCCACATCTCTGCAGCTTTCCGGCATATGTCAAACCCAGGTAAGGTTCTTCGCGTTGCATCGAATTAATCAGCATGCTCCGCCGCTTGTGCGGGCCCCCGTCAATTCCTTTGAGTTTTAGCCTTGCGGCCGTACTCCCCAGGCGGGGCGCTTAATGCGTTAGCTGCGGCACGGAAACCGTGGAAGGTCCCCACACCTAGCGCCCAACGTTTACGGCATGGACTACCAGGGTATCTAATCCTGTTCGCTCCCCATGCTTTCGCTCCTCAGCGTCAGGAAATGCCCAGAGAACCGCCTTCGCCACCGGTGTTCCTCCTGATATCTGCGCATTCCACCGCTACACCAGGAATTCCATTCTCCCCTGCATCCCTCTAGTCTGCCCGTATCGGAAGCACGCTCGGGGTTAAGCCCCGAGTTTTCACTCCCGACGCGACAGACCGCCTACGAGCCCTTTACGCCCAATAATTCCGGACAACGCTCGGACCCTACGTATTACCGCGGCTGCTGGCACGTAGTTGGCCGGTCCTTCTTCTGCACCTACCGTCACTTTCGCTTCGTCGGTGCTGAAAGAGGTTTACAACCCGAAGGCCGTCATCCCTCACGCGGCGTTGCTGGATCAGGCTTTCGCCCATTGTCCAATATTCCCCACTGCTGCCTCCCGTAGGAGTCTGGGCCGTGTCTCAGTCCCAGTGTGGCCGGTCACCCTCTCAGGCCGGCTACCCGTCGTCGCCTTGGTGAGCCATTACCTCACCAACAAGCTGATAGGCCGCGAGCCCATCCTTCTCCGCCGGAACTTTCCACCACCCCGGATGCCCAAGGCGGTCATATTCGGTATTAGCCAGCGTTTCCACTGGTTATCCCAAAGAGAAGGGCAGGTTGCTCACGTGTTACTCACCCGTTCGCCGCTCGTGTACCCCCCGAAAGGGGCCTTACCGCTCGACTTGCATGTGTTAAGCACGCCGCCAGCGTTCGTCCTGAGCCAGGATCAAACTCTCCGTTGAAAAACAACCAAAGAGTCCAACCCCAAACACAGACGTCACCATCTGGCAACTATCTGTCTCGGAATTGAGACACCCACAAAAAGTGGGTGCTAATTAATTCTCGTCGACTAAATGACACACTGTTGAGTTCTCAAACATCAGACGCACACCCCAACCAACCCCCAGCAACCCGGGAGCCAGCCACAGCAGCTTGTCTAGTATAGACCCCCCAGCCAGACGAACCAAACCCGCCCAACCAGACAGCCTCACCCCCCGTTTTCAGCGGCCAGTCTCCAGCATCACGCCGGCATTAACCGTTTCGGTAGAGGTGGCTCCTGAGGCCGAGCGCCCCGCCTTCCGGCCTTGCGCTCCGTCGCCCTCAGCAACAAGAACTACATTA
>NZ_RQJX01000031.1 GCF_003850045.1 Aeromicrobium camelliae | reverse complement strand
CTCCATTACGCTGCAAGGAACGAGCTCACGCCGACCGGCTGAGCCAACGAAAAGAGCCTCCGGACTTGCCGGGACGGTTCAGCCCGAGGAGCTTGGCCATGAGTGCGGCATTGCACGAGCGACGTAGGGCGAGATGATGTTGTGCTTGGAGAGTCGTGCGCTCGTTTTGGCGAACGTTCGGCAGGACGGTTTGACAACTGTTTCTGACAACAACGGAACCAATAACTCGTGCTTTTGCCTGCTCGCCGATGCTCTGAATAACAGGGGGCGCCGGGTACGCTTCTTGGGTACACAGCAGCAGTCGGACGTCCTGGCGGGGTTGGAGAGATGGCGAAGAAGCGACCGCCGGTGGCCTGGGATGCCTTCGCACGCGACCTCGGCGCGAACATTCAGCGGCTTCGTCTGGAGCGTGGGCTCACGCAGGAGCAGCTGGCCTATACGTCGGGGCTGAGCCGCTACACGTTCCAGAAGTTTGAGAAGGGCGAGTCGATGCCCGGGACGCCGGCGAACCCATCGCTGGCGAACATCATGGCGATCGCTCAAGTGCTGGGTGTCACGCTCGACGAGCTGGTGCCGCGTCCCTGGCCAGATCTGCGTGCGGACCAGGTGCCGCGATTCGACACCGATTAGCGCCGAAGAAGTCGCCCGAGGACGTGGTGGAGATGGCGGGCGCTTTCGAGTGACAGGTCGAGTTGCTGCTCGTCGTTGCCGATGAAGATCCACTCCTGGTCGTGCGTCGCGTCATGGTGACGCACCACGTCGATGTCGCTGGCGACCGTGCGCTGGATAAGAGATCCGTCCGGTGCGGGGGCGAGGTGTCGGAGGAGGGCCGCGACGGTGTGGATGTCGCTCTGGTGGTCGTCGTCGGCTACTAACTCATGCGTGCCGTGGTTTACCGCACACCACTCGGGACACGCCAGGTCAACCGGGGATGACTCAACCAGCGACATAGGACCCTCTCTGAACGGCAGGAACACGGCGGCGGGATCGGAGGCACGGCGCCCCTCCCCACGGGGGGCCGCGCGAGCCCGCCTGCAAGACTAGGAACGAAGGACCTCCGCTCGGCAGGTGTATTTCTTCACCTCCATGCACGGGAAGGGATGGGCAGTGACGGTTGGGAGCAGCAGCGCGAGAGTAGGGATCGTCGAAGACCATGCCCTCGTCGCGTTCGGCCTGATGCGGCTGCTGGAGACCGACGACATCGAGTCCGTCATCGCCCCGACCGTCCCGGATCTGCTGGCGCGAGGCGAGTCACTGGACCTAACGATCCTGGATCTCCGGCTCAGCGACGGTTCCTCTGTCACTGACAATGTGCGCGAACTCGATAAGGCAGGGATACCGGTCCTGGTGCTCACCTCAGCTGAGAACGCCGAGCTCGTGCGCGAAGCCGCTCGAGCTAACGTGCTCGGTATCGTGCGCAAATCCCTGCCAGAGACGGAAATACGCGACGCGGTGATCCATGCGCTCGCCGGACGACCGGTGACGTCCCTGGAGTGGGCATCGGCACTCGACAGCGACCCGCTGCTGCCTGACGCCGGCCTCACACCGCGAGAGCAGGAAATCCTAGCGCTTTATGCCTCCGGCGAGACGGCCAAGTCTGTCGCTCGCCTCACCGGGTTGAGCACGCAGGTCGTCGCCAACTACGTCGGACGAATCCGCGCGAAATACGCCGAGGTGGGCCGTCCCGCTGCCAGCCGTGTCGATCTGTACCGACGAGCGTTGGAGGATCACCTCATCGAGGAGGCCGGGTGACGAGCAGCCGGGAGCGGATCCAACGGCTCCTCCTGGCCTCGCTCGGCGGCGCCTCCCTCATCTACACGTTCCTCGGTCTTCCTCAGGCGCTGGAACAGATCGAGCTCATGCATCCGATCGGCGGATGGGCGCTGTACGTCCTGTGCGCTGTGCTTCCACCTGCCGCGGGCCTGACGGCGTTTTCGACTCCCCTGCGTGTGCCGCTCGGCATCACGACAGCCGCTTGCATCGCCTACGCGCTGGCGATGGCGCTGTGGGTGCCACTCATGAGGGTCCCCGCCCTGCCGGATGCGTCGGTGACCTGGTTGCAGAACGTCTCTGCCATCGCCGCGGCCGCGGCCGCCATCGCCTGGCCGGTGCGAGGCGCCTGGGCCTACACGATCGCTTTCTCCGCAGGCATTGGCCTCCTCCGCTCCGCGACCGCACCGCAAGAGGGGCCGTTGGTCGCTCTGCAGGACGGGATCTTCGTCCTGATGCTCGCTTCAATCTTCGTCGTACTCATTCAGGTCTCACTCACCGCGGGCCACCGGCTTGACCTCGCCGATGCGCAGGCACGCGAGGACGCCGCACACGAAGCCGCCGCACGCAGCACCCACGAGCAGCGCAAACGCCTGGGTGCGCTCGTGCACGATCACGTGCTGTCCCTGCTGCTGACCGCCGCCCGATCCGATGACCATGACCGTCCGATGCTGCGCCAGGCCGCGATGAACGCCACCGCCGCTCTTACCGCTCCTGACAAGGCAAAAGACATTTCCGGGCAGGAACTGGTCGCTCGCATCCGAGGGAGCCTTCCCAGCGAGTTCCGCTTCGAAAGCAAGACAGCTGCGGAGATGGATGTACCCGCAGATGTCGCGACAGCGCTCCTTGAGGCCGCTGCCGAGGCCATCCGCAACAGCCTGCTACACGCGGGCCCCGCCAGCCGCCTCGTGCAGACGCGCCTCACGGCGGAGAGCATCTCGATAAAGGTCAAGGATGACGGCCGGGGGTTCCGCCCCCAGCGCGTGCCGCCGGAGCGTCTCGGCCTGCGCGTCAGCATCCACGAACGTATGCGCACTGTCCCCGGAGGCAGCGCAACCGTACGAAGCACACCCGGACAAGGAACCACCGTTGAGCTCAGCTGGAACAGGGACGCCCGATGACCGAACAGCGAACGGACATCTCCACGCTGCTGCGCCTGACACACTGGCCCGCCTACCTGATGATGGGCCTGTTCACGCTCTCCAACGCCCTGAACACCTTCGCCACCCTCGACCAGGTGAAATCCGGCCTCGTCGCGATTCTCGCCTTCATCCTCGTCGCGATAGGGGCCGCCCTCATCCTCATCCCGGCGCCCGATCCCTACCCGGTGCCCTTGACCGCGGCAGTCGCAGCGATCAGCGTGGCCGTGTCGTTCGCTGCCTGGAACCTGCCAGACAGCGGCAGACTCGGCTGGGCCTCCTGGATCTGGGGCGGCGCCGTCATCCTGCTGTTCTTCGTGACGTTACGAGGCCGCGTCCTGGTCTCGTGGGTGGCGTTCGCGCTTCACGTCGCGATCACGATCTGGTGGGCCGTCGACGTCGGGCGCGGCATCGAAGCAGGAATCGGCTACGTCATCCGGCACGCCGGACTGCTTCTCATCGTCACTCTCTTCACCCTGCTGCTGCGCCGAACCCTCCGCTCGCTCCGCACCGTCCACGAGGCAGGCCTAAGACGGTCGAGTGAGGAAGCCGCCGCACGCGCCGCTCTCACCGAACAACAGCGCCGCATAGAGCGCCTGCACCAGCTCGCCGGAGGTGCACTGGCGCGCATCGCCTCCGAGGATCGCCTCACTGACAGCGACCGTCAAGAATTCCTCCTGATCGACGGCACCATCCGGGACTGGCTCCGCGGCGGACAGCTCGCCACCGACGCGGTGATCGAAGCGTCGCGCATCGCTCGCCGGCGCGGCATCACCGTCACACTTCTCGACGACGCCGGCAACCGCAGGCTCTCAGATCGCGAGATCGACCGGGTAAGCACAGCCGTGGTTGATGTGCTCCGTAGAGCGTCGGCGGGAGAGGTCACCGCCCGGCTCCTGCCGCCCGGGCGCGACGCCATCGCAAGCATCCGGGGAGGTGATGGCGAGCAGGCCATCAGGCTCGACGTGCCGCTACGGGGAGTCGGCAGGCGATATCGCTCCAGCTAAGTCGTGGGGCTGCTTGGGGCGGCGCATCGTTCAACCCAGCAGACCTTCGATGACGCCTCTCGCAACGCCGCTCGTAACTGCGGACAGCACGTCGAGCGATCGTGAAAATGCTGTCGAACTGGCTGGGAGGGTGCTCGTGACCACTGGGCTCGGCTTGGGCAGGGTGCCGCTGGTGGTTCCGGTTTCAAACTGCGTATGCCGCGCGGCCGACTGCTGCCACTTCTTCGCCGTGAGCAGGCGTGGGTCGTCTGCGGCGAGGGTGCGTCTGCGGGCAGCCACCAGGTCGCCGGCGAGGGCGGCCATCTCCGGGTAGCGACCGAGCTCGTTCAGGAGCTGGATGTTGAGCTCGAGCGTCGCGAGTGTGAGCTCGTGCTCAGCCCCCAGCTGGTCATGCCGAGCGAGATACCCCCTGGCAGCGAACGGAAGGGCCGATGCTGGGTCGCCTGCGCCAAGGAGGGCCCAGGCGTACAGCGTCTGGACACGCGCCACCTGCTGCTGGTCTGTGCCCGTTTCCTGGTGAAACGCCAACTGCTCAGCGCGCGCCTCGGCGGCTTCCCGGTACCGTCGCGCCTCGTAGAGCGCAGCCGCCAGCACATCGAACAGCTGTGCGCGCTCACCCGCAGGAAGGCTGGCGCCACTTGCGAGCCGCTCACGAGCCAGTGGCGCCAGCTCGTCGTACCGCCGATCCCGGTACAGCGCCTGCAACTCGATGATGTCGGCCATGCGCGTCTCCTCATACTCCTAGACAACCCGCCCGGCCCCACGGCGGTTTCCACAACCCCCAGAGTGGCATATTCACGAGGCCTTTCATGGTAGGCTATCGGGGTAACGTCTCCATACTCGCCCCAGGGTCGGAACTGCCCTGGGGCGTCTCGCCCGAGGATCCCCATGCGCTATGTCCGACTCCTGCCCACAGCGGCACTCGCCACGCTCTTGCTGTTGCCCGGCTGTGCGGGCGAGGCGCCAACCAACGATGCAACCAGCGTCAGCTCGCACGATCCCGAGCACAGTACGGCGTCATCGCCCGCTTCAGCTGAACCGCTGTCTGCGGCTATCGCGTCCGACGTGCTCTGCGCGGCCATCGAGAAGGGCGACTTGGCCAGCCTCGACGCGAGGGGCGGCTCGATGGACAGCTCCTATGACACAGCGAACAGCCGGTGCACGCTGACAGCATCGGATAGCGCCCCGTCACAGGTCTCGATTCAGCTGGTGCACAACCTTTCAACGCCAGCAGGAGCCGCGTTCAACACGGTGGACTGGGATCCGGTGCGCAACAGCAACTGCACTGGCGGTGGCGACAAGGACACGCGCTCATTGGCTGGCCACGAGTCCGCCGTCTACTGGTGCCTGGAAAGCGAGACCGAGCAGAACACCTACCCGGCGAGTACCTACTACTCCAATAGCGATCTGCTCAGCACCTCACTCCGCTGCGAGATCTCAACCGTCAACCGCATCAGCTTCGACGTCGGGGCGGCAGAGGCCTTCTGCAGCGCGATCCTCGTCGAACTTGACACCGTTGTCGCGAACGGGAGCGGTACAACGCCGAGCCCCGCGCCGACCATACCCACTGATCCACAGGCGCTGCGGGAAGCGTTCGTCGAGCAGTGGGCGAACGCGGGCTTCCCCGGACAGACCGAAGCACCCGAGTACTACTGCGATACGTGGCCGGAGACGACTGCCATGCACTACGACTGGCTGCGCGCCGACAGCTCGCACGAAGGCTGGACATGGAGCATCTCGCCCTTCGTCAATCCTGGCCTCCCTGACGCGTACGGAGACATTGCCGTTGAGTTCACCGGTCCCGGAGACGGCGAATGGACGGCATACGCCATCAACCTGCCGATCGACACCACCGCCGGGCAGCCCTGCATCTCGAACGTCAGCTCGGCTTCACCGTGATTCAGCACACCACTGAATCGCCCCGGGTCTGGTGGAGGCTCTCAATCCATGGAGGATGAGAGTCATGGCAGCACCCAGGAAGTACCCCGACGAG
>NZ_RQJX01000004.1 GCF_003850045.1 Aeromicrobium camelliae | reverse complement strand
ACTCCATTACGCTGCAAGGAACGAGCTCACGCCGACCGGCTGAGCCAACGAAAAGAGCCTCCGGACTTGCCGGGACGGTTCAACTTGAGCCAGGCGGTGGTGCCGTAGATCTTCGTCTGGTGGGTGCGGGCGTAGTCCCGGACGGGGAGGGTGACGGTGATGCCGCATCCGCAGGGTTGGCCGGGGACGCAGTTGGTGGTGGGACGCTTCGCGGTCTCGGGCTTTCGCATCGATGCGGGGGTGTTGACGCATCGCACTCGGCCTTCCAGGGCGGGCCCGCGGAAGCGTTGGCTGCCGCTGGACCGGGGCCGGCCGAAGGGCTTGAAGGCGTAGGCGGATCGCTTGTCGTAGGTGGCAGCGACCGCGAGGCGTTCGTCCTGGGTGGCGCCTTGAGGGAACGTGGCGAGACTGCGTTGGTCCTTGGGGACCGCGGCGGTGAACAGTTGGCCGTCGATAAAGACGGTCCCCGCGCGCGGTCCCGGTCGGGTGGTCCGTTGGTTCTTGTGCAGGTCGGCGACCATGCCGATCCCGCGGTGGACGAGGCCGGCGCCGAACTCCTTGGTGTAGCTGTAGCCGCGGTCGACGATCAATTCCTCGGGGGGCGAGGGCAGGGTGTCGACGGCGGCGAGACCGGCTTCGCAGCGGTCGCTTCCGGCGGGGCGCATGGCGATCGCGCGGATCAGCGTGTAGCGGGAGCGGGCCCCGATGCCGGGGACGTCGCACAGCGTGGTGGGTTCGTAGCCGATGTAGACCTTGGTCTGGCCAGGCTTGGGGCTGCGGTACCCCTCGCGGGCGTCGGGGTCGACGGTGTGCTGGGCGCGGCCATCGACGCCGACGCGCGGCCACCCGGGAGTCGCGACGGCAGGGGCCGATTCGCTCGCGTCGACGGGGAGTTGTCCCTGCGCAACGTCGGGGCGGCCGTCCTTGGCGCGGGAGCGGCGTCGGTACGGCGACTCGATAGCGGTGCCGTCGGCCGCGAGGCTGGAGTACTGGGTCAGGAACGGCGGGGCGGTGGCGTTGAGCAGGTCGGTGATCAGCTGGTCCACCGAGTACGGGATCCGCGGGGGAAAGATCTCACCGGTGGCGCGGTCGACGGTCTCTTCGAACGCGTTGCGCCAGTCGGTGAAGTTGCCCTCAACGTGGTGGTACTCGAGGAAGGGCGGGAGTCCGGCGATGCGTCGCTGTTTGTCGTCCATCGCCAGGGCGGTGAGGAGGACCTCGGTGAGGACCATGGTGCCGCGGGTGCGCATGGCGTGGACGACGAGCAGGCTGAAGAACCCGCGCCACGCCAGATAGCGGGGGCGGCCGACGCTGGAGGTCAGTCTGTCGATGAGGTCGTCAGTCCAACTCCAGCGGTCGATGAGGGTCGTCGCCTCACGCACGGTCAGGGTGGAGACGCGGCAGTCACGTGCGCGGCGTTCGAGGTCGCGGCGCCTCTCGGCCTTGAGGACGCGGGCTCGGTTGGTCATCGCCCGGCCGCCCGCCGCAGGTAGTTCTCGCTGTCGACCGGCAGGTAGCGCACGAGGTCGTCGAGTGCGCGACCAGAGTTGAGGCCGGAAACCTTGCGGAACTCCGCCAGGGTGAGTTCGCGCAGGCCGAGGACGCTGACCAGCCACGTGGTACGCAGGCGTTGGGTTCGCAGCGACGGAGCGTACGCGGGGATCTCTAGGGACTCGACGAGGCGGTAGAAGCGCCGGTGCGCACCAAGGTGGTCGCCGAAGATCCGTTCGCCTTCAGTGGCGTTGACGACGCGCCAGACGCCGTCGGCGTAGCCCTGCAGAGCGGGAACGATTCGGTCGGCCAGGTGCACGAGGACGAGGTCGTCGGTGCGGGTGAAGTCAGCCACGCGCAGTGAATGCATTTCACCGGCGGACAACCCCATCCCCAGCCCGAGGTGGAGGAGCGCGTCCAGGACCCGCCTGCGTCGCGGAGTGGGCTGAACGTCGACGAGTCGGAAGAAGGTCGAGATCTCTTCGCCGGTGTACGGATCACGCAGGTCAGTGCGCCTCATCGGCTGCGGGGTCGGGGTCCACACCGCGCGTCGGGTGTTGGCGCGTGCGACGGTGCGCAGGTGGGAGCGGTAGGTGCCCTTCGCGGCGGCGGTGACCGCAACGGACTGGAAATAGCCCTCGATGCGGTCCTCGGTCAGGATCACCTCGGCGTCCAGCGGCAGATCTCGGCCCAGTGACCAGATCACGTAGTTGCCGGTGATTCGCATGCGCTGCACGGCAGCAGAGGCACTGCACGGCAGGGTGCGCCGCACCCAGGCGAGTACGGTCGGGCGGATCAGTGCCCACTGTTCGGGGGCGATTGATCGGGGCTGGTACACCTCGATCGCCTCGTGCGCGTCCATCCAGCGTCCTCTTCTCCAAAGCCGCCACGTTCGGTCAGTGGCAGCGCCTTCGGAGGGCAGGTGTGCGGACGGGCGGAGTTCTCCCCACCCCAGACAGAGTTTCTTGGCGGTCGCTCCGGCGGGCCCGTCGACGGGGGCGAGGTGATGTCGTCATGCCTAGGAACAGGCGTAGGAATCCGGCCAGTTTCGCGTAATACGCAAACACGCCAGCGAACTTCCGCCGAAGGTCGAGCGGTCCCGCTACCGTGCCAGGCGTGCCACGCCGACCGATGCCACGGCCTCGCGACTGGGCCCGCGAACCGGACACCTTCGGTCACTCCGGGCAGGCGTACTGGAGATCGCTACCCGAGAACGCGGGTGTCGAGGTCGCCGCGATGCGTCAAGCAGCGCAGTTCCAGCATTGGATCGCCGCGTCCATCCGCGCAGACCACCCCGAGCAGTCGCTTCGCGATCTCGCCGCGACGACGCCGGGTCTGTCGTACGTCCAGTTGCATCGAATCCTGACAGGATCAGCGCATCTGTCCATACGGGACCTGTTGATCCTCAACGACGCGTTCGGTCCGCTGATCTCAGTAGTCGATCGTTCGACAGGAAGAACGAACGGATCGATCTTGACCTGGCCCTTTCCTGCCCTCGGGGGCGGGAGCGGTCCCGCGGGGCGTCGGCCGTAGGACGTCTCCGCGCGTCCGCGACCGGCCTCGCTGCCGTGGACACGTTCAGGCGTTCACTCCGCCCGAAGAAATCCGAGGGCGCATCGACGCCGTCAGACCTTGAACCCGGCCAGGTGGTCGAGGACCAGTGAGTTCGCCTCCCACCCGTCGGGGAACTTCTCGGGCTCGTCAAGGAAGATCGGATCGGAGTCCGGGAACTCGGCGAGGAGCCGGTCGGCGCCGGCCCGGCCCACGACGATGCAGGCCTGACGGTGGCGCGACAGCATGACGCACATGCGGCCGGCTTCCAGGTGGAACGCGGTCGCGTCGCGGCGACCCGCGAGCGGGTGCCAGACGAGCACGACCTCGTACTCGCGTCCCTGGACCTTGTTCGCGGTCGACACAACCAGCGAGTCCGGATCGAGACTGAGCTGGCTCAGAGCGAATCGCACCGCGTGGACCTGGTCGTTGTGAGCGACCACGACCGCGACGTCCTTCGCCTCGAGCTTCCGACCGGTCGCGTCCAACTCGTCGACCACGTCGGCGCCGCGGTCGAGCAACCGTCGCACCAGTCGAGCGAGCTGGGTCGCCACCTCTGCGTCGGTGCGGACCGAGAGCTTCTCGGGGAGCTCGACGTACGCCCACCCTTCGGCGGCCGCCCGGTCCAGCGCGTCGTCTTCTGGCGCGCCGCCTCCGGCACCGAGCGCCAGCGAGCGCTGGGTCGCGTCGGTTCCGGCCGAGAACCCCGTGTACGGGTAGAACGCCCGCGACACGATCCCGGCCGCGGACGGCGGCAGCCTCCACGACAACGGCAACTGGTGGGGCGTCAGGTCCGGGTGGAACGCCGACAACGTGCCCATCGCTGTCCGAGACGGCGCGTACTCCAGCCCCTTCCACAGTGCGTCGTCGATCGTGGTGAACGGGTCGAGTTGTCCGGGGTCACCGACGCACATGAGTCGGTCGAACATCGTTGCGATACCGAGGAGGGCGTCCGAACGCATCTGGTACGCCTCGTCGATCAGCGCCAGGTCGTACCCCTGGATCAGTCCGCTCTGCTGCTGGCCGGACCTGACGAACTCCCACTTCCGCGCGGTCGCGACGACGACCTGCGTCCCCTTCACGGCCGGGTCGTCGTGCTTGCTCGAGATCACCAGGTCCGGATTGGCCGCGGCGAGGGTCCGCATCGCGTTCGAACCGCCGGCGCCGCCGACCAGCCGAGTCACGGGGAGGTCGGGGTGACGCTTCAGCAACGACGCGACAAGGTCGTCGGCCTGCTCGTTCGTCTGGGTCACGATCGGGAGGCGGAGTTTCGAGTCGGCGTCGGCGAGCGCCTTCGACACCGACACGGTCAGTGAACTCTTCCCCGCCCCCGGAGGGGCCTCGACCAGGACGGCCCCTCCCTTGTCGAGAGCGCCGAGGTCGGCGACGACCCGGTTCGTGTAGTCGGTGTTCACCCACTGGAAGTCGACTTTCGGCGTGGGATGGCTCATACGACGACTCCCGGCTCTGCGTCCGGCGCGACGGTCCCGACGACGACGACCTCTGCCAGCTCCGCCGGCGTCATGTCGGGCGACCCGTCGGTCGCCCCGTCGCCCGGTTCGGCCTCGCCGGCGAGCTCGGTGGTCGTCGCCTCCTTGTGGGTCCACGGGATCTCGTCCGGCCCCCACGGGTTCGGACCTTCCCACGGGTCCAGTCCGACGAACATCACCTCGACGCCGGGCGACCAGGCGTAGGTGTCGAACGCCTTCACCTGGTCGGTGACGGCGACGACGGCGGAACCGTCGTCGACCGACCGCACGACGCCGCGGATCTTCTTGTCGCCGACCCAGCGGACGACCTCGCCCGCGAGCAGGCGGGTCGCCCCCGTCAGGGACAGCTCGACAAGCGGGACGCGGGTCGCGCGCTGGTTGCCCGGCTTGACCTCCTTGTTCTGCGCGTCGACGCTGGTGATGGCGCCGGTGACGCACCGGCCCTCAGCGTCGAGACGGGCCATGATCATCGGGTCGTCGAACGCTCGGGCGGTCTCGAGCTCGTCCGCCGCCGCACTCCACCGCTGCAGCATCGCGGCCGCCCTCAACGCGTCGTGTCGACGGGCGAACATCGGTATCCCGGTCTTGGCGCGCTTCGCGTGGGCCCCCCACTCGTACACGTCGTTCGCCCACCTGTCGGGGACGGTGGCCGCCGGGTCGATGGCGCGGAGGATGTCCACGGCGCGGTGCGTCGCCGCGTACGCGTCGGTGAGCGCGGCGTCGACCGCCGTCCTGACCGCGGCCTCGGCCGCCGCCATCTTCGCTGCGTCGTCGGTCCGAAGTCCGTCGCCCCACCTCTTCACGTGCGGTTCGAGCTTGGCCTCCCACTTCGGGTTCGGGACCGGACCGAACGCCTCCTCGAGCTCGACTCGCTCGAGTTCGGCCAGCAGGTCGCCCGCGACGCCGTCGATCCACGCGAGCAGCGCCGCCAGGCTCTCGTCCTCGAGCGCGGACTGCCCGGTCGCGAAGTGCTCGGACAAGGTCTCGGTCATCGCCAGGAAGTTCGCCTGGCCCGGCAGGTTGGCGTGCTCGGCCAGCCACGACAGGTGGGAGCCCGCCCACTTGGTCGCCTCCGGCACGTCGTGGGTGCCGGCGAGGCCGAGGTACCTCAGCGATCGACCGAGTCGCGACCCGAGGTAGGACCGCGTGGCACGGTTCGGGACGATCACCTGCGGCGCTCCGGAAGCGACTTGGCGGAACCCGCCTCCGCGCTTGGGTTCGGTCTTCAACGTCAGGAACGGGCGGACGTACGCGTCGAGGTCTTCAGCGAACTTGTTGATCGCGTCGAAGCGGCACTCGCGGTTGCGCGGTTCGGCGGCCACGACGAGCTTCGGCGCGGCCGGGTCGGTCCCGTACATGATGCCTAGCGGCGCGGCGGCCTCGCCGGAGAGGTTGTACGCGACGACGATCAACGGCCGGTCGGCGAGGTGGACGTGTCGGTACGCAGTGCGACGGACCGCCCGGTGCGCGCGTGCGGCTTCGGCCGTCAGGAGCAGGTCGATCAGGCTCATGCGGCGCCGCCCGCCGGTGGCACAGCCGGGACCGGGGTCAGGTCGGCGGTTGGGACGAGCGAGCGCGCCCTCACGATCGCGGAGCGCGCCGCACCGAGTGCCTCGGCGACGTCCGCGAGCTCGTCCTCCCCTGCCGCCGGACCGTCCTCGGCGAGCCTGAGGGCGTCGGCCAGCGTGTGGACACCGGCGAGGTTGTCGCGAGCGTCCCGTCCCAACCGAGCCGGGTCGTCCTTGGCCCAGGCTTCTGCGCGGCAGAACGCGGCCATGTCGCACGCGGTGACGCAGTCCGGCACGAAGAGGGCGCCGACCTGCTGGACGGCCTTGGTCAACGCCGCCCGCAACGTCGCCTCGTCCATCGTGCCGCCGGGGTCGACGTCGAAGGTGAGGTCCGCAGGGAGGCCGGCCAGCACCTCCGCGGTCTTCGGGACGGCGGACAGGACCCGCGACAACGACAGGCTCTTCTTCTTCAGCGGGACCCGGTGCGCGACCGGCTGCCGACCGAAGTTGCGCGGCGCCACCAGGATCACCGACCACACCAGCAGGTCGGGGTCGAAGCCGAGTCGCTCGAGCGTCGACCGCAACGCCATGTGGTAGACGGCCGTCTGTCCGGCCGTCGCGGACAGCTTCCCCGGATCGGCCTGCCCGTCGATGATCGGATACGACTTGATCTCGACCAGCTCGAGTCGGTCGCCCACGCGGAACGCCAGCGCGTCGGGCTCGAGGTTGACCTCGGCGCCGGCGAGGTCGAACCGCAGCACCGGGTGGTCGACGATGTGCGGGGCGGTCGAGTCTCCGCTCGTGATCTTCGCCAGAACTTCGTCGGTCTTCGCGACGCGCGCGTCCATCCATGCCTTGCTGCCGACCTTGCCACCCACCTGGTTGACGTCCTCGACGACGAGGCCGGGCGGCATCGGGAGCTCGACGTACGGCGCGAGCGCCTCGACCAGCAACCCGTAGCCGCTGCGCTCCTTCAGGCGGTCCTCGAAGCGGTTCCCGCCCTCGATCGCGAACGGCGACTGGCCACGCAGCGTCGGGCGCCCGAGCTTCGCGGCGAGGTCGTGCGCCGGGAGGCCGGCGGAGTCGATGACGCGCCGGCGGGTGCACCCCGGGTTCTGCGTGAGCGCCGCGACCGAGCGGGCGTTGGCGCGGGCACGCGGCAGCGTGCCACGGATGCCGTCGAGCGACGGTGATGTTGCTTGTCCTCGCATGCCAGACATGCTCGCAAAGTCCCCCGACAGATTCGCCAGATTCGCTATATTCGACGGTCTCGGCGCGAAGGATCGGCACCCGGTAATAGGCTGTGATCGTCCGTGAACCGAAAGGAAGACCGCCGTCTTGTCGCGCTTGAACGACCTGCTCCGCCAACTCCGGATGGAGAACCCAGGACTGGCAGACGACCTCCAACGGGAGTACGACGCCCTCGCGGACCGGCGCTCGTTTGGACTGAACTTCGAGCGCCACGTGCCGGAGGCCGTCGAGCTTCCAGGACGGAAGGTGCGCAAGGGCGACAAGGTCCGCGTCCTGCCGCCGCGCGGCCAGGCGCGGAAGAAGGACAACGACCGGCTGTGGCGGGTGATCAGCTTCTCGACCCAGGACGGCGTTCGTCACGCCGACCTCATCGCCCTCGACAACGACGGCGATGAAACCTCCGCAGCCGTCGACGACCTCGTCGTCGTGGCCGAGTTCCGCGACCCGATCTACCCCGGCCTCGTGTCTACAGGGAAGGTCGAGCGCGGCGGTGACAAGCCGTTCCATGCCGTCATCAACGCGGAGAACTACCACGCCCTCCAGACACTGCTGTTCACCAACCGCGGCAAGGTCGACTGCATTTACATCGACCCGCCCTACAACACCGGCGCGAAGGACTGGAAGTACAACAACGACTACGTGGAGAGCGACGACCTATACCGTCACTCCAAGTGGCTCGCCTTTATGGAGCGTCGACTCCTCCTTGCAAAGGACCTTCTGAATCCCGACGACTCAGTCCTCATCGTGACCATAGACGAAAAGGAGTACCTCCGGCTGGGACTGCTCCTCGAACAGATTTTCCCTGACGCGAACATACAAATGATTTCCGACGTCATCAGCCCGGGCGGGGCATCCCGCACGTCGGAATTTACCCGTGTCAACGAGTTTGTCTTCTTCGTAATGATTGGTGGCGCCGTGCCGATCAAGACCGACAATGACATGCTCCTGACCGATTATCGACCGCCCGAGAAGAACCGTTCGGCGATCTGGAATTCGCTCAGGCGGCGTGGCGCAGGCCCTCTCCGAACCGACTCCCCGAGCAAGTTTTACCCAGTCTTTGTCCGCGCCGCAGACGGGGCGGTGTTGGGAGCTGGGGAGCCCCTGCCCCTGCCTCTCGACCGGTCGGAATACGCCGCTGTCCCTCAGGGGTGTATTGCAATCTGGCCGACGATGCCCGACGGACGTGACGGTCGCTGGGAGCTTAACCGAGCTTCCTTCCATGAGCGACTGGGTCAGGGCTATGTCAGGACGTCCCGAGATGCGAAGACGAACACCTTCATTGTTCAGTACCTGCGCAATGCGGAAATGGAACGAGTCGCCTCCGGTGAACTCGTTTCAGAAGGACGATCGGAGCAAGGCTGGCATATTCTGAGCTATTCAGATCAGGTTGCGCGCACTCTGTATGCAAAGACTGTCTGGAATCGCACGTCCCATGATGCGGGGACCCATGGGTCGCGCATGGTCAAGTCACTGCTCGGCGGTCGACGTTTTCCATTCCCGAAGTCGTTGTACTCCGTCGAAGACAGCCTGCGATTCTTCATCTCTCCAAAACCGGACGCGCTTGTCCTGGACTTCTTTGCGGGCTCGGGCACAACGGCTCATGCCGTCATGCGACTGAACAAGCAGGACGGAGGCCTACGGCGGTCGATCACGGTGACTAACAACGAGGTCGCGAACGCAGAGCAGAAGACCCTGATCAAGCAGGGGTTGCGACCGGGCGACCCCGAATGGGAACAATGGGGAATCTGCGACTACATCACCAAGCCCCGGATTCGAGCCGCTGTCGAGGGCAAGGACCCTGATGGGAAACCCCTCAAGGGAGACTACCGATTCACAGATGAGTTCCCGCTGGCCGAAGGATTCATGGAGAACGTCGAGTTCTTCACGCTGACGTATGAAGCACCGCTTCGCGTCGCGTCCAACCGCGAGTTCGAGAAGATCGCAGCGCTGCTGTGGCTGCGTGCAGGCTCTAGGGGACGGCGGATCGACGATATCTCCAAGGGCTGGGACGTCGCGGACGTGTACGGCGTAATCTCCGACCTCGACCAAGCGGAGCCGTTCCTGAAGGGGATCGCCGAGAACGACGACGTTGCGATGGCGTTCATCGTGACCGATGAGGACCGACTGTTCGAGTCGATGGTCGCGGCCCTCCCCGACCACGTCGAGCCGGTCCGGCTGTACGAGTCGTACCTGCGGAACTTCGAGATCGAGGCAGGTCGAGGCACCCGATGAAGTTCACCCTAAAGTCGTACCAATCCGAGGCTGTCGACGACGTCCTCAGGACGCTTGAGCGCGCTCGCGCGGCGTACCGCTCCGAGGGCACGAACTCGTCAGTGGCGCTGTCGGCGACGACCGGTGCCGGCAAGACGGTCATGGCGGCGGCGGTCATCGAGTCACTGTTCTGGGGCAGCGACAAGTTCGGAACCGACCCCGACCCGGGTGCGGTCGTGATCTGGTTCTCCGATGACCCGAGTCTGAACGAGCAGACGAAGGACCGCCTGCGTCAGGCGAGCGAGAAGTTCACGTACGACCAGCTGGTCACGGTCCAGTTCCCGTTCCCGCGGTCGAAGCTGGAGCCGAGGAAGGTCTACTTCCTCAACACCGACAAGCTTGCGAAGAACTCCCGGCTGACGCGCACCGCGACCCTCGACGACGACGGTGCGTTTGAGACGCTCCCGGGGACGGCTGCGCCTGACCAGCAGGCGTCGACGATCTGGGAGATCATCGGCAACACGATCGACGACCCAGACTTGACGGTGTACCTGATCCTCGACGAGGCGCACCGCGGGTTCAAGAACAAGCGGACGAGCGCGGAGAAGCCGACGCTCGTGCGGCAGCTGATCAACGGCACGAATAGCCAGTCGGCGGTGCCGATCGTGTGGGGGATCTCGGCCACGCTGTCCGCGTTCACGGACGCGATGAAGGCGGCCGATGCGGATCAGTCGCGCCGCGCGTTCCCGGCCGTCCAGGTCGACCCGATCCGTGTGCAGGACTCGGGTCTCGTCAAGGACGTCGTCAACCTCGACATCCCAGACGAAGCGGGGAACTTCGACACGGTCCTCGTCCGTCGGGCCGCGAAGCTCCTCGCCGACTCGAGCGCGCGGTGGGAGCGGTACGCGAAGTCGGAAGGGTCCGCCGACGTCGTCAAGCCGCTGCTCGTGCTCCAGGTGCCGAACACGCCCGACCACGACCAGATCGGCCTGGCCCTCGACGAGATCCTGCGGGTCATGCCGGAACTGTCCGGGGACTCCGTCCGACACGTGTTCGGCGACCACACGGTCCAGAAGTTCGGCTCGTGGGAGGTCGACTGGATCGAGCCCCAGCGCGTCGAGTCGAAGACGAACGTCAGGGTGCTCGTCGCGAAGGACGCGATCTCGACGGGCTGGGACTGCCCCCGAGCCGAGGTGATGGTGTCCTTCCGGCCGGCGAAGGACCAGGACCACATCACCCAGCTGCTCGGCCGGATGGTCCGCAACCCGCTCGCGCGCCCGGTCCCGGGCGACGAGCGCCTGAACTCGGTCGACTGCATCCTGCCGTTCTTCGACAAGACCACGGCCGGCAACGTCGCGAAGTTCCTGTCGGGGAGCATCGGCGAGCTGCCCGGCGGGAAGGGCCGGAAGGTCCTCATCGACGGCCGCGAACTGCAAAAGAACCCGTTCGTTCCGGACTTCGTGTGGCCGGCGTGGGACGCGATGCCGACCGAGACCATGCCGCAGCGCGGGTCGCGGCCCGTGAAGCGGCTCGTCGCGCTCGCTCAGGCGTTGTCGGCGGACGGCGTCCGGCCCGGCGCCCTCGCCGAGGTCGAGGCCATCATGGCGACCGTCCTCGACTCCCTCGCGGTGCGCCACCGGTCCGAGCTCGAGTCCGCGATCGAGGAGGTGTGGGCCGTGCGCGGCGTCACGATCTCCGGGCGCCGCAAGACCGGGAAGCTGACCTACACCGAGTTCGTCGAGCGCGCCGACGACCGCGCGATCCGCGTCGCGTTCGACGACGCGAAGAAGGCGTTCGGCGCGGACGTCGCCCAGGCGTACGTCGACCACCTCGCCGGCGACGACGACGGCGAGGACGACGGACTGCGCGAGGCGTACGTCAAGGCGTCGGCCCTCGCGATCGTGAAGGCCGTCCGCGAGAAGGTCGACCGCGAGGCCGACGAACTGGCGGAGAAGTGGTTCGCCGAGCACCGCGTCCAGATCAAGGAGCTGTCGGACGAACGGCAGCAGGCGTTCGAGGACATCCGCGCCGAGGCGACCGAGCCGAAGCGCGGGGAACTCAAGCGTCCGCGGACCCGAATGGAGGACTACGCCGTCGTCGACGAGGACGGCCAGATCGCCGTCGCCCCCCTCGCCGACCGCCACCTGATGTCCGACGAGAACGGGGAGTTCCCGCTCAGCTCGCTCAACGGGTGGGAGTTCGACGTCGTCCAGGCGGAGCTCGCGCGGTCCTCGTGCCGGGCGTGGTATCGCAACCCCGCCCGCGCGGCCGTCGACTCGCTCGGAGTCAGCTACCGCGACGACGTCGGCAACTGGCGCTCGATGCACCCCGACTTCATCTTCTTCAACGAGATCGACGGCGCCATCCGCCCGTCGATCGTCGACCCGCACGGACACCACCTGCAGGACTCGCTGCTGAAGCTGCAGGCGCTCGTGCGGTTCGCGAACGACTACGGCTCGGAGTTCCACCGGATCGAAGCGCTCGCCGAGATCGACGGGAAGATGCGCGTCCTCGACCTCCAGGTGGACCGAGTCCGAGCGGGGATCCTCGCGAGCACCGACGCGCCGGAGGTTCTGTACCGCAGCGACTTGGCGGTCGACTACGACGCGCTCTGAGGGTCGAGCGGACGCGGCAACGCCGGACGGGGATCGCGATGGAACCGGTAGTGCTCGCCGTGTTCGGCGCGCTCGCGATGGCGGCGGTCGTCGTCGCGATCGCGCGAACGCGCGCGGCACGGCTCGCCGCCTTGGTGGACGACGCGGAACCGTCGCTGCGCGAGCTGCGCGCGTGGAGGGAGACGGTCGAGCAGGGTCTGGCGACCGCCGTCGCAGACGGCCGCTGGGTAACCCGCGACGTGCGACTCGACTGGGAGGCGCGACGGCCCGCTCCGTCATCGGCGGCATTGAAACTGACGGAGCGGAAAGAAGCCGGCGCGGAGGCCCGCGACCTGATTACCTTCGTCGACCACGACCTGCGTGACGTCATCGGCTCCACCAATGAACGGATCTTGAGCGACGAGCTCGAGCGCCAGCGCGCTTTTTTCGACACGATCGAGACGAAGCCGCTGACGGACGAGCAGGCGAGCGCCGTTGCGACGTTCGACAACCGGGTTCAGGTCATCGCAGCCGCCGGGTCGGGAAAGACGTCGGTGATGGTGGCGCGGGCGGCGTACGCGATCCGGCGCGAGATCGTGCCTGCCGACAGGATCCTCCTGCTCGCCTTCAACAAGGACGCCGCAGCGGAACTCCAACGACGCGTCGACGAACGCCTCGACGCAGCGGGGATCGACCCGTCCGGACTGGGTGCCTCGACGTTCCACGCCTTCGGCCTGAACGTGATCGGGAAGGCCACCGGCCGCAAGCCGCGGCTCGCGCCCTGGCTCGACGGCGGGCAGGACGTCGCGATGGTCAGCCGGATCGTCGACGAGCTGCGCGACCGCTCTCCCGACTTCCGCTTCAAGTGGGACATGTACCGGCTGTTGTTCGCGCGGATGGCGGACGACCCCGCGGGCGGTGAGCCGGACGCCTACGACTACGTCACCCGCGCGACCGGGTTCCGCACCTTCAACGGGGAGACCGTGAAGAGCCAGGGCGAACGGATGATCGCCGACTTCCTGTTCCTGAACGGCGTGACCTACGAGTACGAGCGGCCGTACGTCCACGACGTCGCCGACACCGAGCACTCGCAGTACCGGCCGGACTTCTACTACCCCGACGTCGACGTGTGGCACGAGCACTGGGCGCTGGACCGCAACGGCGAGCCGCCGGCTGACTTCGACGGGTACGCCGCCGGGATGAACTGGAAGAAGAGCCTCCACGACCGCTACGGAACCGCGCTGATCGAGACGACGTGGGCCTCCATCATCGATCAGAGCGGATTCCAGCCACTGGCAGCGGACCTGCGGGCACGAGGAATCACGCTCGACTGGAACCCCGACCGCCCCATCCGTGGCGCGACCCCCGTTAAGCACGAAGACCTGGCGCGCCTGATGCGATCCTTCATGGCGCACGTGAAGTCGAACTCACTGACTCGCGAAGATCTCGGTCGGCGTCTCGATGCGTCACCAGCAGGTATTCCGCGCTACCGGGCGCGCGTCTTCGTCGACCTGTACTGGACCATCCACGACGAGTGGCAGCGCCGACTCGACGAGGACGACGCGATCGACTTCGAGGACATGTTGGTGCGCGCTGCTGAGCATCTCGAGGCCGGCGACGTCGACATGGGCTTCGATCTGGTCCTCGTCGACGAGTTCCAGGACGCCAGCCAGGCACGCGCCCGGCTCGCCCGTGCCCTGGTGGCGAAGCCGCATCGCTACCTGCTGGCGGTCGGCGATGACTGGCAGTCGATCAACCGATTCGCCGGCGCAGATCTGTCGGTCATGACGTCGTTCAGCGAGTGGTTCGGCGAGGGGCCGACGCTGCGGTTGCAGAAGACGTTCCGCTCGCCCCAGTCCATCTGCGACACCGCTGGGGAGTTCGTCGCTAAGAACCCCCGACAGTTCTGCAAGGACGTCACCTCGATTCACGCCGAGTACGGTCCACCCGTCTCGCTCGTGCGCGTCGGGCAGCCGCACGAGGTTCCCTCCGCGGTCGAACGGGTGCTGGTCGACCTGGCGGCGCGAGTCCGTTCCGGCGAGATCCGACCAGGGCGGTCGGGTGTGGTCGAGGTCGACGTGCTGGGGCGCTACCGGTTCGACCGGGACGCGGTGCCGCGGTCCACCCCACCCGAGCTGCGGGTGCGCTTCCGCACCGTGCACTCGTCGAAGGGACTCGAGGCCGACTTCGTCGTCCTCCCCAACGTCGGGTCCGGCACCTACGGGTTCCCCAGCGAGGTGGTCGACGACCCAGTTCTCGCGCTCGCCATGTCAGAAGCGGACCCGTTCCCCCACGCCGAGGAGCGTCGGCTCTTCTACGTCGCGCTGACGCGCGCACGCCGTCACGTCACGTTGATCGGGGTGCAGGGACGCGAGTCGGCGTTCGTCACGGAGTTGCTGAAGGACCAGCGACTCGAGTTGTCCCCGCTGAGCACGGTCGACCTCTCGGAGCCGTGCCCGGACTGCGGCGCGGGGGTCCTCGTGGTTCGAAAGCGACGCTCCGATGCACGGGAGTTCCTCGGCTGTAGCAGGTTCCCGGCCTGTCGGTTCACGCGCAGTCCGGCCTGAACGCACCTGCTCTCCGCCCAGCCGGGGTTGGTCTAGAGCCGGTCGATCCACGTGTCTTCGTCGCGGTCGTCCCACTGCGAGGTCGCACTTCGATTCGGTGTGCGGGTCTGGCCGAGGCGCGTCAGTACGGTCATCGCCTCGTCGTGGCTGAGTGCGCGCAGCGACGTGACCGGGCGGCCTGCAGCCGCCTGGATCGCCTGTTGGCGCTCGTCCATCGTCGTGAGGCCTCGTGCGTCGAGTGCCTTGCGCAGCAGGTCTACCTGCCAGTCGGCGATCGGGGCCGGTGGCGGCGGTGACTCAACGGTGGGGGGCGGAGGGTCGTCACCGAACAAGGAGAGGTCGTCAGTCACGGGTCGATCTTACGAAGGCTGCGTCTGCGTCGAGCGCTCGCCGCACGTCAGTGCGGGATCACCTGCTCGGTAGCGAGTGAGAACCTCGCACTCCCACTCGGCGGTGCGCTGGTGGCGGGCGGACCCGGTGTGCCGGAGCGCGCCGGCACACCGGGTTCCACGACATCAACGATGGGTGGCGAGGTCCCGCCACTCGAGGCGATCGCCGACTCGCACGTGCCTTGCTGCGACGGCGTGGAGCCGGTCGATGGTCGGCGGATCGCAGTCGAGCACCCAGGCGGGTTCGCGCCAAGCAGTCAGGCCCTCGCTCGCGGGGCGCATCGTCTCGGCGAGGGCTGCGATGTCACGCCGCACCGGGTGAGAGGTGAAGGTGTTCGCGCCGATCGTGATGTTCCCGGTGCCGTCGCCGTTGATGACGAGCGAGACCAGGCGCGGGTTCGCCAGCACCTGATCGACGTCAACTTCGCTGAACAGGCTCCAGATGTCGAAGTCGGACGGTGCCGAGATGATCCAGACGCGGTGGCTGGGCCAACCGATGCTCCGAGTGAGGACCAGCGGTCCGGTCGTGCGGATGATGCCGCAAAGGATGTCGTCGAGCCTGGCTACCGTTTCGTGCCAGGTGGCGGTGGTTTCGCACTCGTAGGGGGCGAACAGCGTCGGGCGGGTGCAAGCCGCGCAGTCGCACGGAGTGGTGGGGTTGAAGTGGAGCGAGTGATTCATGGCGGATCCTTCTCTGTCGGAGGGGCGTTGGATCCATCAGGTGTGCGGTGGTGGGTAGAACTCTCCCCACGGTCTCGGAAATTTTCTTGCGAGTGGGGAGGCGAACGCCCAAGCGTCGCGGGGCAGCGTCGTCTTGCGCTTCGTGTGCTTCGTCGGCGAGGAGTTCAGGCTGAGCTCATCGCAGATAGGGCTAGTCGGTCTCCCGCGATCCGGGTTGCGCTGTGACAGCGCCGAGCCACTGGACGAGGAGATCGGCCGCAGCCCGGCGTTCGCGAGGGCCATCGTGCTCGGCAAGGTCAGCCATCAGCGCAAGGCCGAATCCGACGATGGTCGGCCACTGGCCCGGCGCATCGTCGCTGACGCGGTGGAGGAACACGTTCGCGCGCGTTGGTCCAGCGGGGGACAAGAGAAAGTCCGCAGTCAGGGCGTCGATATCGCCAGCGGCGACGTAACCCTCCAGTACGTCTGCAGCCGAGATCCCTGCCTCGGGCGCTGACAACCCTGCCCGGTGGACACGGGCGTCGCGTCGTAGATCGTCCAGGTCGAGTGGTGAGGCTCTAAAGGTTGCCCGGGGTGCTCGTGCTCCGAGGAGGTGTCGCAGCGTCGTGGCCGCCCACTCGGCGAACGCGTCGGCGTCGATGGGGGATCCGGGGAATTCCAGCTTCGATGTGGCTTCGTCGACGAAGTGACGCAGGCGCGCTCGCGCTCGAGACCGCTCGGGCGCCGTGAACTCACGGTGGTCGGGGTAATGGGCGGCCATGAGCGTGGCCCAGACTGAGCGCGACGAGTACGGCCGGGACCGTCTGTTATGGCGCTGGACGCGGAGCGCATCGTCTCGCAGGATCACCCACTGGCTACCTACTTTTTCGGCGGGGATGGAGCCGTCGGAGATTCGTTCGCGGATACGAGCCGTACTCACGCCGAGGAGTTGGGCGGCCTCTGCGACGCTGATCAGATCTGAACTCGCCACTGTTACCGCCCTTGAATCGATTTGCAGGTCCCCTTGTTAGTTCGCAAGGCTACCTGCAACATGAGTGAGCTGGGCTATGAATCGTCCGTAGTGCTTAGAGCGACTCGCTCGCCGGTCTAGAGTCGCCCGTTGACTCGGATGACTATCTCCAGCGTGCTGTCAAAAGCGATCTCCTCTGCAGAAGAAGTGGAGGGTGCAGTCGAAGATGCGCTTACAGCGTCGAATCCATGGTGCTCGGCCAGGATGTCCCCGATGTAGTCCGAGTGCGTGAGGCTCGCCAGCTTGGCGCTGGCTTTGATTTCTTCGGCGAGGAGGCGTGGCAGGCGGACAGCGAATGTGTGCCTTTCCCCCTTTGAGGGGCGCCCACCTTGAGGGTGCTTTGTGCTCTCGGGTGTTCGTGGCATGCGGAAACGCTAGGGGCACCCGTTCTCATGAACCAAGCTGACGGACCCAGGGAGTCGATCCATGGCCACCGCCCGCCAATGACTCCGTGTGACAGGTTCAGTGGCCTGCGCGATCGAGCAGACGACCCGTCTGCCATGTCAGAGATCTGCGGCTTGGAGAGTTTGCGCCGGCTCCTGGCCGGTCTCGCGACTGGACCTAGTGCACCTGCGGGTTGACCTCGACCGGGACTGCTGCACGGATTGTTGGAGGCTGGCGAAGTCCAATCCGTGGCTGATTCGGCCACGGGTTACATGCGGGAGACGACCGTCAGTCTTGGTGGAAACCACGACTGAAGGACCTTCCGGGGGACTCACCTTGCCCGTGCAGGTAGGGTTTCGGCCTTGCGGTGGCAGGGGACGGTGTGAGCCGGCTCCCAGGCGTCGCCCGAGGTAGATGTCATGCTCGCGCAGTGTGGGCAGTGCCACCCGTCCCAATCGCAGCCGCACGGAGCGGTCGAGGATCGCCGCAGTGGGTGGTCAGGGTCGTCGAGGTGCACTAGATCCTCCTTCCGTGGGCCAGCGGGATTCCAGCTCTACAGTTGAGTGTCGGCGACACAACAACCGTCGCAAGTGTGCCACTCGGCGTGGGGGCTTCCCGCAGCGGCGTGCGGGCGAGTGGAGCGCGGTGGCCTGCTGCTACTTGTCGCTGTGTGGTGTCCGGAGGCGGCGACGGCCGACAACCGCTCGGAAAGGAAGAGCACGCGGCGGACAGTCGCAGCCCCGAGGCGCCGGGCTGGCGGGCTGCCGTTGTGAGCCCGGTCAGGAGCGAGCGGCATCCACGCTACCCCGCCGCACGTATAACTCCGGCTCCTGCTGGACTTGCGCCCTGGCGTCTGAGAGAGGCGAAGCTCGACCTGCCTTCAGTGGCGTCCCGCATAGTGGTGTAACTGCTCGGTGGTCGGCCTCGTCGTGAACGTGGGCGCGGTCACCGTGTGATCCTTCGAGGAATCTCCTACAACCCTCTCGAATGGAGTCATCACGATGACCGCTCCTCACATTGTCGACCCTGCTGGCCTGCTCGGTGAAGCCCTCGCTGAGGCGTCGCCGGATCTGATGCGGCAGCTGCTGCAGACGATGATCAACGCGCTGCTGTCCGCGGACGCAGACGCCGTCTGCGGCGCCGAATGGGGCAAGCCCAGCCCCGACCGGGTGACGCAGCGCAACGGCTACCGGCACCGCGAGCTGGACACCCGTGTCGGCACGATCGACGTCGCCGTCCCCAAGCTCAGGAAGGGCACCTACTTCCCGGAATGGCTGCTCGAGCGCCGCAAGCGCGCCGAGGCCGCGCTGATCACCGTCGTCGCCGACTGTTACCTCGCCGGCGTCTCCACCCGCCGGATGGACAAGCTGGTCAAGACGCTCGGCATCGACTCGCTGTCCAAATCGCAGGTGTCCCGCATGGCCGCGGATCTCGACGAGCACGTCGACCAGTTCCGCCACCGTCCGCTCGGGGATGCCGGGCCGTTCACGTTCGTCGCCGCCGACGCCCTGACGATGAAGGTCCGCGAAGGCGGCCGCGTGATCAACGCCGTCGTCCTCGTCGCCACGGGTGTCAACGCGGACGGGCGCCGGGAGGTCCTGGGCATGCGCGTCGCGACCAGCGAGACCGCCTCGGCCTGGAACCAGTTCTTCGCCGACCTCGTCGCCCGCGGCCTCACCGGCGTCCGCCTCGTCACCTCCGACGCCCACCAGGGTCTGGTCGAGGCGATCGCGGCGAACCTGCCCGGAGCGGCCTGGCAGCGCTGCCGCACCCACTACGCGGCGAACCTGATGTCCGTCACCCCGAAGTCCCTCTGGCCCGCGGTCAAGGCGATGCTGCACTCCGTCTACGACCAGCCCGACAAGGACGCCGTCAACGCCCAGTTCGACCGGCTCCTCGACTACGTCGAAGACAAGCTCCCCGACGCGTTCGAGCACCTCGACACCGCGCGGGCGGACATCCTCGCGTTCACCGAGTTCCCCGAAGGCCTCTGGTCGCAGATCTGGTCCAACAACCCCAACGAGCGACTCAACCGCGAGATCCGCCGCCGCACCGACAGCGTCGGCATCTTCCCCAACCGCGACGCCATCGTCCGCCTCGTCGGCGCCGTCCTCGCCGAGCAGACCGACGAATGGGCCGAAGGCCGCCGCTACCTCGGCCTCGACATCCTCGCCAAGTCCCGCCTGCGCCTACTTCCCGACACCGACCGACAGCACCCTCGAACTCAGCGCCTGACCCAGCACCGAAGGATCACAAGGCGGCTACACCACTACCGGGGACTTGACCGCGGCGGTGGAGCGGCTCGGGTGACGATCCCCGTCTTCAAGTGACGAGATGTGGGGATAGAGGGCCTAGGCCTACGCCGCATAACACCGAGGAAACCGGGACGCTTCGTCTCCAACAGTTCCGCGATGTGCCTCATCTGGTCTGACTTGCCTCGCGGGACGCGCGCACTGCTATATTGGTGGACGTTTGCCTTCGCCAAGAAGGGTTGGACCTGGAGTTCGCTGTCGGCAAGTCCGGATCCGCCGTCGAAACAAACGGCCAGGTGCTGATCGATCCACTGTCGCCGACCGGGCTGGCGTGGCGTCGGTGTCCCAGGTTCCTAGGCGACTATGCGTCAAGGCTGAGATCATCACGGTATGCGACGGAACAGGCGGGTGAGTAAGCCACCTTTGACCCCGGAGGAGCGGGAGAAGGTTGCTGCACTGCGGGCGGCGCGGGGCGTCTGGCCTCGATCTTCTTCGCCATCCCCGAACCTTCCGACTGGCCTGACGAAGTCGGCAGCGCAACGAGCGCGTTCAGAGGCTCGGCTCGCCGAGTCAGCGGAGCGATTGGCGCGTCAAGCACAGCGCGAGGCCGAGAGGGCACGCGAGGAGAGTGCGGTTGCCGCGTTGGCCCAGTGGCATCTGGCGCGGCTGCGTGCTTCTCCCAACGACCTGGATCCGTGGGACGATGAGTTCATTCTCGAGATCCGCCGGTTGTTAGAAGGCGGTCTTGTTGAGCGGGCAGAGCGATTCGTGCTGGCAGTCACCCAAGAGTTGCTCGCTTGGAATCTGCCTGCTGACATCCTGTGGGTCCGCCTCGAGCAGACCAATTCGGTGATCGCCTTGGAAGCCAAGGCCAACCGCACTTTCGTCAGTTGGGCGCGCAGTCGTGCCTCGGTTCTCCATCGGCAGTGGGCATTGGGTGAGCAGCAGAAGGCGCTCTCGCGTGCGGCTGAGGCTACGCGTCAGGCCGGCGTCGAGCGCGAGCGAGAAGAGGAACGGAGTAGGGAGATCATCCGCCAACGGCCCATCTCAGGTCGGTATTGATTGCGTAGGTCCTGCAGTGCGAACTGGTGACAGCCTGGTGAGGCCCATAGTGGGGGAGCCGCGCCGGATGGCTCGGCCGACCGAGGCGGCTGCCTGCAGAACTGCACGTTCGGCTCACAGGAACCCGAGGTGTACAAAAATCGGGGTCGGAGCTGTACAAAATCGATCCCGACCACAGCAGATCCGCAGGTCAGCGGGTTGTGTGAAACCCCCACCCGACGAGCCGGTCCACTGGGCCGGCTTTCGTCGTTCCGGGGCAGGTCGGTGTCACGAATTCACCGTGTGAGCCCTGCGTAACCGCGTGTCACAGCGTTCGGGGCCACGGCGCGCCGCCGCTGTGTCCGCCATGCTGAGGACATGCCCCGCGTCCGACTTCGGCTGCGTCACGAGCCGAGTTCTGATCCGCTGCTGGGCTCCCGTCTGCACATCGCGGTGCTCTCGGCGGTGGCCGCCGGTGTCGCCTGGGTGCTCGGCAACCAGCTGCCCTCGCCGGTAGGCGATTACGCCTACTACGCGCCGCTGGGCGCCGTGCTGGCCATCAATCCGACGCTCGCCAACTCCATCCGCCGCAGTGTCCAGCTGTTCGGGGCGCTGCTACTCGGTGCCGTCCTCGGCGTGGCCATCGAGTTCGTCCCGGTCCCCGGGCCGATCGGGGTCTCGATCATCGTCTTCCTCGCGGTCGTCGCCTCCGCATGGGACGTGCTCGGCGACGAGCGTTCGTGGGTGATGACGGGCGCGTTGTTCACGTACGTCCTCGGCAGGGTCGACCCCACCGATTTCGTGTCGGGAATGGTCGCCCAGGTCTCGGTGGGTGCCGTGATCGGCGTGGTCCTGACCCTTGCCCTGCCGCCGATGCCGTTGACCCTGGCCAAGCGGCGGCTGTGGGCGACGAGCGACGAGATCGCCGGGCAGTTGGACGACGTCGCCACGGCGTTGTGTTCCGAGGCGAGCGAGGACGACGACGGCGGGACGATCGCCCGGGAGATCATTCCGGACCTGCAGCGGCTGAGAACGACCATCGACGCCCTCGACGAGTCGACCATCGGCAACCTCCGCGCTCGGCGCTACCAGCACCAGGTCGAGCGGCACCGGGTCCAAGCCGACGTCGTGGTGCGGGTCGGCGCCGTGGTCGAGAACGTCGTCTTCATGCTCGCCGAGGTGCAGTCGTCCTCCCGCCCGTGGCTGGAGCGCGGCAGTGACCTGTCGAAGTCGGTGGCTGAAGTGCTGCGTCGCCTCGCCACGGTCGTCCGTTCGATCGGGGCCGACGAGGACATCGCGGAGGAGGATCGTCGGGACCTGGAGTCGCGCGTCGATGAACTCGAAGACACCGTGCAGCGCGACCGCGGCGACACGACCTGGATTCCGGGCGCTGCTCTCGTGCTGTCGCTACGCCGCTGCCTGGGCGCGATCGAGACGGAACCGACGACCGCTGTCGTACCGCCGCTCACCTCGCCCGGTCAGCGCGAACGGCGAAGGCGCCGTTTCAGGAGACGATAGAGCGCGCCGACGGCCAGCACCACGAGGCCGGCGCCGATCGACTCCGGTGGCAGGGTCGCGACCAGTACCAGGCACCCGACGAGGCCGACGAGCTGAAGAGCGTGCGGGTAGCGCCGCCACCGGCCTCCCTGCGTGTACGCGGCGGTGTTCGCCACCGCGTAATAGAGGAGAACGCCGAAGGACGAGAAGCCGATCGCTCCCCGAACGTCCGCGACGACGACGATCGCGATCACCGCGACCGCCAGGACCAGCTCCGCCCGATGCGGGACGCGGTATCTCGGGTGGACGGCGGCGAGCCAGCGCGGCAGGTCGTCTCGACGGGCCATCGCCAGACTGGTGCGGCCGATCCCGGCCATGAGCGCGAGCAACGCCCCGAGGGCTCCCGCGAGAGCACCGAGCCGGACGAGGGGCTCGATCTCACTCCACCTCGACGCCGCCGCCGCGTCGGCGAGGGGCGAGTCGGAGGCGGCCAGGCCCGCCGGTCCGAGCACGTGGAGTGCGGCGAGTGCCACCACCACGTAGGTGGCGAGGGCGCCCGCGAGAGAAATGCTGATGGCACGCGGAATGGTGCGAGACGGTTCCCTGACCTCTTCACCCATCGTCGCGAGCCGGGCGTACCCGGCGAAGGCGAAGAACAACAGCCCGGCCGCCTGAAGCACGCCGTAGGCGTCGAACCTCGTGGTGCTCGCTTCGGGGGCGGACGGCGACGAGAACGCCGCGACGGCGAGCGTCGCGAGCGAGATCAGCACGATCCCCACGCCGACCCGCGCGACCGCCGCGGTCCGGGTGACGCCGAAGTAGTTCGCGGTCGTCATCGTCAGCACGGCCACGACCGCGGCTGCCGTGCGATAAGGCTCGGGCGCCGCGTAATGCGCGACGGTCAGCGCCATGGCGGCGCAGCTGGCGGTCTTGCCGATGACGAACGACCAGCCCGCGAGGAACCCCCACCACTCCCCCAGCCGTTCACGACCGTAGAGGTAGGTGCCGCCCGACTCGGGGTACTGGGCGGCGAGCTGGGCGGAGGACGTCGCGTTCGCGATCGCCACCACCGCGGCGACGGCGAGCCCGAGCAGCAGCCAGCTGCCTGCCGCTGCCGCTGCCGGCGCGAACACCGTGAAGACCCCGGCGCCCAGCATGGCGGCGAGGCCCAGCACCACGGCCTGGCCGGTGCCGAGGCGACGGGCGAGCGGGTGCCCCTCATGCGCGTCGTGCCTCACCACGTCCCGAGGCTAGTGGAGCCGGACGCGGTGAGGCACGGACGAGGATCGGCACGGGCGAACGTTCACGAGGCGTTCACCCCGCGTGGTCAGCCCATCGTGTTGACGATGAGACCGATGTGGGTGAAGAAGTTCATCGCGCCGAAGAGCAGGAACGCGACGCCGGTGATGCCCCACGCGCAGCCGATGACCTTCCACAGCCCGGAGCGGACGGCTCGCAGCGCGAAGGGGAACAGGACGGCGCCGACGCCGACCAGCGCGATGAGGCCGGACATGAAGATCGCCTCGACGAGCGGCCATTCGGCGAACGCGCCGGAGATCGGCTCCTCCGGCGGCGCGGCGAAGAGCTGGTACTTCACGCCCGCGACGGCGATGCCGATCAGGCCGAGGCCCATGCCGAGCACGAAGACCGAGACCGGCCGCGCCACCTGGCGCAGGTGCTCGAGGCCGCCCTCAGCGGTGAGCACGGTCCTGCCGCGGAACCACACGTACAGTGACGCGGCGAGGAGCAGCACACCGAACGCGAGAGAGGTCTCACCGAAGATGATGTTGTCGAACGGGAAACCGCCCGCGGCGAGTGGCCACGTGAGGGTCATGTGAAGACCCGTGGTGGTGAGGATGAAACCGAGGACGCCGAACGCGAGCGCCCAGCCCTCGGGAACGACCTCGTGCGGAGTGCGGATCAGCTCGCGACCCAGCCAGACCAGAAGGATCAGGCCGGCGCCGACGGCGACCGACATGACCGTGTTGTACGTGGGCATCTGGGCCCAATCGATGACGAGGCCTTCGTGTGCCAAGGCGCTCATGGTGATCATCTCCTTGTCTGTGGCGCCGGATTGCCGGCGCATTCGGAGAAACCATACGCGCGGATGAGTTATTCCCGCGGCGCGCCCCGGTTACCATGTCGAGGTGCGTGAGGAGCTCAGCCGTGAGGGTCAGTACGGCGAGCGAGCCATGGTTCAAGGCAGGGGAGCGGACAAGCAGCGGCGGATGATCGAGGCGGCCGCCGTCCTGTTGATCGACGAGGGGTTCGAAGCGATCACGCACCGCCGGGTCGCCGACGCGGCCGGCGTTCCGCAGGGCTCCGCCTCCTATTACTTCCCCACCCGCTCGAGTCTCGTGGCCACCGCGGTGCGAGCCGCTGAGGATCTACGGGCCGGCTCGGCCATGAACCGTGCCGAGGGGCTGCCGGTGCGGCGACGTTCTGCGGACGACACCGCGCGCGAGTTGATCGAGACGTTCTTCGCGCCGCACGTGGACGAGCGCGTGGTGACCGCACGTCTCGACCCGATGCTCTCGGCGCTTCGCGACCCGGCGCTCGCGCCGATCATGCGTGACTCGCGACCGCGCCTGCTGGCGGCACTGCGTGTCGTCCTCGACCGGTCCGGGTTCGAGCACGTGGACGACGTCGACCTGATCGCGCACCTCGTCGACGCCGCGCTGCTCAACGCCGCGGGCGCGGGGGAGGAACGCGTGCTGGAGTTCGCCTCCGGCGTGGTCGGGCGCTTCCTCGAGCACTACCGACGCTGACGACCGCACCACTCGGCGGGCCCAGTCGGCGCGCGTCCGGACGTCCGTTGTCGTGGTGAATCAGCGAGGTCGCGTGTGGCGCCGCGTCAGTCACCGTCGTCGAGTGCTCCGGCGCCGCCCCCGACGTCGACGGCGAAGGGCTCCGCCACCTCCACGACGAGAGCGGTCTGGGGGGCGAGGGACTCGCGAGGTCGGAGCTCGGCTTCCACGAGCGCTCGGTTGATGGCGATGTCCAGGTCCGAGCCCGGCTGTACGTGATCGCGATGGTCGTTCCGCATGGCGCCTCCTAGGGCGACTGTAGCCCTTGCTGGCGGCCGGAGTGCCCTCTTCGCGATCCACGAGCCCGAAGCTCCGGGGTGAGCGGTCGCTTCCTCGACCCGCTCCGAAGGCACGGGCGGGCCCGTCCTCGACCTTCGAAGCGCGTCAGTCGTCCTGCCGACGGCGGGCTTCGTCCTCGTCCGCGGCCCGCATCTCTGCCTTGAAGATCCGCAATGCGCGGCCGCTCTGCCGGGCGAGGTCCGGGAGTTTCGCGCCGCCGAACATCAGGACGGCCACGGCGGCGACCAGCAGGAGTTCGGTCGCACCGATCTGACGGATCATCGTTCCCTCCTCCGCCACCGCGTACGCCGGCTGTTGTCTCGTTGCCTTACGGTGGACGTCCCATCCATCTGACCATGGCGAGGGAGAGCATGAGTCCACGGGGCCGGCACGTCATTCGGCCGCGGCGACGTCGTCGCCTGGTCGTCGGCGCGATCACCGCCGTCGTGCTGCCGGCGCTCCTCGTCGCCGCCGTGGTGCTCCGGATGCTCAACAACGTCAGTACCGTCGAGGTCGAGACGATCCAGGCGAGCGAGCCCGACGGGCCCCTCAACGTGCTGCTCATCGGGTCCGACGCGCGATCGGCCGGGGGCGGTCGGTACGGCGACGACGACGGCACGGGGCGCAGCGACTCGATGGTGCTCGCCCACCTCTCAGCGCAGAACGACCGGATCGATGCCGTCCAGATCCCGCGCGACCTCATGATGGAAGTCCCCGCCTGTGAGGACGCCGGCTGGCCTGGCGGGATGCTGATGATCAACGCGACCTTCGACTTCGGTCCGTCGTGCGCCCACCGTGCGGTCGAGGCGGTGACGGGGGTGCCGATCCATCATCTCGTCGTCCTCGATTTCGACGGATTCGAGCAGATGGTCGACGCGCTCGGCGGCATCGACGTGTGTCTCGACGAGCCGGTGCGCGACCAGTGGTCGATGGCCGACCTGCCCGCCGGCCCTCAGAAGCTCAACGGAGAGCAGGCGCTGGCGCTGGCGCGCACCCGGCACGCGTTCGGCGACGGTTCGGATATCGCGCGCATGGAGAATCAGCAACGAGTCATGTCCGCCATCGCCCAACAGGCCACGAGCGAGGGTCTGCTGACTCGCCCGGACCGGCTGGTGCGCTTCCTCAACGCGGTGACGTCGTCACTCACCGTGGACGACGCCCTCGGCAGTCCCGGCGAGCTGGTGTCGCTCGCCTCGCGCGTCGCTTCCGTCCCGTTGTCCGCGATCACCTTCCAGGTCATGCCATGGCAGCCGGCGTCCTTCGACCCCAACCGTGTGGAGATGACGGACGAGGCGCGGGAGCTGTTCGCCGCGCTGCGCGACGACGTCTCCCCGGACGCCGCAGCTGAGTCGCCCGACGAGGAATCACCCGCCGCACCGGACGATCCACAGCAGGACGCCGCCGCTCCCGAACCGGTCGCACCGCCGGCCGAGCGCCGTTCCGCCGACGTCCCGCTCTGCTGAGTCGCCGCGCGCTCACGCTGCGCCGCCGCAATTCGCTCGCGCCGATCCGGGTGGCCCGGCGCTAGTCTCCTCACCGTGGCCGAGCGACTCTCCGACATTCAGGACCGCGAGCGGGCAGCACTCGTCGCTCAGCTTCAGGAACTCCGGCCGGAGCAGTGGCGCACACCCACGCTGTGCTCGGCATGGGATGTCGAAGAGGTCGTCGCGCATCTGACGGCGGCGGCCGGCACCAGCATGGCGGCCTGGATGCGCAGCATGATCCGCGCCCGTTTCGATGCGGACGTGCACAATCGACGTCTCGTGGAGTCGTTTCGCGGAGCGACTCCGCAGCAGACACTCGACCGGTTCAGGGCCGCGGGCACCATCGCACTCCCGCTGGCGAACAGCCCCGGAGGTCTCGGCGAGCTGATCGTCCACGCCGAGGACATCCGCCGTCCGCTCGGACTCGCCCATCGTGTCGACACCGGCGGACTGCTCGCCGTGGCGCGGTTCTTCGCGACCCGCGACTTCGCGGTGAACAGCAAGTCTCTCGTGCAAGGGCTCACGCTCGTGGCGACCGACGCCGACTTCCGCCACGGCTCAGGCCCGGCCGCCGAAGGGCCGCTGATCGCCCTCGTCATGGCCATGGCCGGCCGCACTGCCTATCTGGATGAGCTGACGGGGGACGGCGTTCGGGAACTGGCTCAACGGATGGGCGGCAACGACCGGGCCTGACGCCGTGCCCTCCCCGCACATGACGAGGGGCCGTCCGAAGCGTATTCGGACGGCCCCTCGACGTGCGTGGATCAGACGCGCTTGCGTCCCGAGATCGCGTTGTACGCGATGAGGGCGATGATGGCGCCGATGATCGAGCCGATGATCCCTGCGGCGCTGAAGTCGATCCCGTCCCCGGTCAGCAGCGAGCCGAGCAGGCCGCCGACGAACGAGCCGACGATGCCCAGGACGAGCGTCCCGAGGATGCCCATGCTGTCGTCACCGGGGACCACGGCGCGAGCGATGAAACCGGCGATCAAGCCGACGATGAGAAATCCGATCAAACCCATGGGGTTGTTCTCCTTCTGTTGGGGTCTACTTGCCCGGCCACTCGCCGGTGGCCTTGGCGAAGGCGCGGGCGCCCTGGCGCTGCACGATGGCTCGCACGCCCGAGAAGATCGCGCCCTGGATGACAGCGGCGAGGAGGATCTCCTTGAACGGGAACTCCGACTGCAGCGGTGTGGGCGGGTCGCCTTCGGTGTTGGGACTGACGCGTTTCCAGACTTGCTTGAACACCGCGCTGGCCACGAGGCCGGCGATGATCGAACTGACCAACCCGACCGGCTGGTACAGGATCTTGGCCGACTTGCTGGACTTCGTCGCCGCGGTGCGGGAGGCGGGGGTCATCGCGAACTCACCACCTGAACAAGTTTCGCGTTGAAGGCGTCGAGGTCGTCGGGGTTGCGCGACGTGATGAGGTCGAACCCCTGGGACGTGTCGTGGCTGACCTGCTCGTCCACCCACGTGCCCCCGGCGTTGGTGATGTCGGTCCGCAGACTCGGGTACGAGGTGAGCGTGGCCCCCTTGGCCACACCCGACTCGACGAGAGCCCAGGGCCCGTGACAGATCGCGGCGATCGGCTTTCCCGCCGCCGCGAAGGCTCGGACGACGTCCAGCGCCTTGTCGTCGAGGCGCAAGTTGTCGCCGTTCACGGTTCCGCCGGGGATCACGAGGGCGTCGAACTGATCGACCTCGATATCCTCGATGGTCATGTCAGGTGTGAACACCTGGTCCTTGTCGACATCGCCGACCATGGACTGCACCTCGTCGCGCTGCGGCGCCGCGTGGACCGGCGTCCCGCCAGCAGCGATGATCGCGTCGCACGGCGAGGTCAGTTCGACCTTCTCCACGCCGGTCTGCGACGTCATCACGGCGATGTTCTTGCCCTCCAAAGTCATGAGATCCCCCCAGTTCAGCTGGCGACGCGCTGCTCGAGGAGCTTGGCGCGCTCGGATTCGGTCAGGCCGCCCCACACTCCGTAGGGCTCCTGCACCCGCAGGGCGTGCTCGCGGCACTGTTCGATCACCGGGCAGGTCGCGCAGAGGGCCTTGGCGGCCTCTTCACGGCGCTGGCGCTTGGCTCCACGCTCAGCCTCCGGCGAGAAGAACACGGAGGAGTCGACGCCCATGCAGGCGCCGTCCCACTGCCACTCGTAGGACTCGAGGATCGGGGACGGGAGTCGCTTGATGTTCACCATGCTGCAGGCCTTCCACGAGAAAGTTCTGATCCGACGTCGCGGCTGGCTGTTCAACCCCGAGTACGATGCAATGACGATAAACTTACTCAGAACTTGTTCACAAGAGCAAGTCGGTGAACAAGTTCTCAACGGGACATGACGAGATGAAGGCGGAGAACGGACCAGTGGCTTCCTCGGATTCCGCCCAAAACGACGCGCCCTGGCGTCGTTCGGGCGAGGTCACCTGGAGCGTTGGAACTGTTGCAGAACGTCTCCAAACTTCCGCATCAACCTTGCGCACGTGGGATCGTCGCTACGGCCTGGGCCCGACGCTGCGCACCAGCGGAGGCCACCGCCGCTACTCCTCGCTGGACATCGACCGCGTCGACCTGATGCGGCGGCTGCTGGCCCGCGGCGTGCCTGCGCAGGAGGCCGCGCAGGTCGCCAAACAGCTCGCCGGTGATCACTCGCCGACCGACGTGTCCAGCGAAGTGACCGGCGGGCCCCACCACCACGACGACACCGTGAACGAGTTCGTCCAGGCCACGCATCGGTTCGACGGGCGCGAGCTCGCGCGGGTTGCCACCATCGCGTTGCGGGACCTGAGCACGGTCGAGGCATGGGAGCACGTCTTCGTGCCCGCCCTCATCACGATCGGCGAGCAGTGGGCTGAGGGCCACCTCGGTGTCGAAGGCGAGCATCTCGCGAGCTCGGTGCTGTCCTCCGCGCTGCGAGCTCACGCCCGACGCCAGTCGCTGCCCGACCTCGCTCGCCCCGCGACGGTCGTGCTGGCCAGCGCCGAGGAGGACCAACACGCGTTGCCCGTGATCGCGCTCGAGGCCGCACTCAGCGAGCACGGGCTCGCGGCCCTCGAACTCGGACCTCGCCTGCCCGCCTCGGCCCTGCGCAGCCTGCTGGAGACGATGCGCCCCCAGGTGCTGTTCCTGTGGGCCTCGCTCCAACGACCGCCGCGCGATCCCATGCGCGAGGTGCTGGAGAAGGTCGACGAGGACACGCTCGTCGTGCTCGGTGGACCGGGCTGGCCGAAGGAGGCCTCCCCGGTCCGCGGCATCCGCGAAGCCGTCGAAATGGTGCTATCGCGAGCCCTCGCACCCTGACTAGGGTGTCGCCATGACCGCACCTCACGTCGACGTCGAGATCGACGGCCCGATCGCCCGCGTCTGGCTGAACCGCCCGGACAAGCTCAACGGCATCACCTTCGAGATGCTCGACGGCCTCGTGCAGGCGGCCGAGCGCATCGAGCGGGACCGTTCCGTGCGGGCGGTCATCCTCGAGGGACGCGGACCGTCCTTCTGCGCAGGTCTCGACTTCGGTCGCGTCATGACCAACCGACGCGAGGTCTTCAAGCGGTTCCTCCCTCACCCCTTGCGGGGAACCAACGGCTTCCAGCGGCCGCTGTGGGTGTGGCGCGAGTTGCCCGTCCCGGTCATCGCGGTGACGCGCGGCCACGTGTTCGGCGGGGGTATCCAGTTGGCCCTGGCCGCCGATTTCCGCATCACCTCCCCGGACTGCCAGTGGTCGGTGATGGAGGCCAAGTGGGGACTCGTCCCGGACATGAGTGGAACGGTGCCGCTCGCCGAGTTGGTACCGGCCGACCTCGCCAAACGCCTCGTGATGACCGGTGAGGTCTTCAGCGGCGAGCGGGCAGCCGAGTACGGCATCGCCTCGCAGGTGGCCGAGGATCCGGGCAAGGCGGCGCTCGAACTCATCGAGGCCCTGATGGAGCGCTCGCCCGATTCCGTCGCAGCGTCCAAACGGCTGCTCGACGAGACGCGGCACAGCACGGCCCGCCGCGCGTTCCGTCTGGAACGTCGCCTGCAGCGGGCGATGCTGAAGTCCCCCAACACCCGCGAGGCCCGCCGTGCAGGCCAGGAGAAGGACACGCCGCGGTTCGGGCCCCGGACCTTCCGCTGACGCCGGACTCGTCGCCGTGCCCGGTAGGGTGGGCGGCGTGAGTGACAAGGGCAAGAAGGTCGCCGATCAGTACGACCGCGGCTACGACTACACGAAGTACTGGGACAACCGCGACTACGAGCACGCCGCCGAGGAGATCGCGATCCGCCGGCTGCTCGACGGCCAGCGTTTCGAGCGCGCGGCCGACGTGGGCGGGGGCTTCGGCCGACTCTCCCTGCTGCTGCGCGAGTACGCCGACCACGTCACCCTCGCCGAGCCGAGCCGCACTCAGCTCGATGCCGCGGCCAAGCTGCTCGAGGGCACCGACATCGCTCAGGTCCAGATGCAGGCCGACGACCTGAAGTTCGCCGACGGCGAGCTCGACCTCCTCACCATGGTGCGGGTCATGCACCACATCCCCGAGCCGTCGGCGGAGTTCGCCGAGATCGCCCGGGTCCTGCGTCCTGGCGGCACCGCGATCATCGAGGTCGCCAACCTCGGCCACTTCAAGAACCGCCGCAAGTACAAGAAGCTCGGCCAGCCGTTGCCGACCGAGCCGGTCAGCATTCGCACGGCGCCGGCGGACGAGCCCGACGCGATCGCGTTCGTCAACCACAACGTCGACACGGTGCTCACGCAGCTCGCGGCCGCCGAACTGGTCCTCACCGACAAGCTCTCGGTCAGCAACCTGCGGAGCCAGACGCTGAAGAAGTACCTCCCGATCGGAGTCATGACCACGATCGAGAAGGCCGTTCAGCGTCCGCTCGCGCGCAAGGACTTCGGTCCGTCGATCTTCCTCAAGCTGCGTCGCCGCTGACCAGCTACCGCACGCTCGACCTCGGTCTCGGCGAATCCGTCGCCGCCGAGATCGAGATCAAGCGCTCGCGTTTCCTCGGGCAGGCCTGCCGGGTCGAGTCCGAGGAGCACGCCCGCGCCTTCATCGCGGACGTCCGCGCTGCCTACCACGATGCGCGGCATCACTGCACCGCGTTCGTCATCGGCGCACGCGGTGACCTGCAGCGCTCCAACGACGACGGAGAGCCGGCCGGCACCGCCGGGCGGCCGATGCTCGAGGTCGTCACGGGCCGGGAGTTGAGCGACGTCGTCGTGGTCGTCACCCGCTGGTTCGGCGGGATCCTCCTCGGCGCGGGCGGCCTGGTGCGGGCCTACGGCGACGCGACGGCCGCGGTCCTCGACCAGGCCGGAGTCCGTCGCCGTGAGGAGCTCGCGATCGGCGTCGTGACCGTGCCCGTGGCCGAGTCCGGGGCGTTCGAACACCGTCTGCGTCAAGTTGCCGACGTCGTCGCCGTCGAGTACGGCAACGCCGTGAACTTCACGGTCGCCGTGCGAGACGTGGACGACCTCGACCGGCAGCTCGCCGCCTGGAGCTCAGGTAGCATCCGAGTCGACCCGATGGGTTCGCAGTGGAGGGACGTCGCGAACCCCGCGCTGTGACGAGGATCGCGAGGCGCCCACCGTCGATCAAGGGGAGGATGACGACGTGGACAGCAGTTCGAGCGGCCAGAGGGCTCTGGTCATCGTGCCGACCTACAACGAGCGCGACAGCATCGTCATCACGTTGCGGCGCATCCTCACCGCCTCGGACGCCGACGTGCTCGTCGTCGACGACGCCAGCCCGGACGGGACGTCGCAGCTGGTGCGCGACCTGGAGGAACCGCGCGTCCACGTGCTCGACCGGCCGGGCAAGCTCGGGCTCGGTACCGCGTACGTCGACGGGTTCGGTTGGGGGCTCGAGCGCGGCTACGGCGTTCTCGTCGAGATGGACGCCGACGGCTCCCACCCGGCCGACCGGCTCCAAGCGCTGATCGACGCCGTCCGTGGTGGCGGAGCCGACCTGGCGATCGGGTCCCGATGGGTCCGAGGTGGCAGCGTCGTCGACTGGCCGCGCCATCGTGAGGTGCTGAGCCGCGGCGCCAACGCCTACGCCCGCGTCATGCTCGGACTCTCCGTGCACGACGCCACGGCGGGATTCCGCGCCTTTTCGGCCGATCTGTTGCGCCGCTTCGACCTCGCCGGCATCCACTCGCAGGGGTACTGCTTCCAGATCGACATGACCGTGCGGGCCAGGGATCTCGGCGCCCGGATCGTCGAGCTGCCGATCGCCTTCCGAGAGCGCGAGCACGGCGTGTCCAAGATGAGCGCATCGATCATCCTCGAGGCCATGCTGCGCGTGACCTGGTGGGGTCTGCGCCGGCTGACGGGTCGGCGCCTGCAGGAACCGGCGCCGGCCTGAGTCAGAGGTCGAGCCGCGCGAGCACGTCGCGGACGTGCTCGAGGGCGCGCGGGTCGGTGAACCCCGACGTGTCGTCGAAGTAGAGGCCGTCGCCGATCAGTTGGATCGTGCGGGCGAGCGCCTCGTCGCCGAGGTGGTCGCTGAGCACCGCGAACCACTGGTCGCGCAGCTCGGCCAGGGCATGGCTGGCACGTTCGTCGTTCTCCTGGGCGATGCGTGCGGCGGCGATGAGCGCGCGATCGAAGGCGGACCCGGAGTCGACGGACGTCTCGAGGTAGTAGTCGACCGGGCCTTGCGGGGCCGTCCGCATCGCGGTGGCGTCGCGTTCGCCCATGAGCCGCATCCGGTCCAGCATCCCCTCGACCAGCTCGTCCTTGCTGTGGAAGTGGTAGAGGAGGCCCCCCTTCGAGACGCCGGCTTCGGCGGCGACGGCGTCGAGAGTCGCGGCGCGGCTGCCCTCGGTGACCAGGAGGGTCTCGAACGCGTCGAGAAGTCTGTCGCGGGTGGAGGGCTCCTCGGGCGGCATGCCCTGAGTGTAGGCGATCACGTGTTCAGCCTCATATTCCAAAGTGTTTGATGACTGTACCGTCTGGACGGTACAGTAGCGCGCATGACCATGATGGAGACGACTGGGCGCCTGCGCGCCGGACGGCGCGAGTGGCTGGCGCTCGCGGTGCTGATGATTCCCGTCCTTCTGGTGTCGGTCGACAACACGGTCTTGAGCTTCGCGCTGCCGGAGATCAGCAGGGATCTTCGGCCCACGGGTACGCAGCTGCTGTGGATCGTCGACCTGTACGCCCTCATGCTCGCCGGCCTGCTCATCGCGATGGGCTCGATCGGCGACCGTCTCGGCCGGCGCAAGCTGCTGGTCGCAGGTGCGGTCGGTTTCGGCGTCGCGTCCCTGGTGGCGGCGCGGGCGGAGAGCGCGGAGATGCTCATCGTCGCGCGCGGCCTGCTCGGCTTCTTCGGGGCGACGCTGATGCCGTCGACGCTCTCGATCATCCGCAACGTCTTCGTGAACGCCCGGGACCGCCGGATCGCCATCGCGACGTGGGCCGCGATGTTCTCCGGTGGCGCCGCCCTCGGACCGATCGTCGGCGGCTGGCTGCTCGAGCACTTCTGGTGGGGATCGGTCTTCCTCATCAACGTGCCGCTCATCGTGCTGTTCGTCCCGCTCGCGCTGGTGCTCCTGCCCGAGTCGCGCGATCCGAACCCGGGCCCGCTGGACCTGCCGTCGATCATGCTCTCGATGCTGGCGATGATTCCTGCGGTCTTCGCGATCAAGCACGGCGCCAAGCACGGCCTCGACGATGTCGTTCTCGCGTCGTTGGGCCTCGCGATCGGCGCGGCCTGGTTGTTCGTCCGGCGCCAGCGCCGGCGCGAGAACCCGATGCTCGACGTCACGCTGTTCGGCAACCGCGTCTTCACCGGCGCCATCGTCGCGAACATGCTGAGCCTGATGGGCCTGGCCGGGTTCCTCTTCTTCGGGTCGCAGCTGTTGCAGCTCGTCATCGGCCTGTCGCCGATGAACGCCGCGATGGTGCTGCTCCCGGGCCTGCTCGTCACGGTCGCATTCGGCTTCATCGCCGTGCGGCTCGTCGAGCGCTTCCCGATCCGGGTGCTCGTGAGCGGCAGCTTCCTGGCCTCGTCGCTCGGTTATGCGATCGCCGCGTTCACCGGACATCCGACGGTCATGAGCGTTCTCATCGCGTTCGCGATCATGGGCATCGGGATCGGGATGGCCGAGACGCTGACGAACGACCTCATCCTGGCGAGCGTCCCGGTGCACAAAGCCGGTGCGGCGTCGGCGATCTCGGAGACGGCATACGAGGTGGGTGCGGTGCTCGGCACCGCCGTGCTCGGCAGTGTCTTGACCGCGACATACCGCTCCCAGCTCACGGTTCCGGCCGAACTCGCGTACGGCGAGAAATCCCACGCGTTCGAGACGCTCGGCAGCACGATGGAGTACGCCGCGAGGTACCCGAACGCGCTCGGCGAGCAGCTGGCCGAGTCCGCGACGCAGGCCTTCGACCTCGGGGTGCAGCTGACGTCCGGGACCGCGATCCTCGTGGCCCTCGGCGCGGCGCTGGTCTCCTGGCGGGCGTTCCGCCACCTCTGAGTACGCGCTGAGTGTGGGGGGTGCCGCCCTGCACGGAGCGCAGCGGAGTGCGCGGGGGAACGTTCGGCAGGCGGAATGAGGCGATATGCCTGCTGAACGTCGCACTCACGGCGTGGGCGACGGAGGGGACGTGGCACCGTTAGGACGTGCCCGTCAAGGATCGGCTGCTCGCCGTCATCGTCGCTGTGTTGTGGGGACTGAACTTCGTCGTCATCGACGAGGGCATGGACGGCGTGCCGCCGCTGCTGTTCCTCGCGATCCGGTTCGTCTTCGTGGCCTTCCCGCTGATCCTCCTGGTACCGCGGCCGAAAGCCAGCTGGCGAGCTGTCGTGGCGGTGGGCGCCTTCATGAGCCTCGGGCAGTTCAGCCTCTTGTACATCGGGCTGGCGACCGGGATGCCGGCCGGATTGGCGTCACTCGTGCTTCAGGCGCAGGTCATCTTCACGATCGTGCTGGCCTGGGTCGCGCTCGGTGAGCGCACCACAGGGCGCCAGCTGGTCGGCGTGGTGGTCGGCACCGCCGGTCTCGCGCTGGTCGCACTCGCTCACGGGTTGCGCGCGCCGGTGCTCCCGCTGCTGGCGACCGTCGGGGCGGCCGCCTCGTGGGCGATCGGCAACGTCGTCGCCCGCCAGGCCAAGGTCGCGTCGGGCTTGTCGCTCGTCGTGTGGTCGGCCCTCGTGGTGCCGGTCCCGTGCCTGTTACTCGCCCTGCTCCTGGAGGGGCCGGACGGCGTGCGAGCCGGACTCGCCGCGTTCGGTTGGGCCGCCGCGGCGAGCACCGCGTACACCGCGATCGGCGCGTCCCTGATCGGCTACACGCTCTTCAATGGACTCCTGTCCCGTCATCCCGCGGGTTCCGTCGTGCCGTTCATCCTGCTGGTTCCGCCGGTGGGTATCGCGTCGGCGTGGGTGTTCCAGGGGGAGGTGCCGACCGCGCTGGAGTGGGCGGGTGCCGTCGTGATGATGGTCGGCGTCGCCATCGCGAGCCTCTCCGGACGTCGCAAGGTCGCCCCCGCTCCCGAGGCTTCGCTCACGGACGAGGCGCCCGGCAAGCCGTCCTGACGGCGGAACACGCCGTCCTCGCTCGCCCGTCGCGCCCCACCGTGCCAATGAGTGAAAACGGTCCTGCGGCCGAAGTGTGTCAGCAGTCACAGTGACCTGGTTCACTCCTCTCCCGGAAGGTCGACCCATGGCCCTCTCTCGTACTTCGCCGAGTGCCGCAACGGCACCGACCGGCGGACGCCGATCGCGCGCTGTCGTGTTCCTGCTGTGCTGGCTCTGCCTGGCTGCTGACGGTTATGACCTGATGGTCTACGGGGCCACGCTCCCCGGACTCATCGGACAGGAGCCGTTCCACCTGACCCCGGGCACCGGCGGTCGCATCGCGAGCCTCGCGTTGCTCGGCATGCTCGTGGGCTCCCTGGTCGCCGGGATGATGACCGACCGGCTCGGTCGGCGGAAGATCTTCATCACGGGCGTGGCCGTCTTCTCCCTCGGCATGGGTCTCACCGCCCTCGCGCCCAACCTGGAGCTGTTCGTCGCAGCGCGGATCTTCACCTGCCTCGGCGTCGGCGGACTGCTGCCCACCGCCGTGGCTCTGGCGAGCGAGTTCAGCCCGGCGGCAGGCCGATCGCGAAGGCTGGGCATCGTGCTCACCGGCCCGCCGACCGGCATGGTGCTCGCCTCGCTGCTCGCCTCGCAGTGGATGGACTCCTTCGGTTTCCGGCCCGTCTACGGTGTCGCTGCCGTCATGGTGATCATGGTGCCGGTGCTGGTCGTCCTCCTCCCGGAATCGCCGAGCTTCCTGGCGGCCCGTGGCCGCGTCGCCGAGGCCGAGCAGGTCCGCCAGGCGTACCAGCTCCCCGCTCCCGCAGCTCAGCCCGGGGCGGCGCAGGGCGGCGGTGTGGCCGTCTTGTTGGCCCGCGGCCAGCGTTCGAGCACGCTGTTGATCTGGGCGGCGACCTTCTTCAGCCTCCTGACCGTCTTCGGCATCACCACGTGGTTGCCGCAGGTGATGAACTCCTCCGGGTACGGGCTGGGCTCGGCGATCCTGTTCCTCCTCGTCTACTGCCTCGGTGCCGCGGTCGGCACCGTGCTCGCCGCCACTATCGCGGATCGTGTCGGCCCCAAGCCCCTCGTGCTCGTGGGCTTCGTGGTCGCCGCGAGCGCCCTGCTCGCCATCTCCACGCGCCCCTCGACCCCCGTGCTGGTCGTCCTCGTCCTGCTGGCCGGATTCGGCGGCCTGGGCACGCAGAACGTCCTCAACGACTTCGTCGCCCGCCACTACCCCACGGAGGCGCGCGCGAGCGGCCTGGGTTGGGCGCTCGGCATCGGTCGTATCGGAGCGATCGTCGGACCCACGTACGGCGCCTGGGTGGTGTCGCAGTCCCAGCCCCTCGTCGCGACTGCGGTCGGGTTCGCGGCGACCGCGCTCGCCGGAGGCGTCGTGACGGCCCTTCTGCCCTCTCGAGGAGCCACCCGGTGACGCTGCACCACGGCATCGCCGACCTTCCCGCGACCACCCCCGAGTCGCCGCTCGAGGTGCTCGTCGCCGGTGGCGGTCCGAGCGGCCTCTTCCTGGCCACGGAACTGGCCGAGCGGGGCGTGTCCGTGGCGGTCGTGGAACCGCGGGTCGAGCTCGACTGGCTCCACCCGCGCGCCAAGACGACGAACGCGCGGACGATGACCCACCTGCGCCGCCTCGGACTCGCGGACGCGCTCCGGACGGCGGCTCCCCTCAAGGTCGCGTACTCACAGAGCGTCGCCTTCTGTACGGGGCTCGACGGCTTCGAGGTGCTGCGTTTCGATGAGGCCTTCCAGCTTGCCGAGGGACGCTACGAGCTCGCGCCCGAGTGCGGCCAGCAGGTGGCACAACCGGTCGTCGAGCAGGTGCTGCGAGAAGCACTGACGGCCAGCGAACGAGGTCGACTTCACCTCGGAGTGGAGTTCGTGCGCACCGAGAGCCTCGAACGTGACGACCTGACGGCAGCAGTGGTGCAGGACGAGGACGGTACCGAACGGACCGTGTACTGCCGCTATCTCGTCGGAGCCGACGGGGTGTCCTCGGCCGTGCGGCGCGACCTCGGCATGCGCCTGGAGGGGAGTTCGGCGAGCAAGTCGAACCTCGGGATCCTGTTCCGCTCCACCCAGCTCGCGGAGCGTGTCAGCCTGCCCCCGGCCGTGCAGTTCTGGATCATCGGGCGAGAGCACGCCGGCATGGTCGGGCAGATGGACCGCCACGACCTGTGGTGGGTGATCATCCACGGGTACGACCCCGAGAGTGCCGCCTTCGCGGGAGTCCCGAGTGCTGACCTGGTCCGCTCGCTCACGGGCATCGACGACGTCGACATCGAGGTGCTCGCCGAGGACCCGTGGACCGCGCGCATGCTGCTCGCCCCCCGCTACCGCGTCGGCCGGACGTTCCTCGTCGGCGACGCCGCCCACGCCAACCCGCCGTGGGGCGGGCACGGGTTCAACACGTGCATCGGGGACGCCGCCAACCTCGCCTGGAAGCTCGCGGCGGTGTGCCGTGGGTGGGCGGGGGCTGAGCTCCTCGACAGTTATGAGATCGAGCGTCGTCCGGTCGCTCGCCGGACGATCGACGATGCTGCGCGCAACGGGCGACTGTTGGCCGACGACGTGAACCATCCGTCGCTCCGGGACCCCGGGCCGCGAGGGGAGGAAGCACGCCGTGCCGCCGCGCAGGCGCTCGCGGTGAAGAAGTCCGAGTTCCACTCGCTGGGTCTCGTGCTCGGGTACGACTACCGAGACTCGCCGCTCATCACTCCCGCGGGCAGTGCGCCCCCGGCACCGGATCCGATCGACTACGTCCCGTCGGCCGCTCCCGGTTGTCTACTGCCGCACGGATGGCTCGACGACACCACCTCGCTGTACGACGTCCTCGGACCGGGATTCACGCTGCTCGTGGACGCGGCGTCGATGACAGGCGCCGAGGTGCAGGCGGTACGGGACCTGCTCGTCGAGGACGCGGAGCTCTGCCGGATCGTGCCGATCGAGGCTCCTGCGATCACGGCCAGGTGGGAGGCGCCGCTGGTGCTCGTCCGTCCCGATCAGCACGTCGCGTGGCGAGGTGGCGAGCCGGGTGACGTCGCGCCTGCCCTGCGTCGGGCGATCGCCGATGCCCGCGTCCCCGCCGGGAGCGGACCGAGGAGCTGACTCATTCGTCGCCGGGCGGAACCGCCGGCAGTCCTGCGCCGAGTACGCGCGACAGGGACTTGCTGGAGGTTTGCAGGGCCGGGAGGAGCCGCCGCGGGTCGTACCCGTCGTCGGGCACGACGACCGAGATCGCGCCGGCGAGCTGTTCGTCGGCTCCCCACACCGGCGCGGCCACCGAGAGGATCGGCGTGGGAACGCGGCGCCGGAAGATCACCGACTTCTCACGCCGGATCTCGGCGATGAGGCGCCGCAGTTGCGTCGCGTCGACCGGCTGCTGCTCGGGCATCCGCACCAGCGAACGGGACAGGTAGCTCTCGCGGAATTGCGACGATTCGAACGCCAGCAGTGCCAGGCCGACGCCGGTGGAGTGCAGCGGAAGGCGGCCGCCGACGTGGTAGAGCACCGGCATCGCCTGATGGTCCGAGATGCGCTCGAGGAGGATGGCCTCGTGACCGTCGCGTACGGCGAGCAGCACGTGCTGGCGGGTCGCCTCGGCGAGGTCGTGCAGGAACGGCAAGGCGACGTTGCGGATGCCATGGCCACGCGGAGCGCTCGCGGCGAGTTCGTAGAGACGTACCCCGATACAGAACCGGCCGTGCTCGTCGCGCTCCAGGGCACCCCAACTCATGAGTTGACGCGCGATCCGCAGCGTCGAGCTCACCGGCAGTCCTGCCCGGCGGCTCAACTCGTTCAGACCGAGGTGGCGGTGCGAGGGGTCGAAGGAGTGCAGGATCGAGAACGCCCGGTCGATGACGGGTTCGCCTTGAGCTGGACGTTTCCCCCGCACCGGCGCTGTGCGCTCGGTGTTGTCGGCATCGGCGTCGTCGCTCATGTGTCCGCGCGGGTGAGGGCGACGGGGTCCTGGTGGTGCTGCTGCCACTGTCGTACCCACGCTCGGCCGTAGTCGTTGCCGTGGGGTGTGCGGAGCACTGTGTGGATGTGGAAGTTCTTGGGGGTGTCGTAGTCGAGGAACACCCCGCAGTGGTGGTCCAGTTCGGCGATGACCACGGGGGACTGGACGCGGATGTAGAACACGCTTCCTGGCCGCCAGTCGCCGATCCACTCCACCCACGTGTCGTCGAGGTGCCGCTCGATCTCGCGCATCCGCGCGCGCCGCGGACCGTCGGGCAGGACGGCGACGAACTGCTCGACGAAGGCGAGCACCAGGGTGCGGGCTTCGGCCGGCATGTCGGCCACCGGCGCACCGGCGAACGGAATGATCCGATTGTCCTGGAATGCACCTGCGAGGTGTCGTTCATCGCCGGGGTGGACCCTCCCCTCCGGCATCGCCGGGTCGACGAGCTGCGGGTACGTGATCGCCCGGTTCCGCTGGTCCTCGGGTAACGCGCCGATCAGCGCGGTCGCCAGCTCGATGCGCCGGTCGAAGACGCCCGGCCCGGCGTGAGGTCCGGCGTCGATCTGGTCGGGTTCGGCGCCGAGGAACAACGGGCTGACCTGCATGCGGCCCTCCACGACGAGGCAGTTGACGGCGCAGTGATGGCCGAAGAGCTGCCAGCCCCACGGTGCTCGCAGGTCGGGTGTGCCGTAGAGCGCGATGTTGTAGCTGAACTCGTTGAGGATCGTCGAAAGGTCGACGACCTCGCCGAGGAAGTGGTTGATGACCATCATGCGGTGAGCGGCGGCGAAGCCCTCTTCGCTCAGTGAGGCACGCATGAGGCCGAGCGCCGCCTGTTGCACCTCCGAGGAGGCGAACTCGAGGCGGATCCCGGTGTCGAACTGCATGAACTCCGGGTTGGCCCAGGTCTGCCACTCCGGGGCGTCGACTCGATGACACAGTCGGTCGCGGTCGCTGTCGCTCAGGAGGCCGATCAGGTGGTCGGCCGCCGCGACCATGTCGGCGACCGGGGCCTCCTCGCCCGGCTCGGCGGGAGTCAGCGGATAGAGCCCGTCACGAAGCGTCCCGTCCTCGGTGATCCCATGAAACTCGTTGAGATACAGGGGGGTCCACCCCTCGATGAGCCCACCCGTGAACGAGTCCTCGCGCGCTGCTTCGCGGTAGCTGTACGCGTCGAGACCGCGGATGTCGGCGAGGCGAGGATGATCGTGGGGGAAGAGGTAGGCGCGGAACGCCGACGGGTCAGTGGTCATCGGTCGAACTCCTCGTGTGTGCGTGGTGCGGGGTGGGCTGCGACGACCGCGTCGAGGGTTCGTCCGACGCGGGTTGACGGTGGCGCTCGACGGCTTCTCGCACGCGAGCTTCGTCTGCTGCGACGATCGCCTCGACGAGCTCGACGTGATCGGCCAGTCGACGCCTGCGGTACGCCTCGTCGTCGACATCGTCGATCCGGCGAGCCGAGGTGGTGATCAGGTGGCCGAGCGTCCCGACGTAGACCGCCCGGGCCATCGCGTTGGGGCAGATGGCGGCGATCCTCTCGTGGAGCGCCCAGTTGGCGCTCATGAAGGAGTCCCAGTCCTCGGCGGCGGCCATCGCGTCGATGTGGCGCCGGAGATCGTCGATGTCGGCAGCATCGCGGCAGCGCGCGGCGCCGAGATCGATGAGCAGCTCAAGGTGATCGCGCAGTTCGATCGCGTCGACGACGGCCGTCGGATCGTCGGCGACCTCCAGCAGCGTGTGGCGCATCCGCACCACGGGTCCTCGCTCGGCGACGAAGATGCCGCCGCCACGGCCGGGCTTGATGTACACCGCCCCGCGGTCACGCAGAAGCCGCACGGCTTCGCTGACGGTGGGCTTGGACAGGCCGCTCGTACGCCGAAGCGTCTCGAGCGTGCCGACGAAGTCCCCCGGACCCAGGCCCTGCTCCACGATGTGGCGCTGGACGGTGGTGGCCAGTCGGTCGGCGCGCGAGGCCGACACCGGCACGGGATCGAGCTTCAGCCCACGGTGGTCATCCTTCACGGACAGCAGTCTGGCATATTCCGTCTAAAAGGTATAGAACTTTAGAGCCGTCGCGTTCGCACTCGTCCGGAGTGCACGACGGGGACACCGGACGGAGAATCTTGTGAGTCAACGAATCGTCGGCATCAAGGACGCCAGCGGGGCGGTCGTCGTCGCGGCAACGGACGAGGTGTCCGGAACCGCCGAGGTCCTCGACGGGTTGGAGGCGTTCTGGGCGGACCCGGCCGGCGCGATCGCCCGCGGGGGGACCGGAGTGACGATCGAGCTCGAGGGCGCCGAGATCGTCCCGCCCGTGTTGCCCGGAGCGAGGGTGATCTGCATCGGGCTGAACTACCTCAAGCACGTCGCCGAAGGGTCGTACGCGCATGACGACCATCCGCCCTACCCCACGCTCTTCGCACGGTGGCCGGCCTCGCTGACCGTCGGAGGCGCAGCCATCCCGGTGCCCCTCGACGAGGACGGCCTGGACTGGGAGGGTGAGGTCATGGCCTACGTCGGAGCGCCGCTGATGGACGCCAGTCCCGAGGAAGCCCTCGCCGCCGTCGTCGGCTACTCGACCTTCAACGACGTGACCGCTCGGCGCGCTCAGAAACTCACCTCGCAGTGGATTCTGGGCAAGAACGCGGACCGGTCCGGCCCCCTCGGCCCCCTCGTCCCGGCTGCCGAGGTCGGTGACCTGCGTGACGGCCTGACGGTGACGACGCGGGTGAACGGTGAGGAGGTGCAGCGTGGCAGCACCGACCAGATGGTCTACACGGTCGGGGAGACGCTTTCGCTCATCTCCCGCACGTTCACGCTGCGGCCCGGCGACATGCTCGCCACCGGCACCCCCGCGGGCGTCGGCTACGCCCGGACGCCTCCGTGGTTGCTGCAGCCCGGTGACGAGGTCGAGGTGGAGGTCGAGCGCCTCGGAACTCTGCGCAACCGCATCGTCGCTCACGCCGAGCGGGCAGGACTCGTGGGAGGCTCATGATGCTCGCATCCGGCCGGACCGCGCGCGCCGACCGACCCCAGGAGGTCTGAGTGTTTTCCAAGGTACTTGTGGCGAACCGCGGCGAGATCGCGGTCCGGGCGTTTCGGGCCGTCTATGAACTCGGAGCACGCACCGTCGCGGTGTTCCCCTGCGAGGACCGATGGTCCGAGCATCGGTTCAAGGCCGACGAGGCCTACGAGATCGGTGAACGGGGACACCCGGTGCGGGCGTACCTCGACGCCGACGCGCTCGTGCGGACGGCGGTGGAGTGCGGTGCCGACGCGGTTTACCCCGGGTACGGCTTCCTCTCGGAGAACCCGGCCCTCGCGGAGGCCTGCTCGGCCGCGGGCATCACCTTCGTGGGTCCGGCGTCCGCAGTACTCGAGCTGACCGGCAACAAGGCCCGCGCGGTCGCCGCGGCCCGGGCCGCGGGAGTACCCACACTCTCCAGCGTCGCGCCGTCGAGCGACCCGGACGTCCTGGTCGAGGGGGCCGCCGGCCTCGACTACCCGCTCTTCGTCAAGGCCATCGCCGGCGGCGGCGGTCGCGGCATGCGGCGCGTGGACGAGCCGTCCCAGCTGCGGGCGGCCATCGAGACCTGCATGCGTGAGGCCGAGGCCGCGTTCGGCGACCCGGCGGTCTTCATCGAGCAGGCGGTGCTCAACCCGCGGCACATCGAGGTGCAGGTACTCGCCGACGCCACGGGGGACACGCTGCATCTGTTCGAGCGTGATTGCTCCGTCCAGCGTCGCCACCAGAAGGTCGTCGAGATCGCTCCGGCGCCCGGGCTCGACCCCGAGCTGCGGGAACGCATCTGTGCCGACGCGGTCCGCTTCGCGCAGCACATCGGCTACGAGAACGCGGGTACCGTCGAGTTCCTCGTCGACGAGGCCGGACGCCACGTCTTCATCGAGATGAACCCGCGCATCCAGGTCGAGCACACCGTGACCGAAGAGGTCACGGACGTGGACGTGGTTCAGGCGCAGTTGCGTATCGCCTCGGGAGAGACGCTCGCCGATCTCGGGCTCGCCCAGGAGACGGTGCGGCTTCGGGGCGCGGCGTTGCAGTGCCGCATCACCACGGAGGACCCGGCCAACGGATTCCGCCCGGACACCGGCACGATCACGACGTACCGCTCTCCGGGCGGACCGGGCGTGCGGCTCGACGGCGGCACCACCTACACCGGCGCCGAGGTCAGTCCGCACTTCGACTCACTCCTCGCCAAACTCACGTGCCGGGGCGCGACCTTCGAGAAGGCGGTGGAGAAGGCACGCCGTGCCGTCGCGGAGTTCCGCATCCGCGGCGTCGCGAGCAACATCGGTTTCCTCCAGGGCGTCCTCGAGGACCCCGACTTCGTCGCCGGACGCATCACTACGTCGTTCATCGACGACCATCCCGAACTCCTGACCGCCCGGACGAGCGCCGACCGGGCGACTCGACTGCTCGACTACCTCGCGGACGTCACGGTCAACAAGCCGCACGGCGACGCTCCGGTGTCCCTCGACCCCGTGACGAAACTCCCCCCGATCGACGCGGAGTCCCGGCCGCCGGCAGGGTCGCGGGACCTGCTGCGCGAGGTCGGTCCCGAGGAGTTCTCCCGGCGGTTGCGGGGGCAGCAGCACGTCGCGGTCACCGAGACGACCTTCCGCGACGCCCACCAGTCGCTCCTGGCCACTCGTGTACGTACCCGCGATCTGGTCGCTGTGGGCGGTCACGTGGCCCGGATGACGCCCCAGCTCTGGTCCGCTGAAGTCTGGGGTGGAGCCACGTACGACGTCGCACTCCGGTTCCTGGGCGAAGATCCTTGGGATCGGCTCGGCGCCGTGCGGGAGGCCATGCCGAACATCTGTCTGCAGATGTTGCTGCGCGGGCGCAACACGGTGGGATACACGCCGTACCCGACCGAGGTGACCGACGCCTTCGTCGACGAAGCAGCGCGGTCCGGCGTGGACGTCTTCCGGGTGTTCGACGCGCTCAACGACGTGTCGCAGATGGTCCCGGCCATCGACGCGATCAGGGGCACGGGCACGGCGGTCGCCGAGGTGGCGCTCTGTTACACCGGCGATCTCGCCGATCCGAACGAGAAGCTCTACACGCTCGACTACTACCTCCGGCTCGCCGAGCGCATCGTCGAGGCGGGTGCCCACGTACTGGCGATCAAGGACATGGCGGGGCTCCTGCGCGCTCCTGCGGCCGAGCGTCTGGTGAGCGCGTTGCGCAGCGGCTTCGACCTGCCGGTCCACCTGCACACCCACGACACGGCCGGTGGTCAGCTCGCGACGCTCCTGGCGGCGATCTCCGCTGGTGTGGACGCGGTGGACGCAGCGGCAGCGCCCATGTCAGGAACGACGTCGCAGCCGTCGCTGACCGCGCTGGTGGCCGCGACCGACCATGCGGACCGTGAGACCGGTCTGTCCCTGGAGGCGGTCAGCGCACTCGAGCCGTACTGGGAAGCGGTCCGACGTGTCTACGCGCCGTTCGAGTCCGGTCTCGCCTCCCCGACGGGTCGGGTCTACGCCCATGAGATTCCCGGCGGACAGCTGTCCAACCTGCGTCAGCAGGCGGTCGCGCTCGGCCTCGGTGAGAAGTTCGAGCAGATCGAGGACATGTACGCCGCCGCGAACGAGATCCTCGGGGGCATCGTCAAGGTCACCCCGTCGTCCAAGGTGGTCGGCGATCTGGCGCTCGCTCTGGTCGGCGTGGGGGCCGACCCCGACGACTTCGCCGAGCATCCGGACCGTTACGACATCCCGGCGTCGGTGATCGGCTTCCTCAACGGAGAGCTGGGAGCTCCGCCGGGTGGATGGCCCGAGCCGTTTCGCACCAAGGCTCTGGCGGGCCGCACGTGGTCGCCGCCCGAAGCCGAACTCACGGCCGACGAGCGGTCCGGACTCGCCGGCGACCCCCGCCGAACGCTCAATCGTCTGCTCTTCGAAGGTCCGACGCGAGAATTCGAGGCGAGGCGCGAACGCTACGGCGACCTGTCCGTGGTGCCGACGCTCGAGTACCTCTACGGGCTGACGCAAGGCGCCGAACACGTGGTCGAGATCGAGAAGGGCAAGCGTCTGCTCCTCGAGGTCGAGGCGATCGGCGAGCCCGACGAGCGCGGCTACCGAACGGTGATGTGCCGGGTCAACGGGCAGTTGCGACCGGTCAGCGTTCGCGACCGAGCGGTTGCGGCCGACGTTCCGACGGGGGAGAAGGCCGATCCTGCCGACGACGGTCACGTGGCGGCACCGTTCCAGGGCGCCGTGACGATCGTCGTGGGCGAGGGCGATCACGTCGAGCCCGGCGACCAGGTCGCGACGATCGAGGCGATGAAGATGGAGGCGACGATCACTGCTCCGCGAGGCGGGACGGTCGAGCGCCTCGCCTTCCACGGGCCGCGACCTGTCGAGGGCGGCGACCTCCTCCTCGTGATCCGCTGAGGGGCTGGGCCCGCTCCGACCTACCCGAGTAAGGCGGAGCGGGCCATCCGAGCGAGGAGCGAGCGCATCGCGGGCGCGCTGAGCCGGGCGCTGTGGGGTGTGGAGTTCAGCAGACCGAACGCGGCCTGCACGGCAGCGCGGGCGGTGGCGCGGTCGAGTTCGGGGCGCAGCTCGCGCACGACCTGCACCCAGACGTCGATGTAGGCGAGCTGGGTTCGGCGGACCCGTTCGCGCGCCTCGGCGTCCAGGCTGGACCACTCGCGCTCCTGCACCACGATGAGCGCAGGGTGCGACAGTGCGAAGTCGACATGCCAGTCGATCAGCGCGCCGAGCGCGGAGTTCGCGTCGGCCGCCGCGTCCCGGCGTCGCGTCCCCTCGTCGAGGAGCCGGTCGCTGATCGACACGAGCGACTGCCGCAGCAGATCGCCTTTGCCGGAGAAGTGCTTGTAGAGCGCCGGCCCCGAGATGCCGCACGCCTCGCCGATGTCGTGCACGGTGACGCCGTGAAATCCCCGCTCGGCGAACAGCATCGCCGCGGTGTCGAGGATCTGCTCCTGCCGGGTCGTCACAGCGGCAGCCTAGCGCACCGAGGTTAATGACTGTTAACCTCGCGGTGTGAGCCAGCTCCAGGATCTCGTCGCCGAACTGCGCGAGCGCACAGCGGCCGCGCGCCAGGGTGGCACCCCCGCAGCCCGCGATCGCCACGTCGCTCGCGGGAAGCTCCTCCCGCGCGACCGGGTCGACCGTCTGCTCGACCCGGGATCGCCGTTCCTGGAGATCGCGCCGCTCGCCGCGTACGAGATGTACGGGGGAGAGGTGCCGAGCGCCGGCATCGTCACAGGGATCGGCCGGGTCAGCGGCCGTGAATGCGTGATCGTCGCCAACGACGCCACGGTCAAGGGCGGCACCTACTATCCCCTCACCGTCAAGAAGCACCTGCGCGCGCAGACGATCGCGCTGCAGAACCGACTCCCGTGCGTCTACCTCGTGGACTCCGGCGGCGCGTTCCTCCCCATGCAGGACGAGGTGTTCCCCGACCGCGAGCACTTCGGCCGGATCTTCTACCACCAGGCGCAGATGTCAGCGCAGGGCATCGCGCAGATCGCCGCGGTCATGGGTTCCTGCACGGCAGGGGGTGCCTACGTCCCGGCGATGAGCGACGAGACTGTCATCGTCCGCGACCAGGGCACGATCTTCCTCGGTGGCCCGCCGCTCGTGAAGGCCGCGACCGGCGAGGTCGTGACGGCCGAGGAGCTGGGCGGTGGCGAGGTGCACGCCCGAACCTCCGGCGTCGTCGACCACCTCGCCGAGGACGACGCGCACGCACTGCAGATCGTCAGGTCGATCGTCGACACCCTGGAACGTCCGTCCGCTCCCGCCTACGGGCAGCGCGAGGTGCTCGAGCCCCGTGAAGATCCCGAGAGCATCTACGACGTCGTCCCGGACGACCCGCGTGTGCCGTACGACGTCCGCGAGGTCATCAGCCGCATCGTCGACGACTCCCGGCTGCATGAGTTCAAACCACTCTACGGCGAGACCCTCGTATGCGGGTTCGCCCGCATCTGGGGCTACCCCGTCGCGATCCTGGCCAACAACGGCATCCTGTTCAGCGAGTCCGCCGTCAAGGGCGCCCACTTCATCGAACTGGCCAACCAGCGCGGCATCCCGCTCGTCTTCCTGCAGAACATCACCGGGTTCATGGTCGGCAAGGAGTACGAGAACCGTGGCATCGCCAAGGACGGGGCCAAGCTCGTGACCGCGGTCGCCTCCAGCGTCGTGCCCAAGTTCACCGTCGTCATCGGCGGCTCCTACGGCGCCGGCAACTACGGCATGTGCGGGCGCGCCTACGACCCGCGATTCCTGTGGATGTGGCCGAACGCCCGCATCTCCGTCATGGGCGGCGACCAGGCCGCCTCGGTCCTCGCCACCGTCCGCCGCGACGGCATCGAGGCCAAGGGCGGCACGTGGAGCGTCGAGGAGGAGGAAGCCTTCCGAGCGCCGATCCGCGCGCAGTACGAGGAGCAGGGGTCGGCATACTACTCCACCGCGCGGCTGTGGGACGACGGGATCATCGACCCCGCCGACACCCGACGGGTCCTCGGTCTCGGTCTGCAGGCCGCCGCTCACGCTCCCATCCCACCGACTCCCCAGTTCGGAGTGTTCCGGCTATGAGTTTCTCGAGCGTCCTGGTTGCCAATCGCGGCGAGATCGCCCGGCGCATCATCCGCGCATGCCGTGAAGCCGGTCTGCGCAGCATCGCGGTCTTCTCCGACGCTGACGCCGACGCCCCGTTCGTGCATGAGGCCGACCAGGCGGTGCGACTCGGTCCCACCCCGGCCGCCGAGTCCTACCTCTCCATCCCCGCGATCCTGGAGGCGGCGCGCGAGTTCGGCGCGGAGGCGATCCACCCCGGCTACGGCTTCCTGTCCGAGGGAGCCGCCTTCGCCCGAGCCGTCGCCGACGCGGGCCTGGTGTTCATCGGCCCCAGCGCCGACGTCATCGAGGCGATGGGCCGCAAGGACCGCGCCCGCGAGATCGCCGAGCGAGCCGGCGTGCCGGTGACCCCGCGGCAGGACCCCGACGCGATCCCCGCCGACGCGTATCCCGTCCTGGTCAAGGCCGCAGCCGGTGGCGGCGGCAAGGGGATGCACATCGTGCGGTCGCCCGAGCAACTCCCGGACGCGCTCGCGACCGCGCGCCGCGAAGCCGCCGCCGCGTTCGGCGACGACACGCTCCTCGTCGAGCGGTACGTCGAGGCAGGACGGCACGTGGAGGTACAGGTCTTCGGCGACACCCACGGCAATGTCGTCCACCTCTACGAGCGGGACTGTTCCGCGCAGCGTCGGCACCAGAAGGTCGTCGAGGAGGCCCCCGCACCCGGGCTCGATCCCCACGTCCGGCAGACGATTCTGGACGCCTCGGTCGCCCTGTGCCGTGAGGTCGGGTACGTGGGTGCCGGCACCGTGGAGTTCCTCGTGGCGGGTGAGGACGCCTACTTCCTCGAGATGAACACCCGCCTGCAGGTCGAGCATCCGGTGACTGAAGAGGTCACCGGCGTCGACCTCGTGCAGTGGCAGCTCGCGGTCGCCGCCGGGGAGCCGCTGCCGCTGCGACAGGAGGACATCTCCTGCGACGGGCACGCGATCGAGGCTCGCATCTACGCCGAGGACCCCTACGCCGGCTTCTTGCCCCAGGCCGGGCGCATCGAGCACCTGGTCTGGCCCGGATGGGAGGCGCGCGTGGAAGCGGCGATCGACGGCCCTGGCATCGTCGGCACCGCCTACGACCCGATGCTGGCGAAGATCATCGTGTCCGGTGCCGACCGCGCAGGCGCGATCGATGCCCTCGTCGACGCGCTGGACGAGACCGCGGTGCTCGGGTTGACCACCAACACCGGGTTCGTGCGCCGTCTCGTCGACTCCGGGCCCTTCCGGAACGGCCACGTCCACACCGGCTGGCTCGACGATCCGGTGGCAGCGGCCGATGTCCTGCGCGCGCCCGCGGTTCCCGATGCCGGCTGGGAGTTCGCGGCCGCACTCCTCGCCCCGGTGGACGACGGCTTGCCGTTCGGACGTCTCGACGGCTGGCGACCGGCAGGACCGGCGACGCCGCTCCGCGTCCCCATCGCCGGGCCCGACGGAGGAATCCGGCAGGTCAGACCTGCCGACGACACGGCCGACATCATCGGCGTCCGGATCGGGCCGCGCGTCCTGGCCGCGGTCGAGGGACATTCCTGGGAGTTCCACGCTCCGGACGGGGTGCGGCGGGCGCACGCCGCGCTCGCCGGCGCGGCGGAGGTCACCGCGCCGATGCCGGGTGCTGTCGTGACGGTCGAGGTGAGCGAGGGCGACCGCGTCGTGGCAGGCCAACGACTCGGCACCGTGGAGGCGATGAAGATGGAGCTCACGCTCGCAGCGCCGCACGACGGCGTCGTCACGCAGGTCGCCGTCGAGCCGGGGCAGCAGGTGGCGATCGGTCAACTGCTCGTTCACGTCGAGCCCGCGGAGCAGTCATGACCGGCTCACTGCCCATGACGATCCGCGAGGACGGGCTGCCCGAGCGGGTGACGATCTACGAGGTCGGACCCCGCGACGGGCTGCAGAACGAGTCCACCATCGTGCCCCTGGACGTGAAGGCGGAGCTCGTCTCCCGCCTGGTGGCCGCGGGGCTGCCGATCGTCGAGGCGACGAGCTTCGTCCATCCGCGATGGGTGCCTCAGCTGGCCGACGCCGCCAACCTCGTGACGCGACTCGACCTCGACGGCCCGACGCCTCTGCCGGTGCTGGTCCCGAACGAGCGAGGCTTGGACCGCGCCATCGACGCAGGGTGCCGTCACATCGCGGTCTTCGCGAGTGCCACCGAGGCCTTCGCCGCGAAGAACCTCAACAGCGGACTGGAGAGCCAGTTCGCGATGTTCGAACCCACGATCCGTCGCGCGATCGACGCCGGCATGGACGTGCGGGGGTACGTCTCGATGTGCTTCGGCGACCCGTGGGAGGGGCCCGTCGCTCCTGAGCAGGTGGTCCGGGTCGGCACCCGGCTCCTCTCCCTCGGCGTCTCACAGCTCTCCCTCGGCGACACGATCGGCGTCGGCACCGTCGGACACGTCGGTTCGCTGGTCGATGCCTTCACCGGGGCGGGGGTCGGCGTCGAGCGGCTCGCGATGCACTTCCACGACACGTACGGGCAAGCGCTCGCCAACACTCACGCGGCACTGCGCCGCGGCATCACGACATTCGACGCGTCGGCCGGCGGCCTCGGCGGCTGCCCCTATGCGAAGAGCGCGACCGGCAACCTCGCGACCGAGGATCTCGTCTGGATGCTCGACGGACTCGGGATCGAACACGGAGTCGACCTCGATGCGCTGGTCAGCACGAGCGTGTGGATGGCCGATCTCCTGGGTCGGACGAGTCCCTCGGCCGTCGTGCGCGCCCTCGGTCAGAGCGGTGACTGAGCACGCACGTGGCGCGCTGTCGTGCGGGATAGCTCACCGCCCGACGGGGTGAGTCAGGAGCGCAGGCGACGGTCGCGCAGCTCGGTCTGGGCATAGCGACCGACCTGCCACGTCGCGACGCCGTCGGCTCCGGCGCCCACCGCACCGCCGAGCAGGGGCACGCGGCGGCCGACGAGCATCACCGCGCGGCGTCCGATCGTGCGGCCCACCAGCTCACTCGTCACCTCCCGTGCGATGCGGTCGTCGAGACTCGGATCGTGCACCGGCGAGGTGGCCATCGCCATGGGGGAGGACGGGAGGCGATGGTCGCGGATCATGTCGGTGACCACGTCCTCGCCGAGCATCACGGTGAGGATGGCGTTGCGCACCCGCGGGTCCTCGATGTCGTAGCCGCGCAGATACGCGATGCTCGCCACGAGGTGGCACTGCACGAGCGTCACGCCCACGACATTGGCCGGGAGCGTCGCTGCCGCGACGGACAAGCCGCCGAGGTTGGTGACGAAGCCCTGAAGTCCGGCGAGGCTCGTGTGCGACCGCACCAGTGCGGCGACGGCCTTCTCGACGTCGCCGCCGTGACTCGCGAGCTTGGCACCGGCCGTCTCGACGACCGGTTTGAGCGGGCCGATGCCGTCGATGGCCTTGTCGAGCAAGGCGCGAACGTACCCGGAGGCGACCTTGGGGACGAGTTTCGACCCGGCGCCGACGGCCACGCTGCTGCCCAGACCCATGGGCACAGCATAGGCAGCGGAACCTACCGAAGCGCCCGGAACTGCGCCAGGATAGGGCGCGAGCGAAGGAGCCCGCCCATGTCGCTGTCGCCCGCGACCCCCTCCTACTCGCAGCTCGTCGCGTCCGACGAGTGGCGGCAGGAGGCCACGGAGTGGATCGAGGACACGGTCGACCGGCTCGGGTACCGGGTCCGCGGGCCGGTGACGCAACCTCGGATCCGGCCGTGGTCCACGCAGCTCGTCGTGCCCACCGACCACGGCACCCTCTGGTTCAAGGCGCCCTGCGCCCCGATGCGCTTCGAGCCCGCGCTGCAGCAGCTCCTGGCTCGGCTGCTCCCAGGACTCGTCGCCGCACCGGTGGCCGTCGACGTCGTGCGCGGTTGGATGCTGACGGCCGACCACGGGCGATTACTCGCCGACGATGACGCGGCAGCGGGGGACGACCTTCGCGATCTGATCGGAGTGGCGGCGCGGGCGCAACGCGAACTCGTCGCCCACCGAGAGGAACTGCTCGCGACCGGGCTGCCGGACTGCTCGCCCTCGACCATCCCCGAGCGCTTCGACCAACTCCTCGACGCGCTCGCCTCCCTTCCGCCACAGCTGCCCTCGCACCTCGAGGCCGCGGAGGCGGACCGCTTCCGCTCCCGTCGCTCCGAGCTGGTCGACGCGTGCGCCGCGATGGAGGAGTCCCAGTTCCCGGTGACGTTCCAACACGGCGATCTCCACCTCAAGAACGCCTACCGGTCCAGCGAGACGATCCGGCTCTTCGACTTCGGCGATGCGCAGTGGGCAGCAGCGGTCGAGGTGCTCGCCGTTCCGCACGCGATCGCGAGCCAGGGCCAGGACGGGCCTTCGTGGAGCGAACTGGTCGCGGAGTATCTCGGCGCCTGGGACCTCGACCACACGGCCTTCGGTATCGCCTGGAACGCCTCCCACTTCACGCACTCGGTCAACCGGGCCTTCACGTGGTGGCGGAGCCTGCAGTCGGCCACCGAGGAGGAATGGCAGCAGTGGGGGGACGCGCCGCTCGCGCACCTGCGCGAGATGATGCGCCCATGACCGGTCCCGTCCCCTTGCCCCCGTCGCCGTGGGACTTCGTGTCAGCGCCCTGGCCCGAGGACGACGACTGCGTCGCGGCGGGCGCCGACCTCGAGCCCGCGACGATCGTCGAGGCCTACCGCCACGGGCTCTTCCCGATGCCGCACGACGGCGAGTTGCTGTGGTGGTCGCCGGTCGAGCGCGGCGTACTGCGACCGGGGGACCTGCGCGTCTCGCGTTCGCTGCGCCGTTCGGCACGCCGCTTCTCGGTGACGATCGACCGCGACTTCCCCGCGGTCATCCGCGGCTGCGCCGATCCGCGTCGTCCCGGTGGCTGGATCGATGCGCGGATTCGCGAGGCGTACGGGCGGTTGCACGATCTCGGCTGGGCGCACTCGGTGGAGGTCTGGAACGACGAGGGGGCGCTGGTCGGAGGGCTCTACGGGCTGGCTGTGGGGCGGTTGTTCGCCGGTGAATCGATGTTCCACCGCGCCACAGACGCCTCGAAAGTGGCCCTCGTCAGTCTCGTCGAATTCCTGCAATCGCAGGCAGAAGACGACTATCTCGTCGACACGCAGTGGCTGACGCCGCACTTGGCGAGTCTGGGCGCCAGCACCATGACGCGAGCCGCCTACCGGCGGCGGATCGCCGACCTGGTCGACGCGCCACCCTTGCGATGGCCGTCCTCTATCACCGGATAATCCTGGCGACACGGGCGGGTGGAGGGTTGGAATTCCGCGGAGTATTCATAGACTGGCGGACGCCAACATCAATCAGCTCAAGGAGTTTTCGTGGCTCTCTCCCGCAACGACCTCGTCGCCGCCCTCGCTGAGAAGGCCGGCGTGACCAAGACCGATGCCGACAAGGTGCTCTCGGCGTTCAGCGACGTCGTGCTCGACTCCGTCTCCAAGGGTGAGAAGGTCTCGATCCCGGGCATCCTCTCGGTGGAGCGTGTCGAGCGCGCCGCCCGCACCGGCCGCAACCCTGCCACCGGCGAGACGATCGACATCCCCGCCGGCTTCGGCGTCAAGGTGAGCGCCGGCTCGCGCCTCAAGGCCGCGGCCAAGTAAGACGTCTCACTGGCCACGCCCCCGTCCCGCACCGGGCCGGGGGCGTCGCCTTTGGCGCAGTCGACCACAGGAGGGGCCGTGACGACCACGAGCGACGAGTCGCGCACGCCGTTTCATCGGCTCGCCCGCGAGTCCACGACGTTCGAGCATTGGCGGTTACCGGTCGCGGCGGTGCTGGCGGCCGTGACCTACGGGGTCGTGTCCGTCGCGCTCGCGATCGTGCTGATCATCGTGGTGGCGATCGAGGCCGATTCGTTCGACGCGGTCGACGCGGTGATGGAGCGCCTGGCGCTCATCGATCTGACCGATCCTGCCCTCTTCGCCTTCCTCATGGTCTCCGTCATCGTCATGGCGCCGAGCGCGTGGCTGCCGGTGCGCATCCTCTGGCGCGAGCACACGCGGTATCTGCTGTCGGTCGAAGGCCGACTGCGGTGGCGCTGGTTGCTGCGCTGCACGGTGATCAGCCTTCTCGTCATCGGCACGGCCATCGGCGCCGCCGTGGGCGTGGGGGTGGCGGAGTCCGGAACGGTCGAGTGGGCGCCGTTCACGGCGCGCTCGGGGCTCATGGTCGTGCTCGTGCTGCTGCTGACGCCCCTGCAGTCGGCGGCCGAGGAGTACGTGTTCCGTGGTGCGGGGCTCCAACTGGTGGGGTCGTGGGTCCGTTCGCCGATCCTGCCCATCGTCGCCACCACGGTGGTGTTCGCCGCCGGCCACCTCTACGACTTCTGGGGGCTGGTCGACGTCGCCTTGTTCGGGCTGGCGGCCGCCTGGTTGACGATCCGTACGGGTGGCCTCGAAGCGGCCATCGCTGCACACGTCGTCAACAACGTGCTGCTGTTCCTGCTCGGCATCGTCGGCCTCATCGACCCGACCGGGGGCGAGTCCGTCGGTCCGTTGGACGTCCTGCCCACCGCGATCTCGATGGTGCTGCTCGTTCTCGTAGTGACCTGGCAGGCCGGCAGCGTGAATCTGATCACCACGCGCGCGCCGCAACCTCCGCGACCCGCCGTGCCGACGTACCCCCCGTTGCCTCGGCCGATGGCACCGCCGCGAGCGTGGGCTCCGCCGCCCGGTCAGTTGCCTCCGCCGGGGTGGGCGCCTCCGCCGCCGTGGCCAGCACCGCCGCGTCCGCGCGTGCACGTTCCCCCGAACGCGCCGGAGTATCCCGGCGAGCTGACCGACGGCTGGCGCTGAGTCAGTCCTGGACCACCGGCCGTCCCGCCGCTTCCCAGGCCTCGATTCCGCCCTGGAGATTGACGACGTGATGCCCTTGCGACGCCAGCCACGCGGTGGCTCGCGCGGAACGTCCGCCGAGGTGGCACATCACCACGGTCTCGGCCTGGGGGTCGAGCTCGCCGACGCGCTGCGCGAGCGATCCGAGCGGTATGTGCACGGCTCCCTCGAGGTGTCCGGCGGCCCACTCATCGGGCTCGCGAACGTCGAGGACGACGACGTTCTCCGGCAGGGGATCGGGCAGGTCGGAGACGGTGACGGAGGGCACGCCGAAGTCGTTCATGGTCCCATTGTGCCGCCCCGATAGTTGCCTTTTGAATGACGAGGGTGTTTCCTAGTCGGTGGTCCGCAGGGGCCCCCTCAAGTTGAGCGCGTCTACTCCGTGGGCAAAGATGGGAGTCAGGAGGTGTCCATGATCGAGACGTCGGCGTCCATCAGGCTCCCCTTTGAGTCCTCCACGCCGAGCATCGCCCGTACCAAGCTGGCAGCGTTTCTGACCCGTCATGAGGTCGACGCGGAAGTCATCGACAACGGGCTCATCGTGCTCAGCGAAATGATCGCCAATGCGGTGTCGCACGGCAGCCCGGACTCCTCGGGCCAGATGGAGATCACCTGGTCGATCGCGGGGGACCTGCTCGAGCTGAGCGTTCTCGACGCCGGCACCGGAGCGACGCTCAAGCCCGTCGACTTCGACGAGGATTCACTGAGCGGCCGCGGCCTGTCGATCATCAACCGGGTCGCCGACCGGTGGTGGGTCGACATGTCTCAGGGCACCCGCGTGAGTGCCGAGCTCCCCATCGCCTGACCCAGCGCTTGTAGAGTGGCGCCCCATGGGTAGGAAGTCACGCCGCGTCAAGCCGAAGAACGCTCGCATGCCCTTCGTCGCCAGGACCTTCGAAGGCCTGCCGCACGAAGGCGACTGGATCGCCCTGCGCGAGTTCGTCCCCGCCGCTCACGCCGTCGTGACCCTGCGCGACAGTGATCGTCAGGTCCGCATCTGCTCGCTGCTTCCCGGCGCTGGCGCGGGTCTCGTCCGCGAGGACGGCGAGATCCTCGTGGGGCTCCAGGTGCAGCACAACTACGGCGACATCAGCCGTGACATCGCCCACGTCATCGAACTCGCGCTCGAGGCGGAACCCGGTCGACCCATCGCGATGACCGATCCGGGCGTGGGCCCTCGACTGCAGGACCTGCTGGCTCCTGACACGTCCTTCGACGTGACGGTAGAGGACAGCTTCTTCTACTGGATCGACTCCGACGACACGAGCGACCTCTCCGAACCCGACACGTGGGAGACCAGTGCCGATCCGGCGACCCTCGCGGCTCTCGAGGCGGCGAATCAGAACATCGCGCCCACGACCAAGCTGGAGAACGTCGAGTCCGCGTACGTCACGCAGATGGGGGAGCGCACCTACCTGCGGTGGATCCTTCCGCACGACGAGTCGGCGCTGCTCACCGCGCTGGCCCGGCTGCACGTGGCGGGCACGGACACGATCGGCGACGAGACCAAGCTCATCGGCATGTTCCGCGCCCACGGCCTCCTCGTCCCGGTCTGGGAGCTGCAGGGCGTCAAGGCCGCCGCGCTCGACGCGCTCATGCCCGGCTTCGTCGAACGCCTCGACGAGGCGCTCGCGGACGACAGCGACCTCACCGCCGCGATCCGCTCGGCTCGCCAGGGCCTGTCGACGCGTCAGCTCACGATCCGCTGACCCGCTGCACCGGGCAGGACATGCACCTGGGGCCGCCGCGACCCGATCCGAGTTCGGACCCGGGGATCGTGATGACGTCGATGCTGTGGTCGACGAGCCGGGTGTTCGTCTGCTCGTTGCGCTCATAGGCGATCGCGACGCGGGGTGCGATCGCGAGGGTGTTGTTGCCGTCGTCCCACTGCTCTCGCTCCGCGGTGACGGGATCGAGGCCGGTGTCGATCCGATGCAGCGCCTCGATTCCCAGGGCGTCTGCCGCGGCGTCGAAGAACGACCGCGGTGACGCCACGTGCAGGTCGTCGTCGGAGCGTGTGATCGCGTAGGCCTGGAGTCCCTCCGCCGCGTTGGGGTAGACGACGACGGTGTCGACGTCGAGCATCGTCAGGATCGTGTCCAGGTGCATGGTCGCGCGGTCCTGGGCGATCGGGACCGCGAGCACCGTGTGCGCCAAGCCTCTGCGCAGCACCTGATCGGCGAACCGCTCGCAACCGGCCGGAGTGGTGCGTTCGCCCACCCCCACGGCGATGACGCCCGGTCCGAGGAGGAGGACGTCGCCGCCCTCGAGATGTTCCAGCTGCGGGCCATGCAAGCGGGGAGCGTCGGCGAAACGTGGGTGGTGGGCGTAGATCAGCCCGGTCAACTGCGTCTCACGCGCCCTCGCCGGCATCGCGAGGCTGGTGACCGCGACGTGCCCCGGCAGCCAGACCGACGAGTCGCGGGTGAACAGCAGATTCGGCAGCGGGTCGACGAGGAAGTCCTCGTGATCCAGCAGGCTCGTGACGATGCTCGACATGCCGGTGAGTTCGTCGTTGCGTACGCCCGCGGTGAGCACGCCGGCCAGCTGCTCCGGATCGTGGTCGGCGAGGGCGTCGCGCAGGTAGGCGCGCAATCCCACGCCCAGCCGTAGATCCGCCGTGGTCTCCTCCACGATCTGGCATCGCGCCTCGTCACCGTGGAGTGTCTCGGTCAGGAGGTCGACCAGGTAGAGCACCTCGACGTCGCGCGCGCGAAGCGCCTCGGTGAACGCGTCGTGCTCCTCCTGCGCCCGTGCGACCCACGGGATCGCGTCGAACAGCAGCTGGTCGTTGTTGCGCGGCGTGAGCCGGCCGAGCTCGGGTCCGGGACGGTGGACGATCACCGTCTGCAGTGGTCCGGTCTCGCTGTCGGCTCCCCGCGGCGTCATGTCCGCAATCTACCCGCGAAAGTTCGTGACGGAAGGTGGTCGGACTCACCGCGCTCCTGCTTCGCCGTCGGCGCTCGGGCCGTACGCTTGGTGGAGTGAACTGGAGCGACTTCGACGCCGCATTGTTTGACCTCGACGGAGTGATCACCCCGACCGCCGTGGTCCACATGCACGCCTGGGATCGGATGTTCAACGACTTCCTGGCCGGCTACGACGACCAGTCGCCGTACACCGACGATGACTACTTCCGTTACGTCGACGGCAAGCCGCGGTACGAGGGCGTGCAGTCCTTCCTCGCATCGCGGGGAATCGAGTTGCCCTTCGGTGATCCTTCCGACGCCCCGTCCGCGACCACGGTGTGCGGTCTGGGCAACCGGAAGAACGACGCCTTCGAGAAGGTGCTCGCGACCGAGGGTGTCGAGGTGTACCCCGGTTCGAAGCTTCTCGTCGAGCAGTTGGCCGAGCGTGGCCTCAAGCTCGCGGTGGTCTCCAGCTCGCGTAACGCTCGCAAGGTGCTCGACGCCGCAGGCATGCTCGATTTCTTCCCCGTCATCGTCGACGGCAACGTCGCCGAGGCTGAGGAGCTCGCCGGCAAACCGCAGCCGGACACCTTCCTGGACGCCGCAAAGAAACTCGGGGTCAGCAAGGACCGTGCCGTCGTGCTCGAGGACGCCGTGTCCGGCGTCCAGGCCGGGCGCTCGGGTGCGTTCGGTCTCGTCGTCGGCGTCGATCGCGGCGCGGGCCGCGAAGCACTGCTGGAGAACGGCGCCGATGTCGTCGTGCAGGACCTCGAGGAGCTCGCATGACATCGCACGAGGCGCCCCAGATCCACGACTTCCTCGACCGCGGACGTTTCCCGCTCGACGACTGGCGCCTCGTCGAGACCTACCCGCGGCACGAGGACCTCGGCGTCACCGAGACGCTGTTCGCGGTCGGCAACGGCTACCTCGGCATGCGCGGCAACGTCGTCGAGGGGCGTGATTCGCATACGCACGGCACGTTCATCAACGGCTTCCACGAGACCTGGCCGATCCAGCACGCGGAGGAGGCGTTCGGCTTCGCGCGGGTCGGGCAGACGATCGTGAACGTCCCCGATGCCAAGATCATCCGGCTCTATGTCGACGACGAGCCGTTGCTGTTGAGCATCGCCGACCTGCTCGAATACGAGCGCTTCCTGGACTTCCGCAGCGGTGTGCTCCAGCGCGACATCCTGTGGCGCACCCCCAGCGGCAAGCGCGTCCGGGTGTCGACGCAGCGGATGGTGTCGTTCACCCAGCGCCACCTCGCGGTCATGACGTTCGACGTCGAGCTGCTCGACGAGAGCGCGCCGATCGCCATCTCGTCGCAGGTGCTGAACCGCCAGGACGGCGAGGACGAGTACCACGTGCGCTCCAAGGCGATGGGCGAAGGACACGATCCACGCAAGTCCGACACCTTCAGCCGTCGCGTCCTCGAACCGAAGTACAGCTGGGGCAGCGCGGCCGACGGTCGCGTCGTGCTGGGCTACCGGTGCGTCGACAGCGGGATGACCCTGGGTGTCGCCGCCGATCATCTCTTCGAGACCGACAACGAGTGGGACCAGAGCGTCCAGGTCGACGACGACCTCGCCAAGATCACCTACCGGGTCAACGCGCAGCCCGGCAAGCCGATCCGGTTGGTCAAGTACGTCGCCTACCACACGTCGCGGGGCGTTCCGCCGCGCGAACTGGTGGACCGCTGCCGACGCACCCTGGACCGCGCCAAGAGCGAGGGGCTGCAGCGGCAGTTCGAGGCGCAGCGTGCCTGGCTCGACGATTTCTGGGCACGTTCCGACGTCGAGATCAGCGGACAGCCCGCCGTCCAGCAGGCGGTGCGGTGGAACCTGTTCCAGGTCGCGCAGGCTGCGGCTCGCGCTGAAGGCCAGGGCATCCCCGCCAAGGGCGTCACCGGCTCCGGCTACAGCGGCCACTACTTCTGGGACACCGAGATCTACGTCCTGCCGTTCCTCACCTACACATCGCCGCAATGGGCCAGAAACGCCCTGCGATTCCGGTACTCACTGCTCGACGCCGCGCGGCGGAGGGCGCGCGAGATGTCGCAGCGTGGGGCGCTGTTCCCGTGGCGCACCATCAACGGCGAGGAAGCGTCGGCGTACTACGCGGCGGGCACGGCGCAGTACCACATCGACGCCGACGTCGCGTACGCGCTGACGCAGTATCTCGGGGCCACCGGCGACACCGACTTCCTCAACCGTGCGGGCATCGACGTGCTCGTCGAGACGGCGCGCATGTGGGTCGATCTCGGCTTCTGGCGTGACGAGGAGGAAGGCACCTTCCACATCCACAGCGTCACCGGGCCCGACGAGTACACCACGGTCGTCAACGACAACCTCTTCACCAACGTCATGGCCCGCTTCAACCTGCAAGCGGCCGCCCGAGCGGTGCGCGAACTGGCCGAGCGCGACGGGGACAGCTACACCCGGCTCGTCACCCGGCTCAAGCTCGACGAGACCGAAGTCGAGGACTGGGAGCGCGCCGCGCGTGACATGGCCATCCCGTTCGACGAGCACATGGGCATCCACCCGCAGGATCAGCACTTTCTCGAGCGGGAGGTGTGGGACCTCGACCACACGCCGCTCGATCAGCGCCCTCTGCTGCTGAACTTCCACCCGCTGGTGATCTACCGTTTCCAGGTCATCAAGCAGGCCGACGTGGTGCTCGCGCTCTACCTGCAGGGCGACCACTTCACCGCCGAGCAGAAGCGCGCGAATTTCGAGTACTACGACCCGATCACGACCGGCGACTCCACCCTGTCGGGCGTCGTGCAGTCGATCATCGCTGCGGAGGTCGGCTACCACGACCTGGCGCTGCGGTACTTCCTCGGCGCGCTCTTCGTCGATCTCGCCGACCGGCACCGCAACGCCAGCGACGGCGTCCACGTCGCCTCGACCGGTGGCGTCTGGAGCGCGCTCGTGGGCGGCTTCGGCGGCTTCCGGGACCACAACGGCGTCTTCACCCTGGATCCGCGCCTGCCGGACGGCTGGGAGCAACTGGTCTTCCGCCTGACCCTGCGGGGGCAGCGTGTCCGGGTGACCGTGCGTCACGACGAGCTCGAGCTGTTCCTCGAGGAGGAGGGCGCGGACGCGGACGGAGTCGTGGTGACACCCACCATCGTGGTGCGGGGCAAGGAGATCGAGGTCCCGTCGGGCGACCCGGTCATCGTGCCGCTCGACGGTCAGGGCCCGCGCCTGGAGGGCAACCCGCCGCCGGTCGCCGGTCGCCGCCGCGCCGACGGCACCGTCATCTCGGCCATCGTCCCCGGCCACTGACGGCTGCGTCGGGAAGCAGTCGGTCAGCGCACGGGCGCGAGGTCGACGGGAACGCGCACGAGCACGACCCCCTGGTGCACCTCGGCGGTGATCTCGCTGGCCTCGCCGACGCCGTCGCCGTCGAGCTGCATCGGCACCGTGCGCTCGGCGACGATGTGCACACGTTCGCCGCACAGGCGGCTCAGACGCTTGTCGTTGGTCGGGCGGCGGGTCATGACGCGGGCGACGATGGCGAGCCAGCCGAGGAAGCGCTTGGGGGCGACGACCACGACGTCGAGCATGCCGTCGTCGATCTCGGCCTGGGGGAGGAGTGGGATGCCGCCCTGGAGGAAGCCGACGTTGCCCACGACGACCGTGCGCGCCTTGAAGGTCACGGGCTCCTCGTCGTCGATGGTGATCGTCACCTTCGTCCGTGGGAACGCCAGCGCCTTCATGCCGGAGACGAAGTAGGCGAGGAAGCCGACCTTCTTCTTCAGCTCGTCGTTGACGCCGGACATGATCATCGCGTCCATGCCGAGGCCGGCCATCACGAGGAAGACCGAGTCGGTCTCGCCGTCGGTGCGGAAGGTCGCGAGGTCGATGGCGCGGTCCTGGCCGCCGAAGACGACGTCGAGAGCGTCGCGCGTGTTGACCGGGATGTCGAGGTTGCGTGCGAGCAGGTTGCCGGTGCCGTGCGGCAGGATGCCCACCGCGACCCCGGTCCGCGCCGCCTCCTCGCACACGGCGCGCACGGTGCCGTCTCCGCCCGCCGCGACGACGAGGTCGACACCCGCGGCGATGGCAGCGCGGGTCTGCCCGTGGCCTGGGTCCTCCACGGTCGTCTCGTACCATCGCGGCTCGTTCCAGCCGTGTGCGGCCGCGACCTGGCTGACCTTGGCGCGGAACTCCGCGACGTCGCCGACCTTGGAGGGGTTGAGGATCACCGCGGACGTGTGGGCGCCCGACCCGGTGGCGATCGCCTGTTCGGACGGGAGCCGGCCTTTGCCTCGCACGATGAGCAACCACGCGACACAGGCCGCGAACGAGCCGATCGCCAGGCCGGCCACGACATCGCTGAGGTAGTGGACCCCGAGGAAGACGCGGCTCGCCGCCACGCCCAGCGCCAGGAGTGTCCACACCGTCAGCAGCAGCCGTCGCTTCCACCCTCGTCCGGTGCTGATGATGGTCAGCAGCGAGATGACGGTGAAGAGCATGCCGGAGCCCGAGGCGTGGCCGCTGGGGAACGAATGGCCGCCGATCTCGTGGAGAGGCTCGACCCAGAACGGTCGGTCGCGGTCGAAGACGAGCTTGAGCAGCGGATTGCCGGCCAGGACGACGAGGCCGGTGACGACGATCCAGGCAGCCACCGCACCCTCGCGCCGGACGAGCATCCAGACCAGGAGCAGGGCGAGGACGACGGCGATGCCGACCGTGCTGAACAGGGCGGCCACGACCTCGAGGACGTCGACGAACCAGGGGCGGTCGCTGCTGAACCGGTACGCCGCGTCGGCGACGCTGGCGTCGAGGTCGAGTTGGGCGTCCCAGCCGGACGCGAGGCCGAGTGCGGGGACCGCGAAGAGGACGCCCAGGACGCCGAGGAAGACCGGGATCTGCCATCCGCGGTCGGGGTCGGCACGGCGAACGTCGATCGCCACGGTTCTCCTTCCTGCTGCGAGCAGTGCCCGAACAGCGTAAACGACCAGACCCAGCAGGGCTCGCCGCGCTGGCCCGGCCGATAGGCTGGGCGGGTGATCGATCCCCGCGTGCTTCGTGACCAGCCCGACCTCCTCCGCGCCGCCCAGCGGCGTCGCGGCGAGTCCGATGCGATCGTCGATGAGCTGATCGCTGCGGACGAGCGTCGTCGGTCCTCGATCGCCGAGTTCGAGGCGCTGCGATCGGAGCAGAAGGGGCTGGGCAAGCAGGTCGCCAAGGCCCAGGGCGAGGAGAAGCAGGCGTTGTTGACCCGCACCAAGGAGCTCAGCACCCAGGTCAAGAGCGCCGAAGCCGCCCAGAACGAGGCCGCGGCCCACTTCACCCAGCTCATGAAGTCGGTCCCGAACCTCGCGTCCGAGCAGGCGCCGGAGGGCGGGGAGGACGACTTCGTCGTGCTCGAGACCCACGGCACGCCGCGCGACTTCGCGGCCGAGGGCTTCGAGCCGCGCGACCACCTCGAGCTCGGCGAGATGCTCGGCGCGATCGACGTGGAGCGTGGCGCGAAGGTCAGCGGCTCGCGGTTCTACTTCCTCACCGGTCTCGGTGCGCAGCTCGAACTCGCCCTGACGCAGCTGGCGATGAGCAAGGCCGCCGAGTGGGGCTTCACCCCCGTCATCCCACCGGCGCTGGTCAAGCCCGAGGCGATGGAGGGCACCGGCTTCCTCGGTCAGGCGGCCGACGACGTCTACCACCTCGAGAAGGACGACCTCTACCTCGTCGGCACGTCGGAGGTGCCGCTCGCGGCGTACCACAGCGACGAGATCCTCGATCCCGAGTCGCTGCCGCGCCGCTACGCCGCCTTCAGCCCGTGTTTCCGCCGGGAGGCAGGCTCCTACGGCAAGGACACGCGCGGCATCTTCCGCGTCCACTGGTTCGACAAGGTCGAGATGTTCGTCTACACGACCGAGGAGGAGTCCTACGCCGAGCACGAGCGTCTCCTCGGGTGGGAGAAGGCGTGGCTCGACGCCCTGGAGCTGCCGTACCGCGTCATCGACGTCGCCGCCGGTGACCTCGGGCTCTCGGCCATCCGCAAATTCGACTGCGAGGCGTGGATCCCGACGCAGGGCAAGTACCGCGAGGTGTCCTCGGCCTCCAACTGCACCCAGTTCCAGTCCCGGCGCCTCGACATCCGCGTCCGAGGCGAGGAGGGCACCGTGCCGGCTGCGACGCTCAACGGCACGCTGTGCGCGATGACCCGCACGATCGTGGCCCTGCTCGAGAACGGCCAGCAGGCCGACGGTTCGGTCCGTCTGCCCGCGGTACTGCACCCGCTGCTCGGCGAGGTGCTGGAGCCGCGCTCATGACCTGGGTTCCCAAGCTCGTCGCCCTCGACGTCGACGGCACCATCGTCGACGGCCAGAACTTCATGACCGAGGGCGTCGGCAAGGCCATCTTGGCCATGCGCGACGCCGGCTCCGAGATCGTCATCGCGACGGGGCGCTCGGCACCGGGCGTGTACGACGTCCTCGGCAAGCTCGGCATCAACGATGGTCTCGCCGTCGCCAGCAACGGCTCGGTCGTGTTCGAGGTCGACCCGTTCCGGGTCGTGCACTCGGTGACCTTCGACGCTCGTGAGGCGGTCGCGCGCGTCCTGGACAAGATGCCGGACGCGCTCGTCGCCGTCGAGGAGGTCGGTGTCGGCTTCCGCGTCTCGCAGCCCTTCCCCGAGGGCGAGATCAACGGACGCATCGTCGTCGAGGACGTCGACGCCCTCGTCAGCGAGCCTGTCAGCCGCGTCATCATCCGGGCACCCGAGCACGACGCCGAGGAGTTCCACGCCCTCGTGGCCGATCTGGGTCTCGAGGACACGAACTACTTCATCGGCTACAGCGCCTGGCTCGACCTCGCCCCGGTCGGGGTCTCCAAGGCGTCGGGCCTGGAGTACGTGTGCGAGGTCCGCGGCTACACGGCCGAGGATGTCCTCGCGGTCGGCGACGGGCGCAACGACATCGAGATGCTGCAGTGGGCCGGGCGGGGCGTCGCGATGGGCCAGGCGCCCGACGAGGTGCGCGATGTCGCCGACGACGTCACGGGAAGCATCGACGAGGACGGCCTCGCCGCCGAACTCTCCCGCTATCTGGGCTAGACACCACCCATCGGGTCTGCTGATGTGAGGAGATGAACGATCTGCGCCTCGCCGTCAGCCGGACCTCAGCGGTCGCGTGCGCGGTGGCGGACGAGCAGCTGAACGCGCCGACGCCCTCCCCAGAAGTCGACGTCACGCGGCTCATTCATCATCTGCTCGGGTTGTCGATCGCGTTCCGCGACGCCGCCCGCAAGGTGCGAGGGCCGACCACGGCTACACCGCCGGAGCCGGTCGACGCTCCGCTGCCCGACGAGTGGCGCGCCCTGCTGCACGAGCGGCTCGTCGAGCTGGCCGCCGCGTGGGAGGACCCTGCCGCCTGGGACGGCATGACGATGGCCGGGGGAGTGGAGCTTCCCGCGCATGTCTGCGGTCTCGTGGCACTCGACGAGGTGCTGCTGCATGGCTGGGACCTCGCGCGCGCCACGGGTCAGGACTATCAGGTCTCCGAAGACGAGGCCGAGGCGATAGTGCCGATCGTGAGCCCGGACGCGGAGGACCCCGAAGGGCGTGGACGCGAGGGGCTCTTCGGCCCGGTGGTGCCCGTCGCGGACGACGCTCCGCTGTTCGACCGGGTGCTCGGCCTGGCCGGACGCGACCCGCGGTGGACCGCGCCTCAGTGAGTCAGAGGTACATGCCGCCGGAACCGGCGACGTCCGACCGGTCCGGCTGCGACTCGCCGCGCGCCGCGGGCTGCTGTCCCGGCCGCGCGCCCTCAGCCGGTAGTGCGAGCCGCATGTTGGCGAACTGCGTCTGGGCCTGCACCTGCTGCGCGTAGAGGGCGGCCTGAATGCCATGGAAAAGTCCCTCGAGCCAGCCGACCAGCTGGGCCTGAGCGATGCGCAGCTCTGCCTCGGTGGGAGAGTCGGCGTCGAAGGGGAGGCTGAGTCGTTCGAGCTCGTCCACCAGTTCGGGAGCGAGTCCGTCCTTCAGCTCGGCGATCGACTGCTCGTAGATCTCGCGCAGTCGCGAGCGGCTCGCCTCGTCCAGCGGAGCCGACTTCACCTCGTCGAGAAGCTGCCGGATCATGCCGCCGATGCGCATGACCTTGGCCGGCTGCTCGACCAGATCGCTCAGAGCGGTGCGGGAGTTGTCGGTGTCCTCCGGCACGGCGATCGGCTGGCCGCTGGGGTCGATCACGTGGTCGTCGCTCATGCCCCCAGACTAGGCGCTCAGTCCTCGCCGTTCAGGGTGAGGATCAGCTTGCCGCGGTGGCTGGACTCCTCCATCACCTGGTGTGCGCGGGCGACGTCCTCGAGCGGCATCGTCGCATGCACGATCGGCCGCACGACCTTGTCGGCGATGAGCGGCCAGACCTGGCCGGTCATCTGCTGGACGATGGTGGTCTTCTCCCCGGACGGCCGGGCGCGCAGCGACGTGGCCGTCACGGCGGCGCGCTTGGCGAGGAGGGCACCGAGGTTGAGTTCGCCCTTGATGCCGCCCTGCAGCCCGATCACGACGAGGCGTCCGGACGTGTTCAACGCGGCGATGTTCCGCGCCAGGTACTTGGCGCCGATGATGTCGAGGATGACGTCGGCGCGCACCCCCGCGTCACGCATGACCTCGACGAAGTCCTCCTGGCGGTAGTCGATCACGAGGTCCGCCCCCAGTTCGCGGCAGAACTCGGCCTTCTCCGGCGAACCGACCGTCGTGACGACGCGGGCGCCGAAGGCCTTGGCGACCTGGATCGCCGTCGTTCCGATGCCGCTGGCGCCACCGTGGACCAGGAGCGTCTCACCGGGTTGCAGCCGGCCAATCATGAAGACGTTCGACCAGACGGTCGCGTAGGTCTCCATGAGGCCGCCGGCGGTCACGAGGTCGACGCCCTCCGGGATCGGAGCGATCTGCCCGATCGGCACGGCCACGTAGTCCGCGTATCCGCCGCCGGTGAGCAGAGCGCAGACCTGGGTGCCGATCTCCTGATCGCCCACCCCCTCACCGACCGCGACGACCTCGCCGGCGCACTCGAGGCCGAGCACACGCGTGGCGCCCTCGGGCGGATCGTAGTGGCCCTGGCGTTGGAGGACGTCCGCCCGGTTCACGCCGGCCGACGCGACCCGGAGCAGCACCTCGCCGGGTCCGGGTTGGGGGATGGGTACGTCGACGACCTCCAGGGCCTCGGGTCCTCCGGGCTCGTTCACCACGACAGCACGCATGTCCCCACCGTAGCGATGCCAGACTGGAGGACATGCGCATCGCCTTGGTCCAGTTCGCGTCCGATGTCGACGCGGCAGCGAACCGACGCACGATCGCGACCGCCCTCGAGGACGTCGACGGCGGGTCGGTCGATCTCGTCGTCCTCCCCGAAGCCGCCATGCACGACTTCGGGTCCCCCGACCACGATCTCGCCGCCGCCGCGGAACCGCTGGACGGGCCCTTCGTCACGTTCCTTGCTGAGCACGCACGTCGGCTCGGTGCGACGATCGTCGCCGGCATGTTCGAGCGCACGGACGGACTGCCCTACAACACGCTCGTCGTCCTGAGCCCTGAGGGGAGCCTGGTGGCGACGTACCGCAAGATCCACCTCTACGACTCGTTCGGGTATCGGGAGTCCGAGCGGCTGCGCCCGGGGGAGATCGCCCCGGCGACGTTCACCGTCGGCGACACCAGCGTCGGGCTCATGACCTGCTACGACCTGCGCTTCCCCGAGCTCGCCCGCTCGCTCATGGAGGGGACGCCGACCCCGGACGTCCTTCTCGTACCGGCAGCGTGGGTTGCCGGCGAGCGCAAGCTCGACCATTGGCGCACGTTGCTGAGCGCGCGGGCGGTCGAGAACACCGTGTACGTCGCGGCGGCCGCCCAGGGCGGTGACCGTTACACCGGTCATTCCTTGGTCGTCGACCCCTGGGGTTCTATCGTTGACGAGGCCCACGACGCCGATGCCGTGGTGCGCGCCGACCTCGACCCCCAGGTCGTCGCCCGTTCCCGCGAGGTCAACCCCTCCCTCGCCAACCGAAGGATGCGCTCGACGTGAGCACGACTCAGCCCGGACGCCGCCGTCGCCTCGACGCCTCGGTCGCCCCGGTCTACGAGCGGCCCACCCGCGGCCCTCGCTTCGAGTCGCGCCGGACGGCTCGCACCTTCGAGATCCTGACCGGCCTCGGATGGCTGCTCGGCACCCTCGGCTCGGCGACGAGCGTCGTCGCGATCGGCTCGCCGGCGTGGTTGTGGCGCCCGAGCGCGGCACTGCTGCTCGTGGTCTCGGCCATGATGCTCACGCACCGCGTGGGCGGGCACATGCGCGTCTGGGTCACGCTGACCGCGCTCCTGGCCGGTTCGGCGCTCCTGACGGATCTGAACCTCCTGCTCGTCACCGCGGCGGGCGCATCGGCGGTCCTCGCGGCAGTGAACGCCGTCATGTTCACGCTGCCGGCCGCCTCGACCCGGGCCTCGCTGCGTGAGTACGGCATTTCGCTGCTGCTCACCGTGAGCGGTGCGATGGGGGTGGCGGCATGGAACGCCCCGGCGCAGATCCAGATCTTCAGCGGACTGACCTTGGCCGCATCGGTAGCCGTCGGTCTGGCCATCATGTCGAGCCTCGGCGCGGGGCTCCACGGTCTCACCCGCCAGCATCTGTGGATCCTGGTCGGTGTCGCCGTCGTCGCGGTGTTGCTGTTCGTCTACGGCGGGATCGTGCGGCTCTATGGCAGCCCGGGTCTGAAGGAGCTCCTCGACGACAGCATCATCTGGCTGCGCCAGCACATCGGCGGTGTCCCGAGACCGTTCGAGGTGCTCATCGGCTTCCCGGCGATCATCTTCGGTACGTCCCTGCGGTCGCGGTACCGCGAAGGCTGGTGGGTGTGCGTCTTCGCCGTCCTCGGTACGGCGGTCATCACGACGTCGCTCATCGATCCGGGCGCCTATCCGTCCTACTTCGCGCTGTCGACGCTGTACTCGGCCGTGCTCGGTGTGCCGATCGGGCTGCTGTTGCGACGTGTCTTCATGTCGCAGCGTTCGGCCCGCGCCGCCCGCGCGGTGGCGCCGCCGAGCCGCGTGGAGCCCGGCCGTTTCAGCCCCTTGAAGTGACCTCCGCTCGCCAAGTGCGAGAATCGAGGCGGTGTCGTCGCGCGTGCGCGGCGGCCCAGGAGGGGTGCCGGAGTGGCCGATCGGAACCGCCTTGAAAGCGGTCGCTGGCAGAAATGTCAGCCGCGGGTTCGAATCCCGCCCCCTCTGCGTGACGCGATACCGACTTGACCGTGCGCACGCGATGCTCAGCATCGGCGTGTACCTGCTGGTGGCGGCGGTCGCCGTGCTCGTCGCCTTCTGGACGGCCCAGTTCGGGACGTGGGGGCGCGTCGTGGCGATCGTCGGCGGTGTCGTGGCCGTGCTGGCGCTGCTGCTCGGAGCGCGCCTCGCCGTGCGGCCGCCGGTGGTCCTCACCCTCAACGAGCAGGGCTACCACGGTCGCGTGCGCGCCACCAAGCAGTTGTTCGAGGGCCGCTGGAAGGACGTGCGCGACGTTCAGTTGGGCTCGCGCGAACTGCGCATCACGACCGTCACCAACGAGGTGCAGAGCTTCCCGCTGCAGACGATCGACGCCCGCGAGCGTGTCGCGATGGTGCGCGAGGTCTACGACCGCCTCAACACCGCGCACGGTTACACCCGCTTCACCTTCGAGTAACTGGCCGCGGGACCGCTGGCCCGGACGGTGCCGAGGTCCCTGCGCTCGCGGAGAAATGTGCACCGCTCGCCGTGGGCGGTGAGCTAGTACGCATCTGAGGGCGCGAACTGCGGGACAGCTCACCGCCGAGCGAGCGGGAATGGTCGCGGTGAGGGCTTACGTGGCCGCGGGAGCGTGGCAGCGGAGCGGGCTCCTCCAGGGATGTGCTTGCGCGTTGCGGCGAGAAGGTGCGTGAGCGTAAGGGCGTGGCAGCGGAGCGGGCTCCTCTGTGGCTGAGATGCGAAGAGACCAACCACGTTGCGTGGCTGGTCTCTTTCGCTGCTGTTTCTCGCTTTTCAGCGGAGCGAGCTCCTCTAGGGGCAATAAGCAAGGGGACCAACCACGTTGCGTGGCTGGTCCCCTTCGCTGCTGTTCCTTGCGTGGCAGCGGAGATGGCGGGATTTGAACCCGCGAGAGGAATCAACCTCAACCCGCTTAGCAGGCGGGCGCACTAGGCCACTATGCGACATCTCCTCGTTGCCGACGGCCCGGCGGGCGGATCGCAGCAACCGGTTCAGGATAGCGAGTCATCCCGAGCCGAATCGAATCGGGGCGCGATCAGACCTTGATCGCCTGAACGAGGTCGCGCTGCTCGCGCGCCGTGATCGGCGACGAGTCCAACGGCGCCGGGTCGTGCGGATGCACCCGCAGTCCGTCGAGCATCAACGTCGTCAGCCGCTCGGCCACCTCGCGGCGCTTCTCGAACGGCAGGTTCTGCACGCTCGACAGCGCGAACGGGATGCTCGCGATGTCCGCCGGCGTCACGTCGTCGCGCAGCATGCCCTCGGCCTTGGCGCGCTCGACGTAGTCGAGAATCGGGCCGCCCCACTTGTTGCCCGGCTGGTACTCCGGGTCGTTCTGATCCTGGCGGCGCATCACGGCGGCCGTCGCGGGGTTCTCCACGAGCATCTGGACACTGCGCCGGATCAGCGTCTCGATCGCATCCCAGCCCGAAGGCTGATCGGCGCACTGCGCGGCAATCTTGTCGAATCGATCCACGATCCGGTCGTAGAGCGCACGGATCAGGTCGGCGTGGGCGGGGAAGTTGCGATACACGGTGCCGATGCCCACCCCTACGCGATCGGCAAGTCCGTGCAGCGGAGCATCGATGCCGAGTTCGGCGAAATACTCCTCAGCGCCCACCAGGAGACGCTCGCGATTCGCGACAGCGTCCTTACGCGTGGGCAAGCGTCGTTCGGGCTTGGTCATAAGCACCACTCTACGAGCCTTCTGGTCATTTCGGTTATCAGAACAAACGTCTGAAATTCCAATGGTTAACGCGGGCCATGCGCTGGCGGTCCGGAACGGCCATCCGCCAGCCTCGGCATAGTAGCGTGTGCCACATCACCGGCCCCGATTTCGCTCATCCGAAATGACCCGGTAGAGTGGTCGAGGCCTTCAACGGCAAGCGCCCGTAGCTCAACGGATAGAGCATCTGACTACGGATCAGAAGGTTTGGGGTTCGAATCCCTACGGGCGCGCTCCACGCCCTCGCTGCTCGCAGCGGGGGCGTTTGTGCGTGCCGCTACCGATCGAGGCGGCCGAGGCGCCGGTAGCGCAACAACGTGACCCCAGCCGGATACGAGCGCGGCGGCTCGAGCGGCTCGAAGCGGCTCGGTGTCGTCCCTTCGGGGAAGAGCCTCTTGCCCTCGCCGAGGACGACGGGACACATCCATAAGTTGACCTGATCGACCAGATCCTCCCGGAACAGCGTCTGCAGCAGATCCGCGCTGCCCCACGTGTGAATCTGCTCGTGTTGCTCGCGCAGCGCCCGAACCTCGGTCGCCACGTCGCTGAGCTGCGTGCTGGTCTCCCAGGACAGGTCCGCGTCGCCGCGCGACGCCACGTACTTGGGCACACGGTCGAAGACGTGCCCGATCGTGTCGGTCTTGCCGGGCCAGTACGCGCGGAAGATGTCGTACGTGATCCGCCCGAGCAGCAGGGCGTCGCAGGCCTGCACGTCCTCGTCGATCTGCGCGCCGGCCTCCGCGTCCCAGAAGGGCTGCTCCCACTCGGCGTAGGCGAAATCGCCGTCCTGGATCGTGGGGCCGCCGTTGGCTTGGATCACGCCGTCGAGGGTGATGTTCATGTTGACGTGCAGACGGCCCATCGTTCGTGCTCCTGTCTCAGTCCTCCGGAACCAGCCAGAGGACACCCGCCGGCGGTAGTTGGACCTCGGCCGAGGCCGGCAGCCCGTGCCACGGCACGCCTTCGGCGTGAACTGCCCCGAGGTTGCCGACGCCCGAGCCGCCGTACAGCTGAGCGTCGGTGTTCAGTACCTCGCGCCACGTGCCCTCGACGGGAAGCCCGACGCGGTAGTCGTGGTGCGGCGCGCCGGAGAAGTTCGCGAGGCATGCGAGCTGCGAGCCGTCCGCGCCGATGCGCAGGAAGCAGATGACATTGCCTGCCGTATCCGACGCGTCGATCCAGCGGAAGCTGTCCTGCGTGTAGAGCGCCGGTGTCGACCGGTAAAGCCGGTTGAGGTCGCGGACGACGTGCTGAACCCCCGCGTGCAACGGGTCGTCGAGCTCGTCCCACGACAGGGAGCCGGACTCGGTCCACTCACGCTCCTGGCCGAATTCGCCGCCCATGAACAGCATCTGCTCGCCTGGGTGCGGCGCGGTCGGATCCCTCGTAGGCGGTCGCGACGCCGTAGGCCGCGGCCAGCCGGCTCAGCGGGTCCCGATTCTCGGAGGTCATGGTGTCCAGCATCGGGGGAGGCGGGTCCCGTCGCCACCGCAGCCGCTCGTCATGCAGTGACCGGTGAGCTTACGTAGCGTGGAAACCCCGAACCGCGATCGAGGAGTTGCCCGTGGAGACCGCCCCGACCGATCGTCTCGACCCTCACGTCTTCGTCCTGTTCGGCGCCACCGGTGACCTCGCGCGCCGCAAGCTGTTCCCCGGTCTGTACACGTTGGCCGCGTCCGGATGGATGCCGCCCGATTACCGCATCGTCGGCACGGGCCGTCACGAGCCGGAGGACGGCATCGAGCAGATCGTGCGCGAGTCGCTCGACGAGTTCGGTGATGAGACCGACGAGGCGACCCTGGACGATCTGATCGCCAGGACGAGCTTCGTCGTCTCCGACGACGAGAGCGGGGACGAACTCGCGAAGGCCGTCGAGGATGCCCGTGACGAACTCGGCGACGAGGCCAAGACGCTCGTCTATCTGTCGGTGCCGCCGTCGGCGATGCAAGGTCTCATCGCGATGCTCGGACGCACCGGCGTCGCCGACGACGCCCGTTCGATCGTCGAGAAGCCATTCGGCTCGGATCTCGAGTCCTCGCGTGAGATCGATGCCGCTCTCAAGGACGTGGTGGCCGAGGACCAGGTCTTCCGCATCGACCACTTCCTCGGCAAGGAGGCGGTGCAGAACATCCTGGCGCTGCGGTTCGCGAACGGCCTGCTCGAACCCGCCTGGAACCGCCACCACATCGCCTCGGTGCAGATCGACATTCCCGAGGAGCTCGAGATGGAGGGGCGAGCGTCCTTCTACGAGTCCGTCGGGTGCCTGCGCGACATGGTGGTCACGCACCTGTGCCAGTTGCTCGGCTTCATGGCGATGGAACCGCCCGTGCACCTCGATGCGCTGTCGTTGCGGAACGAGAAGGCCAAGGTGTTCGAGGCGATGCGGCCCTTCGATCCGTCGCGCGTCGTCTACGGGCAGTACGAGGGGTACCGGGACGAGGAGGGCGTGGACGAGGACTCGTCGACCGAGACGTTCGTCGCGGTGGAGGCCTACGTCGACAACGAGCGATGGGCGGGCGTGCCGTTCTATCTGCGGACGGGAAAGGCGATGGCCGAGAGTCGTCGCACGATCACACTGACCTTCCACACGCCGCCCGGCCGCCGCTTCGGGGACCAGATCGACGAGCCGGACAAGCTCGTGCTCGAACTCACCGACACCCCGCGGATCGGGATCGAGATGTGGGCCAAGCGACCCGGGCCCGAACTGGCCCTGTCGCGCACGTCGGCGACGATCGAGGTCCCCGGCGACGACGCGGAGGCTGACCCGCTGGAGGCGTACGAGCGGCTGCTGCTCGACGCGATGCGGGGCGACCAGACGCTGTTCACGCGTGCCGACGAGGTGGACCGGTTGTGGCAGGTCGTCACGCCGGTGCTGGAGGACCCGCCGGCCCCCGAGCCGTACGCGAAGGGCTCGTGGGGACCGCAGACCGCGCTCGATCTGCCTCAGCCGTACGGCTGGCACCTGGGAGACGCCGATGACTGAGGCCGGGAGCGGCGAGGAGTTCCTGCCGATCGCCGACCACGGTCTCATCGGCGACCTGCGCACGGCCGCACTCGTCGGCACGGACGGCACCATCTCCTGGTTCTGCCCCGGACGGTTCGACGCGCCGAGCGTCTTCGCGTCGTTGCTGGACCCCGAGGCCGGCGGCTGGACGATCGGGCCGGTCGGGGGCGCGGTGCGCACCCAGCAGTTCTACTTCCCGAACACCGCGATCCTCGCCACGCGGTTCCTCACCGAGGACGGCGTCATCGAGGTCCACGACTTCATGCCCGTGCTCCGGCCGCACGACGCCGACCACCGCCAGCGGCTCGTCCGGCGCGTGCAGGTCGTGCGCGGAAGCGCGGACGTCAGGACCAGGCTCGCGGCGCGCCCCGACTACGGCCGCGGCCGGCCCAACGTCGAGCGGACCGACGACGGTGTCCTGATCGCGGGCGACGGCGTACGGCTGGGGATCAGCGCGACGGTCGATGTCGAGGTCGACAACGACGACGTGATCGGGGAGTTCCACCTCGAGAGCGGCGAGCGGGCGCTGTTCGTGCTCGAGGTCCTCGAGGACGACGACGTCCCGCACGCGTGCGGTGAGGACACGTCGGCCCTCTTCGAGGCCACGTCGACGTTCTGGCACGACTGGCTCTCCACGTCGAACTACCGGGGCCGGTGGCGCGAGAACGTCGAACGTTCCGCCATCACCCTCAAGCTCCTCACCCATGAGCCGAGCGGCGCGGTCATCGCGGCACCCACCGCGAGCCTTCCCGAGGAGATCGGCGGCGAGCGCAACTGGGACTACCGCTTCGTCTGGATCCGCGACGCGGGCTTCACCTTGTACGCACTGCTGCGTCTCGGGTTCATGGACGAGGCCGGAGCGTTCGTCGGATGGCTCTCACAGCGGCTCGCCGACGAGAAGAACGCCGACCACGACCTGGGGCCACTCCGCGTCATGTACGACATCGACGGCGACGTGCCGCTGCCGGAGCGGGAGTTGGACCATCTGCGCGGGTATCGCGACTCGCGGCCCGTGCGGTCGGGCAACGGCGCGGTCGAGCAACTGCAGCTCGACATCTACGGCGAGATCATCGACTCGATCTACCTGTTCAACAAATACGGTGCCGGCATCAGCCAGGACGCCTGGAGCGGTCTGACCCGGATCCTCGAGTGGCTCGAGGATCACTGGGACGACCCCGATGCGGGAATGTGGGAGATCCGCACCGAGAACCGGCACCACACGACCTCGTGGCTCATGTGCTGGGTCGCCGTGGAACGGATGATCCGCATGGCCCGACAGCGCGGACTTCCCGGCGACCTCGTGGTGTGGACGCGCCTGCGCGACGACATCCACGCGCGCATCCTCCGCGACGCCTGGGACGACGGGCTCGGGGCGTTCGTCCAATCCGCCGGTCGGAAGGCCGTCGACGCCGGGGTCCTGCTCATGCCCATGGTCAAGTTCATCTCGCCGGTGGACCCGAAGTTCCTGTCGACACTCGACGTGATCGAGGAGCATCTGGTCTCCGACAGCCTCGTCTTCCGCTACGACGTCGACCACGCTCCGGACGGCGTCCACGGCGATGAGGGGACCTTCAGCCTCTGTTCGTTCTGGTATGTGGAGGCGCTGACGCGTGCGGGACGGCTGGCGGAGGCGGAGATCGCGCTCGAGAAGATGTTCACCTACGCCAACCATCTGGGCCTGTACGCCGAGCAGATCGGCGCCACTGGTGATCATCTCGGCAACTTCCCGCAGGCCTTCACGCATCTGTCGCTCATCAGCGCCGCGCTCAATCTCGACCGGGCGCTGGGATGAGCCCGTTCGAGATGCGAGCGCGGCCGATCGGTGTTCGACTGGAGATATCAAGGCTCCAACGGAAGGACTGAGTACCCATGGGACTGGACGACAAGATCAAGAACGCGGCCGAGGACCTCAAGGGCAAGGTCAAGGAGGGTTCCGGCAAGGCCACCGACGACAAGGAGATGGAAGCCGAAGGCAAGGGCGACCAGACCAAGTCGAGCTTCAAGCAGGCCGGTGAGAACGTGAAGGACGCCTTCAAGAACTGATCCGAACCCGAGCGGCGGCCCCTGGATACGCTCCGGGTGGCCGCCGTTCGTCGTTCTCGGCGCCGACACGACGAAGCCCCCGGACCGCAGGGTCCAGGGGCTTTCGCGTACGACCGTCAGGCCATCGGCTGCGGCGGCTCCGAGGGGCTCGGGGCCGGCGGCGGGGTGTACGGCGGAACCTGGGCGTCGTCGGCCTTGGCCTTGAGGAACGCCACGACGCCTCCGACGGCGGCGGCGAGGAGGCCGACCATCGCGACCTTCCGGACGCCGGCGAAACGCTTCTTCTTCTTGGTCTCGACGGGGAGGCGGTCGCTCACATCGTCGGGCAGGCGATCGATCAGCTGATCACGCAGGGCCAGAATCTCGGCCTTGTCGGGGAGACGGTCCATCACCTCACCGCGCAGATCGAGCAGTTCCTTCTTGTCCGGCAGATGTCCCGCCAGATCCTCGACTTGATCGCGCATGCCCTTCTTGCGCTTTCCCATCGCTCACTCCTTCGATTCGACGTGGACATCGTCTGGCTCTAGATCCTTCCGTAAACCACGCCAGCTCGCATGCCGAAGGATCCCCGAGCCTGTCCAGCCACCGTAGACGACTTCACCCACTAATCGGGGTGTCGTCCAGTGTGCGTCTGCGCTCACGTCGCGCGGAACCTCCACGAACGGCGAGGTCTTCCGCTCGAGTCGGCGCAGCTGCGCGCCGAGTTCGCGTCGCTGGGCGTCGGTGAATCCCGTCCCGACGCGGCCCACGTACCGCAGGCCCTCCTCGCTCGGGATGCCGAGCAGGAGCGAACCGAACCCGGACGAGGCGCCCGGTCGCCAACCGCCGATGACGACCGACTGCATCTCCTGGTGTTTGATCTTGAGCCACGCGGTCGACCGCTTGCCGACGGCGTAGGTGCTGTCGCGGCGCTTGGCCACGACCCCCTCCAGCTTCCAGCGGCGGCTCGCGGCCACGGCTTCGCGCAGTGACCCGGTGAACGCCGGCGGCGTGATGGCTGCGACCCCGTCGATGTCGAGCTCGGCGAGCGCCGCGCGGCGCTGCTCGTAGGTACGTCCCGTCGAGGATCGCCCTTCGTGCGCCAGTACGTCGAACGCCAGGAACGTCACCGGGACGCGCTCGCGGGCGGCTGTGATCTCGCGCTGCTTCTCCAGCCCCATGCGCTGCTGGAGCAGCCCGAAGCTCGGGACCGCCTGCTCGTTGAGGGCGACGATCTCGCCGTCCAGCACCGTGCCCGCCGGAAGGCCGGCCAGTTCCTCGGCGACCTCGGGATAGGTGGCCGTCGTGACGCGTCCGGACCGGCTGTAGAGGCGGACGCCGTCGTCGTTCACCACGGCGATCGTGCGGACCCCGTCCCACTTCATCTCGAACGCCCACTCGCTCTCATCACCTAGCGAGCGCGCGTCGGCGAGAGTGGCGAGCATCGGGGAGACCGCTCCCAGCTCTGCCGGAGGGTCGGCCTGCTGGTCTTTCATGAGGTGGATCAACCAGTTCTCGCCGGTCCGGATGAGCGCGTACGTGCGAGGCTCACCGCCCAGGCCGCCGTCGTCCTGGCCGCGCAACGTCGCGATGACCTCGTCGTCGCGCCACTTGCTCGCGGTGAACGTCCCCGTGTCCCAGATCTCCACGGACCCGGCGCCGTACTGCCCCTTCGGGATCTCCCCGGCGAAGGTGGCGTACTCCATCGGATGATCCTCGGTCTGCACCGCGAGATGGTTCTCCTTCGGCGACGTGGGCACCCCCTTGGGCAACGCCCACGACACCAGCACGCCGTCGTGCTCGAGTCGGAAGTCCCAGTGCAGCCGGCGCGCGTGGTGCTCCTGGATGACGAAGATCGGTTCCTCCCCGCGTCGGTCGGCGGGACGGTCCGCGGGCACCGGCTCGGGGGTCGCGGACGCGTCGCGCATCGAGCGGTAGCGCTCGAGCCGGTCCGGCCCCGAGTGGCCCAGCGCGGCCATCGGATCGGACAGGTCCTCCATGCGTTCGAGAACCGCGTCCAACTCCAACTGTTCGAGGTCGCCGTCCAGCTCGTCCCAGGTTCGCGGGAGGGCGACGGTCGGCCGCGCTCGCCCGCGCAGCGAGTACGGGCAGATCGTCGTCTTGTTGCGGTTGTTCTGGCTCCAGTCCACGAGCACCTTGCCCTGGCGCTTCGACTTCGCCATCGAACTGACGACGAGGTCGGGCATCGATTCCTCCAGCGACACCGCCAGCTGCTTCGCGAAGGCGTTGAGGTAGTCGGCGTCGCGCACGCCGTCCATCGCGCAGTAGAGGTGCAGGCCTTTGCTGCCCGAAGTCACGGGGACGGGGTCCAGGCCGATCCCCGAGAGCAGGTCGCGCGCTTCGTGGGCGACCTCGATGCACTCCGCCAGGCCGGCGCCGGGTCCAGGGTCGAGGTCGAGCACCAGCCGGTCGGGGTTCTGCATCGTGCCGAGTTGGTCGACGCGCCACTGCGGCACGTGCAGTTCGAGGGCGGCGACCTGGCCGGCCCAGGCGAGGTCGGCGGGACTGCTGAAGACCGGATACTCGTTGCGGTGTGAGGTGTGCTGCAGGGAGACGCGGCGGATCCACGACGGTGCCGAGTCCGGCAGGTTCTTCTCGAAGAACACTTCACCGGGCTTCTTGTCCGTACCGACACCCTCGACCCACCGCTTGCGCGTCACCGGACGGCCGGCGAGGTGCGGCAGCATGACCGGTGCGATCTGCACGTAGTAGGCGATGACGTCCGCCTTGGTGGTGCCCGTGGCGGGGTAGAGCACCTTGTCGGGATTGGTCAGACGCAGCAGGCGGCCGTCGATCGATACCGTCTGTGGCGTCTGTGCCATACCGGGCCTTCCCGTCCGACTCGTCCTCTACTCTGGTGGCCCACGATATGACGCGGAGGGCCAGTGGACATTCCGGAGTTCTTCTCTCAGATGGCGCTCGACCTGCACACGCAGGACAGCACCGAGAAGACGGTCGAGCTCGTCACGCGGTATGCCAAGTCCGCGATCGGCTGCGACGACGCCGGCTTGCTGTTGGTCCACGCCCGCTCGCGGGTGGAGACGGCCGCCGCCACCTCGCAGCGGGTGCGGACGTCCCACGAGCTCCAGCTCACCCACGACGAGGGCCCGTGCCTCGACGCACTCGAGGGCGGGGGCATTTACGTCTCGGATGACATCAGCCGTCTCGGATGACATCAGCGTCGACGAGCGCTGGCCGGCGTGGGGCCCCGCGGTGGCCGAGCTCGGTATTCGCAGCGTCGTGAGTGTGCGCCTGGAGACGCCCGAGCGTCGGTACGGCTCGCGGAACCTCTTCTCCGAGCACCCCAAGGCGTTCGACGACGATGATCTGGCCGTCGCGGCGATCTTCGCCCGCCACGCGTCGGTGGCGGTCGCTTCTGCGCAGAGCGAGGAGGGCCTGCGGATCGCGATCGACGCGCGCAAGCTCATCGGCCAGGCTCAGGGCATCCTCATGGAGCGGTTCGACATCGACGCCGACCGCGCGTTCGACGTGTTGCGGCGCTACTCCCAGCACCACAACCGCAAGCTCCGCGAGGTGGCCGAGTGGGTCGTCACGTACCGGCGCACCCCGCTGTCGGAGTTCCCGCCGGACGCCTGACCGGTCAGCCGGACGCGCGCTTCTTCGGGCTCGACGACTTCTTCTTCGCGCCGTCGGTCTTCTTCTTGCGGGCGTCGACGCTGCGCTTGAGCGCCTCCATCAGGTCGACGACCTCGCCGCCCTCGTCCTCGTCCTCCTCGGTCACGCCGAAGGTCTTCTCGGTATCGAGCGTGTCGCCCTGCTCGAGCTTGGCGTCGACGAGGGCGCGGAGCTGGACCTGGTACTCGTCCTCGAACTCCGAGGTGTCGAGGTCGCCGGACAGCGACTCGACGAGCTGCCCGGCCATCTTCAGTTCCTTGTCGCTGATCTTGGTGTTCTTGTCGAGGATGTCGAACTCCGGGGCGCGCACCTCGTCGTCCCACAGCAGCGTCTGCAGCACCATGGCCTTGTCGCGCACGCGCAGCGCGGCGAGGCGGGTTCGCTGACGCAGGGCGAACTGCACGATGGCCACGCGGTCGGTCTCCTCGAGCGTTCGCCGCAGCAGCGTGTACGGCTTGACCGCGCGCTCCTCCGGTTCGAGGTAGTAGCTGTTGTCGAGGCGCAGCGGATCGATCTGGTCGGACGGAACGAACTCCACGACCTCGATCTCACGGCTCTTCTCGGCCGGCAGCGCCCCGATGTCGTCCTTGGTGAGGACGACCGTGTGGGTGCCGTCGTCGTACGCCTTGTCGATATCCCTGTAGGCGACGACCTTCTTGCAGACCTCGCAGCGGCGTTCGTAGCGGATGCGGCCGCCGTCCTCGGCGTGGACCTGGTGGAGGGAGAGGTCGTGACTGCCCGTGGCCGAGTACAGCTTGACCGGCACGTTCACCAGACCGAAGCTGATGGCGCCCTTCCAGATCGCACGCATGGCCTCAGTATCGGCTCCCGGACGCTGCGGCGCCACAGACCAGCAGTGCGCGGCGGATTCTCAGGCCGTGGGGGCGAGTTCGGCGCGCTCGGGATCGAGCAGGCCCCGGCGCTCCGCCCATACGTCGAACACGATCGTGAACAACGGCGGGATGGCGGCGAACAGTCCCCACAGCAGCGCCGGGACGGACCAGTTGAAGATGCGCCATGCGATGAGCGTCGCCAGGCAGTAGAGGACGAACAGCCCGCCGTGGATCGGACCGAAGATCTGCACGCCGAGTTCGGTGGTCTCGGGCACGTACTTGAGGTACATGCCGATCAGCAGACCGGTCCAGGAGATCGCCTCGGCGATCGCGACAGTACGGAAAAGGCGGCGGACGACCACGGGGTTCACGCATATGAGCCTACGGAGGCGGACCAATCCGGACTGGACCGGCCCGCCTCGCCGAGGCTCGGACTACTTGGTGTTGTAGTTGACTTTCTTGTCCTTGTCAGGGTTGCTCAGCGCCCCGATGGAGACCGTGCCGCCACCTCCGCCGCCAGTACCGGTACCGCCGCCTCCGCGCACGGTCACGGGGGCGCCGACGCGGACGGTGCCGTAGAGGCGCCTCCAGGTCTCGTGCGAGAGCGAGACGGTGGGTCGGGGGCCGATGCCCACGCCGCAGAGTTCTCCGTCCGGATACTGCCGGCAGCCCCAGCCTGTGGGCTGGCTCGACACCGGCCGCGTGGCCGGTGGACGGGTGATCCGGTTCTGGTCGACCCCGCAGCGCGCATCCTCGTAGTATTCGACGCCGACGGTGGTGGGTCGTTTGGCGTAGCCCGGAACGCTCGAGCAGTTCTGGGCCGATGCGGCGGGGGCGGTCAGCACCAGGCCGCTACCGACGAGCCCGGCTACCGCCATCCCACGCACGGCGATGGAAAGAACTCCCATGATGTTCTCCCGGTGATTCAGAAAACAGAGACGACAACACTCTCGCGCTCCGGCCCGGAAGCAGTCCACCCGTAGTTCTACGGGTTCGTCCCGGTTGTGTGCTTCACGTACTTGAAACGTGGGTTCGTCACAATGGGGGCATGGCATTCCACTTGCGCGTCGAACTCCCGGACGTCCCGGGATCCCTCGGCGCCTTGGCGACCGCACTCGGTAGTGCGGGCGCCGACATCGAGGCCATCGAGATCGTCGAACACCGCCAGGACGGCTTCGCGGTGGACGACGTGCTCCTCGAACTACCGCCCAGCGTCATGCCGGACGCGCTCATCACCGCCTGTCACGCCCTCGACGGCGTGCGGGTGCACTGGATCTCCCGCTATGCGGCCGGGGTCAACCTCAGCATGGACCTGGAGGCGGTGGAGGCCTTCACCTCGGAGCCGGCCAAAGCGCTCAAGCAGTTCATCGACTTCGTCCCCGCGACCTTCCGCACCGACTGGGCTATGGCTCTCGTCCGCGACATGGGACGAGCCCGTACCGTCTACGCCTCGGCGTCCGCGCCGGAGCTCGTGCCCGCCGCCGACGACTGGCTCGATCTCGACGCCGCCCGCCAGCTGGACGACGTTCCCGAGTGGGACTCGATGGTGCTGGCGGGTGCGCCAGGACGGCTGCGACGCGGACAGCGATTCGTGGTCGTGGTGGGGCGGCACGGCGGTCCGGAGTTCCTGCCGTCGGAGGTCGCGCGGCTCGGCCACATGACCTCGCTCGCGGCCTCGGTGCAGGACAACGAGACCGTCGACTGGTGACTCAGTCGCCGGCCGGTTTGGTCACCGGTACGTGACTGTGGTGGTACCGGCCGAGCGCGTCGACCTCGGCCTCAAGCCGCGGCACGGTGCGGCTGGTGAGTCGACGGATGTAGGGCCAGGTGGCCGGGGAGTTGACGAACGCCTTCGACCAGTTGGCCACCAGCACGCCCTTGGGCACGTAGACGCGCGACTTGCGCTTGAGGAAGCCGCGCAAGATGTGCTCTACGCACTCCCCGACGGTCGTCGTGCTGTTCGCGGGGTAGGGGAGCTTCCCGCGGATGGCCTTGAAGGTCGGGAGGTCCGCTTCGGCGCCGCGCACGATGTCGGTGTCGATCCACGAGGGGTGGCAGACGCCGACCTTGATGCCGAGGTGCGCGACCTCCTGGCGGGTGGCCAGGGCGAGCGACTCGCAGCCGGCCTTGCTCGCCGCGTAGGGCGCGAGGCCCGCGATGCTGGTGAATCCGGCGAGCGAAGAGACGGCGAGCGCGTACCCCCGGGTCTTCTGCAGGTGCGGGATGCTGTGCTTCAACGTGCGGAAGACGCCGTTGAGGTTGATGTCGACGACTCGTTCGAAGGCCGCGTCGTCGATCTGACGCACCGTCCCGTAGGACGCGATGCCGGCGTTGGCGAGCACGTAGTCGATGCGGCCGAAGTGCTGGGCCGCGGCGTCGATCGCGGCTTTGACGGCGGCGCTGTCGCGGACGTCGGCCTCCCACCAGGCGGCGGCGTCGCCGAGTTCGTCGGCGAGCTCGGCGAGCCGGTCCGCTTCCAGCCCGACAAGGGCGACGCGACCCCCGTACGCCACGAAACCGCGGGCAGTGTGGGCGCCGATTCCGCGGGCCGCGCCGGTGATCAGGGCGACTTTGCCGTCGAAGGACGAGGGGGTCAGTGAAGCCATGGCGATCAAGATACCGTTGGTATGTGAAATCTGCCACTGGCAATGTCACATTCACGCTGCACGCGGTCGCCGGGTGCGCCACGTTGTGAGACGGCAATCTCAGGGAGTGGTCAGTATCCGGCTTCGCCGCTATCGTTCGCCGGGTGAAGATCGGAATCGTCACCGAGTCGGCCGCCGGCGAGACACGCGTGTCCGCGACCCCGGCGACCGTGGCCCAACTCCTCAAGCTGGGGTACGACGTCGTCGTCGAGTCCGGAGCCGGCGCGCGTGCCAGCTTCACCGACGACGCCTACGCAGAGGCCGGTGCCGTCGTCGTCGGCACGGACGAGGCGTGGGCGAGTGACGTGGTGCTCAAAGTCAACGCTCCCAACGACGCCGAGATCGCTCGGGTCCGCGAGGGCGCGACGCTGATCAGCCTGCTGAGCCCGGCGCTGAACCCGGACCTCGTCGACAAGCTCGCCGCGCGCCCGATCACTGCGCTGGCGATGGACGCGGTGCCGCGCATCTCGCGCGCCCAGTCGATGGACGTGCTCAGCTCCATGGCGAACATCGCCGGCTACCGCGCCGTCGTCGAGGCCGCCCATGAGTTCGGCCGCTTCTTCACGGGCCAGGTCACCGCGGCCGGCAAGGTCCCGCCCGCGAAGGTGCTCGTCGCCGGTGCCGGTGTCGCGGGCCTCGCGGCCATCGGTGCCGCGAGCAGCCTCGGCGCGATCGTGCGCGCTACCGACCCGCGGCCAGAGGTCGCCGATCAGGTGAAGTCGATCGGCGGCGAATACCTCGCCGTCGAGGTCGAGGAGCAGATGGAGTCCTCCGACGGGTACGCCAAGGCGACCAGCGAGGCGTACGACCGGCGCGCCGCGGAGATCTACTCCGAGCAGGCGAAGGACGTCGACATCATCATCACCACCGCGCTGATCCCGGGCCGGGCCGCTCCGCGCCTCATCACCGCGGCGGACGTCGCCTCGATGAAGCCCGGCAGCGTCATCGTCGACATGGCCGCGGCGCAGGGCGGCAACGTCGAAGGGTCGGTCCCCGGCGAGAAGGTCGTGACCGCCAACGGCGTCACGATCCTCGGGTACACCGACCTCGCCGGTCGACTGCCCACGCAGGCCTCCCAGCTCTACGGCACCAACCTCGTCAACCTCCTCAAACTGCTGACGCCGGGCAAGGACGGGCAGCTCGTCCTCGACTTCGACGACGTCGTGCAGCGCGCCGTGACGGTGGCGCGCGACGGGGAGAAGCTCTGGCCACCGCCGCCCGTCCAAGTCTCCGCCGCTCCCGCCGCGGCGCCGGCTGCTGCCGTACCGGCCGAGCCCAAGCCGGAGAAGCCCGCGCTCACCCAGCAGGGCAAGTACGCTCTCGTGGCGCTCGGCGTCGCCGCGCTGTTCCTCGTGAACGCGTTCGCGCCCGCCCCGCTGCCGCAGCACTTCACCGTGCTGACGCTCGCGGTCGTCATCGGCTACTACGTGATCGGCAAGGTGCACCATGCGCTGCACACGCCGCTCATGAGCGTCACGAACGCGATCAGCGGCATCATCGTCGTCGGTGCGATGCTCCAGCTCTCCGTCGACGACCCGGTGATCCGCACGCTCGCGTTCATCGCCGTGCTCGTGGCCAGTATCAACGTCTTCGGCGGCTTCGCCGTGACCCGACGCATGCTCAGCATGTTCTCGAAGGACTGATCGGTTGATGACCGCTTTCAGCGTGGCCACTGCGGCCTACATCGTCGCTGCCCTGCTCTTCATCCTGAGCCTCGCCGGACTGTCCAAGCACGAGACGGCCCGCCAAGGTGTCACGTACGGCATCGCCGGCATGGTGATCGCCCTCGTGGCCACGTTCATCCTCGTCGTCGACGTCTCGGACACCCTCGGCGTGGTGCTGCTGCTCGCCGCCATGGCGATCGGTGCGGTCATCGGACTCGCCAGGGCGTCGAAGGTCGAGATGACCGGGATGCCCGAGCTCATCGCGCTGCTGCACAGCTTCGTGGGTCTGGCCGCCGTGCTCGTGGGTTGGAACGGCTATCTGCAGCACCCGTCCTACGGGCTGGAGTCGCTCGAGCGCATCCACAGTGCCGAGGTGTTCATCGGCGTCTTCATCGGTGCGGTGACGTTCACCGGATCGATCGTGGCATTCCTCAAGCTCTCGGCCCGCATCAAGTCCGCGCCGCTCATGCTGCCGGGCAAGAACTGGCTCAACATCGGGGCGCTCGCCGCCTTCGTCCTGCTGACGATCTGGTTCGTCATCGATCCGGCGCTGTGGCTGCTCATCCTCGTCACGATCGTCGCGCTCGCGCTCGGCTGGCACCTGGTGGCCTCGATCGGCGGCGGCGACATGCCGGTCGTCGTGTCGATGCTCAACAGCTACTCGGGCTGGGCCGCGGCCGCGTCGGGCTTCCTGCTCAGCAACGACCTGCTCATCGTCACCGGCGCGCTCGTCGGCTCCTCGGGTGCGTACCTCTCCTACATCATGTGCAAGGCGATGAACCGCTCGTTCATCTCCGTGATCGCAGGCGGCTTCGGCATCGAGGCCGCGACCGGTGACGACACCGATTACGGCGAGCACCGCGAGGTCAACGCGGAGGAGACCGCCGAACTGCTGCGGAACGCCTCGTCCGTGATCATCACGCCGGGCTACGGGATGGCCGTCGCACAGGCGCAGTACCCGGTCGCCGATCTCGTCCGGCGCTTGCGGGAGAAGGGCGTCGAGGTGCGCTTCGGCATCCACCCGGTCGCCGGGCGGCTCCCGGGCCACATGAACGTCCTGCTCGCCGAGGCGAAGGTCCCGTACGACATCGTCCTCGAGATGGACGAGATCAACGACGACTTCGCCGAGACGTCCGTCGTGCTCGTGATCGGTGCCAACGACACGGTGAACCCGGCTGCCTCGGAGGACCCGAGCAGCCCGATCGCGGGCATGCCGGTGCTGCACGTGTGGGAAGCCGAGAACGTCGTGGTGTTCAAACGGTCGATGGCGGCCGGTTACGCCGGTGTGCAGAACCCGCTGTTCTTCCGCGAGAACACGCAGATGCTCTTCGGCGACGCCAAAGAACGCGTCGAAGACATCATCCGCGCCCTCTGATCCCGAGGCGATTCGAGACCGGTCACGCAACGTGCTCTCGCGCCATCGCGGCGCTTTGTAGGTGGTCGAGTTGGCGCGAGGAACGAGGGCCGTATCGAGACCAGCCGGCCGCAGCCTCCTATTTGGTCGGGTTGGGCGGTGCGAGGGCGGCGGCGATGGCGACGTAGTGGTCGCGGAGGGCGGGGTAGTAATCGTCCCACTCGACGGTGTCGGCATCGCGACCCGACTCGGCGGCGACGAGCCGGTCGAGGTAGTACTCCCAGCCGGGGCCGGTGCTCTCGATCGTCGAGACGTCGTCGATGACCTGCGACATCGTGAGCGTGGTGACGCCGTCCTCCTCGCGGAGCTCGAGGGTGAGATACCAGGCACCGAAATCGTCCACGGCGTCGATCCGCAGGAGGTGCGGCGGCTCGCATGCGCGGATGTCGTAGCGCGACGGCGGAATGTCCTCGTCCTCGGCGTTCATCGTGAAGGTGACGAAGCCGTCGGCCGGATCCCCGGTCCACGTGCCGATCCAGCGCTCGAACCGATCGGATTCGGTGACGGCGGCCCACACGTCGTGAACGGGCGCGCGGAAGGTGCGCTCCCAGACGAGGGCATCGGCGTCGTCGCGCCGCTCGCGGCGGCCGGTGGGGGTGGTGGTCATGCGGTGTCCTCCGCGGCCGCGGCGCGGCGGCGGTCTCGGGTGGTACGGCGCACCTCGGTGGCGAGAGCGTCGAGGGTGTGTTCGGGCAGCCGCGGCTGTCGCATCAGTCCGGTGACGAAGCTGCGCACCTCGGCGAGCGGCTCGGTGCGCAGCCGATAGTGCCGCTCGCGCCCCAGCTCGTCGGCCTCGACGAGCCCGGCCTCAGACAGCACGCGCAAGTGCCGACTGATGGCCGGCCGCGAGACGGGGTGCGCGTCGGCGAGGTCGACCACCCGTGCCGGCCCGCACGAAAGCTGCGTCAAAAGCTCGCGGCGCAACGGGTCGGCGAGAGCGTCGAACACATCCATGGAGGAAACGTAACCGAATGGTTACCAATCTGCCAAGGGCTGACGCCCGGGTTGGTGCGGGGTGGACTCTCAGACGACGCCGTAGAGACGGTCGCCGGCGTCGCCGAGGCCCGGGACGATGTAACCGTTCTCGTCCAGACGCTCGTCGAGCGCAGCCGTCACGATCGTGACCGGGACGTCGACGTGCTCGAGTTCCTTCTCGAGCCGGCGGACGCCCTCGGGAGCCGCGAGGAGCGTGATGGCGGTGATGTGGTCGATGCCGCGGCGGACGAGGAAGTCGATCGCCATCGCGAGCGTCCCGCCGGTGGCGAGCATCGGGTCGAGCAGGTAGCACTGCCGGCCGGAGAGGTCCTCGGGAAGGCGCTCGGCGTAGGTCTCGGCCTTGAGGGTCTCCTCGTTGCGGATCATGCCGAGGAAGCCGACCTCGGCAGTGGGCAGCAGGCGCTGCATCCCCTCGAGCATTCCCAGACCGGCCCGCAGGATCGGGACGACGAGCGGCGCCGGGGACGTGAGCCGGACGCCCTTGGTCGGCGCGACGGGCGTGGTGATGTCGGCAGGTTCGACGCGGACTTCGCGGGTCGCCTCGTACGCCAGGAGCGTCACGAGTTCCTCGGTCAGTCGCCGGAAGGTGGGTGAGTCGGTGGTCGCCTCGCGCAACACCGTGAGCTTGTGAGCGACGAGCGGGTGGTCGACGACGTGAACCTGCATGGTCCGAGGGTAGCGGTCCGTTGCCCCGGTCCGGTTCACTTGTCCTCGACTAGCGGCGGTACCCCGTGGTCTGTCACGATGGCGGACGGAACAGCGGTGAGCCCGAGGAGGGATCGTGGCCGAGGACGATGTGGACTTCGTGGTCGCCGCCTATCGCGACGACGGCGACTGGTCCGTCATGGAACTTCCCCCGAGCCTCGGTGAGGACTTCGCAGGGCTGAGCGAGTCGCTGCGCCGCTTCCCGTCCGAGGTCGGTGTGCTCGGCATGGTCTCGGTCAAGGATGACTTCTTCGTCATCGTCCGCCGCAGCGGCACTCAGGTGCGCGTGCTGCTCTCGGACAACACGGCCGCGCTCGATTATCCGCTCGCGGCGGACGTAGCCGAGGTGCTCGATGCACCGGACCCAGAGGATGACGACACCGTCGAGCCGATCGGCGACCTCGACATTCTCAGCGACCTCGGGCTCGCATCGGTCGAACTCTCGTTGCTGTGCGAGGACGACGACCTCTACCCGGACGAGGTGCTGCTCGACATCGCCCAGCGTCTGGGCTTCCGCGAGCAGATGGAGACGATCGTCGGGTGACGCCGGACGAGGCCTGGATGCGCCGGGCTTTGGAGCTGGCGGCGGCCGCGGGCGCCGAAGGCGACGTCCCCGTCGGTGCGATCGTCGTCTCGGCCGACGGTCAGATCCTCGGCGAGGGTCGTAACACGCGCGAACGCGACGCCGACCCGACCGGCCACGCCGAGATCGACGCAATGCGCCAGGCTGCTCGCGCGGTCGGCGAGTGGCGGCTCGAGGGCTGCACCCTCGTCGTCACGTTGGAGCCCTGCACGATGTGCGCGGGCGCGCTCGTCTCGGCCCGGGTCGCTCGCCTGGTGTTCGGCGCCTTCGACGACAAGGCCGGCGCCGTCGGGTCCTTGTGGGACGTCGTCCGCGACCGTCGCCTGAATCATCGCCCCGAGGTGCACGCCGGGGTGCTCGCCGCCGAATCCACCGCGCTGCTTCAGCAGTTCTTCGCCGACCGGCGCTGACCCTCGCGGTCCTTCGTCGGCGCGCTACGAACGTCGCGTCGAACGAGTTTGGACAAAACCCTTGCCATGGTGACGACGGTCACGTAATGTCCATGATCAAACGTTTGACCACGGACCGAACACTCTCCGGGGGGGGAGATGCGGCCCGCGGTTCGGCGTCGTCCACGGAGACCCCGGTCGCTGGGAGGGGGCTCCTCGCCCACCACTCGGCTCACCGAATGGAGAATCACATGCGCAAGCCCATCACTGCGACCGCTCTTACGGCGGCGGTCCTCGCTCTGTCCGCCTGCGGCCAAGCCGGCGGCGAGGAGTCGTCGTCGAGCGAGGACCTCACGGTCGGCGTCGCCAACCTCGGACTCAGCTTCCCGTTCCCCTCGTCCATCGGCGAGGGAATCCGGGCGAAGGCCGACGAACTCGGCGTCGAGCTCGTCGAACTCGACGGTCAGGGGAAGACCGAGAAGCAGGCCAACGACGTTCAGGACCTGATCAACCAGCAGCCTGACGGCGTGCTGCTGCTCCCGGTCGACTCCGGCGTCGCAGTCGGGCTCGCCGATCAACTCGACGCGGCCGGCATCCCGACGGTGGCCGTCGCCTCGCAGGTGGGCGACCCGAAGGAGCGTGAACTCGATGATGTGTACCCCACGCTCGCCGCGCTCGTGACGCAGCAGGAGCTCGACGCGGGAGCGACCGCGGGTGAGCTGGCGTTGAAGGCCGCCCCCGAGGGCGGAAAGCTCGCGGTCGTCGAGGGAGCAGCCGGTTTCGCCGAGGTCGAGCTCCGGTTCGCCCGTTTCCTCGATCCGGCGAAGGAGGCCGGTGTCAACTTCGACGTGGTGGCCAGCCAGCCTGGTGACTGGACCGCGGAGGGTGCGCAGTCGGCGTGCCAGAACATGCTCGCCAGCGACCCCGACATCGACCTGTTCTACGCCGAGAGCGACGACATGGCGGTCGGTTGCGCCAACGCTGTCGAGTCGGCGGGCAGCGACGCCAAGGTCGTCGGGATCGGCGGATCGAAGCTGGGCGTCGACGGCGTGACCAGCGGCAAGATCTTCGGCACGGTGTGCTTCAAGCCCCGCGATCTCGGTGAGCTCGCCATGCAGACGATGTACGACTACCTGACCGGTGAGACGACCGAGGAGGCGCAGTTCGTCACCTACGAGACGCCCGCCATCGATCAGAGCAACGTCGACGAGTGCGTCCCGCAGTGGTGAGGCGCGAGCTTCGCTGACGCCACCCCTCTGACCGACAGGAGATCGCCATGAGCAGCACGGACTCGGCCACGCCAGTCTTGGAGCTCGTCGACTTGACCAAGACCTTCCCCAACGGCACCCGCGCCCTCCGCGGCGTCGATCTGGCCGTCACCGCCGGTTCGGTGCACGGGCTCGTCGGGGCGAACGGCGCGGGCAAGTCCACGCTGATCAAGTGCGTGAGCGGCGTCCAGCCGCCGAGCGAAGGGGAGATCCGCTGGAAGGGCCGGCCGGTGCAGTGGAGGAACCCCGGTGAGGTCGTCGCCTCAGGGCTGGCGACGATCCACCAGCACGTTCCCTTGGTGCCGACCCTCAGCGCACTGGAGAACGTCTTCCTGTCCGAAGGCGGACCGCACCGGATGACCCTCTCGATGCGAGAGCGCTTCTCCGCGCTCGTCGAGCGGCTCGGCTATGAGATCGACCCTGATCAGCAGGTGGGCACGATGCCCATCGGCTCGCGGCAGATGGTGGCGATCCTCCAGGCGCTCGCCCTGGGGGCCGAGCTCGTGATCATGGACGAGCCGACCGCCTCCTTGTCGGCGTCGGAGCGGCTGATCGTTCTCGATGCGGTGCGCCGCCTCGCGGCCGACGGCACGACCTTCATCTTCATCTCGCACTTCCTCGACGAGATCCTCGAGATCACCGACCACGTGACGGTGCTGCGCGACGGTCGGGCGATCCTCGACCGTCCGACGGCCGACCTGGACGAGAGCGAACTCGTCCAGGCCATCGCGGGCCGTGAACTCCTGGCTGCACAGCGCCACGTCGCTGAGGCGAGCGAGGGGCGGGAGACCGTGCTGGAGGTCGAGCAGCTGGGGGCCGAGGTCGGCGTCAGCGAGGTGTCGTTCACGGTCCGCGCCGGGGAGGTGGTCGGTCTCGCCGGCCTCCTCGGCTCGGGCCGGTCCGAGATCCTCAACGCCGTGTTCGGGGCGGACTCCACTCGTACCGGCACGGTCCGTGTCGACGGTCACGCGGTGGCCGCCAACCCGCGGGCGGCGGTGCACGCCGGGATCGCCTACGTGCCGGAGGACCGCGTGTCGCAGGGGCTGTTCGTCGATCAGCCGCTGTGGAAGAACATCAGCATCCCGTACCTCGACCGGTTCTCGCTGCGCCGGCTACTGCCGCGAGAGCGTCACGAGCGCGAACGAGCGCAGCGGGCGATCGAGGAGCTGGGCATCGTCGCCTCGGGCCCCGATGCACTGCCGAGCGAGCTGTCGGGCGGCAATGCCCAGAAGGTCGTCTTCGCCAAATGGATGCACGCGCCGACGCGGGTCTGGCTGCTCGACGAGCCCACCGCGGGTATCGACGTCGGCGCCAAGGCCGATCTGCTGGGCGTCGTCGCTCAGCTCGCCGCCCAAGGGCAGGCCGTCGTGGTCGCGTGCAGCGACTTCGAGGAGCTGCTCTCGGTCGCGACACGGGTCCTCGTCGTCCGGGGCGGCCGGATCGTCGCCGACGTCGAGGCGCATCGCACCACCGAGGAAGAACTCATCACCCTGGCGCATGGGCTGGGGTCCACCCCACGAGAGGTCACTCATGCCTGAACTCCGTACCGCCGGGCGCTCGCTGCCGTCCTGGCTGCAGCTGAGCAACGCCGGCGTCGTCTACGCCTTCTGTGTGCTCGTCGCCGTGCTCAGCGTGGCCACCGCGATGTCCGGGCGGCCGAGCTACGTCTCACCCAACAACATCTCCAATGTGATGGATCAGGCCGCGTTGCTGGGGATCATCGCGGTGACGACCACGATCGTGCTGATCTCGGGCAACTTCGACCTGTCGGTCGGCTCCGTGGCGGCGCTCGGAGCCGCGACCTGCCTCGTCCTGATGCCGTCGCTCGGTTTCTGGGGGGCCTTCGTGGCCGCACTCCTCGTCGGAGCCGGCGTCGGCCTGTTCAACGGGGTGGTGGTCCAATACATCGGCATCAACGCCTTCATCGTGACGTTGGGAACGATGACGGCTGTGCGAGGTCTGGTCCTCATCCTCACCGACGGCCGCACGATCACCGCTGAGACGGGAGCCGCGCGGGACAGCTTGCGGGCCCTGGACGCGTCTCGCTGGGTGACCCCGAACCTGTACCTGATCGCCGGAGTGGCGCTGCTGCTGTGGGGCGCGTGGCGCTGGTGGAGCACGCGTCGCGCAGGTCGACCGGTGACGCAACTGAACGTGCTCGTACCCCTCGGTGCCGGCGTTCTGCTGGTCGCACTCTCGCCAGTGCTCATCCTGACCATCGAGCTCAGCCAGCGCGCCATCTACATGCTGGTCATCGTCGCAGTCGCCGCCTGGGTGTTGCGGTTCACGACGATCGGCCGCCGGCTCTACGCCACGGGCGGGAACGCGGAGGCCGCGCGGCTGTCGGGCATCGCCGTCAACCGCTATCGCGTCGTCCCGTTCGTGCTCAACGGCGTCGCCGCCGCGTTCGTCGGTGTCCTCTACGCGTCCCGGCTCACCTCGATCAACCCCACGGGCCTCAACGGGTTCGAGCTGACCGCCCTGGCGGCGGCGATCCTCGGCGGCACCTCGCTGTTCGGCGGACTGGGCAGTGTCGTGAAGTCGTTGATCGGGGCGCTGATCCTCATCACGCTCGCCAACGGCTTCAACATCCTCAACCTCGGGGCGAACTACCAGGGCCTCATTCAAGGTGTCGTGCTGATCGTCGCGGCCGGCATGTACACGATCGCGCTCCGCCGGCGGCAGCGTGTGAAGTTGCGAACTGTGGCACCGGCGCCGAATGACCGTCCGTCCGGGTCGGCCGCGGAACGCGAAGCCGACCTCGTGGCGACGGGCTCCAGCGAGCAGCGATGAGGGCCGCGGTATTGCACAGCGTGCTGATCTCGGGGCGCGAGGAGGACTACGACCGGGAGCATCGGGAGATCCCCGCCGATCTCCTCGCCCTGCTGCGCAGCGCGGGAGTCCGGGACTGGGCGATCTGGCGCGATGGGCGCGACCTGCTCCACGTCATCGACACCGACGACTACGAGGCGGTCGCGGAACGCATCGCGGGTCATCCGGCTGATGTGCGCTGGCAGGAGCAGATGGCCGAACTCGTCGAGGGGTTCAGGGAGGTCGACGCCATCCCGCCGCTGCGCGCGCCGCGGCTGGTCTGGTCGATGCGAGAACAGGAGGAGCGATGATCGACGGTCTGCGTGTCATCGACGCGCATCAACACCTGTGGGACCTGGAGACCGGCGAGTACTCCTGGCTCACGCCCGAGGCCGGAGCCATCTACCGCAGCTTCCAGGTGGAGGACGCCGAACCGCTGGTCGCCGCCAGCGGCGTGGACGACATCGTGCTCGTCCAGGCGGCCGGGAACCTGGCCGACACCCGCGCGATGATCGGCGCGGCAGACCGGTGGGAGCGGGTCGTGGGCATCGTGGCCTGGGCCCCGCTGACCGACGAAGCGGCGACTGCGCAGGTCCTCGAGGAGTACGCCACCGACCGGCGCATCGTCGGAGTCCGTCATCAGAACCACGACGAGCCGGACCCGGACTGGCTCGTGCGAGCCGACGTGGCACGTGGTCTGGCCCGAGTGGAGCAGGCCGGTCTCTCGTACGACGTGATCGCCGTGGTCCCGCGTCATCTGGAGCTCGTCCCCGTGCTCGCTGAGCGTTTTCCTGAGCTCCGACTGGTCATCGATCACCTGGCCAAGCCGCCGCTGGCAGCAGGTGATCTCCGCGAGTGGGAGGCATCGCTGCGCCGCGCCGCGGCGTACCCCCAGGTCACCGCCAAGGTCTCCGGCCTGGATACCGCCGCCGCGCCGGGGTACACCGCGGCAGATCTTCGGCCCGCCCTCGACATCGCGCTCGAGTGCTTCGGCGCCGAGCGGTTGATGTTCGGGACCGACTGGCCGGTGAGCGTCCTCGGCGGCGGTTACGCCCGCTGGTGGGAGGTTCTGTGTGAGCTCCTGGAGCCGCTGACCACCGAGGAACGAGCCGCGATCCTGGCCGACACCGCAGCCGCTGTCTACCGCATCACGCAGGAGGTGCCCGCATGAGCGGACCCGAGATCTGGTCGGACGTCGCCCACGACGTCGACCTCGCCGTGCCACCGGAACTACGCCGTCGGATCGGCGTGATCGGCGCCGGAGCCATCGTCGACAATGCGCACCTGCCCGCCTATGCGGCGGCCGGTCTGGAGGTCGTCGCGATCTATGACCTCGACACCGAGCGAGCGGCCGATGTCGCGTCTCGCCACGGCATCCCGACCATCCATACGTCGCTGGAGGACCTGCTCGACGACCCGGCAGTCGAGATCGTCGACATCGCTGTGGTCGCCAGCGCCCAGCCGCAGATCGTGCGGCAAGCGGTCGCGCGGGGCAAGCACATGCTCTGCCAGAAGCCGTTCGCCCCGGACCTGGAGACCGGTCGTGAACTCGTTGAGCTGGCGCGTGCAGCCGGCGTCCACGTCGCGGTCAACCAGCAGATGCGTTTCGAGGAGGGCATCGCAGCGGCGCGCTCGATCGTGCAGCGCGGTTGGATCGGACGTCCCACGGCCATCGAGTTCCGCACCGATATCGTCACGGACTGGTCGGACTGGCCCTGGCTGCTGACCTCCGATCGCCTCGAGATCAGCTACCACTCGATCCACTACCTGGATTCGATCCGCTCCATTCTCGGAGACCCCGAACGGGTCTTCTGCGTGGGCGGATCCCGGCCAGGTCAGGCGGCACGCGGTGAGACCCGCACGATGTCGACCCTCGTCTATCCCGACGGGGTCAGCGCGGTGCTGCACGTCAACCACGAGAACATCGCCGGGGACTTCCGCGCCGAGTTCCGGATCGACGGGTCGGAGGGCTCCGTGCGCGGCACCCTCGGACTGCTCTATGACTACCCGCACGGCAGGCCCGACACCCTCGAACTGTTCAGCCGCGTGCTTCCCACCGACGGTTGGTTGCCGTACCCGGTGACCCGCCGTTGGATCCCGGACGCCTTCGTCGGGCCGATGGCCGGGTTGCTCCGCGCGATCGCCGACGGAACGGAGGCGCCCACCGCGGCGGCCGACAACCTCGGCACCCTCGCGCTCGTCGAGGCGCTCTACACGTCGATGTCCACCCACGAGGCTCAGAAGGTCGACGCATGAGCGCGCCCCGCACCGTTCTCATCACCGGCGGAGCCGGTGGCCTGGGACGCGCGTGCGCCGCCCGTCTCGCGGAGGATGCGACGGACATCGTGCTGGCGGATCTGCCGTCCGAGCGACTCGACCGGGCCGCGGCGGAACTGTCCGAGGCCGTGACCTCCGAGAGCTGCACCGTCCACGCCCTCGGCGTCGATCTCTCCGAGCGTGAGCAGTGCCGGGCTCTCCCCGAGAAGGCACTGGCCGCGGCGGGCGCGTCCCGGCTCAACGTGCTCGTCAGCGCGGTCGGCATCATGCGCACCACGCCGCTGTCACAGATCTCCGCGGAGCAGTGGGACCGCACCTTGGATGTCAATCTCGGCGGTGTGGTGGCAACGGTTCAAGGAGCGGCCGATCTGATGGAGAACGGGAGCATCGTGCTGATCTCCTCGGTCGCCGGACGCTCCGGGCGCCCGAACGCCGCCGATTATGCGGCTTCGAAGGCGGCCCTGCTGTCGTTCACCAAGTCCGCTGCCCTGGCGTACGGGCCGAGGGCTCGGGTGAATGCCGTGTGCCCCGGCGTCTTCCTCACCGACATGTGGGCCGGCATCATCCGCGATCGCGACGAGCAGTTCGGTCCCGGTGCCGGGGAGCAGTACCTGTCGGAGCTGGCCGCTCGAACGGCACTCGGGCGCGTCGGTGATCCCGACGAACTCGCCCGCGTGGTGGCTTTTCTCGCCGGCGAGGGGTCGGCTTTCGTGACCGGACAGGCGATCAACGTCGACGGCGGACTGGAGATGCACTGATGACGACACCCATGCCCGCCCGCGGGCTGGACCTGCTGGCCGAGCTGTACGGCGACCGTGAGATGGCCGCCGTCTTCTCCGCCTCGAACACGATCGACGGCTGGAAGAAGGTCGAGGCCGCACTGGCACACGCGCAAGGCCGGCTCGGGATCATCGACCCGGAACGGGCCGCTGCGATCGAGCAGGTGTGCGCCGATCCGGCGAGCATCGACGAGGACGCCCTCTGGGAGAGTGCCCGCAACGTCGGCTACCCGATCCTCGGCCTGGTCCGACAGCTCGATGCGGCGTTGGCGCCGCAGCACCGCGGCAGCGTTCACCTCGGCGCCACCACGCAGGACATCATGGACAGCGGTCTGGCGCTGCAGCTCGACGCTGCGTTGGCGGTGCTCGAGCGTCGGCTCAGGAGCCTCGGCGACGCCCTCGCCGCTCTCACGGCCGAGCATGCCGAGACGGTGATGGCCGGCCGGACCCACGGTCAGCAGGCGGTTCCGACGACGTTGGGAGCCAAGCTCGGCGTCTATCTCGCTGAGGTGACGCGCCACCGTTCTCGCCTCCTCGAGTGCCGGGACGACGTTCGTCGGGTCTCGCTGTTCGGGGCCGGGGGAACGTCGGACGCGCTGGGTGACCGAGCCGCGAAGATCCGCACGATCGTCGCCGAGCGTCTCGGGCTCGTCGACGCGACGGTCCCCTGGCACGCTTCGCGCGATGCGATCGTCCATGTGGCCGCGGTGTGTGTCGGCAGCGCCACCAGCGCCTCTCGACTCGCCCGGGAGGTGACAGACCTGTCGCGGACGGAGATCGGCGAGGTGACCGAAGCGGTGGGGCACCACCGCGGCGCTTCGTCGACGATGCCGCAGAAGTCGAACCCCATCTTCAGCGAATCGATCATCGGCTTCGCGGTGTCGGCCCGGACGGCCTTCACGGGTCTGTCCCGGGCGGCGGAGGTCGGCCACGAGCGGTCGGCCGGTGAGTGGCAGATCGAGTGGTCCCTCATCCCGGCGCTGTTCGTCGACACGGCCTCTGCCCTCGCCCTGGCCGCCGAACTGGTCGAGACCCTGGCGGTGCACCCGGACCGGATGCGCGCCAACCTCGACGCCGACGGCGGCCTCATCATGAGCGAGTCGGCGATGATCGCCCTCGCACCGCACTTGGGACGAGAAGAGGCTCACGACGCCGTCTACGCCCTCGCTCAGCAGGCGAGGCGGGAGTGCGTCACGCTGCAGCAGGTCTTGACCGCGTGGCTCGCCGATCATCCGCACCTGCCCTCCATCGAACTCGACGCGACGACAGCGACGGGCGACGCGTCGCAGATCGCGGCTGCCGCCGTGGGCGCGTGGCGAAGCGAGCTCGCGACCCACCCCCGACCCTGGAAGGACCCCGCATGAACGACATCATCACCCGCGGTCTCGACGACTTGTCCGCGATGTGGCGCATCCGCGCGTTGGAAGAGAAGATCCGCGAGCTCCGCCTCGCCGACCAGGTGGTCGGATCGGTCCACCTCGCGATCGGGCAGGAGTCTGTCGCGGTCGGAGCCTGTAGCGAACTGCGCGCCCACGACGCGCTCTACGCCACCTACCGGGGGCACGGCTGGGCCGTCGCCCGAGGCGTGCCGCCGCGCGAGATCTTCGGCGAGGTGCTGGGGCGGGTCAGCGGCGTCAACGGTGGACGCGGCGGATCGGCCCACTTCTCGGCACCCCAGCACGGGTTCCACGGCGAGAACTCGATCGTCGGGGCCGGCGCCCCCATCGCCGTCGGCGCCGCACTCGCCGCCCGGTACGACGGCAGCGGCCGCATCGCGATGACCGTGTTCGGCGACGGTGCCATGAATCAGGGCGCGGTCACCGAGGCGATGAACTTCGCGGCCGCCTTCGGTCTCGGCGTGATCTTCATCTGCGAGAACAACCGCTACTCCGAGCTGACGCCGATCAATGACATGGTCGCCAACCCGGACCTGTCGCAGCGCGCGACGGCGCTCGGTATCCCGGCCGTCCGCGTAGACGGCAACGACCTCGCGCAGGTCCGGACGGCGGTCCGTCTCTCGGTCGAGTCGGCCGTCGCAGGACGCGGCCCCTCCTTCATCGAGGCGCACACGCAGCGCCTCGTCGGCCACTACATCGGCGACGCCGAGCAGTACCGGCCGGCGGGTGAGCTCGACGCCGACCGCGAGGTGGAACCCATCGCCGCGCTGACGCGCACGCTCCTCGCCTCGGGCGTGGGGCAGGAGACGCTCGACCGGTGCGAGCGCCGCGCGCGTGAGGAGATGGACCGTGCCGCCGCGGCCGCTCTCGCCGACCCCCTCGTCGACCCCGCTACCGCCAAGGAGCACCTGTATGCCTGAGATCGTCAAGCTCAACGTGGGCGGTGCCGTGAACGCCGCCCTCGCGCGCGCCCTCGAGGAGATGCCCGAGACGCTGCTGTACGGCGAGGACGTCGGGAAGCCGGGAGGCGTCTTCGGCGTGTCTCGCGGCCTGCAGAAAAGGTTCGGTGACCGGGTGTTCGATACCCCGATCAGCGAGACCGCGATGCTCGGCGCCGCCGTGGGTGCCGCCAGCTTCGGGCGCCGGCCGATCGTCGAGATCATGTGGATCGACTTCTCGCTCGTGGCGTTCGATCAGATCGTCAACCAGGCGGCCAACGTCCGCTACGTCTCGGAGGGGCGCACCGCTGCGCCGCTGACGATCCGCACCCAGCAGGGCACCGCACCGGCGGCGTGCGCGCAGCACTCCCAGAATCTCGAGGCGCTGCTGCTGCACGTTCCCGGCATTCGCGTCTGCATGCCGCGGACCGCGCAGGACTCCTACGACCTGCTGCTCTCGGCCATCGCATGCGATGACCCGACGGTCGTGATCGAGAACCGCACGCTGTACGCCGGCACGAAGCAGGAAGTCACCGTCGGTCAGCCGATCGCGCCGATCGGCGGCCATCGCCGTCCGCGCAGCGGTGACGACGTCACCGTCGTGACGTGGGGTGCCATCACGCAGAAGGTCCTCGATGCGGCTGATCGACTCGAAGCCGACGGGGTCGGGGTCGATGTGATCGAGGCGGTCTGGCTCAACCCCTTCGACGACGAGGCGGTTCTCGAGAGCGTGGGGCGCACGGGACGACTCGTCGTCGTCCACGAGGCCGCGCGGACCGGCGGGTTCGGTGCCGAGGTGGTGAGCCGGGTCGTCGAATCCGGTGCCCAGCTGGCCGTGCCGCCGCGCCGCGTCGCGTTGAAGGACTCGCGGATCCCGTCCGCACCCCAGCTCGCGGCAGCGCTCCTGCCGCAGACGGACGAGATCGAGACGGCGTTGCGCGAGGTGGTGCGGTCATGAAGGGCGTGTGGCATTTCAGCTTCACCGTGGCGGACATCGACCGCTCCGTCGCCTTCTACACCGACGTTCTCGGTCTCGAACTCGTCCATCAGCAGGACCAGGACAACGCGTACACGCGGGCACTAGTCGGGTACGAGGACGCGTCGCTGCGGATCGCGCAGCTCGCCGTTCCCGGGCAGCCCCGCGCCGCGTCCACGCACGACCTCGAGCTGGTGCAGTACGTGACGCCCCAGGGTGAGCCGTTCGGCCCCGGCCGCCATCGGCCGGGGGCTTCGCACATGGCGTTCTGCGTCGAGGATGCCCTCGCCGAACACGAACGGCTCGAGGCGCGCGGCGTGCGGTTCGTGTCGCCGCCGCAGGCGATCACCGAGGGGCGTAACCGCGGGGGTTATACGTGCTACTTTCTTGACCCGGACGACATCACGCTCGAGCTGGTTCAGCCACCCCCGGCCTGAGATCGAGGAGGGGAGGAGACGATGGCTACCTCAGCGCGGGTCACGTTGGCTGACGTGGCCAAAGCGGCTCAGGTCGACGTCTCGCTGGTCTCGCGCGTGCTACGCGGTGAGTCGGTGCGGGTCCGTGAAGAGACCCGCCAGCGGATCCTCGAGCAGGCGTCCATGCTCGGCTACCGGCCGAACGCGATCGCCCGAAGCCTGCGGTCGGCGCGCGCGGGCGCGTACGGGCTCGTGATCCCGGACTTCACCAACCCCGTCTACGCCCACATCATCTCCGGGGCCGAGGAGGCCGCGGCAGCCCGCGGCAGCGTCGTCATGACGTCGACGGGCTCGGGCTGGGACCCGGCGGCGTGGTACGACGCCGTCGACGGCGGCCGGGTGGACGGACTGCTGGTGGCCGGCGGCCCCACGCTCGACATGTCCCGCCTCGCCGTGCCCTATGTCCTGGTGAACCGCGCCGTTCCCGGTGGCCGGCGATACGTCGTCCTCGACGACGCACGCGCGTCGCGGATGGCCGTCGACCACCTGATCGGGCTCGGCCACAGCCGCATCGTGTTCCTCGGCGGACCGGACGACGCGGACACCGCCCAGCGCCGGCGCGCGGGATTCGAGGCGGCGCTCCGCGACGCCGGCCTGGACGTGCCCGAGGTGCGCTTGAACGGCGACTACAGCGCGGCGGGCGGCCGGGAGGCCATGGCGTCGGCGCTGCGTGCGGGACCCGCCTTCACCGCTGTCGTGGCCGCCAACGTCCCGTCGGCCTTGGGCGCGATGGAGGCCCTCCGCGAAGCCGGGGTCGAGATTCCGGCGGACGTCTCGCTCATCGCGGTGCACGACGCGGAGATCGCGGAGTACGTGTCCCCCGCGCTCACCACCGTCAAGATGCCGTTGCACGAGCTCGGTGCGCGCGCGATCGACCTGCTCGCACGCACACCCGCCGACGAGCCCATCGAAGAGGTGGTCGCGCAGCCGATGGAGCTGACCATCCGGGCGTCGACCGGCCCTGCCCCGCGATGACGACCGGGCCACGGGAGTTCCTCGTCGAGATGGAACTCGACCTCCCCGCTGATATCGGATCGGCCGAGTTCGAGGCGTTGCGCGCTGCTGAGGCGCGACGAGCCACGGAGCTCGCCAGCGAGGGTTTCCTCGTGCGGCTCTGGCGCCCGCCCGCGGGCGGATGGCGCAACATCGGTCTGTGGCGCGCGGCCGACGAGGCCGAGTTGCAGCACGCCCTGTCGAGCCTGCCGCTGTGGCCGTGGATCACGGCCACAGTGACGGCCTTGAATCCTCACGGCAACGATCCCCTCGCTCGCCCCTGACACCACTGAGCCCCCGCCGGCTCGGCGGGGGCTCAGTGATGGGGCGTCAGTCCCGGGCTGACACGAACGTGATGTAGCTGCTGCCGCCCTGCCCCTCCACGCCGGAGTTACCGCCGAGGGTCACACGACCGGGCTCCACGTCCTTGCGGAACACCACCATCGGCCGGTCGGTCGTCGCCACCACGTCCCCGGTCCGTTGCCAGCCGTCGGTCTCCAGCCACGCGGGCCACCACACTCCTTCGCCGTTCGCCGCGAATGCCACGAACACCGTGGCAGGACGCTCGATCTGCAGCGAGAGGTAATCCGCGGACGTCACCTTGCCGTCGCCGTTGATGCCGCGGATGAGGGCCGAACCTTCCAACGCCTCAGGCAGCGACGTGATCGTGTAACTGCGATCGGTGTAGGTGAGCGCGCCGTTCGCCGCACGAAGCAACGGACGCACGTCCCACGGCTGCAGGACCCGAACGACGTCGCTCATGATCTGCGGCACTCCCGAGTCCACGCCGTAGGAGCGATTGCCGAGGTGCTGGACCTGCTCGGCCTTCGCACCGCCGAGCGCTGCGAAGCGGAACTGGCTCAGCGGCGCACTCGATCGCTGCACGACGTAGGACTGTCCCTCCTTCGCCTGGAGCTCGAGCGACGGGCCGGTCGTCTCAGCCAGCACACGGCGGCCGCGTCCGTCGGTCAGCTGGATCTCCTCGCCGGGCCACGGGTTCGCCAGCGTCACCTTCTCGGAACTGCCGGCCTCGATTCCGACCAGGGTGGCTCGGCCGTCGTGGGCCTCGACGCTGATCCGGTGGCCGCCGGGAACCTCGACGGCCCCGGTGACGTCCCAGTCTTGCGGCAACGATCCTGCGACGGTGATGGTCCCGTCGTCCTCGCGGACCAGTGCGTCCTGCAGCGTGGAGGCCACGACCGCGTTCCAACCGTCGTAGAACTCTCCGCCGCGCAGCGGGTCGGCCCGACGGTTGTGGGCGCTGAAGCCGTTCGCGAAGGCCTGGAAGTCGGTGGTTCCGCGCACGAGGAGCTCGCGCATGTCGTCCGCGCGGCCGAGCCGGGCCGCCCACTGAGCGTCCGACGCCCACTCCCGCGTCTGGTCGTGCACGCGGTTCTCGAACGTGGCGTGCGCGATCTCGTCCGCTGCGCCTGCAACGCCCCACGGCCACACGGCCTCCAGATCGGGATTCTGGGTGTTGTGCGCCGGTTCGTCGGTCGCGGACCACGCGATCACCTGCTGCCCGTTCCGCTCGGTCGTCGGCAACTCCGGGAGCTTCTCGATGGCGTCATGGAGTTGGCGGGCGAGATCGTGGTCGCCGTACTTCTGCGCAAGATCGGCGACGATCGGGAACATCGTTCGCATGCCGGCGACGTCCGGCGTGGGGTCGGTGGTGTCCCACTGGACCTCCAGCGCGTTCGCGTGGTGGAGGTGAAGGATGCCGTCGGCGTCCGGCTCCAGCACCGACAGATAGAAACGTGCGACCTGAGCCATGAGCGGGTAGCTGCGCTTCAAAAGCTTCTCGTCACCGGTGTGCCGGTACTGCAGCCACAGGTTGTGCGACACCTCGGCGCCGGTGCTGAGGATGCGGTTGACGTGAGAGGGCTCGTCGTCGGCACGGCACGCCTCGGCGGTGCCGTCGTAACGCAGGAACTCGGGAACGCAGATGCCCTCGGCCGCGGGCCAGTGCTGCCGCGTCCAGGCCTCCATGTCCTCGAGGCGGTCGAGGTAGAGATTGACGTAGGACTCGTTGAGTTCGGCCGTACCCGCGCCGAAGTTCGTCCACACGGGCTGCCGCAGGTTGAAGTGCCACCAGCTGTCGGCGGACCAGTGGATGCTGTCGCGGGTCGAGGAGAAGATGCTCGTCACGCCACCGTGGCTCGTCGGAACAGCCGCTCGCTGTGACGAGGCGCCCATGTAGAGCTGCTGAACTCGCAGGGTCTCGAAATACCGGGCGGTGCCGTCCTCGGAGTCCCAGCGCATGGGGGCTGCGTTCTGCCAGAAGTCACGCCACCACTTCTCATGCGCCTGGCGAGGGTTGCCGCGTTCCTGGACCGCGTGAGCCAACGTGCGCTCCAGCTTGGAGCCATCCCAGGACGGGATGCCCACCACGAGACGGAACGTTCCGTCCTGGCGCGGGCAGAACTCGAGCTTGACCTCGCGGTCGTCGACCACCGTGGCGCGCGGATCGCGGGCGTCGGCCTTCACTGCCGCGACCTGTCCGGTCACGCGACCGTTCCGTTCGTCCTGGAACGTCTCGGCGAGCGCAGCCACGTTCCCGCGGGCGACCGCTTGTGGGAACCGGCCGTCCCACAGTCTCAGCATGACCTCTTGCGTCTCGCGAGGATCGACGCCGCTGACCTCGACGATCAATTGCTCGCTTCCGGCGGGCATCCACGTGCGCGCAGTGATACCCGCGCCGCTCTGCGTCAGCGTCGCGTCATGCATCGACAACCGGCCGGAGTAGTCGTCGGCTTCGGCCATGGTGAACAGGCCTGGGATGACGAGCTGTCCGGCCGACTGCATGTCTGGATAGACGTCTCCGCGGTTGAGTTGAGCCGTGAAGCCGTCCTGGCTCCACACGGCTGCGCCGACGGAACCGGTGCCGAGAGGGACGGCTTGGTCCGTGCGCCACGGCGCCTTCTGTAAGACCAGATCCGACCGACTCACCAGTGCCGCGGTGTCGACGGATAGGGATCCGTCTCGCCACGCGGTCGTCGTCCCTGGTGTCGCGTCCGTTGGTGCCCCGCTCGCGGCCGCTGGGCATAACGCCCAGACCACTGCACCGGCCGCGGTCAGGACGGCTGTCTGAACCCCCGAACCCTCTTCATGTGCGCTCCTCGCTGTGATCAAACGTTTGACCAGCACATTCTGTGACGTGCACCACGCCCGCGTCAATGGCTGCGCGTCCTCGACGGGCGAAAGGGGAATGAGATCAGGCGAGACCGTGGTAGAGTAGTTAAAGATTCAACTACTGAGGAGCACGCCATGCAGATCGGCATCTTCACCGTCGGTGATGTCACTCCCGATCCGGTGAACGGCACGACGCCCACCGAGCACGAGCGCATCAAGGCGACCGTCGAGATCGCCAAGAAGGCCGACGAGATCGGTCTGGACGTCTTTGCGACCGGCGAGCACCACAACCCGCCGTTCGTGCCGTCGAGCCCCACCACGACGCTGGCGTACATCGGCGCGCAGACGAAGAACCTCATCTTGTCGACGTCGACCACGCTCATCACGACCAACGACCCGGTGAAGATCGCCGAGGACTACGCGACGCTGCAGCACCTCGTCGATGGCCGCATGGACCTCATGCTCGGCCGCGGCAACACCGCCCCGGTGTACCCGTGGTTCGGCAAGGACATCAGCAAGGGCGTCGAGCTGACGATCGAGAACTACCAGTTGCTGCGCAAGCTCTGGGATGAGCCGGTCGTCAACTGGGAGGGCAAGTTCCGCACTCCGCTGCAGGGCTTCACGTCGACGCCCGCGCCGCTCGACGGCGTCGCGCCGTTCGTGTGGCACGGCTCGATCCGCACGCCCGAGGTCGCGGAGCTGGCCGCCTACTACGGTGACGGCTACTTCGCGAACAACATCTTCTGGCCCAAGGAGCACTACATCCGGCTGATCAACTTCTACCGGCAGCGCTACGCCCACTACGGGCACGGCGATCCGGAGCAGGCGATCGTCGGGCTCGGCGGACAGTTCTTCATGCGCAAGAACAGCCAGGACGCGGTGAACGAGTTCCGTCCGTACTTCGACGTCGCCCCGGTGTACGGCCACGGGCCGAGCCTCGAGGAGTTCACGGAGGCCACCCCGTTGACCGTCGGCAGCCCGCAGCAGGTGCTGGAGCGGACGCTGCAGTTCGCCGACTTCTTCGGCGATTACCAGCGCCAGCTGTTCCTCGTCGATCACGCCGGCCTGCCGCTCAAGACCGTGCTCGAGCAGCTCGACCTGCTCGGCGAGATCCTTCCGACGATGCGGGAGGAGTTCGCCAAGCGCCGCCCGGCGAACGTCCCGGACGCGCCCACCCACGCGGCTCGCGTCGACGCCAAGAACGCGGAGAAGGAGGTCCAGGCATGACCGTCTCGATCGTCGCCCTGTCCGCCGGGCTGGGCGAGCCGTCGACCACCCGCATGCTCGCCGACAAGGTCGTCGCGTCGGCCCGCGAGCGCCTCGGGGACGTCAGCGTCGAGGTCGTGAGCCTGCGCGAGCTTGCTCACGACATCACCGACGCGAGCCTCACCGGCTTCGCCTCCGCGCGGCTGCAGCACGTGTACGACCAGGTGGCCGCCGCCGACGCGCTGATCGTCGCCGTGCCGATCTTCAAGGTGTCCTACCCGGGCCTGTTCAAGTCCTTCGTGGACGCCATGGAGACCGACGCGATCATCGGCAAGCCGGTGCTGCTCGCGGCGACCGGCGGTACCGCGCGGCACTCGCTGGCGATCGACATGGCGCTGCGCCCGTTGTTCTCCTACCTGCAGGCCTTCATCGTGCCGACGGGCATCTTCGCCTCGCCGCACGACTGGGGTTCCTCGGGCGAGCACGCCCTGCAACGCCGGATCGACCGCGCGACGGGCGAGCTCGCGAGCATGCTCGGCGGTGGCGGCACGGGTCGGACGCGTGAGGACGAGATCGACCTGTTCAGCGACACCATGCTCTCGATCAGCAACCCGGACCTGCGCTGACCGGTCCCCTACGGTGGTCCTCGACGAGAGGATCAGGTGGTGCCGGTGAGGTTGCGCAAGCTCGTTCCGAGTGAGCTCGACGAGGATCAGCGTGAGGTGTACGAGGCGATCGCGGGCGGTGACCGCTCCCGCGGGCCGCAGCTCTTCCCGTTGGCGCAGGCCGACGGGTCGCTGAACGGCCCGTATGGGGTGATGCTGCACGCGCCGCGTGTCGGCGGGCCGCTGCAGGAGCTCGGCGCCGCGCTGCGCTTCCGGACGAGCCTGTCCGACCGTATCCGCGAGATCGTCATCCTCCTCGTCGCGGATCGGCTGGGCAGTGAGTTCCAGTGGTGGGCGCACGAGCGTATCGCGCTCGCCACTGGACTCGCCCGCCAGGAGATCGACGCGATCCGCACCGACGAGTTCGTTGGCGCGGACGAGGCCGAGTCGACGGCCTATGCGCTCGCCACCGATCTCCTGCGGGGCGAGACTCTCGGCGACGAGGACTACGCCCGCGCGGTGGCAGTCCTCGGCGAACAGCAGCTCGTGGAACTGTCGGTCCTCGTCGGCTACTACCGGATGCTCGCGCAGACGATGGCGCTCTTCGACGTCGGAGTGCCGGAAGACTGACCCGCGACCACGCCGAGAGCGTGGCGTTTCGGCTGCGATGCCGGTCATTCGGGCTCCCCATCGTCACAATCAGCGCGTCGGTGAGCGACGGAGACCGGGACGGGCCCGGTTTTCTGGCGTCTTGGCCGGTCCGGTAAGGTACCTCCCGGTGGCGTGTCCGAGCGGCCGAAGGTGCATCACTCGAAATGATGTGTGGGGTCAAACCCACCGTGGGTTCAAATCCCACCGCCACCGCCATGGAAAGGCCTTCGATCCTGCTGATTCTCAGCCGGATCGGGGGCCTTTTCCGCTTCCCCAGGTCCGACGTCCGCGCGTAGCATCACGTCATGTGCCGGAACATCCGGGTTCTTCACAACTTCGACCCGCCCACCACCGATGACGAGGTCCGCGAAGCCGCTCTGCAGTTCGTTCGGAAGGTCAGCGGATCGACCCGCCCTTCCCGCGCGAACGAAGAGGCGTTCGACCGGGCTGTCGACGAGATCGCCCACGCCACGCGCCGGCTGCTCGACGATCTCGTGACCAAGGCGCCGCCCAAGAATCGCGAGCTGGAGGCGGTCAAAGGGCGCCAGCGCCACGAGAAACGCATGGAGCGCGAAGTACGCATCCGCACGGCCCCGACGTCATGACGGTGTTCAACCGGCTGGCCTGGCAGAACGGGACCTTGCTGGACGAGCGCGAGAGGCCGGGTTCGATCGCGGAGCGGCGCGCTCAACTCGACCGTGCTCATATTGGACCCCTCCACGCCTGGGCAACCTCGGTGGCCGAGCGCACCGGCGAGAAGGTGCCAGCCTTCGACCCGCGATCGGGAGGCATTCAGGCGCAGGTGTTGTTTCTGCTGCAGGACCCGTCGGCAGTCGCGGACGGCTCGGGGTTCATCTCGATCGACAACAACGACCAGACCGCCCACAACTGCACCAAGGCGTATGAAGCGTCGGGGCTTGACTACCAGCGTGCTCTTCACTGGAACGTCATCCCATGGTGGGTCAAGGATCCCGACCAAGCGCATCAACCACGTCGAACCTTCCAAGCGCAAGCGCATCGGGCGGGTACCTACCTGGTCGAGCTCGTTGGTCTGCTGCCGAATCTTGAACTCGTCGTCCTGCTCGGCAAGGAGGCACAGCGCGCTTGGGATGCGGCTGCGCCTCTGCCTATCGCTACGGTGCGGTGCCCGCACCCCAGCAACTTGGCCTGGAACCGACTCGATCAGGCGTCTGGCCGTATCGGGCGCGAGGCCACGATCGGCGCCTTTCGCCGAGCGAAGGAAGTCATCGAGTCCGCTGACGCCCCCGAGCGCGTCTGAATCAGGGCCTGGTCAGCGGCCCTGGAGGCGGGCGGTGAGGTCCTTGCCTGCTGCGACGACGCCGGCGACGATATCGTCGAAACGTGCGCCGCGGATGCGGTCGACCGTTCCGCCGAGACTGATCGTGCCGACGCAGGCGCCGTCGGAGCCGAAGATCGGGGCGGCGACGGCGGCGACGTCGGAGAGGAAGTCGCCTTCGCTGACGGCGTAGCCCTGCTCGCGCACCTTCTCCACCACGGAACGCAGGTGCTCGGGGTCGGTGATCGTGCCCGGCGTGAACGGCTCACGATCGTCGTGGCTCAACTCCTCCTCGAGGAGGCCCGGCACGAAGGCGAGCATGGTGACCGGGCCCGCGGCTGCGTGCAGCGGCAGGCTGGACCCTACGGCGACCGCGTTCACCGTCACCGGCGAGTCCCCGGTGATCGCGTCGATGCAGACGGCGTTCCGCCCGCTCGGCACCATCAGGTACGCGGTGTCGCCGAATCGGTCGGCGAGGGAGCGCAGCACGGGCTTGGCCTCGGTGGGAAGGTTCGTGGACGCGAGCGCGACGGAGCCGATCTGGAACACGCGCATCGTCGGGCGGTACGCGTTGCTCTCACTGCGCGCGAGCCAACCGGCCATGACCAGCGTGTTGAGCAGGCGGTAGGCCGTCGTCTTGTTCATCCCCGAGCGCTCGGCAACCTCGGCCAAGGTGAGTTCGGGTCGCTGATGGTCGAAGTACGCCATCAACCGACACGCCTTGAGCACCGAGCCCACGTAGTTGCGTTGATCGATGCCCTGGGTCGCGTCGGGCTCGGGTGCCACCGCGGCACTCCCTTCTGTGCTCGGCTGCTGCTGTGCGGACAGAGTAGCGCCGCGGGACCACGGTCCCGCGGCGCTACGAGTCACCTCGTCACTTCGGCAGCGCCGCCTTGCCGGTCTCGCGCATCGTCGAGACGGTGACGATGCCGATGAGCGCGACGGCCATGACCCAGTACGCCGGTGCCATCGAGTTGCCGGTCGACTCCACCAGCTGAGCGGCGATGTACGGAGCGCTGCCACCGGCGACGATCGTGCCGATGTTGAACCCGAGCGCGACGCCCGTGTACCGCACCTGACGCGGGAACAGCTCGGTGAACTGCGGGAACGCCGGCACCTGCGCCAATCCGTTGAACATCATGTAGACGATGTAGACCAGCGCGACCACGAGGAGGCTGCCCGTCGCGCCCATGATCGCGAACGCCGGCCAGGCGATGATCACGTACGCGGCATACGCGCCGAGGAGCACCGGGCGACGACCGAACCGGTCCGTCAGCATCCCGGCGACCGGGAACGATGCGCACGCCAGGGCGATGGCGATCGCGGAGGTCCAGTACACCGACTGCTGCGCGAACCCCTCGTCGACGAGGTAGATGTTGAAGTACGTCAGGCCGATGTAGCCGGTGCCGTTCATCGCGATCGCGATGCCGATGACCCGCAGGACCGACATCGGGTGCTCGCGCACCACCTGCATGAGCGGGCTGCGCACGACCTCGGCCTTGTCGGCCATCTCCTCGAACTCCGGCGTGTCCTCGAGCTTCACCCGAGCCCACAGGCACAGCGCGGCCAGGGGGATCGAGATGAGGAACGGGATGCGCCAGCCCCACGCCGCCATCTGCTCGTCGGTGGTGACCTGCGAGACGATGCCGACGATGGTCGCGGCCACGGCGAAGCCGAGGGTGGAGCCGATGGGCGTCAGCGAGCCGTAGATGCCGCGGCGGCCCGCGGGCGAGGACTCTGCGATGTAGGTCGCCGCACCGCCGATCTCGCCGCCGGCGGAGAAGCCCTGCGCGAGCCGGATCAGCACCAGGAGGATCGGCGCGAGGACGCCGACCTGCGCATACGTCGGCAGCAGGCCGAGCAGCGCGCAGCACATGCCCATCGCGACGACGGTGATGACGAGCGCGTGGCGCCGGCCGCGCCGGTCGCCGAGTCGGCCGAAGAACCAGCCGCCGAGCGGGCGCATGACGTAGGCGGAGCCGAACACCGCGAGGGTCAGCAGGAGCGAGACGGCCGGCTTGTCGCTGGGGAAGAACAGCGGGCCGATGGTGAGGGCGAGGAACGCGTAGACGCTGAAGTCGTAGTACTCGATCAGCGTGCCGACGCCGCCGGCGACGGCAGCGCGTCGCGCCGTCGATTCGGAGACCGCCGGCGGAGTCGACGTCGAGGACGAGGTGGTGTCGGTCATCTGCTTTCTTCCTGTGCGTGCTCGGCGAGCATGAGGTTGAACGATCCGCCGGCGCTGATGATGCGCTGAACCCGATCGCTGGGCGCCTGGCCCGTGAGAGTCTGCGTGCCGTCCGCACGCTGGATGTGAACCGTCGCCGTGCGCCAGTCCACCGTGACCGGGTCGCCGAGGCGGACCGTCTGGCTGATGCCCGGCACCGTCAGCAAGGGCATCCCGTTGTAGGTCTCGCCGCGCCAGAACCCCGGCGAGAACGACTCGGCCAGCACCGCGGCGATGCCGAGGTTGCGCAGCGCCACCATCGGTGGATAGTGCGGGTGCCCGTAGCCGAAGTTCCGGCCTCCGACGATGACGTCGCCGGGACGCACCCGGTCGACGAAGCTCTCGTCGTACGCCTTCATCGTCACGGCGCGCAGCTCGTCCGCGTCGTAGGTCTTGATGTTCTCGACGCCGATGACGAGGTCGACGTCGAAGTCGTCGCCGAACACCCAGGCGACGCGGCCCTCGATGAGATCGGGGGGAGGTGGGTAGCCGGTCATTCGCGCGTCACCTCCGCCGCTGTGTTGATGTGTCCGCTCACGGCGCTCGCCGCCACGGTGAACGCCGAACCCATGTAGATGCCCGCGTCTGTGCTGCCCATCCGTCCGGAGATGTTGAGGACCCCCGTGGAGATGCACACGTCCTCGGGTTGCAGGGGTTTCTGGTAGCCGAAGCAGAAGTCGCAACTCGATTGCGCGATCTGCGCGCCGGCCGCCCGCAGGACGTCGAGGAGTCCTTCGCGCTCGGCCTGATCGTGGACCGCCTTCGACGTCGGGACGACGTTCAGTGTCACCCCCGGTGCGACGGTGCGCCCGTCGAGGACGGACGCGGCCGCGCGGATGTCCTCGATCCGCCCGCTCGCGCAGGACCCGATGAAGGCCTTCGTGACGGCGGTTCCGGTGAGCTCGTCGGCCAGCTTGGTGTTGGCCGCTCGGGCGGATCCCGGCGTGACGACGCGGGGTCGCAGTTGCGACAGATCGATCGTGTGGACGGCCGCGTACGTCGCGTCGGGGTCCGGCCAGACCGGGGCCAGCTCCCCCTCGGTGACCTGCCCGGCCCGCTCGAGGATCGTGTCGTCGGGCTCGAAGATCGCCGACACCGCGCCGGTGAACATCGCCATGCCGCACAGCGCCTGGCGGTGGTCGATCTTCATCGCGCGTGCGCCGGGCCCGCCGAATTCCATCACCTGGTGGGCGCAGCCGTCGGCGCCCAGCCGCGCGATGATCTCGTGAACCAGGTCGCGACTGTCGACGCCGGGCTGGAACTCGCCGACCAGCTCGAATCGGGTCGTGGCGGGGATGTCGAGGAAGAGCTCACCCTTGACCCAGCCCTCGAGGAGGTCGCGCCGCACGCCCCAGCCGAGGGCGTTGAACGCGCCCGCGCCGGAGATGTGTCCGTCGAAGTGGATGAGGAAGTTGCCCGGGGCTGCGTAGCCGCGCTCGACCATGACCTGATGGCCGATGCCGTCCGCCTCGTGCAGCCGGATGCCGTAGAACTCGCACCACTCTCGGGTGACACGGTGAACATCCTGTTCGCGCTGGTCGCCGCGCGTGAGCATGTGGTCGATGAACACGAGATAGCGCTCGGGTTCGGCGAGCTTCGTGATGCCGAAGTCGTCGTGCATCTGCCGGAACATCACGTCGGTATAGCCCGGGAAGTCGTAGGCGATCATGTAATCCGGCCGGCACGGCAGGTTCTCGCCGGCGCGGACCTCGTCACGGCCTGCGGTGCGCGCGAGGATCTTCTCAACGATGGTCTGTGGCACCGGTCCCCCTCAAGCGCTCTCGGGCAGGTAGGTGTGCTGGAGCCGTTCGACGTCCGCGGTCCCGATGAGATCGACGAACCGATCGTGCGCCATCGCGTTCTCTGCCGTGCCGACGGTGGCGGGGTCGTCACCGCGGGCGAGGCGCGCCAGCGTGCGCTCAGCGGCGCCGGCGACGGTCATCAGGAGCTGCGTGGGCAAGATGGCCAGCCCGACACCGATCTCGCGCATGACGGCGGGCGTGAACGCCTTCTCCGTCCACGCCGACGCGGTGAGCGTGGCCATCAGCGGGACACCCACCTCGGCATGGCAGCGTGCCCACTCCTCGACCGTGCTGAAGGTCTTGGTCACCGGCATGATGAGGTCGGCTCCGGCCTCGACGTAGGCCAGCGCGCGCCGGATCGCCTCGTCGCCGCGCGCGTCGGTGCGGGCGATGACGAGGACCTCATCGCCGACGGTGTCCTTCACGGCCCGTACCTTTCCGGCAGCGGTCGTGACGTCGAGAAGCGGGAGGGCGGCGCCGGTGGTCAGCGGGCATCGCTTCGGCGACTCCTGGTCCTCCATGAAGACCGCTTCCACCCCGGCGTCGAGGAAGCGACGGGCGGTGCGCACCGCGTTGACGGCGTTGCCGTAGCCGGTGTCGATGTCCGCGACGAGCGGCAGGGAACTGGCCTCGCGGATCGTGCGCACCGCCTGGAGGTTCTCGGTCATCGTGTAGAGCTCCGCGTCGGGGTAGCCCAGCGACGCGGAGATCGCGAAGCCGGACGCGCAGAGCGCGGAGAACCCGGCCTGCTCGGCGAGTACCGCGGTGAGCCCGTCCCAGACGCCGGGTGCGATCACCAGGTCGTCGTCCAGCTGAGCGCGCAATCGGTTGGGCATCGAACTCCTCGTTTCACTTTACGGAACGCTTTACGTAATACGGATCATAGGAGAGATGCACGTCACACTGTCAAGCCCTTCCTCGCCCGTTCCGTTGCGGGAGCGGGCACGATGGACGCATGCGGCCGTTGCGGGAGATGACCGAAGAGCAGTTGCGTCAGCGCACCAGCCTCAAGTGGAGCGAGTACCCGTCGGACGTCCTGCCGATGTGGGTGGCGGAGATGGACGTGGCGCCGCCGGAGCCGGTGCGCCGGGCGGTGACCGCGCTGCTCGAGCGCGGAGACGTCGGGTACCCGCAGTCGGGGCACTACCTGCGGGCCTTCGCCGATTTCGCTTCCGCTCGCTGGGGGTGGGCGCCCTCCGCGGAGACCGGTCTCGAGGTCGCCGACGTCATGACGGGGTTGCGCACGGCCATCGAGTTGAGCACGGAACCCGGGGCGCCCCTCGTGCTCAACCCGCCCGTCTATCCGCCGTTCTTCGACGTCATCGAGTGGACCGGGAGGCGGCTCGAAACGGCGCCGCTCGGACCGGACGGCCGCCTCGACCTCGACCGACTGGACACCGTGCTCCGGCGCGTCGGACCCGGCGCTGCCTATCTGCTGTGCAGCCCGCACAATCCCACCGGCGCGGTCCACACGCGGGCCGAACTCGAGGCCGTGGCGCGCATCGCCGCCGAGCGCGGCGCCCGCGTGCTCGTCGACGAGATCCACGCGCTGCTCGTGCCTGCGGGGTTCGTGCCGTTCCTCTCCGTCGCCGGGAGCGAGCGGTCCTACGTGGCCACCTCGGCGTCCAAGGGTTTCAATCTGGCGGGCGTGAAGGCGGGTCTGCTCTTCGCCGGACCGGAGGCAGCCGACGAGCTCGCCACGCTGCCGCCGCTCGCGGGCCACGGTGCGAGCCAGTTCGGCCTGGCCGCGCACGTCGCCGCGGTGAGCGAAGGCCGCGAGTGGCTGAACGCGCTCATCGGTGATCTGGAGGAGAACCGGGCGATCCTTCGCGGCCTTCTCTCCACGCATCTTCCGGACGTCCGGTGGACGCAAGGCCCCGGCGGGTACCTCGCCTGGCTCGAGTTCCCGGCCGCGCTGGGCGACGACCCCGCGGCCCGGATCCTCGAGCGTGGGAGGGTCGCGCTGAACTCCGGGCTGCCGTTCGGCGAGGGAGGCCGGCGGCACGCCCGGCTCAACTACGCCACCACGCCCGAGCTCCTCGAAGCCGGCATCACGCGCATCGCGACCGCCGTGCGCTGACGTCGGCGAGATGTGGTCACTTCCGGGTCACTTCGACCAGCTTCGGTGACCCAGTGCTGACCACATCTGGTGGGGAGCGTGCCCGGCGTAGGGTGAAGTCGTGAAGAAGCGAGTCGGGTTTCTGTCCTTCGGTCATTGGCAGGCGGTGCCGGGCTCGCAGGCCCGCACCGGGGCCGATGCGCTGCTGCAGTCGATCGAGTTGGCCGTCGCCGCCGAGGAGATCGGCATCGACGGCGCGTACGTGCGCGTTCATCACTTCGCCCGCCAACTCGCCGCACCGTTCCCCTTGCTGGCGGCGATCGGTGCGCGGACCTCGCGCATCGAGATCGGCACCGGGGTGATCGACATGCGCTACGAGAACCCGCTCTACATGGCTGAGGAGGCCGCCGCGGCCGACCTCATCGCCGGAGGGCGACTCCAGCTCGGCATCAGCCGCGGGTCACCGGAGCCGGCTCAGCGCGGTTACGAGGCTTTCGGGCACGTGCCGCCGGAGGGCCTGACCGACGCGGACATGGCCCGCGCCCACGCCGAACTGTTCCGCGCCGCGATCGCCGGCGCCGGCATCGCGACGTCCGACCCGAAGATGACCGGCCAGGAGGTCCCCTTGCCGATCCAGCCTCAAGCGCCCGGCCTCCCCGAGCGCATCTGGTGGGGTTCGGGCACGCGGGCGACCGCCGAGTGGACCGCTCGCCAGGGCATGAACCTCATGAGCTCGACGCTGCTGACCGAGGACACCGGAGTCCCCTTCGACGAGTTGCAGACCGAACAGATCCAGCGGTTCCGGAGCACGTGGGCGGAGGCGGGATGGGACCGCGAGCCGCGGGTCTCGGTGAGCCGCAGTGTCATCCCGCTCCTCGACGACCGCGACCGCATGTACTTCGGCGACCGCTCCGGAGAGGACCAGGTCGGGTTCCTCGACGGCGGTCTCGCGCGTTTCGGCAAGTCCTACGTCGGCGAACCCGATGCCCTCGCCCAGGAACTCGCCCAGGATCAGGCCGTACGCGAGGCCGACACCCTGCTGCTCACAGTCCCCAACCAGCTGGGCGTGGATTACAACGCGCGACTGCTCGGCGCGCTCGCCGAGCACGTCCTGCCGGCGATCGGCTGGGAACCGAATCGGTGACCCCGGCGCTGCCGGCCCTTCCTGCCGGAGTGTCGTGGTCGGTGTGCCTGCGTGACGCCCGCACGGGCGAGGTCATCGCGGCCCACCAGCCGGACGCCGTCGTCTCCACTGCGAGCGTCGGGAAGCTGTTCGTCCTCATCGAGGCGGCGCGGCGTTTCGCGTCAGGAGAGCTCGATCCTGCCGAGCAGCTGAGCCGGGACCGCGAGGACCAGGTCGCCGATTCCGGCCTCTGGCAGGTGCTGCGACAACCGGAACTGAGCGCGGAGGACGCGTGCTGGCTCGTCGGGGCCGTCAGCGACAACCTCGCCACCAATGCGCTGCTGCGGCGGTTGGGGCTCGAGTCGGTCACGGCGTTGACCAAGACGCTCGGTTTCACCGACTCGCGGCTGCTCGACCGGGTCCGCGATCAGCGGGCACCCGACGACCCGCCCGCGCTCTCGGTCGGTACCGCCGCGGAGCTGGCCGACCTCATGGTCCGGATGTCGCGGGCAGAGGTCCTCGCCGCGCCGGTGAGTGAACAGGTGCTCGGGTGGCTGCGGGTGAACACGGACCTCTCCATGGTCGCCTCGGCCTTCGGTCTCGACCCGCTGGCGCATCGGGAGGCGGACCGCAGCGTGCGCCTGGCCAATAAGACCGGGACCGATGCGGGCGTTCGCGCCGATGTCGGCGTGGTCGGCGGACCCGACGCCGCGATCGCGTATGCCGTGCTGGCGCAGTGGGATCCTGACGGCGGCGACCGGCGCGACGATGTGCTCAGCGCGATGGCCGCCATCGGCCAGTGGGTCAGCGGACGGCTGCGGCGAGCCGACTGACGGCAAGGTCGCGTGCTCGCGCGAAGGCGTCGGGAAGCACCCCGATGCCCGCGGCGACCAGCGCCCCTTCGTGCAGGAGGAGGATCTCCTCGGCCAGCGACTCCGTCTGGTCGCCCGCCCCAGCCGCCTCGGCCAGTTCGCGGAACAACCGCAGCATCCACTGCTTCTGCCCGACGATGACCCGATAGGCGGGATGGTCGGGGTCGCTGATCTCCGCGTGCGCGTTGACCATGCCGCAGCCCTTGGTCCCGCGTTCGGCCGCCCACTCGGCTGACGCGTCGAAGATCGCGGCCAGTCGTTGCGCCGGCACCGGCCCCGCGGCCTCGATCCGCGGGTCGAGGAAGGTGCGCCACTGCGCGTCTCGATCGCGCAGATACTCGACGACGAGACGGTCCTTGGAGCCGAAACGGTCGTACAACGTCTTCTTGGTGACCCCGGCACGCTCAGCGATCGCGTCGACGCCCACCGCGTGAATGCCCTGGGCGTAGAACAGCTCCGAGGCGGCGGTCAGCACTGCGCGGGCCTTGGGTGTCAGCGTCGTCGTCATGTGGCCATTTTATACCGATCGGTATACGGTCGGTCTATGACTAAACCGATCGGTATACCAGTGGGTCGCCATGGCGTGATCACACTCGGCCTCGCCGCGCTGTTCGTGATCTGCTGGTCGTCCGGCTTCATCGGCGCCAAGCTCGGCGCGCAGGACGCGGCGGTGCCGACGATCCTGATGTGGCGGTTCCTCCCGTTGGCTCTCGTCCTGGTGCCGTTCTTCCTGAGGAACCAGTCCGGGAAGCAGCGACTGGCGCGACGCGGTGTCGGGCGCCAGGTGGCGGTCGGCGCGCTCTCCCAATCGGGGTATCTGCTGACCGTGTACTGGGCGATCGACCTGGGGGTGAGCACCGGCACCACCGCCCTCATCGACGGCATCCAGCCGCTCGTGGTCGCGGCGCTCGTCGGACCCCTCCTGGGAACGGCGGTAACGGGGCGGCAGTGGATCGGGCTCGTGCTCGGGCTGGTCGGGGTCGCGTTGGTGACGTGGGTGGACGCCACCCACGTCGCGAGCGGAACGCCGTGGTGGGCCTACGCGGTGCCGTTCGCCGGCATGGTGTCGCTCGTGGCCGCGACGTTCATCGAACGGCGCGCTCCCGCTCCGACGGCGCCGCTCAGCGCGCTGACCATCCATTGCCTGACCTCGGCAGTGAGCTTCACTGGGATGGCCGTGGTCGCCGGGGACGCGATCCCGCCGGCGACCGCCTCCTTCTGGGTCGCGATGACGTGGCTCGTCGTCCTGTCGACCTTCGGCGGCTACGGTCTGTACTGGCTGCTGCTGAGGAGGACCGGCGTGACCACGGTCAACAGCCTGATGTTCCTCGTGCCGCCCGTGACGACGGTGTGGGGAGCGGCGATGTTCGACGAACCGCTCACCGCGCTGACCGCCGCCGGGCTCGGGCTCGCGCTGGTCGCCACCTTGCTGGTCGTGGCCCCACGGCGAGAACTCTCACGCCAGCCGGCCTAAGCGTGCGCGCGGCGACCAGCGAGGCCGCGGGTGCCGACCCTGGACGCCCTCCACTCAAGCGCCTGGCAGCATGAGCAGCGAAGAAGGCAGCGCCGCGCCGTCCGCACGACGTTCGCTCAGACCAAGGAGTCACCATGTTCCGCCGCCGGCCCTTCGACGTCCCCAGCCGCAGCCGCGTGCTGGGACGGAAGTGGATGATCGTCGCCTCCCATCACGTGATCTACCCCGTGACCCGCGGAGTCGAGATCAACGCGGTGGAGGAGTACCGCTCGTCGTCGAACCGCAAGACGCTGTGGCTGAGCTTCCCCGTCGACGAGGTGCACGGCACGCGCCAGGAGCACTTCGCGGCGTCCTTGGCGGAGGCTCTATACCGCCATGATCGCAAGTCCCATGCGCTGGTCGTGGTCCAGCCCAGTACGTCCTGGAGAAGGAAGGAACCCTCGGTGATGCAGTACGGGTTCGGCCGCGTCGTGCCATCTGCGGCAGAGGACGCCGCCCCCGCTCACGTGCTCACCGTCGACCGCCCTGGTTGCTCGCATCCGGAGGACAAGCGCACCGTGTCGATCGGGGAGTTCGGTCGAGGCGTGAGCACCCGGTTCCAGGATCCGGTGACGGAGCGGCTCGATCCGGCTGAGCTGAACCGCGCCCTGAGTTCCCTCTCGCCGAGACTCCTGGCGAGTCGAGGCCTCATCACGCGGATGAGTCACACGATCCACCCTGAGCTGAACGGCATCCTCGAGGACATCGGCAAGCACAACGCTTCCCGATGAGAGCGCTGGGAACTCGACCGTCAGCCGATCAGCTCGCGTAGCGCTCGATCTCGTCGAGGATCTCCCGCTGCACGGAGTCGTCGGCGAAGCTGGCGCGAACGGCGCCCCGGGCCAGGTCGGCGACCCCTCGTTCGTCCAGGCCGAGTAGTTCCGCGGCGACCGCATACTCGCGGTTGAGTGTGGTGCCGAACATCGGCGGGTCGTCGGAGTTGATCGTCACCGGAACGCCGGCGGCCACGAGGGCCGGCAGCGGATGCTCCTCGAACGACGGGGTCGACCGGGTGCGGACGTTCGAGGTCGGGCACACCTCCAGGACGATGCCGTGCTCGGCGAGGTACTCGAGGAGTCGGGTGTCCTGGGCCGCGGAGATCCCGTGGCCGATGCGTTCGGCGCCGAGGAACCGGATGGCCTCCCAGATCGTCTCCGGTCCTGTCGATTCCCCGGCATGCGGCACCGACCGCAAGCCGGCCGCGATCGCCTGCTCGAAATGCGGGGCGAACTGTGGCCGGGGAACGCCGATCTCCGGGCCGCCGAGGCCGAACGAGACGAGACCCTCCGGCCGCAGCCGCAACGCCGTCTCGAGCGTGACGTCCGCGGCCTCCAGGCCCGACTCGCCGGGGATGTCGAAGCACCAGCGCAACGTCAGCCCGAAGTCGCGCTCGGCAGTGCGGCGCGCGTCCTCGATGGCCTCGACGTACGCCTCGGCGGAGATGCCGCGGACGATGGACGTGTACGGCGTCATCGTCAGCTCGGCGTACCGCACGTTCTGGCCGGCCAGGTCCCGCGCGACCTCGTGCGTGAGCGTCCAGATGTCCTCGGGCGTGCGGAGCAGATCGACGACCGACAGGTACACCTCGACGAAGTGCGCGAAGTCGGTGAACGTGAAGTACTCCGCCAGCCGTTCCGGGTCAGCGGGGACCGGGGTCTCGCCCGCGTGCCGCGCAGCGAGCTCAGCCACCGTGCGCGGCGAGGCCGAACCGACGTGGTGGACGTGGAGTTCGGCCTTCGGGAGGCCGGCGATGAAGTCGTCGAGGCTCACCTCGTCATCATGGCATCGCCGACACGAAGCGCTCGACCTGCTCCACGACGACCTCCGGCTGCTGTTCGGGCACCCAGTGTCCGGCGCCCTCGACGACCCGCACCTCCACGTTCGGAGCCTCGGCCCGGCGGACGAGCTCGGGAGCGAGCACGCCGTCGTCACGGCCTGGCAGGAGCAGGACGGGAAAATCCGTGGGCACCGGGCGCGCGTAACGACCCCGCAGCGCGGCCGGCATCTCGTGGGTGAGGAAGCGCCGGTACATCGCCACGCCCGCGCGTGCCCGCGCGGGTTCGCGGAAGCGCTCGAGGTACACCTTCTGCTCGTCGCTCGCGAGGCGACGCCCGCGCCCGGCTCCGAGGCGGAACACGAGGCGCAGAAAGCGCTGCTTCATCGCGGTGTGCGCGAGGTAGCCGAGCGGACCGCCGACCACGAGCTGATAGCCGAACCGCCAGAGGTCGCGCAGCGGGACGGTGGCCCACGGGGCGACGATCGCGATGCCGACGACGCCGTGCAGTCGCTCCGGGGCCAGCGAGGCCGCGACGAGCGAGACCCATCCGCCCCAGTCGTGCCCGACGAGCACCGGCCGGTCGAGGCCCAACTCGTCGAGCAGCGCGAGCAGTTCGCGGGCCAGCACCCGCTTGTCGTAGGCGTCGCCACGAGCGCGGGGTGCGGCACTCCAGCCGTGGCCGCGGAGGTCGACCGCCACGACGTGGTGCCGTCGGGCGAGCACCGGCATGACGTCGCGCCAGATCCACCAGTGCTGCGGCCACCCGTGCACGAGCACGATCGGAGGGCCGTCGTGCTCGGTGCCGCCTTCGACGACGTGCAGGCGGACGCCGTTCACATCGAGGCTGCGTTCAGTGAAACCTTCGAGAGCGGGCGGGAGAGCCATGCTCCTCATGGTGGCAGACCGGCGCGTCAGATGGTGGCGACCGCGATGAGCGCGAAGATCGCCAGGACGGCCACCCCGGCCGTCGTCAGGATGATGCTCGCTACCGCGCGGTCCGCGTTCTCCCGCTCGAGGGTCTGCGTGGTGTACCGCTTCCGCTGCGCAGTCGAGATCGCGAACGCGAAGGCCGCGCTGACCACGACCGGCGCGAGGACGAGCGGGCCGGCGGTCGGGGCCCAGCGCAAGAAAAGAGCGCCGACGATGAGCAGCGAGAGGGCTGTGCGGCCCCATGCCAACCGCGTGCGCTCGGGTTGCGTCTCCAGGCTCACGTCAGCACCAGCGCGACGACCACGCCGGCGGCGAGCACGGTACCGAGCGCGAGCAACGGAAGCAGCGCCGGCGGCGGGAGCGGCGCATGGCGGCGCAGGCTGTTCTCCACCCGGCGCCACCGCGCGCCCGCGCTGAGCGCGATGAAGAGCCCGATCGCCACCACGATGAGCGAGACCGCGCGGCGCAGTCCGGGGTGGAAGAGCTCGTCGCCGAACGCTTCGAGGGCGACGCCGGCGGCGATGAACGCGAGCGCAGTGCGAATCCACGCGAGGAACGTCCGCTCGTTGGCGAGCGTGAACCGCGGGTCCGGTTCCTCGCCACCGGGGAGCAGCCACTGAGCCAGACGGCTTCGGGACTCGTCAGCGCTCACGACCCGAGCCTAGTCGTGGCCGGCCGGGTCAGAGCGTGCGCAGGTCGATGTCGAGACGCTCGTCGAGCTCCTCGACACTCATCCCGAACGTCTCCACGACCGTCGCGCCGTCAGCGCCGACGAGGAACAAGGCGCGATCGGTGTACACGCGGCTCACGCACCCCACTCCCGTCAGCGGATACGTGCACTCGGACACCAGCTTCGCCGTCCCGTCCTTGGCGAACAAGGTCATCATCACGAAGACGTCCTTGGCGCCGATGGCGAGGTCCATCGCGCCACCCACGGCGGGGATGGCGTCCGGTGCGCCGGTGTGCCAGTTGGCGAGGTCGCCGGTGGCGCTCACCTGGAACGCGCCGAGCACGCACACGTCGAGGTGGCCGCCGCGCATCATGGCGAACGAGTCGGCGTGATGGAAGTACGCCGCGCCCGGAGGCTCGGTGACGGGAACCTTGCCCGCGTTGATGAGGTCCGGGTCGATCTCGTCGCCTTGCGCGGCCCGCCCCATGCCGAGCATGCCGTTCTCGGTGTGCAGCACGACGCCACTGTCGGCGCTGAGGTGATCGGCGACCGTCGTCGGCTGGCCGATGCCGAGGTTGACGTAGGAGCCCTGCGGGATGTCGCGGGCCACGAGGGCGGCCAGCTCGTCCTTGCTCAGCGGGCCGCGGTCGAGGTGCTCGAGGGTCTGGGTCGCAGCGACGGCGATGCTCACGACGCCACCTCCTGGGAAGCGAGGGCGGACAGATCGAGGATGCGGTCCACGTAGATGCCCGGGGTCACCACGGCCTCGGGGTCGATCTCGCCGAGCCCGACGGTCTCGCGGACCTCGACGATCGTGGTGCGGGCCGCGGTGGCCATCACCGGCCCGAAGTTGCGGGCGGTCTTGCGGTACAGCAGGTTGCCCATCGGGTCGGCCGTCTGCGCGCCGATGAGGGCGTAGTCGCCCTGGATCGGGTACTCCAGCACGTAGTCGCGGCCGTCGATCGTGCGTCGCTCCTTGCCCTCGGCGAGCGGCGTGCCGACCCCGGTGGGGCAGTAGAAGGCACCGATCCCGGCACCGGCGGCGCGCATGCGCTCGGCGAGGTTGCCCTGCGGGACGACTTCGAGCTCGAGCTTGCCGGAGCGGTAGAGGTCGTCGAAGACGTAGGAGTCGTGCTGACGCGGGAACGAGCAGATGACCTTGCGCACCCGCCCGGCGGCGAGCAGGGCCGCGAGGCCGGTGTCACCGTTCCCGGCGTTGTTGCTGACGATCGTGAGGTCGGAGGCGCCTTGCTCGATCAGCGCGTCGATGAGCGTGACCGGCATGCCCGCCATGCCGAACCCGCCCACGAGGACGGTCGATCCGTCCTCGATCCCGGCGACCGCCTCGGCGGGGGAGGTGACGATCTGTGCGCGGCTCACGCAGCCTCCTCGTTCTCCAGCACGACGGCGAGACCCTGGCCGACGCCGATGCAGATCGCCGCGACGCCCCACCGCTCGCCGCGCTCGCGCAGCACGTGCGCGAGAGTGCCGAGGACGCGTCCGCCGGAGGCGCCGAGGGGGTGGCCGATGGCGATCGCGCCGCCCTTGACGTTGACGATCTCCGGGTCGACCTTCCAGGCGTCGACGCAGGCCAGCGACTGGACCGCGAAGGCCTCGTTGAGCTCGACGGCGCCGACGTCGCTCCAGCTGATGCCGGCGCGCGCGAGGGCCTGGTTGGCCGCCTCGACGGGCGCGTATCCGAACATCTGCGGCTCGAGCGCTGCGGCACCGCGGCCGGCGATGCGGGCGATCGGATCGACGCCGATCTGGTCGCGGGCGCGTTCGGAGCCGATGACGAGGGCCGAGGCTCCGTCGTTGAGCGGCGACGCGTTGCCGGCGGTGATGAGACCGTCGGGCCGGAAGGCCGGGCGGAGCGTCGAGAGCTTCTCCACGGTGGTGCCCGGGCGGATGCCCTCGTCGCGGGTCAGCTCGACACCCGGGACGCTCACGGTGAGGTCGTCGTAGAAGCCGTCGTTCCAGGCCGCGTCCGCGAGGGCGTGCGAGCGCGCGGCGAACTCGTCCTGCCGCTCCCGGCTGATGCCGAACTTGTCGGCGAGCTGCTCGTTGGCCTCGCCCAGGGAGATGGTCCATTCCTTCGGCATCTCCGGATTCACCAGACGCCAGCCGAGCGTGGTGGACACGGCGGTGACGTCACCGGCCGGGAAGCCGCGATGGGGCTTCGGCAGGACCCAGGGCGCGCGTGTCATCGACTCGACGCCGCCGGCGAGGACGACGTCGGCGTCGCCGGTGTCCACCGTGCGCGAGGCGATCATGGCCGCGTCGAGGCTGGAGCCGCACAGGCGGTTGACGGTGGTGGCCGGGACGCTCACGGGGAGCCCGGCGAGGAGGACGGCCATGCGTCCGACGTTCCGGTTGTCCTCACCGGCGCCGTTGGCGTTGCCCCACACGACGTCGCCGATGGCGGCGGGGTCGAGTCCGGGCGTCTTGCTCAGCACGCCGGTGACGGCGGTGGCGGCGAGGTCGTCGGGGCGGACCCCGGCGAGGGCGCCGTTGAACTTGCCGAACGGCGTGCGGACGGCGGCGTACAGATGAGCCATGAGAGTCTCCTTCTGTTCGCTATGCGAACACAAGTTCGTGGAACGAACGTCGCTACTGTACCCCGCCCTCCCCAGGGAGATCAACGAGCACAGGCTCAGTTCAGGCCGTGCTCCGCGACGTCTTTGCTCACGGCAGCGGCGCACTCCAGCAGCGCGGCGAGCGCCTCCTGGTGCCCTTCGCCGGTGTCCGTGTGCGTCATCGAGATGTTCACGGCAGCCACCGTGGAGCCGTTCCGGTCCCGCACGGGCGCCGCCATCGAGGTCAGCCCCCGCTCGAGTTCCTGGTCCACGAGACACCATCCCCGCTCGCGCACCCGGTCGAGCTCGTCGCGCAGTGCCGGCTCGGTGTGCAGCGTGCGCGGCGTGCGGGGAACCAGCGTCGCCTCGGCGAAGTAGGCATCGAGGGCGGGAGCGTCGAGGGCCGCGAGCAGGACCCGTCCCATCGAGGTCGCATAGGCGGGGAACCGGGTGCCGACCGTGATCCCGACACTCATGATGCGACGGGTGGCTACCCGCGCGACGTAGACGATCTCGGTGCCGTCGAGGACGGCGGCGGAAGTGGACTCGCCGAGTGCGGCGGACATCCGCTCGAGGTGCGGCTGCGCCAGCTGCGGCAGACCGAGTCCGGAGAGGTAAGCGGTGCCGAGCCGCATGACCTGCGGGGTGAGCGCGAACGTCTTGCCGTCGGTGCGCATGTACCCCAGCTCCACCAGCGTGTGGAGGAACCGCCGCGCGGTCGCCCGGCTGAAACCGGTGCGCTGCGCGACCTCGGTGAGCGACATCTCCGGGTGCTCGGAGTCGAACGCCGTGATGACCGCCAGTCCCCGGGCAAGGGACTGGACGAACTGGTCGCCGGGCGGGTTCATGTCGTCAGCCTAAACCTCGAACGCCGCGACTTCGGGCGAGCGGGCGGCGGAGAGGACCTCTCACTCCGCCGGCTCGGCCAGGACGCGCTGGGCGATCTTGAAGGCGTTGTTCGCATCCGGGACGCCGCAGTAGATCGCGCACTGGAGGATGAGTTCCTTGATCTCGTCATCGCTCAGCCCGTTGCGCTTGGCGGCGCGGACGTGCATCGCGAACTCCTCGTGATGCCCGCGAGCGAGGAGCGCGGTGAGCGTGATGAACGATCGGGTGCGCCGGTCGAGCCCGGGGCGGGTCCAGATGCCGCCCCAGGCGTACTGCGTGATGAAGCGCTGGAACTCCTCGGTGAAGTCCGTGATCGAGGCGGTCGCCCGGTCGACGTGAGCGTCGCCGAGCACCTCGCGGCGCACCGACATCCCCGCGTCGTACACCTGCTCGCTCGTGGCGCCGGTCGTCAACGCGGTGACGACGTCGCCCGCGCCGGTGAAGTGCTCCAGCAGCAGTACGCCCACCTCGTGCGGCCGCTCGGCCGGAGGCAGATGGGCCACGCCGTCGAGGACGACGAGCCGGCCGTGCTGCACCGCGTCGGCGATCTGTCCGAGGCTGGCCGGCGGTGTCGGCCCGTCCTCGGCGCCCGCGATCGCGAGGACGGGCGCACCGATCTGCCCGAGTCGCTCGCGGACGTCGAAGGTCGCCAACGCTTCGCACACCTGCGCGTAGCCCTCGGCGTCCGCGTCCTGGAGCGAGTGCAGCAACTCGGTGGCGACCTCCGGCTCCCGTTCCATGAAGCCCGGGCCGAACCAGCGCTGCGCCGACCCGGTCACCATCGACGGTGTGCCGCTGGCCCGGACCGTGGCGGCGCGTTCGCGCCAGCCGGACTCCTCGCCGATCTTCGCTCCGGTCGCGAGCAGGGCGGCCGAACGGACTCGATCGGGATGATCGAGCAGCAGCTGCAGCCCGACGGCGCCGCCCACCGAGTCGCCCGCGTAGTAGAAGGGCTCGCCGGGCGCGAGGGCGTCCGCGAGCGCGACGACGCCGGCGGCCAGCTCGGCCATGGTGAACGGTTCCCCCACGGTCGTGTTGGCTCCGTGCCCGGGCAGGTTCCACGCCACGACATGGAAGTCCGCGGCGAGCGGCGCGGCGGCCGCCGACCACAGAGCGGTGGCGCTCGTGCCCAGCGAGGGCCCGAGCAGTACCAGCGGCCCCGTCCCCGCGGGGCTGAGCTCGACACCGGTGATGCGGGGAACGGTCATGCAGGGTCCTCCTCGAGGAAGTCGCGGATCGAGGACACCGCGGAGTCCGCCAGCAGCGGCGCGATGCCCAGATAGGAGCTCGACGGGAGGCGTCCGGTCAGCTTCACCATCGACTGTTGCTCCGCCTCGACCCCGGTGGCCGAGGCGAGGTTGAAGGACATGCGTTCGACGTCGACGCGCAGCCCGCCGAGCAGGACCTCCGCGTGACGGGCGGCGACCAGGGTGCGGCGGGCCAGCAGGCGGAGCGCGTCCCACTCGGCGTGCCAGGCTCCGGCGGCCCGCTCGTCCTCCATCGTCGCGGCCGCCAGGTGCAGTGTCTGCGCGAGACCCGGGGCGACGAGGGCGGTGCGGCGCAGGAGGACGGACATCACCGGATTGCTCTTGTGCGGCATGGTCGACGAGCCCCCGCCCGTGCCCTCGCTGACCTCGCCGATCTCCGGGCGGGTCATCACCAGGACGTCCGCGGCCACGTGCCCCCACGCATCCGTGCACGTCACGAGCGCGTCGCCGATCTCGGTGAGGCGGCCGCGGGAAGTGTGCCACGGCAGGCTCGTGTCGAGCCCGAGGCGTTCGGCCGTCTCGCGGACGAGGGCGAGGGCGACGGCCTGGTCGCCGGAGAGCTCGGTGGCGGCCGCCATCGTTCCTGCCGCCCCGCCGAGCTGGACCGGCAGCGAGGAACGCACTCGCCGGAGCCCGGCAGCGGCGTCGACGATCCCCTCGCCCCACCGCGCGACCTTGGCCCCGAAGGTCTGGGGCACGGCCGGCTGCGTCAGGGTCCGGGCCACCATCGGAGTGTCACGGTGCTCGGTAGCGAGCCGGACGATCGCCCCGAGTTGTCCGCGGACCGCCTCGTCGATCGCGTTGATGGCATCGCGGGCGCACAGCACGAGCGCCGTATCGAGGACGTCCTGGCTCGTCAGCCCGCGGTGCAACCACCGCGCCGTCTCCCCATCGGTCCGCTCGCGCAGCAGCGCGACGAGCCCGATCACCGGGTTGCCGCCCGACTCCGCGCCGGTCGCCAGACCCACCACGTCGTCGTCGCCGACGAGCCCGGTCAGCGCGCCCGCGGCGCTCGCAGGTGCGACGCCGTTGGCGACGAGCGCGCCCAACCAGGCGTCTTCGACAGCCACCATCGCCTCGACGATCGCCGGATCGGAGAAGACTCGCTCCGCCCGCTCGTCGCCGGGCCACAACAGATCAGTCACGTTGTTCAGTGTCGCGGATACGTCAGAAAGACGGTCTCGTCCTCGCCCTGGAGCCGGATATCGAATCGGTACCCGTGCGCGTCGGCAGCGGCGATGCAGGAATCGCGGCGCTCGGCCGGCAGCGACGTCAGCAGGGGATCGGCGGCGAGCGCCTCCCTGTCCTCGGGCAGGTAGGCCCGGGTGAAGAGACGGTTGAGCACCCCGCGTCCGAACACGGTCACCAGGAAGAACGGCGCCTTTCCGGGCTCGGTCGGGCCCGGGCGCAGCGTCGAGAACGTGTAGTGCCCGGCGTCGTCGGTGGCCGCGCGACCCCATCCGGTGAAGGTCCACCCGTCGCGCTTCAGCGAGCCCGGCTGCTGGACGACGTTGCCGTCCGCGTCGGCCTGCCACAGTTCGAGCAAAGCGTCGGGAACGGGCGCGCCGGCACCGTCGAGCACTTGGCCGTGCAGCCGGATGGCGTCGGCGCGACCGGGCGGGACGAGTTCGTTGTCGCCTTCGTAGGGCAGCGCGTAGCCGTAGAAGGGCCCGATGGTCTGGCCGGGCGTTGCGATCAGATCTGCCATGTCGTCAGTCCTCGTCGGTCTCGGTCTCGAGCGGCGTGCGGTGGCTGCCCGTCAGCACGATGTCCCAGCGGTAGCCGGTGGCCCACTCGTGGGTCGTCACCGAATGGTCGTACTGCGCGACGAGCCGCTCGCGCGCCTTCGGGTCGGTGATCGACTGGAAGATCGGATCGAGCGCGAACAGCGGATCGCCCGGGAAGTACATCTGGGTGATCATCCGCTGCGTGAAGTCGGTGCCGAACAGCGAGAAGTGGATGTGCGCCGGGCGCCACGCGTTGCGGTGGTTCTTCCACGGGTACGGGCCCGGCTTGATCGTCGTGAACGCGTAGTTGCCGTCGTCGTCGGTCAGGCAGCGGCCGACGCCCGTGAAGTTCGGATCGATCGGCGCGGGGTGCTGGTCGCGCTTGTGCACGTACCGTCCGCCGGCGTTGGCCTGCCAGATCTCGACCAGCTGGTTGCGCACCGGCCGGCCGTCACCGTCGACGATGCGGCCGACCAGCCGCATGCGTTCGCCCAGCGGCTCGCCGCCGTGCTGGATCGTGAGGTCGGCCTCGAGGGGATGCACATCGCGGTGCCCGAAGCACGGGGCCCACAGCTCGATCGTCTCCGGATCGGCGTGGTGCAGTGACTTGGTGGGGTGACGCAGCAGCGAGCTGCGGTACGGCGCGTAGTCGAGGCGCGGTTGCGTCTCCTCCACGCCCGAGGCGCGGTAGTCCTCCGCGATGGCCGCGATCTCGCCGTTGATCTGCTCTTGGCTGGCCGAGGCGCTGTCCGGGTCGGTGGAGATCGGCTGGGTGGTCATGCCCGGCACCCTAGGCCCCTCGGGGTGCGCGGGTGAAGCGTACGATTTCGCTCAGCGGAAACGACCGAGGAGCGAATGTGGCTGGGAACACGTCCACGCCCGGGGCGAGCGTGGCCTCGCGGGTGCTCGCGATCCTGGCCGCCTTCGATGAACACCACCGGCAGCTGACGCTGAGCGAGGTGGCCGACAGAGCGAGGCTTCCCCTCGCGACGGCGCACCGACTGGTGCAGGAGCTGGTGGCCGGTGGAGCGCTCACGCGCCGGCCGCAGGGCGATTACGTCATCGGCCGGCTGCTGTGGGACGTCGGCCTGCTCGCTCCTGTGGAGGCGGGCCTGCGGCGCGTGGCCGAGCCGGTCCTCCACGACGTCCACGCCACGACGAGGGCGACGGTGCACCTCGCGGTACGCGACGGCGATCAGGTGCTCTACCTGGAGCGGATGCGCGGCAGGGCCTCGGTGCCGGTCGTGAGTACGGTCGGTTCGACCCTGCCGATGCACTCGACCGGCGTGGGCAAGGTGCTCCTCGCCCACGCGCCGGCCGACGTGCAGCAGCGGGTACTCGGGCAGCTCACCCGGGTCACGCCGTACACCATCACGCAGCCGTCCGTCCTGGCCGAACAGCTGGACCGGGTGCGCAATGACGGGTATGCCACCACCAGCGAGGAGATGAGCCTCGGCGCCGCCTCTCTTGCGGTGCCGGTGCTGCGCGACGACGAGGCGGTGGCCGCCATCGGCGTGGTGGTGGCGAGCCTGCGGCGTGACCGCCCCCGGTTGCTGGCCGCGCTGCAGGTCGCCGCGCGCGGGATCTCCCGGCAGCTCTCCACGCGCTGAGCGCTCCCCGCGAGACGTGGTGCCTCGCGGGGAGCGGACGCTCACGCGCCGAGCTGCGTGTCCTTCGCCGGCGTCCCGAGCTGCTCGGTCGGCACGTCCCTGGTTTCGCGGGCGGTGAGCGCGGCAAGGGAGGCGATCGCGCAGATCGTCGCCGTGAAGCCCGCGATGACGACCCAGCCGCCCTCCTGGACGCCGCCCAGTGCGGTCACGATCGACGGCGCGAACCCGGCCATGAGGAAGCCGAGCTGCGTGCCGATCGCCATGCCCGAGAAGCGCACCTTGGCACTGAACATCTCGCCGTAGAACGAGGGCCAGACGGCGTTGGCCGCGGCGTACCCGAAGGAGAATGTCGCGATCGCGAGGGCGAACACCAGCAGCTCGCTGTCGCCGGACATGGACCGCATGTAGAACGGCATCAGCACCGCGCTCGCGACGGCGCCGTAGATGAAGACGGGCTTGCGGCCGATCCGGTCGGCGAGCATCCCGAACAGCGGCTGAGTCACCAGGGCGACGATGTTGGCCACCACGACGAGCCACAGCGTGATCGACTCGCGCAGGCCGACCTCGGTGCCGTACGCGATGGCGAGGTTGCCGAACACGGTCGACACGGCCGCGATGAAGGCGCAGGCGATCACGCGGGTCACGTCCCAGCCGTGGGTGCGCAGCAGCTCGACGACCGGGATCTTGGCCACGTCGCCCTGGGCCTTGGCCTTGGCGAACGTCGGCGGCTCGTGCAGCGACCGGCGGATGAAGTAGGCCACGATGACGACCACGGCGCTGAGCCAGAACGGCACGCGCCAGCCCCAGCTGTACTTGATGTCGTCGGGCAACGCGACGACCGGGATGAAGATGAGCGCGGCGAGGATCTGGCCGCCCTGCGTGCCCGTCAACGTCCAGGACGTGTAGAAGGAGCGGCGGTCGTCGGGCGCGTGCTCGAGGGTCAGCGAACTGGCACCGGCCTGCTCGCCCGCCGCCGACAGCCCCTGCATCAGCCGGCACAGCACCAGCAGGGCGGGCGCGAACCAGCCGATCTGCTCGAAGCTCGGCAGGCAGCCGATGATGAAGGTCGACAACCCCATGAGCAGCAGCGTGAACATGAGGACCTTCTGCCGGCCCACGCGGTCGCCGAAGTGGCCGAGGATGACGGCGCCGAAGGGGCGGGCCACGTAGGCGAATCCGAACGTCGCGAAGCTCATCACGAGCGACGCCTGGTTGTCGCTCGGGAAGAACACGGTGGGGAAGATCAGTGCGGCGGCGGAGCCGAAGATGAAGAAGTCGTAGTACTCGACGGCGCTGCCCATGAAGCTGGCGGCGGCGCGGACCGGCGTCTTGGTGGTGGCCTCCGGCTCGGCCGCGTGGCGGGATGTCTCCATTGGTCGTTCTCCTGATTGCGGGGACTCAGTCCTCGTCGGCGGCGACGAGGGTGCGGAAGTGACGGCTCATGCGGTCGACGTCGGGGTCGATGCCGGTGATGAGCCGGAAGGCGTCGACGGCCTGGTGCACGGCCATGTGGCCGCCGTCGAGCGTGCGGCAGCCGGCCTCGCGGGCCGCCTGCAGGAGTGCGGTGTCCAGCGGCCGGTACACGATGTCGGCCACCCAGAACTGCGGGTCCAGCAAGGACGCGTCGAAGGGCAGGCCGGGATGGTCGGCCATGCCGGTCGGCGTGCAGTGGACGACCCCGGTCGCCGCAGCCAGCAGGCCGGGAAGCTCGTCGGGCCCCGCGGAGTCGACGCGGGTCTCGCTGTGACGGCCGCCGAGGTCGGCGGCGAGGCTCGCCGCGCGGGACGGCTCGACGTCGACGACGACGAGGTGCGTGGTCCCCAGGCGCGCGAGCGCGTCGGCGACGGCCGCACCGGCTCCGCCGGCGCCGAGCATCACGACGTGCGCGAGAGAGGCTCCGGGCAGAGCGGTGCGGATCGACGTCTCGAACCCCGTGGTGTCGGTGTTGTAGCCCGTCGTGCTCCCGTCCGCGCCGAAGACGACGGTGTTCACGGCGCCGAGAGCGGCCGCTGTCGGCGAGAGCGCGTCGAGGTGGTCGATCACGAGCTGCTTGCACGGGTGGGTGATGTTGAGTGCGTCGAAGCCGAACACGCGCGCCTGACGCAGCAGGTCGCCGATCGCCGTGGCGGGCAGGTCGTGCTCCAGCAGGTCGATCGGGCGGTACACGTAGTCGAGACCCAGCGCGGCGGCTTCGGCCATGTGCAGCGGCGGGGTGAGCGACGGACGAACCCCGTTGCCGACGAGGCCGACGAGGTAGGGGGGACGGGACGGCATCCTTCTCCTGAACTAGCTAATGTACTAACCGGTACGTACGTGAAGTGAATCACAGTGCCGCCCAGGGCTGTCAAGGGGGTGGTGGCTGGAGCTCAGCGGCGGCTGAGCCAGGAGACGACGACGTCGCCGATGAGCGCGCGCAGATGCGTGCGGCTCTCGGGGGCGTGCAGATCGCGCGAGAAGAGGTAGCCGAAGGTGTACTGGTTGGCGACCTGGAAGACGCAGTAGGCGCTGATGATGAGGTGGACGTCGAAGGCGTCGACATCGTCGCGGAACACGCCCTCGACGCGGCCGCGCTCGAGGATCTCGTCGAGCAGCGACATGGCCGGCTGGCCGAGGTCGCGCAGGCTCTGCAGGCGCTGAATGTGCTCGCCGCGATGGATGTTCTCGATCGCCACGAGGCGGATGAACGCCTGGTGCTCCAGATGATGGTCGTACGTCAGCTCGGCGAGCCGTCGCATCGCCTCCACCGGGCCCAGTTCGCCGACGTCCAGGCCGCGTTCAGCCTCGCGGATGCCGCGGTACGCCTCCTCCAGGACGGCGAGGTACAGCTGCTCCTTGCCGCCGAAGTAGTAGTAGATCATCCGCTTGGTGGTGCGCGTCCGCTCGGCGATCTCATCGACACGAGCGCCGGAGTACCCCGACTCGGCGAACACCTCGGTCGCTACGGCCAGGAGCTCGGCCCGCGTGCGCTCGGCATCGCGCTGGCGGATCGGCTGGTCGCTCACACGCGCCACCCTAGCGGGGCCCCTCCCTGAGCGTGGCGGGCGTCACCCGCCGTCCACCACGGCAATGTACCCGTTGGTACATTCTCGGCATGCGTACCGCGATTGCCACGGTCTGTCTGTCGGGAGGGCTCGTCGAGAAGCTGCACGCCTGCGCGGCGGCCGGCTTCGACGGGGTCGAGATCATGGATGCCGACCTCGTCGCCGCCTATGAGTCCCCCGAGGAGATCCGCGCTCTGTGCGACCGGCTCGGACTCACGGTCGACCTTTTCCAGCCGTTCCGGGACTTCGAAGGGGTCGACGAGGCGACCTTCGCGGACAACCTGCGTCGCGCGGAGGCGAAGTTCGACGTCATGCAACGCCTCGGGGCCGACACCGTGCTCGTGTGCAGCAACGTGGCGACCGCGACGATCGGCGATGACGAAGTTGCCGCCCGCCAGCTCGGTGAGCTGGCCGATCGAGCCGCCGAACGTGGCATCCGCATCGCCTACGAGGCGCTCGCCTGGGGCCGCTTCGTCGACGACTATCGCCACGCCTGGCGTATCGTCGAGATGGCCGATCGGCCCAACCTGGGGACGTGCCTCGACAGCTTCCACATCCTCTCGCGCGGGCACGATCCCTCCGCGATCGAGGACATCCCCGGTGAGAAGATCTTCTTCCTCCAGCTGGCCGACGCTCCGGCGCTCGACATGGACGTCCTCTCGTGGAGCCGTCACCACCGCCTCTTCCCCGGCGAGGGCAGCTTCGACCTGACGGCCTTCCTCGGGCATGTGCTGCGCGCCGGGTACGCCGGCCCGCTTTCGCTCGAGGTCTTCAACGACACGTTCCGCCAGACCGACGTGGTCCGCACCGCCGCCCACGCCCGCCGCTCGCTGACCTGGCTGGCCGACCGCACCGCGGAGGCCGCCGGCTGGAGCACCGATCGCCTGACCGCTGCAGCAGCGCCGCTGGCCGTCGACTTCGTCGAGTTCAAGGGCGAGAACCTCGGCCCGCTCGAGGAGATGCTCGATCGGATCGGCTTCACCTTCCGCGGTCGGCACCGCAGCAAGCCTGTCCGGTTGTGGTCCGCGGGCGAGACGCGCGTCATCCTCAACGAGAAGGCCCGGCACGAGGCGCCGCAGCTGGCCGCGATCGGCGTCCGCGTCGACGACGCCGCCGAGGCAGCCGACCGCGCCGAGTCGCTCGGCGCGCCGCGCGTCTTCCGCCGGACCTACGCGGGCGAGCAGGACCTTCGCGCCGTCGCCGCCCCGGACGGCACCGAGGTCTACTGGAACGATCAGCCTGCGGAGTCCTCGTGGGTCGCGGAGTTCGACGGCGGGGGACCGGAGCAGCAGTTGTCCGGCGTGGTCGACCACATCAACCTCGCCCAGCCGTGGCAGGACTTCGACGAGGCCGTGCTGTTCTACAGCAGCGTGTTGGGCCTCGCCGCGGAGTCGTCCACCGACGTGCCGGGTCCCAGCGGCCTGGTCCGCAGCCAGGTCATGCGCACGGACGACGGAGTGCTGCGCATCCCGCTGAACCTCGCCCCGCCGACCGCGCCGGTGCCGGCACAGCACGTGGCAGTGCGGTGCGACGACGTCGTCGCCGTCGCCCGCGAGGCCCGTCAGCGCGGGCTGCGGTTCCTGCCGATTCCGGACAACTACTACGACGACCTCGCGGCGCGCTTCGGCCTCGACCCGAGCACTCTGGACGTGCTGCGTGAGCTCGATCTGCTCTACGACCGAGACGCCGACGGCGAGTTCATCCACTTCTACACGCCGATCGTCGGTGGCGTGTTCCTCGAACTCGTCGAGCGTCGTGGTGCGTACGACGGGTACGGAGCGCCCAACGCCCCGGTCCGGCTCGCCGCGCAGCGGGAAAACGGTACGGTGACCGCGTGAAGCGTCTCCTTCTCCTCAACGGCCCGAACCTCAACCTGCTCGGCACGCGCGAGCCTGCGATCTACGGGCACGAGACCCTCGACGACGTCGTGGCGCTCGTGACGACGACGGCCGCCGAGCTCGAGTTCGATGTGCGTGCCGTGCAGAGCAACCACGAGGGCGTGTTGATCGATGCGATCCACGAGGCCCGCACCGACTGCGCCGGCATCATCATCAATCCCGGCGGTCTCACGCACACCTCCGTCGCGCTGCGCGACGCGCTGACCGGAGTCCAGCTCCCCGTCGTCGAGGTGCACCTCACGAACGTGCACGCGCGCGAGGAGTTCCGGCACCACTCCTACATCTCGCCGATCGCCAGCTGCACCATCGTGGGCGCGGGCGTCCAGGGATACGAGTTCGCCGTGCGACGGCTCGCTCGTCTGCTCGGCTGACCGTCAGCCCTGGTCGACCTCGGAGAGGTCGATCGTGGGGACGCAGACCGTGGTCTCCTGCGATGCGGGGATCTCGGTCGGCGCGTCGCCGCGCAGGTCCTGGTAGTTGGGTCCGAGGATCACCGTGACGCCGTCGTCGAGCGTGATGTCCGGCTCGGCGAACTGCACGTCCCCGTTGAACTGCTGAGCCACCAACTGCACGGTCGGATCGTCCTGGCCGTTGGTGAGGATCGTGACGTTGTCGGCGGGAACTTCGCTCTCGCTGTTGCCGATGCGCCCGCCGAGGAAGCCCTTGCCCTCGAGATTGATGCGCACGCGGTTCGCCAACCCGGCGGCGTCGCTCGCATTGAAGATGTTGACCGTCACCATGCTGCTCTGCACGGGCTCGCCGGCGGCGATCACCTGGGTCTCGCAGGTCTCGCTGTCGTCCTCCGCCGTGTCGGCCGAGGCGAACAGGAGGTTGACGCCGATGGCGGTGGCCCCGACGAACGTCAGGCCGGCCGCGCCGAGGAAGAGCTTCTCGCGCAGGGAACTCATGACTTCCTTCCCCCGAACGAGTAGACCCGGGCGTGCAGCATCGTGCGCTGCTGGAGCGCCGCGCGCAGCGCCCGGTGGAGGCCGTCCTCCAAGAACAGCTCGCCGCGCCAGCTGACGACGTGGGCGAAGAGATCGCCGAAGTACGTGGAGTCGTCGTCGAGGAGCGTCGCGAGGTCGAGCTCCTTCTTGGTGGTGGTGAGATCGTCGAGGCGCACCTGGGTCGGCGAGATCTGCGCCCAGTCGTTCTGGGTCAGGCCGTGGTCCGGATAGGGTCGACCGTCCCCCACGCGTCGAAAGATCACGCCGCTCAGTCTAGGGCGTACACCACAGCCCTCCCGCACCCGTCAGGGTGCGGTTGACCAGGTGAACTTCGAAAACTGACGCCTCAGGGGAGTTCTGCGGTCACCAGGTGGCAGTGAATCTCCCGGGAACGAAAGGACCCCTCGCGTACCCGACAGGGATCACTGACCCTTGCTGCATTCCTGCCCTGGGGGAGTTGGGTGATGTGCCGCCACGCGAGGGGCTGTCCCCCATCATACGGGCTCGGCCAGGCCGAGCGGACCGGGGCCGATTCCCTCGCTCCTGGGTCGGCCCGGTACGCTCGTCCGCGGAGGATTCGCATAGTGGCCTAGTGCGCTCGCTTGGAAAGCGGGTTGGGTTAACGCCCTCAGGGGTTCGAATCCCCTATCCTCCGCTGCCACGCAAGGAGCCAGCGCGACGCTCGCTAGTCGAGAGTCGCGCTGGTTTCTTCGTTCGTCGGTGGTAGAGGGGGCTTGCTGCCCGCGACACGGTCGCAGAACGTCTCGGGATGCCGACTCGTGATGCTGGCCCTATCGTCGTCCCGTGCCCTCACCCGACGACGACACCGCCGTGGCTGAGCCGCCTCGCGAGACCATCGATTTCGGTCCGCTGACCATCGCGTTCGATGAGCGTGTGCTGCGCCCTCGGCCGTGGACAGCGGTGCAGTCGGCCTGGGCTGCCGACCTGCTCTCCGTCGTCCCCGACGGCCCCATCCTCGAGTTGTGCACCGGTGCGGGACAGATCGGTCTGCTGGCGGCGCATGAGAGCGATCGCGACCTCGTCCTGGTCGATGCCGATCCCGTGGCGTGCCGCCTCGCCTGGGACAACGTTCGCGCATCGCGCCGTGCCGCGTACACCGAGGTGCGCTGCGGTCCGCTGGAGTCGGCGATCACGCCCGGCGAACGGTTCGCTCTCATCGTGGCGGACCCGCCGTGGGTGGAGAGCGAACGCACGCAGGACTACCCCGAGGATCCCCTCACCGCTATCGACGGCGGCGCTGACGGCTTGGACCTCGCTCGTTCCTGCCTCGTAGTCGCCGGACGGCACCTGCTCGAGGGCGGAGCGGTCATCCTCCAGGTCGGCACGGTCGCGCAGGCCGAGGCGCTCGGCGAGTGGTTGCCGACGCAGGGTGTGTCCCTCGTCGCCGACGAGATCCGCGACGTCCCAGGAAAGGGAACCCTGCTGCGCGTGAATCGCGACTCCTGATAATCCTGAACAGAGTCACAACTTATCCGGAGTGCGCCGTAACTTTTGTCGCGAGCCCTCGTTGAGCCGCACGACAGACTTCGCTCGATACGCAAAGGCACTCCATGAGGATTCTCGGTTCCAGCCTCCTGGTCACGGGGCTCAGCGCCCTTCTGGTCGCAGCGCCGCTCCCGGCGTCTGCAGAAAACGCGGTCGCGTACACGTCGTACGCCGAATCGCAGTTCCTCGCCGGCAAGAACGCCCTCGGCGAACTCGTCGACATCGTCGGTGACGGCGTGGAGGAGGAAGGCGCCTCGTCGACGTTCCCCGAGGGCGGGGAGCAGTTCACCGAGAGTCCGCTGCAGGCACTTGACCAGCTGACGATCCCCGTGGGTGACACCCTGCTCGCGAGCGAGATCGGCGCCGTCGGCTCCTACGCCCAGACCGGACAGGGGGGCCTCGCCTACGCCGCCAGTGGCGCGGTGACCCGCGACGGTATCGTCCACGTCGGCGGAGAGTCCCAGCCCGCCACCAACGCGGCCACGCTCCGGCTCTCCGGCGGTGCCCTCGAGCCGCTCACGCAGTACGTGGCCGACCTGCGTCTCGAGCTGGGCGCCGTGACCTCGCAGGCGCGCTACGAGACGGCTGACCAGGAACTGCAGCGCAGCTACTCGCTCGCCGGTTCGCAGATCGTGCTCGAGGTTCCCGCGCTCCGCGCGATCGCCGAGGGCCTCGGTTCGGACGCTGTCGATCTGTCGACCATCGACCTGACCGGTCCGGGAGTCTGCGAGACGCTGCTCGGCCTGCTGCAGCTCGATACCGAGTCCTGCGCCCAGGTCCCCGACATCGGCGGCCTGCGGGTGACGGGTGTCGGCACACTGCTCGACGGGCTGGAGCAGCCCACGCAGGGCGGGCTTCGGTACGACGCGGAACTCGGTGCTCTGGTCCTCGACCTGGAGCAGCTGTTCCGCAGCCTCGGCCTGGACCTCAACAACCTGCCGGAGAACACCGACCTCCTCCACTACGCGCTGCCGGCGCTGGTCAACGAGCTCCCCACCTTCGTCGACAACTTCCTCGCGGTCGTCGAGGACACCCTGGGTGACCTCACGATCTCGGTCGTCGCGCCCGGCGGAGCGGCCACCCCGCTTCCGCTCGACCAGCTCACCGGTGTCCTGGAGACCGTGGTCGAGCAGATCCGCACCCAGCTGGTCAACGGCCTCGAGACGCTCGCCGAGCCGCTCGGTGCCGGGCTTACCCAACTGACCGACGCCCTCGCGAACATCGCCCAGGTCCTCGTCAACGTGCCGAACGAGTATGCGGCGCGCTACAGCGGCGAGACCGAGCTGACCGACCGCGCCGCCTCGATCTCCGCGCTGCGGGTCAAGCTGCTCGCCGTCGGGGGCGAACAGGGCCAGCTCGCCGACCTGCTGCTCGGCAACAGCCTCGTCGACACCGCGGCCACGGCCATCCCGCCGTGCACCACGGACTGCGACGGCGATCCTGGAGCCGGCGGCGGGGGTGACACCGGCACCGCCGGTCCCGACGGCTGGCTGCCGCGCACCGGCGTCGGCCTGCTCGCCCCCGTGCTCTTCGGCGGACTCGCCATCCTCGGCACGGGCTACCTGCTCACCCGCCGGGGTAAGGACGACGAGGCCGGGCCGCTCGGGCTGAGCTAGAGCACCCCCACCGACCACGAAGGGCCGCAGCTCGGGGGGCTGCGGCCCTTCGTCGTGTGCGTGTCGCGGTCGAGTAGCGACCGGAGAACGAGGGAGGCGGGTACCTCCGCTCAGCCGATCGGGTCGATGACCTCGTGGTCGCTCACCCGGGCAGCGAGCCGAGCGCGGTGAAAGGCGCCGTCTCCGATGAGGTGCTCGATCGCGGTGAGCCGACTCGTGTAGTGGCCGACGCTGTACTCGGCGGTCATGCCGATGCCGCCGTGCAACTGGATCGCGTCCTGACCGATGTGCCGGCCGGCGCGGCTGACCTGGAGCGCGGCCTGGGCCACCGCGGTCGGAACGTCGACGTCCTGGCCCTCGGCGGCCGCATCGAGCACGATCGTCGCCCACGTGATGGTGCTGCGGGCCAGCTCCAACGAGACGTACATGTCGGCAGCGCGGAACGTCAGCGCCTGGAACGTGTTGAGGGTGACGCCGAACTGCTTGCGGGTCTTCAGGTAGCCGACCGTGGTGTCCAGGGCCGTCGACATCGCGCCGAGGGCCTCATGGGCGTAGGCGACGCGTGCCGCGTCGACCGCCGCGTCGAGCAACGCCGTCTGGTCGCGACTGACGTCGCCGAGCGGCGTGGCCGGGGTCGCGCGGAACTCGACGCGAGCAGCGCGCAGGCCGTCGTGAGTCGTGTACCCGTCGCGGGTGAGCCCGGTGGCCTCGGGGGTCACGAGGAACAAGCCGGTGCCGACGTCCGTCGCTGCGCTGACGACGAGCAGATCGGCTCGTGCGCCCCACAGCACCGGCTCTTTGACACCGGTGAGCGTCCAGCCCTCGTTCGCCCAGGTCGCGGTGACTCCTTCGGCGCGGGTCTCCCAGCGGCGGCCGGGCTCGAGCCACGCGACGGCGGGAACACTCTCCCCGGCGGCGAGCGGTTCGAGCAGCGAGGCGCGCTGCTGGTCGTCGGCGGCGGAGGCGATGAGGCCGCCGGCGAGCACGACGGCCTCGACGAACGGCTCCGGCGCGAGCACGCGGCCGAGCTCCTCGGCGACGAGCGAGACTTCCACCGGCCCCGCGCCCGTGCCGCCGTCCGCCTCGGCGAACGGCAGGCCCAGCAGGCCCATCTCGGCGAGCTTGCCCCAGGTGTCCTCGCCGAAGCCCGGCTCGGTCGTGACGACCTCGCGGCGGGTCTCCGAGGACGGGTACGCCCGAGCGAGGAGGCCGCGGACGGCGCCCTTGAGGGCTTCTTGTTCTGCGTCGATCGTGAAGTCCATGTCAGCTCACAGTCCCAGGATGGTGCCGGCGATGATGGTGCGCTGCACCTCGTTCGAGCCGCCGTAGATGGAAGTCTTGCGGTAGTTCAGGTAGACCGGCGTGGCCAGCCGCGCCCACTCGGGCAGCTCGCTGGTGTCCCCTGCCCCCGAGGCGAGGGCCGCGGGCCCCGCGAGGTCGACCGCCAGCTCCGTCACGGCCTGCTGGAGCACCGTGCCCTGCAGTTTGAGGATCGACGACGCCGGATCGGGCTTGCCGTCCGTCGAGTTGCCGGCCACGCGCAGCGCGGTGAGCTCGAGCGCCAGCAGCTGGTTCTCCAGCTCCGCGATGCGGCCCGCGTACGACGGGTCGTCGAGGAGGCCGAGTTCGGCCGCGTGCTGCTTGGCCGTCGCGAGGTTCCGCTTGGTGGCACCCACCGACGCGATGCCCGTGCGCTCGTTGCCGAGCAGGAACTTGGCGTAGGTCCAGCCCTTGTTCTCCTCGCCGACCAGGTTCTCGGCGGGGACGCGCACGTTCTCGAAGAAGACCTCGTTGACCTCCACGCCGCCGTCGATGAGTTCGATCGGGCGCACGGTGAGTCCCGGCGTGGTCATGTCGATGAGCAGGAAGCTGATGCCCTGCTGACGCTTGGGCGCCGTCGGGTCGGTGCGCACGAGGGTGAAGATCCAGTCGCCGTGCTGGCCGAGCGTCGTCCAGGTCTTCTGCCCGTTGACGATGTACTCGTCGCCGTCGCGGACGGCGGTCGTGCGCAGTGAGGCGAGGTCGGAGCCGGCGTCGGGCTCGGAGAAGCCCTGCGACCACCAGATGTCGAGGTTGGCCGTCGCAGGGAGGAACCGCTCCTTCTGCTCCTGGGAGCCGAAGGTCGCGATGACCGGCCCGACCATGTTCGTGTTGAAGGTCAGCGGCGGCGGGACGCACGCGAGCGCCATCTCCTCGTGCCAGATGTGGCGCTGGAGCTGAGTCCAGTCCTGACCTCCCCACTCGACCGGCCATTGCGGGACGGCGAGCCCGGCCGCGTTGAGGATGCGTTGGCTCTCGACCATCTGCTCCTTGGTCAGCTCACGGCGCGACCGCACGGCCTCGCGGATCTCCTCGGGAATCCGGGTCGTGAAGAACTCGCGCAACTCGTCGCGGAACTTCGCGTCCTCGGCGGACAACTGACGTCTCATACCTGTGCTCCCACTCACTAAGCGCTTGCTTACCGCACGGTAACCCATCGGTGGGAGCCGGCACCAGCGTTATGACAGATGCTTGAGTTCGCGCCGGCGGGACTTGGCCCGGAACGGCCCCACGAGACGGGGGCCGGCGAGCCGCCGTTCCAGGCGACGGGTCTCCCGCGCGAGCGGCTGAGCGATGTACTCCCCGAAGATGACGCCGGCTGCGAGCGCCACCGCGATACCGCCGGCGGTGATGCCCTGGAAGATCCCGGACAGATTCTCTTCCGCAAGCTGCGAAAGCGAGCGGTAGATCGTGAGGCCGGGCAGCATCGGCACGATCGCCGAGACGACCACCACGAGCGTCGGCACGCGCCCCCAGCGCGAGACCGGATAGCTGACGACGCCGATCGCGATGGCGCCCACGGCCGCGGCGAACGAGCGGTCCAGACCCGTGTTCCCGATCGCCGTGATGAGACCTGCTGCGGGACCGGCGATCAGCCCGACGGGAACGATGATGCGCCAGGGCGCATACGAGGAGTGTGCGAAGGCCATCGCCGCGAGCGCGGCACCGCCGATGACGGCCGGCAGCTGCGACAACGCGGGCAAGGAGGTCTGGTTCGCCACGTCGACGCCGAGCATCCCGCCCGCCATCAGCCCGGTGCTGACGCCGACGATGATGCCGACGGTCGAGAGCAGCACCTCGAAGACACGGGCACCGGCGGTGAGGTAGTAGCCGGTCAGCGCGTCCTGGATGGCACCGATGAAGCCGAGTCCCGCGAGCAGGACCACGATGTTCGCCGAGATGACGAGGGACGGGTTCGCCGGGATGTGCAGGGCCGCCGCGCCTACGGCGAGCAGGGAGGCGCACAGGCCGCCGGCGACCTGGATGTAGAACTCGGGGAGACGACGGCGAGCCATCCGGTGCCGGATGACCTCGATGAGCCAGGCCGCCACCGCGGCGATGAGAGCGACGATCCAGTCGCCGCCGATGAGCAGTGCGATCCCGGCGCCGACGAGTCCGCCGCTGGCGATCACCGACCAGCGCGGCCGAGGGTGGCCGCGCGTCGAGATCGCCGCGATCTGACGACGCGCCTCGTCGAGGTCGATCTCGTCGGCGAGGAGCCGCGACACGACCAGGTCGACATCGGTGAGGTCCTCGAAGTCGGTCTCGCGGTGCTGCACGTTGCGACGCAGCGCCAGCGGCACCTCGTCGAGGTCGTGCTGGTGGATGATCGTCAGCATGACGTAGGTGACGTCCACATAGGTGCCGCGCAGTCCCAGGTGGTGGCAGATCGACGACATCGTCGCCTGCACGTCCGCGGTGCCGGCCCCGTTGGCCAGCAGCGTCTCTCCGATGCGAAGCGCCAGATCGAGCGTGCGCAAGGTTCGCCTCGGAGTGTCCACGGCTCCCATTGTGGTGGCGTGGGCTAGGTTCGACAGACGGAGATCGGCTGGGGTGCCCGATCTGCGCCGCACGCCGGAGAAGATCGAGCGTCGGCTTCAGCGAAGGAGAGGACTCGGCGTGCTCGATTGGATCGCACTGACGCCCAGCGTCGTCGTGGCCGCGGCCCTGCTCGTCCTACCGGGGGCGACGCTCGTCGCCGCCCTCGGCCTGAGGGGCTTCGGCATCGTCGCCGCCGGCGTTCCCGTGGGCGTCACCGTGATCAGCGGCGCGGCGATCGTCGCGCCCTGGCTTGGTCTCGGCTGGGGACTGGTCCCCGTCGCCCTCGTCTGGCTGGCCGGCCTGCTGGTGGCCGCCGGCCTCGGGTGGGTCGTGCGCAGGAACCGGGACACCTCGTCGCGACGGATGCCGGCTTCCGCGCCGTTCTGGCCCCTCGCCGGGGCACTCGTCCTCGGCACGGTGCTCATGACCTACCTCATCGCGCAGTCGGTCAAGTCACCGGAGAACTTCTCGATGCGGTTCGACAACGCCTTCCACACGAGCGCGATCCGGTGGGCGCTGGAAACCGGCAACGCGTCCTCGCTCAGCATCTCCTCGTTCGCGAACTTCGACGGCGAATCGAGCCTGTATCCGGCCGCCTGGCACGGCTTCGCGGCGCTCATCGCCGAGGTGACCGGCGTGTCCGTTCCGGCGGCGATCAACGCCGCCAACATCGCGGCGGCCTCGCTCGGATGGGTCGCCGGCACGATCTTCCTGGCGTCGGTGACCGTCGGCCGACACCGCGCCGTCCCGTGGGCCGCGGCCCTCGTCGCCTGCGGCTTCCAGGCGTTCCCCCTGCTGCTGCTCAACTGGGGAACGCTCTACCCGAACTTCTTCGGTGTGACACTGCTGCCGGCGCTCCTGGCGCTCACCGTCCTGGTGTTGCGGGTGCGCGGCACGCATGCCGAGGGCTCGATCCTGGTGGCCCTGCTGATCGCGATCGCGGCGCTTCCAGGCGCCCTGCTCGCGCACCCGAACGCGGTGATGGCGTGGGGCCTCGCCGCGCTCGCGATGGTGCTCGTGCGGCTCGGCGAGTGGGTGACCAGCCGTCGTTCCCAACGCGGGCAGACGCTGGTGATCGCGATCGTCGCCGGGATCGTCCTGGTCGGCGGGTTCGCAGCCGTGTGGAATCGGCTGCGTCCGTCGCTCGACGTCGCTCCGTGGAAGGCGTACCAGGGACCGGTCGGGGCCGTGCGTGAGTGGCTCACGGTCAGTCCGCTCGGTTCGTCGATCCCCTGGGTCGTCACGGTCTTCATGCTCGTGGGCGTCGGTGTCCTGGTGTGGCGTCGGCAGTTCGCGTTCGTCGCCGCCTGGCTCGTCTTCGGCCTGCTGTTCATCGTCTCCACGGGAGTGCCCAACGGAGCGCTGCGCGAGTACGTCGTCGGCGTCTTCTACCAAGACAACCCGCGCCTCGCCGCGCTGACCGCGGTCGGGGCGCTCGTCCCGACGGTGGTGGGCGCGGTCGCGGTCGGCAAGGCGGTGGCCGTGCTCGTCCGCCGGTACCTGCCGGGCCGGCGGTTCGCGGCGCCGGTCGCGATCGCGTTGTTCGCCGTCGGCTGCGCGCTCCTGACGTTCCAGCAGACGATCGGCCAGGCGATGGCCTGGACCACGTCCGCTTATGTGCCGACGCAGCGTTCGCAGCTCATCGATCGCGAGGAGCTGCGGATGATCGAACGGCTTCCCGAGATCGTGCCCGACGACGCGCTCATCCTGGGCGAGCCGGGGGCCGGCACGCCGTTCATCTACGCCCTCACGGGAATCCGCACGGCCCCTGCGTACATGTTCTACGAGGCGAGTGAGGAGGAGCTGGAGATCTTCCACTCGATCGAGCACGCCGACCGGCCGGAGAACCGCGACCGCCTCTGCGCCGCCGCCGACGAACTCGCCGACTCCTCCGAGCTGTACATCGCGGACTTCAACGGCGCCGGCTACCGCAACACCCTGCTGGCCGGACTGCGCCGGCCCGATCCGCAGACCACCGAACTGGTCGCTACGGAAGGTTCGGTCCAGTTGTACCGCGTGACGGTGTGCGACGACCTGTGAGGGATACACGACCTGCGGCGACATGCCGTTAGGCTCGTGTCGTCATGACAGCCTCGACTGACCAGCGCACGCTCGTGATCGTGCCCGCCTGGAACGAACAAGCCAACATCGCGAGCACGGTGCGGGAGATCCGTTCGGCGACGCCGGATTTCGACGTCGTGGTCATCGACGACGGGTCGACCGACCACACCGCGCGTGAGGCCCGCGACGCCGGCGCGACGGTGTTGCAGCTGCCGTTCAATCTCGGTGTGGGCGGGGCCATGCGGACTGGTTTCCGTTACGCCGAGCGCCACGACTACGACCGGGCGATCCAGGTGGACGCCGACGGCCAGCACGATCCCGCCGACATCCTCCGGGTGCTCGACGGTCTCGAGGAGGCCGACATCTCGATCGGGGCGCGGTTCGCCGAGCGCGGCGAGTACACGGTGCGCGGTCCACGTCGCTGGGCGATGGTGCTGCTGGCGTTCGTGCTCTCGCGCATCGCCCGCACGAAGCTGACCGATGTCACGTCCGGGTTCCGCGCGGCCAACCGGCGCGCGATCCGCCAGTACGTCGCGTACTACCCCGCCGAGTACCTGGGCGACACGATCGACTCGCTCGTCGCCGCAGTGCACAACGGGCTCACGGTCACGCAGGTGCCGGTGGAGATGCGGCAGCGGCGACACGGCAAACCGAGCCAGCGGCCGATCGGCGCCATGGTCTACCTGTTCCGCTCGGTGTTCGCGCTCGTCTTCGCGGTCATGCGCCAGCCCGTCGCTCCGCGGGAGGAGACACTCTGATGATCTTCGTCATCACCGCCATGACGGTGCTGTTCATCGCGGCCGTCGTGCTCATGCTGCTGCGCCGCCAACTGCAGGAGAAGTACGCCGTCCTGTGGATCGTGGTCGGCGTCGCGATGCTCGTGCTCGAGGTGTCCCCGCCGCTCCTCGGCTGGCTGGCCTCCGTCGCGGGTGTGCAAGTGCCGTCCAACCTGCTGTTCTTCCTCGGCATCACCCTGCTGCTCGGCGTGAGTCTGCACCTGTCGTGGGAGTTGTCGCGCGCCGAGGACGAGATCCGACGGGTTGCGGAGGAGGTCACGCTGCTGCGGGCCGAGATGGAGCGCATCACGCCCGACGTCGCCCCGACCGACGCCGACGATGTCTGAGCCCGTCTCGACGTGGGCCGTGCTCTCGGTCTTCTCACCGGACGGCTCCCTCCTGGCGAACGTCGGGGCGATCCGTGAGCAGGTGGATGCCGTCGTCGTCGTGGACGATCACGGGCCCGACCCCGACGAGGACGTCTTCGCCGCGTTGGTCGACGAGGGGGTCGAGGTGTTCCGGCAGCCGGACAACCTCGGGATCGCCGCCGCACTCAATCGCGGCATCGCGGCGGCGTTCGAGCGCGGTGCCGGGGCCGTCGTGCTCTTCGATCAGGATTCGGTGCCCCCGGCGGGGATGGTGGCGGCGCTGCGTGACGCGCTGGAGCAGGCGCGCGCGAAGGGAGTCGACGTCTCGTACGCCGTGCCCGAGTTCTGGTCCCAGACTCGCCAGGTGATGGCGACCGACCCCTCGGGGGTCTTGCTCGCGCGCGAGCCCATCCAGTCCGGGACGTACCTCCCCCGGTCCACGTGGGACCGACTCGGGCCGCTGCGCGAGGACCTGTTCATCGACCTGGTCGACGTGGAGTACGCACTGCGTGCCGAGGCGGCCGGGATGCCGCCGGTCGCGGCGCCGGGAACCCGTCTCGGCCACCGGCTCGGCGCGGCCTATCGCCGGCCGTGGTGGGCGGGCCGATTCGCGGGGTCTCCGCTGCCCTCCGCGGTCACGCTCAGTACGCCGTTCCGGTACTACTACCGTGTCCGCAACCGGCGGGTGATCAATCGGGCGTACGGTGGCCGGTTCCGTCGGCGGCTGACGATCGCGAGCGTCGTGGAGGCGCTTCACCTGGTCGAGGTCATCGCCTTCGCCCGGCCGCGCTCTCGGATGCTGCGGGTCGTCCTGCGGGCATGGCGAGACGGGGGATCCGGCCGGAGCCTCGGACGCATGCCCGCCAGCGTTCAGGCCGACCTCATGGACGTGCGCTGGCGGCTGCGGCCTCTCGCTTCAGGAGCCGAGCGGCCGGAATGACCAGCGCGGTCATCGTGATGACCTCGGAGGTCAGCACTCCGACCGCGATCGTGGTGGCCGAGCCGGTCGCGGCACCGGAGATCATCACCGTGAGTCCGGCGATCGCGGACACGCAGGTGACCGCCAGAACGAGTCGGAACCGTCCGTGCGGCACGAGGACGTTGCGGATGAACGGGGTGGTAGACGAGATGCACACGAACGCCAGCCCGAACAGCACGCAGGCCAGGGGAGTGGCCTTGACGTCCTGACCGAAGGCGATGCCGGTGGCCCACGGACCGAGGATCGCGATACCGAGACCCCCGACGGCTCCGAGCGCCACATGGCAGACGATCGCGAGCCGGTGACGCGCCGTGCGGTCGGTCGCGTCCTTCTCCAGCACCCAGCCCTGGAAGGCGTTGCCGAAGGCCACCACCGCGAGCAGCCCCAGCCGGTAGACGCGGTCCGCGGACGCGAACGGGTTCGCGTCGACGACGGGCAGCCCCGCCGACGCGATCGGCACCGGAGTCGCGCCGTAGCTGTTGGAGACTGTGTCGATGGCCGCGGTCGGCAGCTGCGCTCGCAACGCGCTGCGGATCTCGCGCACGGTGAGGCGACCGCTGTGGTGGCCGCGCATCTCCCGGCGCGCGTGGGCGAGGTAGGCGGCGGCACAGAACACGGCGAGCAACACCGCGTACCAGGTGATCTGCCCGGTCAGGAGAACCAGGACGACGGCGAGCGCGGCCGCAGCCAGCTTCGGTGACACGTCGTAGACGGTGAGCTTGGCCGGCTGACCCGCGCCGATGCAGAACCAGGACGGGCTGAAACCGCCCACGGCGGACGCGATCGCGATCGCGACGGCGTCGAAACGGTAGGCCGGGTCCGCGACGGCTGCGGCGATGAGCGCCGCGACCGGCAGCACGACCGCGGCGGCCACCGCGCGGGTGTAGAGGCTCTCCGCGAGGATGTGGGCGCGCTCGCCCTGGTCGGCCGCTCGGGCGATACGCACCGGCCCGGCGATGCTCCAGCCGAACATCATCACGATCATGCCGATGAGGCCGATGCTCTGGCCCGCGGCGAAGCTGGCCCAGCCCTCGGGCGCGGCCCGCGTGATGACGGGCAGGATGAGCATCGGAGCGAAGGCGGCGAGCACCGGCCCGCCGGTGAAGCCCGCTAGCCTCGTGGTGATGGAGCGGCGCACAGAGCCGAAGTCTACGGTGCCGCGCCAGTCCTGGTGTCCGACGTGAAGAGGGGCGATCCGTGAGCTCGGTACGCGTGAGCGTGTGCATGGCGACCTACAACGGGGCGAAGTACCTGGCCGAACAGGTCGACTCGATCCTGAGCCAGCTCACGGAGGCGGACGAGCTCGTCGTCATCGACGACGGCAGCACGGACGAGACCCTCGCGATGCTCGAATCGTTCGGCGACCCGCGTATCAGCGTGCGCCGCACCGCTCGCAATCTCGGGTACGTCGGCGCCTTCGGGGAGGCGCTCAGTGCAGCGCGCGGCGAGTATCTCGTGCTGAGCGACCAGGACGACATCTGGCCGCAAGGGCGGGTCGAGGCGCTCGTGGCGGCGCTCGGCGAGGCGGAAGTGGCGGTCGGCAACGTCGTCGACCTCGAGCACCGTCGGCCGTTGCCCTCCCCCGTGCGGCGTCGGCCGTGGCACCTGTCGTCGTCGACGTCGCGTCAGCATCGGCGCAATCTGCTGCGGATCTGGGCCGGTGTCATCCCGTATTTCGGCTCGGCCATGGCGCTGCGCCGGTCGGCGCTCGAGCGGGTGCTGCCGCTGCCGGCGTACCTGGGCGAGTCGCACGACCTGTGGATCGCGACCGTCGCCAACGTCGACCGATCGATCCGTCATCTCGACGAGGTGGTGGTCTGGCGGCGGTTGCACGACACCAACGCCTCGACCTCCCGTCCGCGGGCGATCGGCCCCGTGCTGCGCGCACGGGTCATGTTGCTGCGCCTGGCGCTGGAGGCCAGGCGCCGCCGGTCACGGACCCAGTAGATGCGCGAGCGCTGAGCGGATGCCCTGTCCGTCGCGCTGCAGCAGAGCCCTTGGCAGCACCGTCGCCGCGTGGAGACGCGAGAAGATCCTCAGCCGCGCGGCCCGCGCCGTCCGTCGCCACCCGTGATCGACGGCGAGGCGGTGCGCCAGTCGGTAGTAGCGCCGTTCGTCGCGGAACCGCGAACCGCCCACGAGTGCCGCCATCGACGCGCTTCCGTCGTGGCGGCGGTAGGCGAAGGCGACCTCCGGCGTGTACACGAGCGACCCCCCGGTGTACGCGATGTCCATGAGCAGCGCGAGGTCCTGGATGACGGGGAAGCCGTCACGGAAGTCGTGCCGGCGCAGGGTCTCGGTGCGGAACGTCAGCGAGGGCCAGTACAGCCAGTTCCCGCGGATGAGGCTCGTCGCGAGGTCCTCGGCGGCGAGGACGGTCTCCTCGCGCGGCGCCAGCATCCGGCGCTTGACGCGATCCACGAGCGGCAGCGACGGCTCACCGTGCTGGTCGATGACGCGGACGCCCGGCTGGACGATGTCGACACCCGGATGCCGTGCGATCGCACCCTTGACGGTGCGCACGTAACCGGGGTCGAAGAGGTCGTCACTGCCCGGGATGCAGACGTAGTCGGCGGTCGCCCGTTGCGCCGCCTGGGCGAAGTTGGCGGTGATCCCCACGTTCTGCTCGTGTCGGACGTAGGTGACGCGGGGGTCAGGGTGATCGCGGTACCGCTCGTACGCGGTGAGATCGGGGTAGTGGTCGTCGAGGATCGTCAACGTCCAGTCGTCGTCGTCCTGCCCGAGGACGGAGTCCACGGTGAGCGTCAGCAGGTCCGGATCCCCCCAGTAGGGGATCACGATGTCGACGGCGGCCACGAGCAGTCAGTCTAGGAGTCAGCGCATGGGGGCGAGGGAACGCAGTTGCTCGAGTGCCTCCGGCAGCCGATCGGGATCGGACTCACCATCGCGGATCTGCAGCAGCAGCTGCCATGCGGGACTAGCGAGAAGCTCCCGCGGATCCACCGCCGACTCCCGGCGGGTCCATTCCGACGCGACGTGCTGAGGATCCGGAGTGATGCAGTACGTCTCCAGTTCCTCATAGGCGTCGTCGAGAACCCGCGAGTCCGGATCGCACCCCAGCACGACGAGAGTGCCCGTCGGGTTGGTGTTCACCGGGAGAAGAACGAGATCGGGACGCCATTTCCGCAGGATCTCGGTGACCTTGTAGACATCGCCGGCCCACCAGCGGGTACGCCGGGTGCGGTAGGCCTCGAGCGAGTTGCGCGGCAGCATGTCGTCGAAGACGATGACCCCGGTCTTCGCCATGTGCTTCTCGAGGTTCATGAAGTCGCGGAGAGCGAATTCCGAGAGGTGCATGCCGTCGATGAATCCGAGGTCGACCGGGAGACCTTCGAAGTGAGCGAAGGCGTCGCTGCGCGCGAAGAAATCGTCGCTCGTCTCCTCGTACACCTTGACGTCGTCGCCCAACGGCTGCGAAATGATCGGTGCCGGGTCCACGCCGATGGAACGAGTCGCCGCCAGCGCCAGTCCCGCTCCACGGTGAACCCCGATCTCGAAGTAACTCCGCGGCCGGAGCGCACGATGCAGCCCGGCGAGCAGGTCGTGCCGACCCATGGGACCGATGGGGAACGACTCGATTCGGTCGCCGGTGACCCAACCGAGGTTGGTCTGCTGGTTGACGGCGTCTTCCACGCGATGGCGGCCCAGCCGCTCAAGACGCTCCTGGCGCCGCCCGGACCGGTCGATGGCGTCCTCCACGGTCCTCCGCGCGTTGTTGCCATAGCGGAGGAGGAGCGAGGGGATTCGCTGCTCGGACTTGCGCCGGAGGGTGTGGATCACAGTTTCACGGAAAGTCACGTCGGTCCTCCGGGTCGGCTCGGTCGTGCACTTGGGAGGATACCGCCTCGCGGAGGCGGAAGGTGCCCGCGCGGCGGCCGCGCGGCACTATCGTGGGCTCGACGCGAGAGGAGCGGCCATGAGTGACTGGACGACGGACATCCTGGGAGAGCCGTACGAACGACGGATTCTCGAACTGGGAGTCGACCCCGATGGGGAGGGAACTGTCAGCGCGACCCTCGTGCGCCGCAACGGTACCGACGCGCCGCGGGCCGCCGTGATCTACGTCCACGGGTTCACCGACTACTTCTTCCAGAAGGAGTTCGCCGAGTTCTTCTCCGACCGGCAGATCGCCTTCTACTCCCTCGACCTGCGCAAGTGCGGGCGGTCCCTGCGCGACGGGCATACCGCGCACTACGTCTCGGACTTGGCCTTCTACGACGCCGAGCTCGAGGAATCGCTGCGGATCGTGCAGGAGGAGACGGGCGTGCCGGTGTACCTCGCCGCGCACTCGACCGGCGGTCTCATCCTGCCGCTGTGGCTCGACCGGATGAACCGCTCCGGAGGGACGCGGGCGCGCGGCATCGCGGGCCTCATCCTCAACAGCCCGTGGTTCGACCTGCAGGGCGCGCCGTGGATGCGGAGCATCGGGACGGAGGCGGTTCGTGTCGCGGCCCGCCTGAAGCCGAAGACGGTCATCCAGCTGCCCGCGCTCGACGCCTATGGCGCGAGCCTGCACGTCTCCCGCGGTGGGGAGTGGGACTACGACCTCGCGCTCAAGCCCCTCACCGGGTTCCCGGTCACCGTGGGGTGGCTCAACGCCATCCGCCGCGGTCACGCCCGCTTCCATCGGGGTCTCGACGTGGGGGTGCCCTCGCTCGTGCTGCGCTCGCACCGGTCACGGTTGCTGGCGCGGTCGAGCGAGGAGATCGACACGGTGGACGCGGTGCTGGACGTCCGTCAGATCGCCCGATGGGCAGGTTGCCTGGGCGACGAGGTGACCTCCGTGCCGATCCCGAACGCCCGGCACGACGTCTTCCTCTCGCGCAAGGACGCCCGCGATCACGCGTATGCGGTGCTCGACGACTGGTTGACCCGGCACCTTCCCCCGGTTCGGTGACCGGTCCGCGGCGGCCTGTCGCCCCCGATCGTTAGGCTCAACCCGTGGATGCTCCCCTGGCTCTCTACCGCCGTTACCGGCCCGAGACCTTCGCCGAGGTCATCGGCCAAGATCACGTCACCGAGCCGCTCCGTCACGCTCTCGCGGCGAACCGGGTCCACCACGCCTACCTGTTCTCCGGTCCGCGCGGCTGCGGCAAGACCACCAGCGCACGCATCCTGGCCCGGGCGCTGAACTGCGAACGCGCGCCGATCGCCGATCCGTGCGGCGAGTGCCAAAGCTGTCGCGACCTCGCCCGCGGGGGGCCCGGCAGCGTCGACGTCATCGAGATCGACGCGGCCAGCCACGGTGGCGTCGACGATGCGCGCGACCTGCGTGAGCGAGCGTTCTTCGCGCCCGTGAGCAGCCGCTACAAGGTCTACATCATCGACGAGGCCCACATGGTCTCGCCGCAGGGCTTCAATGCGCTGCTCAAGCTCGTCGAGGAGCCGCCGCCGCACCTCAAGTTCATCTTCGCCACCACGGAGCCGGACAAGGTCATCGGCACGATCCGGTCGCGGACGCACCACTATCCGTTCCGGCTGGTGCCGCCCAAGCAGCTCGGCGACTACCTGCACCAGCTGTGCGAGGCGGAGGGAGTGCGACTGGAGCCCACCGCACTGCCGCTCGTCGTACGCGCCGGCGCGGGCTCGGTGCGCGACACCCTCAGCGTCCTCGATCAGCTCCTGGGCGGCGCCGGCCCTGAGGGCGTGACGTACGAGCTCGCCGTGCAACTGCTGGGCTACACCCCCGATTCGTTGCTGGACGAGGCGGTCTCAGCGTTCGCTGCGCGCGACGGCGGCACCGTCTTCTCGGTGGTCGACAAGGTCATCGAGTCCGGCCAGGACCCGCGTCGCTTCGCCGAGGACCTCCTGCAGCGCTTGCGTGACCTCGTGATCCTCGCGGCCGTCCCCACGGCCGTCGAGACCGGGCTGCTCGACGTTCCCGGTGACCGCGCCGAACGTCTCGCGCAGCAGGTCGCGGGCTTCGGCCCCTCCGAACTCACCCGGGCTGCCGACATCGTCAGCGCGGCCCTGACCGACTTCCGTGGCGCCACGGCCCCGCGGCTCATGCTCGAACTCATGTGCGCCCGCATCCTCGTCCCGGGCGCGGACAATTCCACGGAGGGCTTCCAAGCTCGACTCGAGCGGATCGAACGACGCCTGTCCGGGGGTGGCACCGCACCCGCGCCCGATCACGCTCCCGTGCCGCCGGCCGTATCCTCGCCCCCGGCCGCCGGGCCGGCGTCGGCCCCGAGCGTCGCTCCGTCGCGCCCTCAGGAGCCGAGCCCGCCGGCGCCGGCGCCCGCGCCGCGGCCCCAGACCGCGCCCGACTCTGCGCCGGAACCGTGGGGCGAGTCGGCCCCGCGCCCGCAGGAGAACGCGGGTCCGGCCCCGCAGCCGCCGGCACCGTCCGCGCCCTCCGCACCACCGGCTGAGCCCCCGGCGCCTGCGCCCGGTTCCGCCGCACCCGCGACGCCTGCGCCGGAGCAGCCCGCCCCCGGCGCGCTGTCCACGGCTGACGTCCGCCGACTCTGGCCGCAGATCCTCGACCGCATCCAGCATCTGCGCCGCTTCACCTGGGTCATGCTGAGCCAGAACGCGCAGGTGGCCGGAGTGCAGGGCTCGACGCTGACCATCTCCTTGGTCAATGCCGGCGCGCGCGACTCGTTCATGAACAGCGGATCGGATCGCATCGTCGCCCAAGCGCTCCAGGACGTGCTCGGCGTCGAATGGCGGATCGAGGCCATAGTCGATCCGGCGACACAGCCCGGTCCCGGAACCGGTGGGGGCCAGGCCGCCGCTCCGCCCGCCGCCCCGGAGCCGAGCCGCCCCGTGGCCCGCGTCCCCGACGCCGTCCGCCAAGCGCTGCGCGAACCCGCGCCGCAACGCGCAGCGGCGGTCGACCCCGACGCGGGCGTCGACCCCGACGACCCGGTCCTCGACAGCGGAGCTGCCGACGCCGAGGCCCTGCTCGCCGAGCAGCTCGGCGCGCAGATCATCGACGAGTCCGAGGGTTGAGGTGGCCGTCGGCCGTGAGCCGATAGCGCTCGACGCCTCGCCGACCGACGTCCTCCGGGCGCTACGTGATCGTTCGCGCCTGGTCGCGCTCATCGGCTCGGGCTGGAGCGTCGGAGAGGCGGTCATCGCCTGCGAGCCCGTTCGCGAACTCGCCACCTGGGACGCCGTCGACCTGCCGCGCGACGCCGACCCTGAGGGGTTCGGTGGCGGCTGGATCGGGTCGTGGGGCTACCAGTTGGCCGGCGAGGTCGAAGCGCTGCCGCCGGTCCCGTCACGGCCCATCCCGACCCCGGCTCTGCGGGTCGGCTTCTATGACGTGGTGCTTCGCCGCGTGGACGGACAGTGGTGGCTGGAATGGCTCCACGACGCGGATCCAGCGCGCGTCACCGCGCTGCGCGACGCCGTGACCGGCGACGCCGCGGCGCGTCCGTTCACTGCCGGCCCGCTGGCGCTCACCCCGTCGCCCGAGGAGCATCGGCGAGCCGTCGCCCGCACCATCGACCACATCAACGCCGGTGACGTCTTCCAGGTCAACGTGTGCGCACGCCTGGAGGGGGCGTTCCACGGCGATCCGCTCGATGCGTTCTGTTCCGGTGTCGAGCAACTCGCCCCCGCTTTCGCCGCGTACGTCGCCGACGACCACGGTGCCGTCGCCAGCTGGTCCCCCGAACTGTTCCTGCGGCGGCAAGGCGACACTGTCCTCACGTCGCCGATCAAGGGCACCGCCCCGCTCGACGCCGACCCGGCGCAGCTCCTCGCCTCCCGCAAGGACCGCGCCGAGAACGTCATGATCGTCGACCTCATGCGCAACGACCTGGGGCGGGTGGCGGAGCCCGGCAGTGTGGCCGTGCCCGCTCTCACTCGCCTCGAACGCCACGCCGTGTGGCACCTCGTCTCCGACGTCGCCGCGCAGGTTCGTGCGCCCGACTCCGCGCTGCTGCGCGCCACGTTCCCGCCCGGCTCGGTGACGGGAGCGCCCAAGGTGCGAGCCATGGAACTCGTGGCCACCGAACTCGAGACCACCGCGCGCGAGGCCTACACCGGGGCGATCGGCTACGTCAGCGCTGCGGGCCTCGAACTCAACGTCGCGATCCGCACGCTGGAGTTCGTCGGCGACCGCGTCTGGTTCGGGGTCGGAGGGGGCATCGTGGCCGACAGTGACCCGTCCGCTGAACTCACGGAGTGCTTCGTGAAGGCCCGCCCGCTCGCTCGCGTCCTCGGCACGGTGCTGGCCGACGACGTCGAAACGGCTGCGGCCGCCCCCGGCCGTCGCGCGAGCCCCGGCGCCCCCGCGGGAGATCCGGCCGCGGGAGTGTTCACCACCCTTCTCGTACGTGAGGGCCGACCCGAGCAGCTCGACGCCCACGTCTCGCGGCTCGCCGCCAGCGCCGCCGAGCTCTACGGGCACGACGTCGCCGTTCCGGCACGGGCACTCGCCGTCGAACGGGCGCGTGATCTGGCGGGCACGCAGCGGCTGCGGATCGAGGTGTCGCCGGCGGGCCGGCTCACCGCGACCGCCGCCCCGCTCGATACCGGCCCGGCATCGTGGGCGCTCGTCCCGTTTCCGCTTCGGGGCGGACTCGGCGCCCACAAGTGGGCCGATCGTCGTGCATTGCCGGACGGACCGGACGAACCGCTGCTGCTCGACGGCGACGACGTGCTGGAGACGGGTCGCGGGTCCGTGTTCGTGGTCCTCGACGACGGCCTGCACACGCCACCGCTCGACGGGCGCATCCTCCCGGGCACGATGCGCGCCATAGTGCTGGAGCGAGCACGTGGTCACGGTGTCCCGGTCTACGAGCGCTCCATCCGGCTCGGGGAACTGTCGCATGCGTCCGAAGTGTTCGCCACCAACGCGCTGCGCGGCATCGTGCCGGTGCACCAGGTCGCGGGAGTGGGGCGGTGGGCCGTCCCGGGTCCCGTCGCGTCGCTGCTGTCGACGCCGCCGCCCCCGCCGGCTCGCGTCGATGCGATCGCGGGAGCCGACGTCCTGTTCATCGACAACCACGACTCGTTCGTGTTCAACCTCGTTCAGTACGCGCGCGAACTCGGGGCGCGGGCCACGATCGTGCGGTCGGACGCCGCGCTACCCGACGTCAGCGCGTTCAGCCACGTGGTGATCTCGCCGGGCCCAGGAGGGCCGCGTGAGGCCGGCTCCAGCCGGGATGCCGTCCAAGCCGCCGCCGCGCACGGGGTGCCGCTGCTCGGCGTCTGCCTCGGTCACCAGGTCATCGCAGAGGTGTTCGGTGCCCGGGTCGTTCGAGCGGTCGAGCCCGTGCACGGCAAGCCGACCCTCGTCGAACACCGCGGGCAGGGTGTCCTCGCCGGTCTCCCGTCGCCGTTCGCCGCCGCGCGTTATCACTCGCTGGTGGTCGAGGAGCCGCCGGCGGAGCTCGAGGTGACGGCCCGGACGGGATCTGGCATCGTCATGGGGCTCCGCCACCGCGAACTCCCGATCGAGGGCGTGCAGTTCCACCCCGAGTCGATCCTGACCCGGCACGGCCACGCGCTGCTCGGAAGGTTCCTCGCCGCGCGCTGACGAGCGTTTCGGTCAGGCGGGCCACCCGTCGTCGAGGTCGGTGAACAGCGCCGGAGTGATGCGTTTGGAGAGCAGCAGAGGGATGCCTCCGGCGACCTCGACGAGATCGTCGTAGACTCCCCAGCCCAGCGCGGAGCGGCCGGGCTCGCGGCTGGTGAACAGGAAGTACGCCGTGACAGCGAACCGTGTGTCGATGACGGTGTCGTCGACGGTGATGTTGGTGACGAAGTGCCGTCGGTCGGCCCCGCGGGCCCTGCGAGCGTAGAACGCGGCGATGGCATCGCGGCCCCGGAAAGTCTCGCTCGGAATGGTGAGAGTTCCCTCCGGATGGAAGACTGCGGCGATCTGCGCGGGGTCACCGGAATCCACTGCGTCGGCATAATGCGCAGCTGTGTCGCGCGCGAGTTCGCGGCGTTCCAGCCGCTCGACGCGACGTCGGAGCTCCTCGTTCACGGGCGGCCCATCCTTTCCCAGGGGGCGGCGGTGACCACGTCGGTGACCGCCGCGCGAGCGGCGATGGCGGTGCGACAGCGGTTGACGGCGGCAGGCATGTTCCAGCCGACGACGCCGACAAGGTTCCCTTCGCGACTCGCCAGGCGCAGCCATCGTCCCGACTCTGTGTCGTCGACCGCTGGCAGCAGGTCGTCGTCGGGTCCGATGGTGCCGAGGATCTGTAGTTTGCCGTCGAATTGGTCGCTCCATACGTAGGGGAGCTCCTCCAACTGGACGGGAGGTTCATCGCGGCGCCGCGCGAGGATGTTGCGGGCTGCGACGGCTGCGGTGTCCCCGGCGCTCGTCCAGTGCTCGAGTCGCTCGTGGACTCCCGGGGACCGTTCCACTCGCGCGACGTCGCCGATCGCAAAGATGCGGTCGTCCCGGGTACGACAGGCCGCGTCGGTCTCGACGCCGTCATGCCCGGCCAGCTCCGAGCCGTGGAGCCAGCCGGTCGCGGGGACCGCGCCGATGGCCACGACGACGACGTCGGCGTCCACGCGGGTGCCGTCGCTCAATGCCAGGGTGGCCGCCCCGTCCCCCGCGGGGATGACCGAGCCGACCGTGACGCCGAGGGCGAAGCGGACGCCGTGCTGCTCGTGCAGGGCCATGACGATCTCGCTCAGGCCCGGTCCGCCCAGCCGGGGAAGTACGCGGGGTGCGGCGTCGACGACGGTGACTTCATGGCCGAGAGCGCGGCTCGTGGCTGCGATCTCGAGCCCGAGGACGCCGGCCCCGACGACGAGCACATGCCCGCTCGCCGGCCGCAGGGCGTTCCGGAGCCGCAGCGCGTCGTCCCACGTACGCAGGTAATGCGGTGCGGCATCATCGAGGAGCGGGAGCCGCCGTGGAACCGAACCGGTGGCGATCACCAGGTCGTCGTAGGACAGGGACTCGCCGGAGTCGAGGTCGACGCGTCGCTCAGCGCGATGCAGGCGGAGGGCGTGTCGTGCTTGCAGCAGGCGCACGCCGAGAGCGTCGAGGGCTTCTGAGCTCTTGAGCACGGGGCGGTCGACGGCGGAGTCGAGCAGGGCCTGCTTGGACAGCGGGGGCCGGTCGTAAGGTAGGCCGTCCTCCGCGGCGACGATGGTGACTGGATCGGTGTCCCCGGCGCGTCTCAGCCGCTCGGCGCAGCGCACTGCGGCGATCCCTCCGCCGACGATGAGCGTTCCGACCGTCACGCGTCCTCCTGACCTGGTGTGTCCCACATCACCATAGATGATACATTTGATTATAAGCAATATTCCCGCCGGTGAAAGGACCTGCCGTCGTGGTCACCCGCAAGGGCCTCCAGGCCCTGCTCAGTCCGCAGTCGTTCGCCCTCATCGGCGCGAGTGACAAGTCGACCTTCTCCTCGCTCGTCGTCGCGAACCTGCGGGGGGCCGGTCGCGGTGACGACGTGCACCTCGTCAACCCTCGGTCGCCGGAGGTGCACGGTCAAGCCACCGTGGCCCGGTGCCGCGACATCGCGGGCGGTGTCGACCTCGCCTTCGTGATGGTGCCGGCGCGCCTCGCCCCGGACGCCTTGCGGGACGCCACCGAGGCCGGGGCGAGTGCGGCGATCGTGCTGAGCAGCGGCTACGCGGAGGCCGGCGAGGAGGGGCGGCAGCGGCAGGCCGAGCTCGTCGCGCTCGCCGAGAGCCTCGGCATCACGATGCTCGGCCCCAACGTCCTGGGTGTCGTCAACGTTCTCGACGGCATCCCGGCGATGGCGCTGTCCGACCCTCCGCAGCGGCCGGGGCGCGTCGCCCTGATCTCGCAGAGCGGGGCCAGCTGCGGGGCCATGAAGGACTTCGCCGAACTTGCGGGGGTGGAGCTCTCACACGTCCTGACCGTCGGCAACGAGGCCATGGTCACCATCGCCCACCTCGTCGACTTCCTGGTGGACGACGACCGCGTGGGTGCCATCGCGATCTTCATGGAGGCGGTGAAGGAGCCCCAGCTCTTCGCGGCCGCCGCTCGCCGTGCCGCCGCGGCGGGCAAGCCCATCGTCGTGCTCAAGGCCGGCCGCAGTGAGCTCGCCGCGCGCGCCGCCGCGTCTCACACGGGCGCGCTCGTCGGGGACGATCGGGTGGTGGACGCGGTCTTCTCCGCGCTCGGGGTCGTGCGCGTCGACACCATCGAGGACATGCTCGTCACCGCCGGCCTCGGCGCCTATGCGGGGCCGATCGAGGGCGGCCTGGGCGTCGTGTCGATCTCCGGCGGCGCCTGCGACATCATCGCCGATCTCGCCGAGAGCGCGGCGGTGGAGATCCCCGAGTTCACGCCGCAGACCCAGGAGCGACTGCGGGCCCGGCTGCCCGACTTCGGGCACGCCCACAACCCCCTCGACATCACAGGGGCCGCCATCACCGACCCTCCGCTGTGGGGCGCGGCGATCGAGGCGGTGGCCGCCGATCCTGCCGTGGGCGTCGTGCTGGCGGTCAACAGCCTGCCCTGGCGCGAAGACGGCAGGCCGTTCTACGGACAGCCCTATGTCGACCAGATCGGGCGGGCGCTGGCCGAGGCCCCCGTCCCGGGGCTGTACGTGACACAGGTCGGGCAGCCCTTCGGGCCGCAGGCCCGCGACATCCTCGCCCAGGCGGGCGTGCCCCATCAGGTGGCCGGCCTGAGGGCCGCCGTGGACGCGGTCGCACGGATCCGCGACTGGAGTCAGCGGCTCGACGCGGCGGTGCGGGAGCCGGTCTGGCCGCCGCCGGATACGCAGGAGAGGGCCGGCGGCGCCGCGCTGAGCGAGGCCGATGCGCGCGCACTCCTGCAACGGCACGGCGTCCCCGTGGTCCCGGCGGCGTTCGCGTCCACGGCGGACGAAGCCGTGGCCGCAGCCGCGCAGTTCGGATCGGGCCCGCTCGTGGTCAAGATCGTCTCACCGGACATCGCTCACAAGACCGACGTGGGAGGCGTCCGGCTCCACGTCGCGCCTCACGACGTGGGCGAGGTCGCGGGCCAGATGATGCACGACGTCGCCGCCGCGGTGCCCCAGGCCCGCATCGACGGTGTGCTGGTCGGCCCGCAGCGCGATCCGGCCACGGAGCTTCTGGTCGGCGTCACGCGTGATCCGGACTGGGGGCTGCTGCTGGCCGTCGGTCTCGGCGGCGTGCTCGTGGAGATGCTCGACGACGTGGCGATCGCCCCCCTGCCGGTCGACGAGACCGGGGTGCGGCGGTTGCTGTCGCAGCTGAGAGGTGCGCGGCTCCTCGGTGGGGTGCGCGGGCGTCCTGCTGCCGACCTCGACGCGGTCGTCTCGGTCGTCGCGGCGATCGCGACGACCGCCGCCGCCCTGGGCCCGCGGCTCGAGGCGTTGGAGGTCAATCCGCTGCGGGTCGACGGGGCGAACGTGGAGGCGCTGGACGCGCTCGTCGTGCTCCGGGAGGAGAAATCGTGAGATTGATCTCCAGAGAGCTTGACGTCACCCAAATCTAGGCGAATGATATTCACATCTTGTGATCGAGGTCACGAGATGAGGTCACGGTGTCGATCCCCACGACACCACCTACAGACGGAGACAGGATGATGGCAACGCGAAGCAACTCGAAGGCGGGACGCCTGCTGGCGACCTTGGCCGTGGTCGGACTGGTAACTCTCAGCGCCTGCGCTGAGCAGGGGGGCAGCGGCAACTCGGCCGGCGGCGAGGGCCTCGAGCCCGGCGCCACCAAGGAGGACTACATCGCCGCGTTCGAGGATCTCGATCCCATCGAGATCCGCACGCAGACACCCGCCCCGAAGGGCTCGACGACGGGCAAGAACGTCGAGGACTACCTGGCCGCCGTCGAGGAATGGTCCGGCGGCAAGATCACCTTCGACATCGCCTATGCGAACGCCGTGGCGCAGCCCGCCGAGATCGACGACGCGCTCAACGACGGACGGCTGGACCTGGGACAGGTGCTCCCGATCTACGAGCCTTCCGAGTACCCCGCCACGGCCGCGCTGATCGAAGGCGGCTTCATCTCCGACCAGAGCCCCGTGGTCGGCGCGCTGCAGTCGAACGCCTGGCCCAACGACGTCGCGTTCAACACCCCCGAGATCATGGAGGAATGGGACGCGCACGGCCTCGTGCCGCTCGTGCCGGTGTACAACTCCGGTTCCAACGGCCTGTTCTGCAGCCAGGAGCGCAATGATCTCTCCTCGATCTCCGGCACGGCCGTCGGCTCCGGTGGCACGGCGCAGAGCAAGCAGATCGAGGCGCTCGGCGGATCACCCGCGTCCGTCGCGTACACCGAGCTCTACGAGAGCCTGGAGCGCGGCGTCGTCGGCTGCACCGTCTCGAGCCCCACGGTCGCGGTGCTCGGCGGCTACCTGCCGCAGGCGCCCCACGTCGTCATCGACCCCGCCGCCGGATTCGCGCTGGCTCCGGGCGGCATGGCCTTCAGCAAGGCGAAGTGGGAAGAGCTGCCGCTCGTGGCCCAGCAGCTCTTCTGGGACAAGCTCGACGTCTTCATCGGCGGCAACATCGTGAGCAAGATCTGGCCGAACAGCGTCGAGGCCGCGGCCGTGGCCAAGGAGTCCGGCGGGTCGATCCAGGCCTTCAGTGACGACGCGCGCGCCGCGCTGCAGGCCGTGAACGAGGAGCTGCTGGACGATCTGCGCGACGTGCGGGCCGTCGGTGACGGTGACGCCTTCGTCGACTCGATGCTGGAGGCGGCGGAGCGCTGGCTGGAGATCGTCGGCGGCGACCTCGGCTACGCCGACGAGGTCGGGTACAACGACTTCGACACCTGGTACACCGAGGACGCGATCGACATCGAGCCGTTCCTGCAGAAGCTGCTCGACGACACGTTCGCGGAGCACCGTCCGTCCTGACTCGAGGCTGGGTGGCCATCGCGTCCGCGATGGCCACCCGCCCGGTCGTGAGAGGAGAAGAGAGCATGAGCGTAGCCGTCGATCCCCCCGTGCGTCGCCGCCTGAGCATCGATCTGCTGATCGAGGTGCCGGCGGTGATCATCACGTTCGCGATGATGGTCCACATCTCGCTGAACGCCGCGCTGCGGACCTTCTGGGGTGCTCCGTTGCGGAACACCCTGGAGATCACCCAGTACTGGTACGTGCCCATCATCGCCTTCCTGGGCTTCATCGCGGCCCAGCGACGCGGTCAGCACGTGAGTGCCGACCTGATCTACGGCGTGCTGCCCGCGCTGGCGCAGCGCTGGGTCAAGATCGTGACGTTCGTGGTGATCGCCGCGATCAGCGCCGGGTTCGCCTGGTACGGCTGGCACGAGGCCACCCACGCCTTCACGATCCGGCGGACGGCCGGAGTCAGCGACCTGCCGGCGTGGCCCACCTACTTCCTCGCGCCCCTGGCGTTCGGGTCGCTGACCTGCCAGTTCGCGTTCGCCGCGGTGCGTGCCTGGCGTCGCACCGATGAGGAGTCCCAGACGGAGAGGAACGGCTCATGACCATCGAGGTGGAGACGCCGCAGGGCGGGCCCACGGGGCAGACCCCCGCAGCGCCGCCGATCGTCGCTCGGCGCGCGTCGTGGCCCGTGTTCTGGGTGACCATGGTCTTCCTGGTCGGCAGCACCGTCGGCATGTTCCTTCCCCTGGTCCCCGAAGCCATCGGCGGCATGGGCATCATCATGATGCTCTGCCTGATCTTCCTGCGGGTTCCGGTGGCGATGGCGCTGCTGATCCCGGCGCTGCTGGGCATGTACGCCATGCGGGGATCGGCGCTGGTGGCCAGCACGATGACGTCGTTGCCCTACGGCGAGGTGGCCAGCTGGTCGCTGAGCGTCGTGCCCATGTTCATCCTCATGGGGCTGCTGCTCTGGCGTGCCGGGCTGACCGAGAGCATCTACGATGCGGCGCGTCAGTTCCTGGGCTGGCTCCCCGGTGGCCTCGCCATCGGCACGAACGTCGCCGGTGCGGGCCTGGCCTCGGTGAGCGGTTCGTCGGTCGGGACGACGTACGCCCTGGCCCGGATCGGCGTGCCGGAGATGCTCAAGGCCGGCTACGACAAGCGGCTCGCACTCGGCGCGGTCATCGTGGCGGGGCTCCCCGGTCAGCTGATCCCGCCGAGCATCATGCTGGTGATCTACGCCGGCATCGCCGAGGTGCCGGTCGGACCGCAGCTGCTCGCGGGCATCGGCCCCGGCATCCTCGTCGCGATCATGTTCTCGCTGATGATCGTGGTCTTCGCAACGCGGTGGGCCAAGAACGCGCCGGAGACGGCGCCGACACCGTCGGCCGGCGGCAAGGGGCGGCTGCGCACGATCGTGGGCATCTGGCCCGTGCCGCTGCTCATGGCCGTGATCGTCGTCGGCATGTTCTCGGGCGCGTTCACCGCCACCGAGGCCGGTGCCGTCGCCGCACTGCTGTCGCTGATCATCACCGTCATCTGGCGGCGCAAGACCGGGGCGTTCCGGGCGGTGGCAGAGTCCGCCACCGGTGCGGTCGCCAGCGTCGGCGCGATCTTCTTCATGCTGGTCGGCGTGGCCGCGCTGTCGCGGATGTTCACGCTGACCGGGATCAGCGAGGGATTCGCCGAGCTCGTCACGGCGCTGAACCTCAGCCGGGTGACCTTCCTGCTGCTGATGATGGTCGTCTACATCGTGCTGGGCACCTTCATGGAGCCGCTCGCGATGATGGTGCTGACGATCCCGATCCTCATCCCGACGCTCCACTCGCTCGACATCTCCCTGCTGTGGTACGGCGTGTTCGCGGTGTTCATGGCCGAGATCGCGGTCGTGACGCCGCCGGTGGGGATCCTGGCGTTCATCATCCACTCGATCACCCGTGAGCCCGAGGTCAACCAGGGACACCACATCAGCCTCGGCGACGTCTTCGTGGCCACCGCGTGGTTCCTGCCGATGGCGATCGTCGTCACGTTGATCCTGATCTTCTTCCCCGAGATCAGCACCTGGATCCCCGAGCTGGCGAGCTCGGGTGCCGGTGGCTGATCCCCGACCCAAGGAACTGAGCTATGACCGAAACCCACCGCGGGTGCCCCGTCACCCACACCGACTACACGACGACCACGCCGATCTTCGAGCACTACGCGCTCCTCAACGCCGACCGCGAACGGGACCGGTTCCTGTTCAACGACTCCACCGAGCGTGGTTTCGTGATGCTGCAGCGGTACGACGACGTGCAGGCGGGCTTCCAGCAGCATCAGAACTGGACGACCGCGGTCCGCAGCGCGCTGCGCCCGGGCGTCGGTGAGCCGCTGCTGCCGCAGGACCTCAACGGCGAGGAGCACGTCAAGCTGCGCAAGATCCTCAACCAGTTCTTCGCGCCGGCCGCGGTGCGGCGGCTGGAGCCGCTCGCGACGCAGCGGTGCATCGAGCTCATCGAGGAGCTGAAGCCCAAGGGGTCGTGCGACTTCGTGGCGGAGTTCGCCATCCGGTACCCGACCGACCTCTTCCTGGCGCTGCTGGGCCTGCCCGTCTCCGACGGTCAGATGTTCCTCGAATGGTCCGAGGAGCTGTTCTCGGCGATGCTCGCGGGCGAACCGACCCGGGCGGCGCTGGCGAAGAAGAACATCACGGACTACTTCGAGAAGGCCCTGGAGGAGCGCCGCGCCAACCCGGGCGACCCGGCCACCGACATGGTGACGCGCCTGCTCGAGGCGCGGATCGACGACGAGCCGTTGACGCAGGACCAGATCCTCACGATCCTGCTGACCCTCATGCTCGCGGGTCTGGACACCACCCGCTCGGCCCTGGGCTACGTCTACACCCACCTGGCCACGCACCAGGACCACCGTCGTGAGCTCGTGGAGGATCCCGATCTCATCGGCAAGGCGGTGGAGGAGTTCCTGCGGCTCTACCCGCTGGTCTTCCAGGCCGGGCGTGAGGTCCAGGAGGATCAGGAGTTCGAGGGCCTCGAGCTCAAGAAGGGCGACGTCGTGTGGCTCGGCATCGGTCAGGCCAACCGCGATCCCCGCAAGTTCGAGGATCCCGACGAGTTCATCATCGACCGCCCGGGCGCCAACCAGCACCTCGCGTTCGGCGGCGGACCGCACCGGTGCCTGGGCATGCACCTGGCACGGCTCGAACTCAAGGTCGTGCTGGAGCAGTGGCACGAGCGCATTCCGGATTACCGCATCGCCGCCGGTACCGAGCTGAAGGAACGAGGGGGGCAGCTGACGTTGCAGTCGCTGCCGCTGGAGTGGGAGGTCTGAAGGATGTTCATCGAGATCGACGCGACCAAGTGCATGGGTCATGGGCGCTGCTACGCCGTCGCCCCCGACCTGCTGACCGATGACGACGAGGGGTTCGTCGCCGAGCGAGGACAGCGCTGGGAGGTGCCGGCGGACCTGCTGGACCAGGCGCAGGAAGCCGTCGACGCCTGCCCCGAAGGCGCGATCGCCGTCAGTTCGGCCGCTCCCGTCGATGCTTGACGGTCTGCGCGTCCTCGACCTGACCGACGAACGGGGTCTGCTCTGCGGTCGGCTGCTCGCCGATCTCGGGGCCGATGTCGTGCAGGTCGAGCCGCTGAGCGGGTCGCCGGCCCGCACGGCCGACCCGGTCGACCCGAGCACCGGCATCTCGTTCACGTGGCAGACGTTCGCGGCCGGCAAGCGAGGCATCGCGCTCGATCCCGAGCGCGACCGAGAACTGCTCCAGGACCTGGTGCGCCGGGCCGACGCCGTCGTCACCTCGTGGGACCACGCCGAGCTCGAGCGCTGGGGCATGACGCCCGACGAGGTGCTGTCCCTCGCACCCCAGGCCGTGGTGGCGGCCATCACGGCCTACGGATGGGACGGACCGCGTTCGCGGCTGGCGGCGAGCGATCTCACGGTCTGGGCGGCGGGCGGTCCGCTCGCTCCCCATCGTGACGGTGATCGCCCGCCGCTGCGGATCAGCGTCCCCCAGGCCTTCCTGCATGCGGCCGCGGACGCGGCGACGGGAGTCCTGCTCGCCCTGCTCGAACGCGATCGCAGCGGCCGAGGACAGTTCGTCGACGTCTCCGCCCAGAGCTCGGTCGGGCAGGCCACGCTCGCGCGCATCCTCGCGCACGCCGTGGGCGACGACAACCCCGAGTGGCAGCAGCAGCCGACCGCCCGCGCCGACCAGTCCGGGAGCGGGGCAGCGACCCCCAACAGCCTCAAGAAGTGGCACTGTCGTGACGGCATGATCGAGCTGCACCTGTCGATCGGTGCCGCCGCCGGCGCCTTCACGAACAGGCTCTTCGCTTGGATGCACGAGGAGGGAGCCGTCGACGACCGCATCGCGGCGTGGGACTGGCGGGAGGTCCCGTCGCTCGTGGCCGAGGGGACGCTGGATCTCGCCGACCTCGACGACGCGCGCGCGGCGGTGCGTGCCTTCCTCGCGACGAAGACCAAGGCGGAGGTGGTGGAGCAGGCGCTGCGCCGCCGCCTGCTGTCCATGGCGATCTTCGACGTCGCCGACGTGGCCTCGAGTGAGCACCTGGCGCAGCGCGGGTTCTTCGCGGACCTCGACATCGAGGGCGTGGCGGTGCCCGTCCCCTCCGTGTTCGCGCACGTGCGCGGCGCGCCGGGCCCGCACGTGCGGGCCCGGGCACCCAAGGTGGGGGAGCACCACGAGGAGGTCGCGCGCGACTGGCTCGCGACCGTCGTGCCACAGTCCGCCGTGCCGTCGCGCGGCCGTACGCTCCCGCTGGAGGGACTGAAGGTCCTGGACCTTTCCTGGGTCGTGGCCGGTCCGCTCATCGGGCGCACGCTGGCCGACTTCGGGGCGACCGTGGTGCGAGTGGAATCCGGGGTGCGGGTCGAGACCGCGCGGATGATGCAACCGTTCCACGACGGCCGCCCCGACCGTGAGGGGTCGGCGCTGTTCGGCAACTGCAACGCCGGCAAGCTCGGGATGACACTCGATCTCACGACGTCGGAGGGCCAGCAGGTCGTGCGTGACCTGGCCCGCTGGGCCGACGTGGTGATCGAGTCGTTCTCGCCCGGCCAGCTGGCCAAGTGGGGACTCGACGAGGAGGCGCTGCGCGCCGTCAATCCCGGGCTCGTCATGCTCAGCAGTTCCATCGCGGGTCAGCATGGTCCCTGGTCCAAGCTCGCCGGCTTCGGCAACGTGGGCTCGTCGCTGAGCGGCTTCCAGCACCTCGTGGGCTGGTCCGATCGCCTGCCGATGGGCCCGTTCGGGCCGTACACCGACTACCTGGGTCCCCGCACGGCGCTGGTCGCACTGCTCGCCGCGCTGCGGCACCGGGCCCGCACCGGGGACGGCTGCTACATCGACGTGTCCCAGGTCGAGAGCGGGGTGTACTTCCTCGCGCCGCAGATCGCGCACTTCGGGTTCGACGGCACCGTGGCCGAGCGCCGCGGCAACGACGACGCACGGTGGGCTCCCCACGGCGTCTATCCGGTGTCGCCCGACGAGCACGGCGAGCGGTTCGTCGCGATCGCGGTGACCGACGACCTGCAGTGGCAGCGGCTCGTCGCGGTGCTGGGCCGGCCGGACCTCGTCCGGGAGGATCTCGCGACGGCGGCCGGACGTCGTGCGGCGACCACGGAGCTCGACGCCGCCATCGCCGCGTGGACCACAGAGCGCGACGGCGAGCTGGTGGAGCGCCGGCTCCAGGAGGCGGGGATCCCCGCCTATCTCGCGCTGCGCCCCGAGGACTATCCCCGCGACGCCCAGGTGGTGCACCGCCAGCACCTGGTGGAGCTGGCCCATCCACTGCACGGCATGACGGTGGTCGAGGGTGCTCGGGTCCGTCTCGATGCCACCCCGGGCGGCCCGCGTTCGTGCGCACCGACCCTCGGCCAGCACAACCGCCGCGTCCTGGAGTCCGTCCTGGGCTATGACGAGGCGACGATCGAGCGACTGGAGACGAAAGGAATCCTGCGATGACCGCGACGGAGACCGAGACGGAATGGAAGGCCGCGTGGCAGCCGGTGGTCGACGCCGTCGGCCGTGATTTCGCCGACGGGGAGATCACGTGGGGCGGCGATCCGGTGGAACGCGGCGCGATCCGGCGCTATCTGGAGCCGCTCGAGTTCGACTGTGCGCTGCACACCGATCCCGAGGTCGCGCGGGCCGCGGGCTTCGAGGACGTCACGATGCCCTACACCGGCGTCATCGCGTGGACGATCCCGGCCGCGTGGCGGCCCGGGGAGACGTTGTTCGATTCCGCCGACCGCGACGCCCAGCCCGTCCACACGGCGATCAACAACGCCGACATGCCGATCGGCCCGAAGACCACCGGGTTCTTCGGGACGGACATCGAGGTCGACTTCCACCGCGAGGTCGTCGCCGGCGAGCGGATCGGCCGCCGGGGCCGCCGGCTCGTGGCGTGCACCCCGAAGGAGACGGGCGTCGGCCGGGGCGCCTTCATGACCTGGGAGAGCGAGATCGTCAGCGACCGCGGTGACGTGGTCGGCCTGATCCGCATCGGCACCTACGCCTATGTCCCCCACCAGAAGGGAGAACAGTCGTGACCACCGCGCAGGCGGCCACGCGCGTCTTCGAGGAGGTCGCGGTCGGCGACCAGCTTCCCGAGGTGCGTCTGCCGCTGACCGTCTACCGCCTCGTGATGGCGGCAGGGAGCAACCGCGACTTCAACTCGATCCACCACAACAGTGAGTACGCCCGGTCCACGGGAGCGGAGGAGATGTACGCGAACACGTCGTTCCTCATGAGCTCGTGGGAGAGGCTCGTCCGTGACTGGGCGGGCCCGGGCGCCCGGCTCCGCGCGATCCGCGGCTTCCGGATGCGCTCCTTCAACTATGTGGGCGACACGATGCGCGTCCTCGGCGAGGTCACCGCGACCCGTAGGGACGGCCAGGACGGCGTCGTCGAGGTCACGGTGCGATGCGAGAACTCCTCCGGCGTCACCGTCGGCCCCGGCGTCGTCGAGGTCGTCCTGCCCACCGGTGGGGAGGACGAGCGATGAGCGCGGCCATCGTGGGACTCGGGATGACCGAGATGGGCAAGGTCTACGGACGCACCGCGACGCAGTTCGCGGTCGAGGCGATCAGCCGGGCGGCCGAGGACGCGGGTCTCTCGCTCGCGGACATCGACGGCCTCTACGTCAACCCGGGGGTCAAGAACGACACCGATCTGCGGCTGCAGTCGGCGCTGCAGATGCGCGACACCCGCGTCCTGGCCACGATCCAGGGCTTCGGCTCGTCGGCCGGCCAGATGGTCCAGTACGCCGCGATGGCGATCGAGGCCGGCATGGCCGACGTCGTCGCCTGCGTGTACGCCGACGCCCCGCTCAAGGAGGGCAAGCGCTCCTCGGACGCCTATCCGGGCCAGGCGCGTGCCATGGTGGGCGTGGGATCGCTGCCCTTCGCCGCGGGTCTCAAGGCGGCACCCGAGCGGTACGCCGTGGCGGCCCGCCGGCACATGGAGACCTACGGCACCACCAGCGAGCAGTTCGGCGCGGTCGCGGTGGCGGCGCGCCAGTGGGCGGCGATGAACCCCGCGGCCCAGATGCGCGATCCGCTCACGCTCGAGGACCATCAGGCCTCCCGGATGATCGCCGACCCGTTGCGGCTGCTCGACTGCTGCCTGGTGAGCAACGGTGCCGTCGCGATCATCGTCACGAGCGCCGACCGCGCCGCGACGCTGCGTCAGCCTCCCGTCCACGTGTGGGGCTGGGGCCAGGCGCATCCGGGCTACGTGCAGCACCGCGACAGCCAGTTCGGTCTCGTGACCGGCGCCGCGAAGTCCGGACCCGACGCCCTCAAGATGGCCGGCGTGAGCGTCGACGAGGTGGATCTTCGCCAGCTCTACGACTGCTTCACCTTCACGACCCTCGTCACGCTCGAGGACTACGGCTTCTGCGCCAAGGGCGAAGGCGGCGAGTTCGTGGCCAGCGGGGCTCTCGCCCCCGGCGGATCCCATCCCACCAACACCGGAGGCGGCGAGCTCTCCTCGTTCTACATGTGGGGGATGACGCCGCTGTCGGAGGCCGTGATTCAGGCGCGTGGGCAGGCCGGCGAGCGCCAGGTCGACCGGCACGACGTGGTGATGGTCTCGGGCAACGGCGGCGTCCTGGACTTCCACTCCACGCTCATCCTCAGCCCGCACCGGAAGGGACGGTGACCACCGTGACACTCGCCGCAGTCGTCCGTGACGACTTCTCCGCGCCGTTCTTCGAGGCGGCCGCCGAGGGCAGGCTGCTGCTGCGCTATTCGCCGAGCCAGGACACCTGGTCCGAGCCCGCGGCGCTGGTCTGCTCCACGACTCAGGCAGCCGATCTGGAGTGGCGGGAGGCGGCAGGGACGGGCCACCTCGTCACCTGGACCGTGAAGCCGGGCCGGCGGCGCGACGACGTCGTCACGCCCGACACCGTCATCGGCATCGTCGAACTGGACGAGGGCCCGTGGCTCTCGGTCCAGCTCCCCGAGTGCGACCCGGCAGGCCTCGCGGTCGGCCGGGCGGTCCGGATCGGATTCGTCCAGCCTGAGGGTAGCGAGCACCTGCCGGTCGGTCACGTGGTGTGAGGGCCTTCGTACTCGGCCGGGAGGGAGGCGGTTTTCGTGACGTTCCCGACCCGCAGGCAGCGCCAGGGCACGCGATCGTGCAGACCTCGGCCGCAGGTCTGTGCCATTCTGATCTGACCCTGGTGTCCCGGGCGCCGGGGCAGCATCCCTTCAGCCTGCCCGTGGTTCTGGGTCACGAGCTCGCCGGCGTCGTGGTCGAGGTCGGAGCCGGCGCTGGTGAGGTCCAGGTCGGCGATCCTGTCGTCGGCTACGGGCCACGGGGATGCGGTCGGTGCTCGCGTTGCTCGGCGGGCGCCGAGAACTACTGCCACGGCCGCGCGACCTCCTTTCCCTTGGGATTGGGCAGCGACGGCGCACTCGCGGAGTTCGTCGCCGTCCCGGCGTCCCATCTCGTCCCGGCGGCGGGTCTGCCCCCGGCTCAGGCGGCGGTCATGACCGATGCCGGCCTGACGGCGCTGCATGCGCTGAACCGTGCGTTCGCCATGATCGGCCGACCGCCTCTCGGCCTCGTCGTCGTGGTGATCGGTGTCGGCGGCCTCGGTCACCTCGCGGTGCGGCTGGCCAAGCTCAGGGGTGCCACGGTGATCGCGGTCGACCGGGAGGAGGACGCCCGCACGCTGGCCCGGCGGCAGGGCGCCGACCAGGTGCTCGGTGGTGAAGGCACGGCCGAGGAGATCCGGGACCTCACCCACGGCCGCCTTGCCGACGTGGTGCTCGACTTCGTCGCCCACCACTCGACGCTGGAGCTCGCCCGAGCCGTCCTGGCCCGCGACGGAGTCGTCTCGATCGTGGGGGTCGGTGCCGATCGGTTGGCGGTCGGCATGCACGCCCTGCCGTTGGGGGCACGCACCGACCTGCCCTTCTGGGGAACCCGGCCAGAGCTCCACCAGGTGCTCGAGCTCGCGCGCTCGGGCGAGGTGGAAGCGGTGGTGGAGGAGCTTCCCTTCGAACAGACGCCTGAGGCGTACCGACGGTTGGCGGAGGGCGACATCCGCGGCCGGGCGGTCGTGCGGATGCGCGCCGATGATCCAGCTCGAGGAAGGTGAACACACCCGATGTACGAGACCAGCCCAGTTCACGACGACATCCGAAGCGCCGTTCGCGCCCTGTGTTCGCGGTTCCCCGACGAGTACTGGGCCGAGCACGATGAACGCCATGAGTTCCCCGGTGAGTTCTTTCAGGCCGTCGCGGAGGGCGGCTGGCTGGGGTTGACGATCCCCGAGCAGTACGGGGGAGGCGGCCTCGGTGTCACCGAGGCCGCCATCGTCGAGCGGGAGATCGCTGCGTCAGGCGCCGGGATGGGGGGATGCTCGGCCGTCCATATCGGGATCTTCGGCTTCGAGCCCATCCTCCACCACGGCAGCGAGGAGCTGAAGCGGCGTTTCCTGCCGCGCGTGCCGGCGGGGGATCTGCAGATCTCCTTCGCCGTCACCGAGCCGGATGCCGGCACTGACACCACCAACATCTCCACGTTCGCCACGAAGGTCGACGGGGGGTGGCTCGTCTCGGGCAAGAAGGTCTGGATCTCCAATGCCCAGCGTGCCGAGCGCATGCTGCTGCTCGCCCGCACCACGCCCAAGAGCGAGTGCGCGAAGAAGACCGACGGACTCACGGTCTTCTTCGCGCCCCTGGATCGCGAGAAGGTCACGGTGCGCGCCATCCCGAAGATGGGGCGCAACTCGGTCGACAGCAACGAGCTGTTCATCGACGAGCTCTTCGTCGCCGACGAGGACGTCGTCGGCGAGGTCGGCAAGGGCTTCAAGGTCATCCTGACCGGCCTCAACGCCGAGCGCGTCGTCGCCGCCAACGCCATGCTCGGCATCGGCGAGGCCGCCCTGCGCCGCGGCACCCAGTACGCGAAGGACCGTGTGGTCTTCGGTCGCCCGATCGGCGCCAACCAGGGCCTGTCCTTCCAGTTGGCCGAGGCGAAGATCCGCATCGAGGCGGCCGATGCGGTGCTGCAGAAGGCGACCTGGCTCGTCGACCGACAGGAGCCCTGTGCGGCGGAGGCCAACTACGCCAAGTGGCTGTGCGCGGAGGCGGGCTACTACGCCGCCGACGTCGCCCTCCAGGTGCACGGCGGGATGGGGTACAGCAAGGAGTTCCACGTCGAACGCTACTTCCGGGAGGCGCGGCTGATGCGGATCGCGCCGATCAGTCAAGAGATGGTCCTCAACTACGTGGCCGAGCACGTGCTCGGTCTTCCCAGGAGCTACTGATGCGCGGCCTGTACTTCGAAGAGTTCGAGATCGGCAAGACGTACGAGCACGCCTTCCGGCGGACGATCACCGAGATGGACAACGTGCTGTTCACGTCGCTGACGATGAACGTCGCCCCGATTCACCTCGACGCCGAATACGCGAAGACGACCATCCACGGCAGGCCGCTGGTCAACAGCCTCTTCACCGTGGCGCTGATCGGTGCCTTTCACGTCCCGGAGCTCACGATGGGAACGACACTGGGGAATCTCGGCTACGAGGACGTCAGATTCCCGGCACCGGTCTTCGCCGGTGACACGCTGCGCGGCGAGACCACGATCCTCGACAAGCGGCTGTCCACGAGTCGCGATGACTCCGGGATCGTGTGGTTCGAGCACCGCGGCTACAACCAGGACGACGTGCTCGTGATGGTCTGCAAACGCGCCGGGCTCATGATGAAGCGCCCGGCCCACGAAGTGATGTCCTGAGGGTGCAGCATGAGTCGCCCGTCCGACGTCGCCGCTGATTCTCCAGGAATCGCCGTGGTGGTCGGGGGAGCCGGCGCCATCGGAACGGCCTGTGTGGCCGCGCTCGTCGCCCGCGGATTCCGGGTGGTCGTGGCCGACCTCGATCCAGAGCGGGCCACGGCCGCGATGAACCGGACGGGTGCGGCAGAGGCGATCGCCGTCGACGTGCGCTCGAGCGCCAGCGTGAGATCGGCGTTCGACGAGATCGCGGACCGCTGGGGACGTCTGGACGTCGCGGTGAATCTCGCGGCCGTGGGCGGCCCGGCGCGTCGGCTCCACGCCCACAGCGACGACGAGTGGGAGCGCGTCGTCGACATCAACCTCAACGGCACGTTCCGGTGCCTGCGTGAAGAGCTGCGTCTCATGGCGGCGACGGGCGGGGGCGGCAGCATCGTCGTGGTGTCGTCGGTCGGGGCCGAGGTCGGCTTCGCCGGTGCCGCGCCCTACGCGACGACCAAGCACGCGCTGACGGGTCTCGTGCGATCGGCCGCGCTCGAGTATGCCGACGACGGCATCAGAGTCAACGCCGTGGTGCCGGGCTTCGTCGACACGGCGTTCCTTCGCGACCGTCGCACTCCAGCTGAGCTGGCGCAGCTCGCGTCGGCGCATCCGGTCGGGCGGCTGGCGAAGGCCGAGGAGGTCGCGGCGGTGGTCTCCTTCCTGGCCTCGCCTGAGGCGGGGTTCGTCACGGGTTCGTGTTACGGCGTGGACGGCGGCTTCCTGGCGGGACGATCGCTGCCGCTGGCAGAACGGATCGCGACCGGCGCGCCGACGACGAGTTGATCCACGACAGAAGAGAAAGAGGATGATGCAGATGCGGCGATATCGGATCATCGGCGCGCTGGGTGCGGCGGCTGCCCTCCTGGTGACGTCGGCATGCGCCGAGCAGGGCGGATCAGGCGACGGGGGAGGAGGTGCGAGCGTCGAGTACGGCGCCGACCGGGCCGAGTACGTCGAGGCGCTTCAGGACATGGAGCCGGTCGAGCTGACCATCCAGTCCACGGGACCCCAGGGGTCGGCCACCGGGCGTCGCTTCGAGGCTTACGCGGAGGCCGTCGAGGACTGGTCGGGCGGCAAGATCACCTTCAACTTCTTCTACTCCAACGCGGTGGCTCCCCCGACGGAGGTGCATCAGGCCCTCGCCGACGGACGGTTGGACATCGGCTCGGTGATGCCCGCTCTCGTGCCGGCCGAGTTCCCCGCCGCCAATGCGCTCAACGACCTCAGTCACCTGGGCCGCCAGCTTCCCGTCGACTGGATGCTCCAGTGGCACGGGATCATGCTCGACATGTCGGCGGCCATCGATGACGTCGACGAGGAGTACGAGGCGAAGGACATGAAGCTGCTGCTTCCCGCGTTCGGTTCCGGGGCGTACATGCCCTACTGCGCCGAGGGAGCGGAGTCCGCCGAGGATGTGGCCGGGCGCGGTGTGGCGACCCAGAGCGGTGTCCAGAACCGTGAGAGCGAGGCGCTGGGGATGAACCCCATGTCGATCAGCTACAACGAGATGTTCGAGGCGCTCGAGCGCAGGGTGGTCGACTGCGCTCTCACCACGGTGACCGGAGCGGCGCTCGGCGGATACATCGCGGCCGCCCCTCACGTGCTGTTCGACGAGGAGACGGGTTTCAACGCCCCCGGCGGCTCGATCGCGATGAGCCTGGCGCGCTGGAACGAGCTTCCGCTCGCGGCGCAGCAGCTGATGGTCGACCGACTCGACGTGCTCATGCAGGCCAACTTCGAGGGCGCCTGGGAGAACACGAGTGCGGCCGTGGAGCAGGTCCTCAGCGCCGGCGGCTCCTTCGCGCCGCTCCCCTCGTCGGCGACCGACGCTCTCGCAGCCGTCCATGACGAGGTGGAGCGCGGTGTCGCCGAGGGTGGTGCCGTCGCCGACGGCGAGGCGCTCGTGGAGATGGCCCGCGAGTTCGAGCAGGAGTGGGCCGACAGGATCGATGCACTGGGCCTGGAGGGTGTCGGGACGTCCTACGAGGAGTTCCCGCAGTGGTACGCCGACGGTGCCCCTGACCTGCAGCGCTACTTCGACGCTCTCTGGGAAGGCGCGATGGGAGCGAGAAGGCCGGCGTGACCCATGGCGATGCGCCGAGGTGTCCTGACACCTCGGCGCATCGCCCTAGCCGGGAGACCGGCTCGTCCCGTGTCCCGCCGGGGCTCAGAAGGTGATGACCGTCCGGGCCCCGGTGGGAGCGTCGAGGTCCTCGAGCGCGCGATTGACCTCGTCGAGGCCGATCGTCTCGCTGAGCAGGGCGTCGAGATCGAGACGGCCCGACAGGTACAGGTCGCAGTAGAACGGGATGTCGAGGCGGAAGCGCGTCGAGCCCATCTTGGTGCCCTGGAGGCGCTTCTCCAGCAGCAGTTGAGCGGCCGGGATCTGGACCTTGAGATCGGGATGGGCGACGCCGACGACGGTCGCGGTGCCCATCGTGTCGAGCATCGCGAACGCCTGCTCGATCGTCGCGGCGATGCCCACGACCTCGATCGCGTGGTCGACGCCGCCACCGGTGAGCTCGCGGACCGCCTCGACGGGATCGACTTCGGAGGCGTCGATCGTGTCCGTGGCGCCCAGACGTCGGGCGAGATCCAGCTTGGCGGGGAGGCGATCGATGGCGATGATGCGCGCCGCGCCCACGAGCCGCGCCCCCAGGACGGCGTTGAGGCCCACGCCCCCGCAGCCGATGATCGCGACAGTATCCCCGGCGCGGACGCCGGCCGCGTGGCGGACGGCACCCAGGCCGGTGATCCCGGCACAGCCCAGCAGTGCCGCCTTGTCCAGCGGCATGTCCCCGGGGAGCTTCACCAGGGTGCGCTCGTGGACGAGCAACTGCTCGGCGAAGCCGCCCAGTCCGACGAAGGGCTCCACGGGGGCATCGCCGAGCGTGAGCCGGGGCGGGCTTCCGGCGGGTCGTGACCGCCCCTTGTTCTCGCAGTGCTGCAGGGCGCCGCGCTGGCACCAGCGGCATACGCCGCAGAACGACGAGGCACAGGTCGCCACGGCGTCGCCCGGCCGCACGTCGGTGACATCGCGGCCGACGGCCTCGACGACCCCCGCGACCTCGTGGCCCAGGATCAGGGGGAGGGGCAGCGCGTTGGCGCCGTTCTGCATCGTACGGTCGGTGTGGCACACGCCGGAGGCGGCGGTGCGGACGAGGACCTCGTCGGGTGCCGGGTCCGCGGTCCTGACGTCCTCGATCTGCACCTCGGATCCGAATCTGTGAAGCACGGCTGCACGCATGGGACTCCCTCCGGTTTGACTTGTGATGCACACTACACTAGATTCCTTATCATCAAAGGCATGGATTATGGAGGAGTGGCGTGAGCGGGGTCGAAGTCGAACGACGTGACGGGGCGGTCTGGATCACGATCAACCGGCCGGAGCGGCGCAACGCCTATGACCTGGACATGGCGCGCGCGATGATCGCGGCGGTCGAAGACGCCGCGGATGCCGAGGCCGTGGTGCTCACCGGGGCCGGGGGCGCCTTCTGCGCCGGCGGCGCCCTCAACAACCTCGGCACGCCCGACCCCGAGGGCCTGCGCCAACTCTTCACGACGTCGCTGCGGCTCGTCGACGCCCTGCGTGCGTGCCCGCGGCCGGTGATCGCGGCCGTCGACGGCGCGGCCGCCGGTGGCGGCAACGAGCTGGTCGTCGCCTGCGACTTCGCCATCGCGACCCAGCGTTCGACCTTCGGCCAGACCGGTCCCAAGGTCGGTTCGGCTCCCGTGCTCGGCGCCACGAACCTCATGTCGGTGCAGATCGGGGAGAAGCGCGCGCGGGAGATGGCCATGCTGTGCCGTCGGTACTCCGCGGAGCAGGCGCTGGCGATGGGCCTGGTCAACGAGGTCGTCCCCGATGACGGCCTCGAGGCCGCCGTCGAGCGCTGGCTCGCCGAGATCCACCAGCTGAGCCCCCGCTATCTGGAGATCGCCAAGATCAGCGCGAACCAGTGGTGGAACCTGTCGAAGGACAACATGTCGTCCGGCCTCGGGATGCTGATCCAGGCCATCGGCAGCGAGGACATGATCGAAGGCGCCAACGCCTTCCTGGAGAAGCGGCGCCCGGACTTCCGCGGGGCCCGCAGCGCGCGAGAGGACGAGCGATGAGCTTCCGCTACTACCGAGACCTCAAGCCCACCTTCGTCGAGCGTGGCGACTGGGCGTTGCCCACCGTCCTGCGGCATCAGGCGGCCGAGCGGCCCGGTGCTGTCTGGCTCGACGCGCCCGAAGAGGGCCGGCGTTGGACCTTCGCCGAGATGCTCTCCTCCGCCGAGCGGGTGGGGCGGACGCTGCTCGACGCCGGGGCAGCGCCGGGCGACCGCGTCGTCATCGTGGCCGCCAACTCCTCGCAGTTCGTGCGCACCTGGGTCGGGACGGCGGTCGCCGGGCTCGTCGAGGTGCCGATCAACACCGCGTACGAGCACGACTTCCTCGCGCACCAGGTCCGGACGGTCGAGGCGACGCACGCCGTCATCGACGACGTCTTCGCCTCCCGGTTCGTCGACGTGGCCGAGGCCGCCTCGACCATCGGCACGTTCTGGGTGATCGACACCGGCCGACGCGACGAGGCGATCGCCGCCCTGCGCGCCGCCGGATGGCGGGCCGAGCCCTGGGAGAACCTCGACGAGGACTCCCGCGTGAGCGACGAGATCGAGCTTCCCGACGTGCGCCCGCAGGATCTCGCCTCGGTGCTCTTCACCTCCGGCACCACGGGTCCGAGCAAGGGCGTCGCCATGCCGCATGCCCAGATGTACTTCTTCGCCGACGAGTGCGTCTCCCTCGTGCGCCTGAGCAGCCTCGACACGTGGATGTCGGTGACGCCGCTCTTCCACGGCAACGCGCAGTTCATGGCCGCCTACCCGACCCTCGTGGCCGGCGCGCGATTCGTCACCCGCAGCCGCTTCTCGGCCAGTCGCTGGATCGACCAGATCCGCGAGAGCCAGGTGACGGTCACCAACTTCATCGGCGTCATGATGGACTTCATCGCCAAGCAGGACCCGCGGCCCGACGACGCCGACAACCCGCTGCGTTGCGTGTTCGCCGCGCCCACCGCCGCGACCCTCGTCGAGCCGCTCAAGCAGCGCTACGGCATCGAGGCGTTCGTGGAGGTCTTCGGCCTGACCGAGACCTCGGCGCCGATCATCTCCCCGTACGGCGAGGACCGTCCCGCCGGCGCGGCCGGGCTCGCCGCCGACGAGTGGTTCGATGTCGCGCTCGTCGACCCCGACACCGACGAGGAGGTCGCGGTCGGCGAGGTGGGCGAGCTGGTCATCCGCCCGAAGGTCCCCTTCATCTGCTCGATGGGCTACTTCAACATGCCCGAGAAGACGGTGGAGGCCTGGCGCAACCTCTGGTTCCACACCGGTGACGCCCTCAAGCGCGACGCCGAGGGCTGGTTCTACTTCGTCGACCGCTTCAAGGACGCACTGCGCCGCCGCGGCGAGAACATCTCCTCCTATGAGATCGAGACCGCCGTGCTGAGCCACCCGGCCGTGGTCGAGACCGCCGTGATCGCGGTCCCCGCCTCCTCCGAGGCCGGTGAGGACGAGGTGATGGCCTACGTGATCGCGCGCGAGGAGGTCACCGCGCAGGAGCTGTGGGCGCACTTCGAGAAGCGCATCCCCTCGTTCGCGATCCCCCGGTACATCCGGTTCGTCGACGAGCTGCCCAAGACCCCGTCCCAGCGGGTGCAGAAGGCGAAGCTGCGCGAGCTGGGCATCACCGACGACACGCACGACCGCGAACAGTCCGCCCGGTAGAGGAGAACAGACGTGCACCCGTACCGCTCCCTGCTGTTCGCCCCTGCTCACAAGCCGGACTGGGCCGCCAAGGCCCTGGCGAGCGGGGCGGACTGCATCGTCATCGATCTCGAGGACTCGGTGCCCGCCGATCTGAAGGAGGCGAGCCGGCAGACCGCTCGCGAGACCCTGCGGGACCTGCGGTCGCGCAGTGAGCGGGTGGGTCTGTTCGTGCGGCCCAACGCGCTCGACACCCGTCTGGCCGGCGCCGACCTCGAGGCCGTCGTCGGCCCCGAGCTCGACGGCGTGTTCGCCCCCAAGATCCGCGATGCGCGAGACGTCATCCGCTGGGAGTCGCTGCTGGACTGGTTCGAGGCGCGCAATGGCGCCGACGGCCTGGAGATGATCGTCCCGGTCGAGATGGTCGACGCGATCACCAACTGTCAGGAGATCGCCGGCGCCTCCGAGCGGGTCGGCGCGATGATCGGGCCGACGTCCGCGCACGCCGACATCGCCCGCGCGGTGGGCTACCGGCAGTCCCGCGAGGGCAGCGAGACGCTCTACCTGCGCAGCCGGATCCTGCTGGCCTGCCGCCAGTACGGGCTGCACGCGCTCACCGGGCTGTGGGAGGACCTCGGCGACCTGGAGGGCCTGCGCGAGTTCGCCGACTACGGCCTGCAGCTCGGCTTCCGCGGGCAGATCGCCATCCACCCCACCCACGTGCCCGTGATCCACGAGATCTACACCCCCAGCGACGACGAGGTCGCCTATCACGAAGGACTCGTCGCCGCGGTGGAGGAGGCCGCCGCGCGGGGCCACGGCGCCGTGCGTTACCGCGGCCAGCACGTCGACCTCGCGCACGCCGACAAGGCGCGTGACTGGCTCGCTCACGCCCGCCTGGTGCGTGGCGAATGAGCGGCCCGGACGTGGCACCACACCCATCCGACAGCACCACACGGGAGACACCATGCCGTTGACCTTCGGCCTTGCCATCATGAACGACTTCCCGCCCGACGTCGTCCCCGCCGACCGGATCGCCGCGATGCGTGAGCAGGTGCGTGCGGCGTCGCAGAGCGGGATCTCGTCGGCCTGGGTCCTGCAGCACTATCTCGGCGGGATGCCCACGCTGCAGCCGGTCCCCACCCTCGCGGCGCTGGCCGCCGACGCGGGTGAGATGCAGCTGGGCACCAACATGTTCATCCTCCCGCTGCGGCATCCGGTCGAGGTCGCCGAGGAGTTCTCGACCCTCGACCACATCACCGGCGGCCGGGCCGTGGCCGGCTTCGGGATGGGATACCGGGAGAACGAGTTCGCGTCCTTCGGGATCGGCCTGGACGAGCGGGTCGGGCGCTTCGAGGAGAGCATCGCGATGATCCGCGACCTCTGGAGCGGCGAGCCGGTGACGCGCGACGGTGAGTACTACCGGATCGAGGACCAGAGCATCAGCCTGCGTCCGGTCCAGCCCGGAGGCCCGGAGATCTGGATCGGCGCGGGGCCGCACAAGAAGGGCGCGCAGCGCGCGGCGCGTCTCGGCGACGCCTGGATCGTCCCGCCGCACGTCGAACCCGAGCGCCTCAAGGTCGTCCTGGGGCATTACCGCGCCGAGAAGGAACGGCTCGGTCTTCCGGTGAAGCACCTGGTCGTGCGGCGCGAGCTCGTGCTGGACCGCGACCGTGAGCGGGCCCGGGCGATCGGACTCCAGGCGCGTGGCGACGTGACCGCCCAGTACGCGCAGTACAACGCCCCCCAGCAGGGCGACGCCTACCGCCACCTGCAGTCGGCGCAGTCCGCGACGGATGTGGCCGACGCGTCGTATCTGTTCACCGACCCCGAGGGCGCCATCGCGGCGCTCAAGGAGCTCGAGGCCCAGGGGCTGACCTACATCATCTTGCGGATGCAGTGGTACGGCCTGCCGCAGGAGCAGGTGCTGGCCACGCTCGACATGTTCAAGAACGACGTGTTGCCGGCCTTCCGGTGACGGTGAGGAGGAAGCAATGACGTCTGTGACGGTGGCTGAGGATCTGGCCGAGCGCCGGCAGTTGTTCATCGGTGGACACTGGCAGGACTCCTCCGGCGGGGAGATCGTCGAGGTGCGCAATCCTGCCGATCAGAGCGTGGTCGGCCATGCCGCGCTGGGGTCGTCGGCCGACCTCGAGCAGGCGGTGGACGCCGCCCGCGAGGCCTTCGACGACGGTCGCTGGCGCGATCTCCCCGGCGCCGAGCGGGCCGCGGTCATGCGCCGCGCCGCCGACCTGCTGGAGGAGCGCGCCGAGGAGATCGCGGTCGTGCTGACCGCCGAGCTGGGCTGCCCGCTGTGGTTCAGCCAGCAGGCGCACGTGCCCAATCCCATCCGGCACACGCGGTACTACGCCGGCCTCGCCGAGAACTACGACCTCGACGATGTCATCACCGACGACTCCGGTCTCCGCAGTCTGGTGACCCAGGAGCCGGTCGGGGTCGTCGGCGCGATCACGCCCTGGAACGGTCCCCTGAGCTCGCCGAGCCTCAAGATCACCCCGGCCATCGCCGCGGGATGCTCGGTGGTCCTCAAGCCGCCGTCGCAGACGCCGCTCACCGCCTACGCCTTCGCCGACGCGTTCCGCGAGGCCGGCCTGCCCGAGGGTGTCCTGAGCATCGTGCCGGCCGGTCGCGTGGCGGCGCGCTCGCTCATCGAGCACCCCGAGGTCGACAAGCTCGCCTTCACCGGCAGCACGGCCGCCGGACGGGCCATGATGCACGCCGCGGCCGAGCGGATCGCCCGCGTCACGCTGGAACTGGGCGGGAAGTCCGCGGCCGTCGTGCTGCCCGACGCCGACGCGGGCCAGGTCGTCAACGCCGTGCTGCCGATGGCGCTCATGGTCAACGGGCAGCTGTGCATCGCGCAGACCCGCATCCTGGTGCCGCGTCAGCGTGAGCAGGAGTTCGTCGACGCCTTCGCCGACGCGCTCGCGAGCTGGACGGTGGGCGACCCGATGGACGCGGCCACGAAGATCGGCCCGCTCGTCTCGCGCGATCAGCACGAGAAGGTCACCGGCTACGTCGACCTCGCGCGTTCGGAGGGCGCCCGGGTCATCGGCTCGTCGCTGACCCTGCCGCCGGAGCTCTCCGACGGCTGGTTCGTGCCGCCCACGCTGCTGGCCGGCGTCGACAACTCGATGCGGGCGGTCCGTGAGGAGATCTTCGGTCCGGTCGTCGCCGTCGTGCCCTACGACTCGGTGGACGAGGCCGTCGCCATCGCGAACGATTCGCCGTACGGGCTCTCCGGCTCGGTCTGGGGCGCCGACGAGGACGAGGCGATCGCCGTCGCCCGCCGGGTGCGCACGGGGATGCTCAGCATCAACGGCTACCCGCAGGCGTACGGTGCCCCGTTCGGCGGCTACAAGCAGTCCGGGATCGGGCGCGAGATGGGCGAGTACGGCTACCGCAGCTACCTGGAGACGAAGTCCATCGCCATCGGCCGCGGTTGAGCGTCCCCTCCCCGGGGCGGTGAGCTACGCACCCTTCCCGCGGTCGAGCGGTGAGTGAGGCACACTTCGCGGCGGCGGAAAGGTGCGTTGCTCACCGCTCGCGGGGATGCAAAGGTGCGTCAGTCACCGCCAGGTGGCGAGGGAGGGAACGTCGAACGCCCCCGAGCTCAGGCTCGGGGGCGTTCGACGTTCTGTGCTGCTGCGGGCTACCGCCCGGACCACTGGGGTGCGCGCTTCTCGACGAAGGCCCGGGCGCCCTCCTTGGCGTCCTCGGACTCGCGCACGGGATTGACGATCGCCTCTTGGCGGTCGAACTTCTCCGCGAGCGGCCAGTCGACGGACTCCACGAGCACCCGCTTGGAGGCGGCCAGGGCGAGGGGAGCGTTCTCGGCGATCTGCTCGGCCAGCTCGAGCGCGGCATCGAGAGCGCCGCCCGCGTCGGCCAGGCGGCTGACCAGCCCTGCCTCGTGGGCCTCGGTCGCCGGCCACATGCGCCCGGTCAGCACGAGCTCCATCGCGAGGTGGTAGGGCACGCGGTGCTGCAGGCGCAGCAGGCCGCCGGCCGCCGCCGTGAGGCCGCGCTTGACCTCCGGGAGGCCGAAGGTCGCCTCGCGGGAGGCGACGACGAGATCACACGACAGGACGATCTCGAACCCGCCGGCCAGGGCGTACCCCTCGACGGCGGCGATGATCGGCTTGGCCGGGGGGCGCTTGACGATGCCGGCGAACCCGCGGCCCTCGACGACGGGGCGTTCGCCGCGGGCGAACCCCTTGAGGTCCATCCCGGCGCAGAAGGTGCCGCCCCCGCCGGTGATGACGGCGACGCTCAGGTCGGCGCGGCGATCGAACTCCTCGAGCGCCTCGGCGATCTGGTGCGCCATGGTCATCGACATCGCGTTGCGGGCCTGCGGGCGGTCCATCGTCAGCACGAGGACGCGGCCCCGCTCCTCGACGTGGAGCTCGGGGGCCGAGTTCGGTGCGGCGGTCACTTCGGGGCCATCCTGATCGCTCCGTCCAGGCGAATGGTCTCGCCGTTGATCATGGGGTTCTCGATGATGTGCAGCGCCGTGCTGGCGTACTCCTCCGGCCGGCCCAGCCGGCGCGGGTGCGGCGTCTGGGCGGCGAGCTTGTCGCGCACCTCCTGGCCGAAGCGGGCGAGGATCGGGGTGTCGAACGTCCCCGGTGCGATCGTGGCGACCCGGATGGCCTTGCTGGCCAGGTCCCGGGCGGCCACGAGGGTCATGCCGACGACACCGGCCTTGGCGGAGGCGTAGGGGATCTGGCCGATCTGACCCTCGTACGCCGCGACGGAGGCGGTCAGCACGACGACGCCGCGCTCCTCGTCCTCGACGAGGTCTTGGCGCGCCATGCGCGCCGCGGACAGCCGCAGGACGTTGAAGGTGCCGACGAGGTTCAGCCGGATGAGCTGCTCGTAGGTCTCGAGTGACCCGGGCTCGCCGTCGCGCTCGACGACACGGACGGTGCCGCCCTTGCCGGCGCAGTGCACCACCGCGCGCAGCGGGGCGTGGGAGACGGCGGCGTCGAGAGCGGCGTCGACCGCGGCGGTGTCGGTGACATCGGCACGGGCGAAGGTGCCGCCGATCTCGTCGGCGACGATCCGCCCGAGCTCCTCGTTCAGGTCGAGCACGACGACGTGCGCTCCGCGTGCGGCGAGCGCCCGCGCGGTCGCGGCGCCGAGGCCCGACGCTCCTCCGGTGACGAGCGCTGAACCGTGTGAGACGTCCACAGGGGGCATCCTCCTTCTGGGTGGTGGCGGCGCCTCAGAGGCGCTCGATGATGGTGGCGTTGGCCATGCCGCCGGCCTCGCACATGAGCTGCAGGCCGAACCGGCCGCCGGTGTCCTCCAGGGCGTGCAGCATCGTGGTCATGAGCCGCGCGCCGGAGGCACCGAGCGGGTGGCCCAGCGCGATCGCGCCGCCGCGGGGGTTGACCCGGGCGGGATCGACCTGGGGGAACTCGGCCATCCACGCGAGCGGGACGGACGCGAAGGCCTCGTTGAGCTCGACGTGGTCGATCGCGTCGAGGGACAGTCCCGAGCGCTCGAGCACCCGCTGGGTCGCGGGGATGGGCGCGGTCAGCATCAGCAGCGGGTCGTCGCCCACGACGGCCATGGTGTGGATGCGGGCGCGCGGGGTCAGGTCCAGGGCCGCGGCGCGCTCGGCGCTCATGAGCAGCAGGGCGCTCGCGCCGTCGGTGATCTGGGAGGAGTTGCCGGCGGTCACGTTCCAGCCCACCCCCGGGAAGCGGTCGGCCAGCTCGTCGGTGCGGAAGACACCCGGGAGCGTCGCGAGCTTCTCGATGCTGCTGCCGGGCCGCACGGTCTCGTCGCGGTCGACCTGACCGGCCGGAGTCGACACGGGGATCGTCTCGCGACTGAACTGCCCGCCCTCGAGCGCGGCAGCGGCGCGGCGATGCGACTCGACCGCCAGTCCGTCGAGGGCGCCGCGATCGAGCTTCCAGCGTTCGGCGACCAGTTCGGCGGCGACCCCCTGGGAGACGAGGCCGGGGGCGAAGCGCTCCGCCACCAGCGATCCGTAGGGGTCGGCACCCATCCGGGCGGAGCCCATGACCACGCGGCTCATCGACTCCACGCCGCCGGCGACCACGACGTCGTAGCTCCCGGCGGCGATCCCCTGGGCACCGAAGTGGACGGCCTGCTGCCCCGATCCGCACTTGCGGTCGATGGTGGTGGCGGGGACGTGGGCCGGGAACCCGGCGCCGAGCCAGGCCATGCGGCCCGGGGTCGCGGACTGCTCACCGACCTGGGAGACGCAACCGACGATGACGTCGTCGACCTCGGCGGGATCGAGCGCGGGGCTGCGGCCCAGGAGCGCCTGGAAGGTCTGTGCCAGCAGGTCCACCGGGTGGACCTCCGCGAGGCTGCCCCCGCTGCGGCCCTTGCCGCTCGCGGTGCGGACGGCATCGACGATGACGGTGTCGCGTGGGTGGAGTGACATAGCTAACCATTATCATGATTTCGTCCGGGGCGTCCAACCGCCGGGGTGGTGGAGTTGACCTACGTCACACAATCTAGGATAATGATTAACCACATGAGGAGGTGATCGTCGTGGCGCACGATGATCTGGCAGAGATCCGCGCACTGGCTGCGCAAGTGGCTCGTGAGCGGTACGAGCCCATCGCCGAGGAGCTCGACGTTCAGCGCAAGCCCATCTCGCGCGAACAGCGGATGGAACTGGGGGCGCTGGGGTTTCTCGGCATCGCGCACCCCGAGGAGTACGGCGGCTCCGGGGCGCCGCTCGCCCAGGCGCTCGCCGTGGTCGAGGAGTTCGGCAAGGTGTGCCGCCCCGCGGCGTTCCAGATTTTCGAGGCCAACACCGGCCCGGCTCAGGTGATCTCGCACCTGGGCACCCACGAGCAGAAGCAGCGCTGGCTTCCCGACATCGTCAGCGGAGCCAAGACGATGGCGGTCGCCATCTCCGAGCCCGACGCGGGCTCGGCTGCCACCGACATGATCACGGCGGCCAAGCCCGAGGGCCAACGGTACGTCATCAACGGCACCAAGCGGTGGATCTCCAACGGCGGTGAGGCCGATCAGTACCTCGTCTACTGCCGCCTCTCGGACGCACCGGGCTCGAAGGGCATCGGTGCGATCCTGGTCGAGAAGGACACGCCCGGCCTGAGCTTCGGCGCCGGCGAGCGCCTCATGGGCTTCCGCGGCATTCCCTCGGCCGACATCTACTTCGACAACGTGAGCGTGCCGCAGGAGAACGTCGTGGTGCCGGCGGGCGACTTCTCGAAGCTGTTCGGGGTCTTCTCGGTCGAGCGCCTCGGCAACACGACGATGAGCATCGCGATCGGCCAGGCCGCGCTGGACAAGACGATCAAGTACGTCCAGGAGCGCGAGCAGTTCGGCAAGCCGCTTGTGGAGTTCCAGAGCGTCCAGGTGCTGCTCGCCGACATGGCGCTGCAGGTCGAGGCCGCCCGACTGCTGCGCGACCGCGCCGCCGCGACCGCCGGCGTCGGCCTGCCGGACTCCTATGAGGTCTCGCTGGCCAAGTGCACCGCGAACGAGATGGCCAAGCGCGTCACCGACATCGCGATGCAGCTGCACGGCGGCAACGGCTACACCGAGGAGTACGGCATCGAGCGCCTGCACCGCGACGCTCACGGCTGGGCGATCGCCGGCGGCACGCCGACGATGCAGCGCATCCGGATCGTCTCGGAGTTGCTGGGCCGCAAGTTCGACCAGCGACGGTGAGGGAAGGTAGACCCATGTTCGAGCTGACCAGAGAGCACCTCGATGCCCAGGCGGTCGCGCGCGAGGTCGCGGCGGCCGTCGCCCCCTACGCCGACGAGGCCGACGAGTACACCGAGGTCCATCCGGGCGTGCTGAAGGAGCTCCGCGCGAGCGGCCTGGCCCGTCACGTCGTGCCCGCGGAGTACGGCGGGGTGAGCGAGCAGCTCGATCCGCTGACGATCGCCGTGGTGCGCGAGGCCTTGATGTACTCCTCGGCGCACCTGGACTCGCTCTTCGGCATGCAGGGCGTCGGGAGCTACTCGCTCTCGGTCGGCGGTTCGGACGAGCTCAAGCGCACCTGGCTGCCTCGCGTCGCGGCGCTGGAGGCCATCGCCGGCCTGGCGCTGACGGAGCCCGACGTCGGTTCGGACCTTCGCGCGGTCACCACCACCCTGACGGTCGACGGCGACGAGCTGGTGATCGACGGCCGCAAGTCCTTCATCACCAACGGCGGAGCGGCCGACTTCTACTGCGTGCTCGCTCGCGAGGGGGACGGCTACTCGATGGCGCTCGTCCCCGCGGACTCGGCGGGACTGAGCATCGAGCCGGGTGCCGGGCTCATCGCGCCGCACATCCTCGGCGAGCTGACCTTCGACGGCGTCCGCGTCCCGGCGACCCACCGTCTCGGGGTGCCGGGCAAGGCGTTCTCCCTGATGCTCCAGACGCTCGCGGTCTTCCGCGTCACGGTGGCCGGTTCGGCCGTGGGGCTCGCTCAGGCGGCCCTCGACGAGGCGGTGCGCCATGCCCAGGAGCGCACGCAGTTCGGCCGCCCCCTGGCCGAGCTCGGTGCGGTCTCGCAGTCGCTCGCGCTCTCCTGGACCGAGACCGAGGCGGCGCGCTCCTTCGTGTACCGCGCGGCCGCCCTCGCGAAGAACGACCCGCTCGGACACCTCGACTTCTCCTCGATGGCGAAGGTCAGCGCGACCGAAGCGGCGAGCCGCATCGTGGACCGTTCGGTGCAGACCATGGGCCGGTTCGGGCTCGTCCGGGGGAGCAAGATCGAGCGGCTGTACCGCAACGCCCGCCCGCTGCGCGTCTACGAGGGTGCCACGGAGGTCCTGCTCGACTCCCTGGCCCGCCGGCTGAACAAGAAGGGACGCTGAGGATGGATCTGCGATTGCGTGACAGCGTGGTGGTCGTCACCGGAGCGAGCCGTGGTCTCGGTGCCGCGATGGCGATCGCCCTCGCCGCGGAGGGCGCCCACGTCGTCGCCGCCGCGCGCTCGGCACAGAGCCTGGAGGCCGTGGCCGAGCAGGGCGGCGGCCGGATCTCCACCGTCGAGACCGACATGCGCGACGAGGCCTCCGTGGCCGCGCTCGTCCCCGAGGTCATCGCCCGCCACGGCCGGATCGACGGCCTCATCAACAACGCCGGGATCGCGCCGGCGGGCAAGTTCGTGGACCAGGACCCGGCCATCTGGAAGGACGCGCTCGCGGTCAACGTCATCGCGCCGATGATGCTGGCGCAGGCCGCCGGACGCCACATGATCGAGCAGCAGGCCGGGCGCATCGTCAACGTGGCCTCGACGACCGGGGTCCGGGGCAAGCCGCATCTGGTGGGCTACTCGACCTCCAAGGGCGCGGTCGTGCGCATGACCGAGGCCCTGGCGGCCGAGTGGGCACGGCACAACGTGCAGGTCAACTGCATCGCTCCGGGTGCCTTCGTCACCGAGGCGCAGAAGGCCGTGACCGAGTCGCCGGAGCTTCACGCCCGGCGTGTCGCCAAGATCCCAGCCGGACGCATGGCCGATCCCGCCGAGCTGGTGCCGCTCGCCTGCCTGCTCGTCTCGCCCGCATCCCCCTTCACCACCGGTGGCGTCTTCGTCGTCGACGGTGGCGAGTCCGGAAAGCTGTGATCCGATGATCATCGATGCCCACGCCCACGTCTGGCCCGACAAGATCGCCCACGCCGCGCTCGCCGGCAACCGCCTCCCGGGCCTGCAGGCCCGCGGCGACGGGACCGTGGGAGGCCTCATGGCCGACATGTCCGCCAGCGGCGTCAGCCTCTCCTGCTGCCTGGGGATCGCCAACCAGGCCCGGCACGTCGATCGCGTCAACGAGTTCGTGGCCTCGCTGCGCTCCCCGGAGCGCTTCGGGTTCGGCACCGTCCACGTCGAGCTGTCGCCGGAGGAGAACCTGGCGAGCCTGCGCCGGCACGGCGTGACGGCGGTGAAGATCCACCCGCTGTTCCAGAACTTCGCGCTCGACGACCCGCGGCTCTGGGCGATCTTCGAGGCGTTCGGCAGTGAGATCGCCGTCATCACGCACGTGGGCGAGGGTGGCTCGCCGGAGGCCAACGCCCTGTCCAATCCGCGGATGATCCGCGACATCGCCCGGCAGTTCCCGCAGCTGCGGCTCATGGCCTGCCATTTCGGCGGCTACAAGCTGTTCGACGACGCGCGCGAGATCCTCTCGGGAGTCGACGTGGTCCTGGAGACCTCGTGGCCCCCGAGCCTGGCGACGCTGCGACCCGAGGTCGTGCGGCGGCTCATCCGCGACCACGGGGCCGAGCGCATCGTGTTCGGCTCGGACTGGCCGATGACGAGTCCGGCCGAGGAGATCGCCGCGATCGATGCCCTGGGGCTGAGCGACGACGAGGTCAAGCTGGTGCTGGGCGGCACGATGGCCCGGATGCTCGACCTGCCGTCGCACTGGCGCGCCTGAGCGTCGGCGGTCTCAGCCGGTCCAGCTGATCGGCTCGTTCAGCACGTCGGGGAACTTGCGCTCCGCGTATCGCAGGTACTGGTCGATGTGATCGGCCATCGCCTGGGACGAGGCCAGCGGATCGCGGGAGGCGATCGCCTCGTAGATCTGGGCGTGGGCGTCCTGGACGGCCTCGCGGCGCACCTCCGGGTAGTCGATGCCGATCGCGGAGCCGTCGAGGATGTCCAGCAGTGCGTCGATGAGATAGCCGAACATGGCGTTGCCCGAGCCATGGGCGATGACGTCGTGGAAGCGCTTGTTCTCCTCCAGGAAGATCCGCTGGTCACCCAGATGGCGCTTCATCGTGTCCACGCTCGCCTTGAGGTCGGCCAGCTGCTCGTCGCTCATGCGTTCGGCCGCGAGCTGCGCCATGACGGGCTCGAGTCCGGCGCGTGACTCCGCGATGGTGCGGAACGGCGCGTTCGCGAACTGCAGCAGCAGCGTCAGCGAGGTGGCCAGCGCCGTCGAGTCCGGGCGCTCGACCACCGGACCGCCGCCGGGACCCGGGCGCAGGCTGATGACGCCCTGCAGTTCCAGGAAGCGCAGCGACTCGCGAAGGGTGCCGCGGCCGACCTGGTACTCCTCGAGCATGAGGCGCTCGGGAGGCAGCCGGTCGCCGACGTGGTTGCCCCGCCGGTTGATGTCGGCAACGATCTGCTGCGCGAGCAGCATCGCCGTCTTCGGCGGTCGCGCGTGGGTCACAGACGCCATCTTTCCTCCATCGAACGTGGGCCGGCGGTTACTGGCCGTTCACTCACGAGAATCCTATGCATCAATCTGTCCTCAAGGCGAGCGACCGCGTCACTGTTGGACGGACGTCTGATCGCGGACGAAGCCCGCGACGGCCTCGACGAGCCGATCGCGGGCCGCGCGAGCACCGTCGGACGGCCCGGTCGTGCGCAGGAAGCCGTGGCAGAGGGCGGGCTCGTGGTCGTGGCGCAGGGGGACGCCGAGGGCGCGCAGCGCGTCGGCGTAGGCGAACCCCTCGTCGCGCAGGGGGTCGTGCCCGGCGGTCAGCAGGTAGGTCGGCGGATGACCGGCCCGGACGCCGCGCAGCGGGCTCACGCGGGGATCGCTGCGCTGGTCGGGGTCGGTGTAGTGGTCGAAGAACCACGCCATGTCACGGGCTCCGATCGGGAAGCCGTCCTGCTGCTCGCGGTACGAGTCACGCGTGGTGTCGTGGTCCAGCACCGGATACACCGCGACGAGCCCGGTGACGAGGTCCCGGCGCCGCTGGGCGACGACCGCCGCGAGGTTCCCGCCGGCGCTGTCGCCGCCGACGAACAACGGGAGGTCCCGGTGCTGCTCGGCGGCCCACGCCAGGCAGCGGTCGACGTCGTCGACGGCCGCCGGACAACGATGCTCGGGGGCGCGCCGGTACTCGACGCTCAGGACGCGCAGACCGGCGCGCGCGGCGAGGAACCGGCACAGCTCGTCGGCGTACTCCAGGTCGCCGGTCACCCATCCGCCGCCGTGCGCGTACACCAGGGTGGCGTGCGGAGCTCCGTGCTCGTAGCGGCGCACCCGGATCGGGGACGCCTGGGTCGCGGTCGGCACCAGCAGGTCCTCGACGTGGTCGACCGGCGGGCCGGCGGCGCACGCGGCGTCGCCCCCGCTCACGCGCTCGCGGGCCTCCTCGGGCGTGAGGTCGACCAGTGCCGCCGCCCCCGATCCCCGTGCCCCGTCGCGCAGGGCGGCGATCGCGGGATCGAGCGGGTCAACCCGAGATGACATGGCGCTCGGCCAGCTCGGCGAGGCGCCGGTCGTCGTAGCCGGCGAGCGATCGCAGGATCTCGTGCGTGTGCTCGCCGACGGCCGGAACGCCGTCGTACTCGGGCCCGTCGTACCCCGCCACGTGCAGCACCGGGCCCGGCGTGAGGGCCGGCCCGAGCACGGTGTTCTGGAGGTGACGCAGCGTCCGCTCCAGGAAGTGCGGATCCTCGCTGATGTCGCGGGAGTCGTTCACGGCCGCCGCCACGACCTCGTGGTCGTCGAGGATCTTGAGCGCCTCGTCACGGTCGTAGGAGCCGACCCACTCGATGACGATCTGCTGGAGCGTGTCGTTGTTGGCCATGCGGGCGGTGTTGGTGGCGTAGCGCTCGTCGGTCTTGAGCTCGGGACGGCCCATCGCCTCGAACAGCCGCATGGCGATCGCCTGGTTGGAGGCGGCGATGGAGAGCCATCCGCCGTCGGCGGCCTGGTAGATCCCCCGTGGGGAGGCGGCGCCGGAGGCGTTGCCATGCCGCTGCATCACCGTGCCGCTGGCGGTGTAGTTGAGCACGGCGTCGCCGAGGATGAACATGAGGGGCTCGTACAGCGCGACGTCGACCTCGGAGCCGCGGCCGCCGGACATCTCGCGCCGGAACAGCGCCATCGCGGTGCCGAAGGCGGCGGAGATGCCGGCGATGGAGTCGGCGAAGCCGAAGGGAGGAGCCGTCGGGGGCGTCTCGGGCCATCCGTTGAGGAAGGCGAACCCGCTCGCCGTCTCGGCCACCGTGCCGAAGCCGGGGCGTTCGCGGTAGGGGCCGGTCTGCCCGAACCCGCTGACCCGTGTCATCACCAGTCCGGGCTGATCGGCCGACAGCTCGGCGTACGACATGCCCCAGGCCTCGAGCCGGCCCGGCCGGAAGTTCTCGATGAGCACGTCGGCGCCCCGGACGAGATCGCGGACGATCTCGCGCCCGGCCGGCTCGCGAAGATCGATGCCCACCGAGCGCTTGCCGGAGTTGAGCCGGGCGAAGCCGATGGCCATGCCCTCGTGGGCCGGCTGCCACTGCCGGGCGAAGTCACCCTGACGGGGATCCTCGACCTTGATCACCTCGGCGCCGAAGTCGCGCAGCATCCGGCCCGCGGTGGGGGCGGCGTACATGGAGCCGAGTTCGATGACGCGGACCCCCGCCAGCGGAGGTGTCGTCGTGGTGTCGGGCATCGAGAACTCCTTGTGTCAGGTCGTGGCGAAGCCGGGATAGCCGCGGCTCGCGATGTCGGCACAGACGGCGCGGTAGTGTCCGACGCCGCCGAGGTAGAGCGCGAACACCCGTGGTTTGCCGGGGACGTTGGCCCCGACGTACCAGCTGTTGCCCTTCATGAACAGCGTGGGCTCGGCGGTCTCGAACACGTGGCGCGTCCAGTCGTCCTGGGCCTCCTCGGTCACCTCCGAGCGCTCGTGACCGTGCTCGCGGAGCCAGCCGATGTGGTCGGTGATCCACTCGACGTGCTGCTCGATCGAGATCAGGACGTTGCTGATCACCGAGGGGCTGCCCGCGCCGGCGACGAAGTAGAGGTTCGGGAAGCGATGCGTCCCGATGCCCAGATAGGTGCGGGGACCGTCCTTCCATGCCTCGGGGAGCGTCAGGCCCCCGACGCCGGTGATGTTCGCGGCGAACAGCGCGCCGGTGAGGGCGTCGAATCCGGTGGCGAAGACGAGCGTGTCCAGCTCGACGAGGCGCCCGCTGCGCAGCCGGACGCCCTCGGGCACGATGCGCTCGATCGGATCGGAGGCGACGTCGACGAGCGTGACGTTCTCGCGGTTGTACGTCGTGTAGTAGTCGATCTCGAGGACCAGGCGCTTGGAGCCGAAGGGGTAGCCCCGCGGGCACAGCAGCTCCGCGGTCTGCGGGTCGTGCACGATGCCGCGGATCTTCTCGCGGACCAGCTCGCCCACCCGTTCGGCGGCCTCCTCGCTGGTGCGCAGATCGGTGTAGGCGGCGAGGATGTCCGGGCCCCCGCGTTCCCAGTACTCGTCGAAGGCCTCCCGCAGCTCCTCCTCGCTCACCTCGAGCGCGGAGCGGGTCCCGATCGCGCGGTGGGTCCCGCCGGGATGGTGGCGTGCCGCCTCGCGGTACTCCTCGAACCGGCTCTTGAGATCCTCGGCGTACTCCTGGTCGAGCGGGTGGTTCTTGGCGGGCACCACGAAGTGCGCCGTGCGCTGGAGCACCGTGAGGTGGTCGGCCTGCTTCGCGAGCTGGGGGATGACCTGGACGCCGGACGAGCCGGTGCCGATGACGGCGACCCGCTGGCCGGAGACGTCGACGCCGTCGTGCGGCCAGGCGCCGGTGTGCAGCGTCCGCCCGGCGAAGTCGTCGATGCCGGGGATGTCGGGAAGCTGGGGGACGGCGAGCTGGCCGGTGGCCATGATCACGTGGGCGGCGGTGACGCGATCCCCGTGGTCGGTCGTGACGTGCCAGCGGTTCGTCTCGTCGTTCCACGTCACGCCGTTCACGCGGGTGCCGAAGGTGAAGTTCGCCCGCAGGTCGAACTTGTCGGCGACGAAGTTGATGTAGCGCAGGATCTCGGGCTGGGCCGGATAGCGCTCGGTCCAGTCCCACTCACGGACCAGGTCGCTGGAGAAGGAGTAGCAGTAGTCGACGCTCTCGATGTCGCACCGCGCGCCGGGGTAGCGGTTCCAGTACCAGACCCCGCCGACGTCGTCACCGGCGTCGATCCCGTGGACGCGGAACCCGAGCTCGCGGAGCCGGTACACGCTGTACAGTCCCGAGAAACCCGCGCCGACGACGAGCACGTCGAGCTCGCCGGGCACCGGATTGCGGTGCGAAGTGGTCGCCATCCCTAGCCTCCTCAAACGATGAATATGAATAATACGGATCTAGGCGTGTGACAGCAACCACACGGGGGACATCATCGCGACGTGTGGGCGATGTAGACGTCGCAGGGGGCGTGGTGGGCCACCGCGGTGGCGATGCTCCCCATCACGCGGGCGACCGACGACTGGACGCGGCGGTTGCCCACGACGATGAGGTCCGCACCGAGCCGCTCGGCCTCGCTCACCAGGGCGTCGGCGGGCCGGCCCGTGACCACCGCGGAGGTGACCTGCGGAGCGACCGAGCGCAGGGTCTCGGCCGTCTGTGCGGCGAGGTCCTCGGCATCGCCGGCGACGTCGACCTGGACGTGGTGCTGGGCGTCCTCGTAGTCGAGGGAGTCGCGGGTGACCGCGGTGATGACGTGCAGACGTGCCTCGAGCGCTCGGGCGAGAGCGGCGGCGGTCCGGGCCGCGCTCAGGGCGGTGCTGCTGCCGTCGACGCCGACGATGATCAGGTCCATGGGTTCCTCCTCGGGGAATCTATGACTATCGTATACACCGAATCCCCCACAGGTGTGAGGAAGGTCTCATCGGATGCCCTACGTCATCACGCGCAGTTGCTGCAACGACGCCTCGTGCGTGCCGGTCTGCCCGGTCAACTGCATCCATCCGACGCCCGACGAGCCGGACTACCGCACCGCGGAGATGCTCTACATCGACCCGGACGTCTGCGTCGAGTGCGGCGCCTGCATGGACGTCTGCCCCGTGTCGGCGATCGCCCCCGACTACGAGCTGCCCGAGTCGATGGAGCGGTACGAGCAGATCAACGCCCGCTACTACCTCGACCCCGAGCATGCCGACTACCCGCAGACGCCCAACGCGCCGCGTCACCGCGAGTGGGACGGAACGTGGGAAGGGCCGCTGCGCGTCGCCGTCGTGGGGTCCGGCCCCTCCGCCTGCTACGTGGCCGAGGAACTGCTCGGGACCCGAGGGTTGGACGTCCAGGTCGACATGTTCGAACGGCTGCCGGTGCCCTTCGGCCTGGTGCGCTACGGCGTCGCTCCGGACCACCAGGACACCAAGGTCGTCGCCGACAGTTTCGCCTCGCTGTTCCGGCGATCGGGATTCCGGATCTTCCTCAACGTCGAGGTCGGACGTGATGTCACGTTCGATCAGCTCCAGGAGCGCTATCACGCGGTGGTGTTCGCGGTCGGTGCCACGCGCGACCGCCGCCTCGGCGTCGAGGGTGAGGAGCTCCCGGGCAGCCACGCGGCCACCGAGTTCGTCGGCTGGTACAACGGCCACCCCGACCACGCCGACCGGACGTTCGACCTCAGCGGCGAGCGGGCCGTCATCGTGGGCAACGGCAACGTCGCGCTCGACGTCGCGCGCGTGCTGACCGCGGACGTGGCCGTCCTGGAGCAGTCCGACATCGCCGACCACGCGCTCGAGGCGTTGCGGTCCTCCCGGATCCGCGAGGTGGTCGTGGTGGGCCGGCGCGGACCCGCCGAGGCCGCCTACACCACGCCCGAACTGCTCGGCCTGCTCGCCACGCGAGGCGTCCACGTGCGCGTGGAGGGCGCCGATCCGGCGGCGATCTCGGCGGCCGACGACATCGCCCGGCTCAAGGTCGAGGTGCTGGGAGAGGCGGCGGCCAGCGAGCCCCGGCCCGGCGACCGCACGATCACGCTGCGTTTCCTGGCCTCCCCGACCGCCGTCCTGGGCGAGGACCGGGTGACGGGCGTCCGCCTGGCGGTCAACGAGCTCGTCGACGAAGCGGGGCGGATGGCGGCGAGGCCGACAGGGGTCACCGAGGAGCTCGGTTGCGATCTTCTCCTGCGCTCGGTCGGCTACTACGGCGAGCCCATCCCCGGGTTGCCGTTCGACAGCGACCGTGGCGTGGTGCCCAACAGTGAGGGCAAGGTCGTCGACCCCGAGGGATCGTGGTCCGGGCGGGCCTATGTGGCCGGCTGGATCAAGCGCGGGCCCTCCGGCGTCATCGGCACCAACAAGCTGTGCGCGCAGGAGACGGTCACGGCGCTGCTGCGCGACGTACGCGACGGCGTCGTCGGGCCGGAGCTGGCGGAGAGCGCCGACATCGCCGAGATCCTGCCCGAGCACCTCGACGCCGCGGCCTGGAAGCGGATCGACCGCCACGAGCGGGCGGCGGGGCGCCCGGCCGGACGGCCGCGGGTCAAGCAGGTCCGGGTCGACGATCTCATAGCGGTCGGCCGCAACGATGGCTGAACCGCCCCAGATCGCCGTCGTCACCGGCGGCGCTCGGGGCATCGGCGCCGCGATCGCCGGCACGGTCGTACGCGACGGCGGCCGTGTCCTGGTCGCCGACCTCGACGAGGAGGCCGGGCGCGCGCTCGAGGGTCGGCTGGGGTCGTCGGCGCGGTTCCTGCGCGCCGACGTGACTGCCGAGCAGGACGTCCGAGCCGTGTTCGCCCACGCCGAGCGTGAACTGGGTCCGGTGGACGCGGTGTACGCCAACGCCGGGGCGGTCGGGGTCACCGGCACCCTGGTGGAGACCGCGGTGGAGGACTTCCGCTCCACCCTGGACCTGCTCGTGGGCAGCGTCTTCGTGACCTTCAAGCACGCCGTGGCGACGATGCGCGACCGTGGCCGCGGGGCGATGGTCGCCACCGCCTCGGTGGCCAGCCTCCGTGGCGGCCTCGGTCCGCACGCCTACACCGCTGCGAAGCACGCCGTGAAGGGTCTCGTGGAGTCCGTCGCGGTCGAGGTCGCCCCGTACGGTCTCACCGTCAACGCGGTCGCTCCCGGCGGGACCGTCAGCTCGCTCTCGGCGGGCCTCATCGGCACGAGTCCGGACGATCTGCGGACGGCCTATGAGCAGCTGGCCGCACGCTCGTCCTCGGGCGTCCCGACGACGAGCGAGGACGTGGCGGAGGCGGCGTATTTCCTGTCCCGGGCCCGGAGGGTCAACGGGGCGACGCTCGTCGTCGACGGCGGCGACGCGGTGCTCGGGACCGCCGGGAGGGCGTACTACTCCTGAGCCCGGCGGGGCGCTGAGCGCCCGAGCACGAAGTCGACCAGCGCCCGCGCATGCCTGCGGTTGTCCGTGGGCCGGTCCGCCGGCGCGGCGACCGGATGGAGCATCGCCGCCCCGCACAGGGTGTCGAGCATCAGGGCGATGGGGGCGCCGCCGTCGATCTCGCCGCGTTCGACGCCGCGCCGCACGATCGCGCGGGTCGCACGGATCTGATCGGCACGGACGCGCTGCCAATAGCCCCGCACCGTCTCGATGACCTCCGACTCCACGACGATCCGCCGCGCGGCGGTTCCGCGCACGCCGTCGGAATACACGTCGAGCAGGAGCAGGGCGAGCTGTTCGAGATCGCCGCGCAGGGAACCGGTGTCGATCTCGGCGATGGGGGCGAAGACCCCGGCTATCGCCTCGGTCAACAGCGACTCCTTGTCGGCCCAGCGCAGGTAGATGGACGCCTTGCCCACCCCGGCGGCGCGGGCGACGGCGTCGATGCTGAACCCTGCCCATCCCTGCCGAGCGAACACCTCGACCGCTGCCGCCGCGATGCGGCCGCCGACGGCGGGATTCCGTGGACGTCCGGGGGACTTGCGCGCGTTCACGTCAGGCACTGTAGCCGGGCGGGTTCGGATTTCGGACGCCCATCGTCCACTATATGCTTTTATGTACGACAACCGATCAGGAAATGAGGAGCTGCGCGCCTTCACGCGCAGTGTCACGGGAGCGCTCGCAGATCTGTGGCCCGACGCGACCAGCGCGGGGGAGCCGCGCTGGTCCGCACTCCACGCTCTCGCCGTCGAACAGGGCTGGTTCGAGCTCGGCGAGGCAGGAGCCGCCGAGCACCTCGTGGCCCTCGCTCGCCTGCTGGGGGAGCGGGCCTGCCCCCTCCTCGTCGAGGACGCGTACGTCGCGTCCCGCCTCCTTCCCGAACTCGCCGGCGATCTGGCGAGCGGCCGTCGCCGCGTCGCGTTGTGTCGGGGGTCGCAGAGCCGGCCGCTCGTGCCGGCCGGCGCGGGGCTGACCGACGTGCTGATCGTCGACATGACCGCCGGCCGGGTCACCCTGGCGCCCGTCCGTGACATCGAGGAGGTCCCGGGTCTGCCCGAGCCGGCCTGGTCCCGGGTCAGCGTCGGCGAGCCGGTCGGCCAGGCCGTCGACCCGGCGATGCTGGAGGAAGCGCTCTCCCTCGTGCGGCTGACGTCCGCGGCGCGGCTCACCGGAGCGGTGGAGCGCGCTCACCGGCTGTCCGTCGCGCACGCGACCATGCGCCGGCAGTTCGGCCGGCCGATCGGCGCGTTCGGTGCGGTGCAGCAGCGGGTCGCGGCCAGTCACATCGACGTCACCGCCCAGAGCGCGCTGATCGACGAGGCGGTCCAGTCCCTCGCGTCCGGGGAACCCCTCATGGCCTGCGCGCTGGCAGCGCGGCATGCCCGGGACCGCTCGGCCGCGGTGCTCGCCGGCGCGCAGCACACCCTCGGGGCCATCGGGTACTTCGATGAGCACGAGGTGGCGTGGCTGTTCCGGTTCGTCCATGCCGAGCTCACCTGGCTGCGCGAGATCGAACGCGCGCTGCCCGAGGCCGTGCGGCTCGAGCGGATGCTGCTGGCTCACGAGCGCCCCCTGCCGCGGTTGAGCCTCGGCGCGCAGGCCGAGGCGCTGCGCGCGGAGATCCGGTCGCTGCTCGACGACCACCGCGACGGCGACGGCTTCGACGTCGAGGGACTCCGCGCCGCGGCGGCCGATGCCGGCGTCTTCGCGCTGGCCTGGCCGCGAGAGTACGGCGGACGGGGAGCGAGCTTGGAGGAGCAGGTCGTCGTGAACGAGGAGATGAAGTACGCCGGCGGGCCCGTCGACCGAGCGATGAGCGCGACGATGCTCATCGGGCACTCCCTCCTGCGGCATGGGACCGACCAGCAGCGCGCCGCCTTCCTGCCGCTGCTGCGCGACGGCCGGCTCGCCTTCTGCCTCGGATACTCAGAGCCCGAGGCGGGCTCTGACCTCGCATCGCTCTCGACCCGGGCCGTGCGCGACGGGGACGACTGGGTGATCGACGGGCAGAAGCTCTGGACGACACGGGCGCACACCGCCTCGCACGTCTGGCTCGCCGTGCGGACCGATCCCGATGCGCGCCCGCGCCACGCCGGCATCACGATCTTCCTCGTGCCGATGGACACCCCGGGCATCACGGTCCACCAGCACCGGGCGCTGTCCGGAGAGATCTCCTGCACGGTCTTCTACGACGACGTCCGGGTCCCCGACTCGATGCGGGTGGGCGAGGTCGACGGCGGCTGGCGCGTCATCACCGACGCCCTCGCGGCGGAGCGGGTGCTCATGGGAGGCGTCGCCGCGACACTGCTCAGCCACTTCGACGCGCTCCTGGACCAGCTGCGCGGTGCGGCCGCGCCGGCCGCGGCCGACCTGGACCGCCTCGCCGCGCTCGCTGCCCGGCTGCAGGCCGCCCGGACGCTCGTGGTCGCCGCGACACGGGGCATGGACGGCGACGAGGCGCGTCTGCTCGGACCGGTGTCCGCGGTGCTGAGCGGCGATCTCGCGGAGGACTTCGGGCGTCTCGCCCTCGACCTGCTCGGGGTCGAGGGCCTCGCCGCCGGACGCTTCGAGGGCATGCTCCGGCTGGCCCCGATGTACGTCATCGGCGGCGGCACCAACGACGTCCAGCGCGGCATCATCGCCCGGGGGCTCGGCCTCCCGCGGGAGTGATCGGCCGCCGGCAACCCGGTCTGGTCAGCTGGCCGCTCGGTGTATATCGTGATCATGAATTAGCTAGCACCAGGAGAGGACGCGCATGCGGGGTCTGAACGGAGCCGTCGTCGTCGTGACGGGTGGGGCGGCCGGCATCGGCGCCGCGTGCGTCGAGCGCTTCCACGCCGAGGGCGCGCAGGTCGTGGTCGCCGACGTCCAGGAGGAGCTTGGGCGCGAACTGGTCGCCCGGCTCGACGGTGCAGAGTTCGTGCGCACCGACGTCGCCGACGAGACCAGCATCGCCGCGCTCGTCGACACGGTCGTCGAGCGGCACGGGCGTCTGGACGTCTTCTTCGCCAACGCCGCGGTGTTCGGCGCCGTGGGCCCGATCGCCGAGCAGCGGACCGCCGACGTGGACCTCACGATCACCGTCAACCTGCGCGGCGTCCTGCTGTGCCTGAAGCACGCCGCGCGCGTCATGCAGCCGCAGCGCAGCGGCAGCATCATCGTCACCGCCAGCCCCGGTGGCATCGTCGGCGGCGCCGGCCCGCACGTCTACAGCGCGACCAAGGCGGGGGTGATCGGGCTGGCCCGGTCGGTCGCCGCGGAGCTGCGCGACTGGGGCATCCGGGTCAACACCCTGGTTCCCGGCGCGGTGGTGTCGCAGATGACGGCCTCGGCGGTCGTCGGCGACGCGAACGCCCTCGATGCCGCGACGGAGGCCATGGCGGGCACGGCGATGCTCGATCGCGCCGGCCAGCCGGCCGACATCGCCGGTGCCGTGGCCTTCCTGGCCAGCGAGGACGCCCGCTACATGACCGGCAGCGAGGTCTTCGTCGACGCGGGCTACACCCACGCCTCCGGCTCGGCGGCCTTCGCTCGCGAGAGCTACGCCGGCCGCGGCGCCCTGCTCGAGGGCGGGCGCAGCTCGTGACGACAGAAAGGGAACGGATGCTCACCGACAAGTTGATCCTCGTCACCGGGGCGGCCCAGGGCATGGGCCGGGAGATCGCGCTGGAGGCGGCGCGGCAGGGTGCGGCGCACGTGGGCATCGCCGACCGCGACGCCGAGGGCCTGCGCAGCCTCGCCGGCGAGCTCGCCGCGATCGGCGCCGAGGTCACCGAGCTCGAGGTCGACCTCGCCCACGGCGACCGCGTGACGGCCATGGTCGACGATTTCGCCGCCGCCGCGGGCGGCCTGGACACGCTGGTCAACAACGCGGGCGTGCTCGACCACGTGTTCACGCCGGCGGACCAGGTCCAGGTGCACCAGCTGGACGAGGCGGTCTGGGACACCGTCATGAACATCAACCTCAAGGCCGTCTGGCTCGCCATCAAGGCGGCCACACCGCACCTCATGGCCTCCACGAACGGTCCGTCGATCGTCAACGCGGCCTCCGTGGCAGGCATGACCGGCGCCGGGATGACGGCCTACTCGGTGAGCAAGGCCGCCGTCATCCAGCTGACACGCACCGCGGCGATCGGCCTCTCGCCGCACATCCGCGTCAACGCCTTCTCACCGGGGTCCATCCGCACGCCGATGAGCCAGTCGCACCTCGACGCAGCCGAGGACAAGGTCGCGCGCGCCCGCGCCATGTACGGCAATCACCTGATCCCGCGCTTCGGCGAGGTCGACGAGATCGCCGCCGCCGTCTGCTTCCTGGCCAGTGACGCCGCGTCCTTCATCACGGGCGTGAACCTCCCGGTGGACGGCGGGACGATGGCGTGGCGAGGAGTCCGCGACGACATCACCGTCGACTGACCGTCACAATGGCGTGATGCGACGCATCGTGGTGCTCTCCGGCGGGATCGGCGGAGCCCGCTTTCTCGAAGGGGTCCGTGCCGCCTGCCCCGAGGCAGAGGTCACGGCGATCGTCAACACCGCCGATGACCTGTGGGTCTTCGGGGTGCGGGTCTGCCCGGACCTGGACTCGGTGATGTACACGCTCGGCGGAGGCATCGACCCGCAGCGGCGCTGGGGCCGCCGCGACGAGACGTGGAACGCACGCGAGGAGCTCGGGCACTACGGTGAGCCGGACTCGTGGTTCGGGCTCGGCGACCGCGACCTCGCCACGCATCTGGTCCGTTCCGCGCGGCTGCGCGCGGGCGCGACGCTCTCGCAGGTGACCGAGGAGCTGTGCCGGCGGTGGCGCCCGGGGGTGCGGCTGGTCCCGATGACCGACGACGAGGTCGAGACGCGCATCGTCGTGGAGCTCCCCGAGGGCGAGCGCGACCTGCATTTCCAGGAGTACTGGATCCGGTACCGAGCCGAGGCGCCCCTCCGCAGTCTGCGCTACGCCGGGATCGAGGCGGCGCGTCCCGCGCCCGCCGTCGCCGAGGTGCTCGCCGAGGCCGACGCCATCGTGCTCGCGCCGTCCAATCCGGTCGTCTCGCTGCGCCCCATCCTGGAGGTCCCGGGCCTGCGCGACCTCGTGCGCTCGTCGGCGGCCCCGGTCGTCGGCGTCTCGCCGATCATCGCCGGGGGTCATGTCCGGGGCATGGCCGACCAGTTGCTGGGCGGGCTGGGCCTGGAGGTCTCCGCCGCGGCCGTCGCGGAGTATCACGGCGCGCGCGAGGGCGAGGGCGTCCTCGACGGCTGGCTCGTCGACCCGGCCGATCGCGACGCAGTCGACCGGCTCCACGCCCAGGGGATCACCGCGCGTGCCGTGCCGCTCTACATGAACGACGACGCCACCACCCGCCAGCTGGCCGCCGACGCCGTCGGTCTCGCGGACGCGCTGGTGCGGAGGCGCTGACGTGGAGATCTTCGCCGTCGACGGCATCGGCGAGGTCGGCGCGGGGGACGACGTCGCCGCCGTCGTGACCCGGCACGCGGAGCTGCGTGCGGGCGACGTCCTCGTCGTCACCAGCAAGATCGTCGCCAAGGCAGCCGGTCTGGTGACGCGCCGGCCGCGGGACGAGGTCATCGCCGAGGAGACCGACCGGGTGGTCGCGCGCCGCGGCCCCACCGCGATCGTCAGGACGTGGCACGGGCTCACGATGGCCGCCGCCGGTGTCGACGCTTCCAACGTGGCGTCCGGCTCGGTCGTGCCGTTGCCGCGCGATCCCGACGCCGAGGCCCGCGAGCTGCGCGCTCGGATCCGTGCCGCCACCGGCTTGGCCGTCGCCGTGATCATCGCCGACACGGCGGGCCGCGCCTGGCGGGTCGGGCAGACCGACATGGCGATCGGCTGCGCCGGGATACTGCCCGTCCAGACGTTCGCGGGGCAGACGGACGCTCACGGCAACCCGCTGGTGGTCACGGCGCCGGCGGTCGCCGACGAGGTCGCCGGCGCGGCGGAGCTCGTCTCGGGCAAGCTGGGCGGCCGGCCGGTCGTCATCGTCCGAGGACTCGACCCTGCCCTGCTGCTCGCCGACGACGGGCCCGGGGCCGCAGTCCTCGTGCGTGCCGAAGGCCAGGACCTCTTCGGGCTCGGCGCCCGTGAAGCCGTGCGCGCCGCGGCGGTGCGGGGGTCGCGGCGGGGCTTCCTCGACCCGACCGACGACTGGGCCGTTGTGGACGACCTCATCGCCGCCGCGGAGGTGGCTGCTCGCCGTGAAGGCGGCCGTGTGACGATCGATGCGCGCGAGGATCCCGTCGCCGCGGGAGCGCTCATGGAGCGGCTGCGGGCCGTGGCATTCGCCGAGGGGCTGGAGCTCGCGGTCGACGTCCGTCGGTGAGTGGGCGGTGGTTCTTTCGCTCGGGTGTGGACTGTGACACACTAGATGAGCCAGATGATTATCACAGATTGGCGGGAGACCTATGCAGCAGCGCATTGCCGTGATCGGTGGGACCGGTCCTCAGGGGCGGGGCTTGGCGTATCGTTTCGCGCTCGCCGGGCATGACGTGACGGTGGGTTCGCGTGATGAGGTGCGGGCGAAGGAGAAGGCGGCTGAGATCGCGGAGCGGGCGGGGGCCTCTGTGGCGGGGGCGGGTAACGCGGCGGCTGCGGCCGAGGCGGACGTCGTGTTGTTGGCGGTGCCGTGGGACGGTCATGCCGAGCTGGTGGGTTCGCTGGCGGGTGAGTTGGCGGGCAAGGTGGTGATCAGTTGTGTCAATCCGCTGGGGTTCGATGAACGGGGCCCGTATGGGTTGACGTTGCAGGAGTCGGCGGCTGAGGAGGCGCAGCGGCTGGTTCCGGAGGCTCGGGTGGTGGGCGCGTTCCATCATGTGGCGGCGTTGTCGTTGTGGAAGACGGCTGAGCCGTTGACTCATGAGGACGTCCTGGTGTGTGGTGATGATGCCGAGGCGACGTCGTTGGTGCAGGATCTGGCCGTGTCGGTGACCGGTCGTCGTGGGATCGATGCGGGTGCGTTGCGGCTGGCGCGTCAGCTGGAGCCGTTGACGGCGGTGCTGATCAGCATGAACAAGCGGTACAAGACTCGTTCGGGTGTGGCGATCACGGGCATCCCGGCCGATCGCTGATGAGGAGGACGCGATGCCCAACGACCGGCAGATCGCGCGGGCGGTCGCGCGTGCCGAGGCCGCCCGGACGCTCGACTCCGAGGAGATCGCGGCGTTGTTCGCTGCGCGGGGGGCGGCGCTGGAGCGGCTGATGGCGGCGGCGCGCCGGGTGCGTGAGGCAGGGCTGCGTGAGGCCGGGCTGGCGGGTGTGGTGACGTATTCGCGCAAGGTGTTCATCCCGTTGACCCGGCTCTGCCGCGATCGTTGTCACTACTGCACGTTCGTGACGTCGCCGGCGGTGCTGGAGGCGCGGGGCGAGTCGCCGTATCTGTCGGCCGACGAGGTGCTGCAGATCGCGCGTCGGGGAGCGGAACAAGGGTGTAAGGAGGCCCTATTCACCCTCGGGGACCGGCCGGAGGACCGCTGGCCGCAGGCGCGGCGGTGGCTGGAGGAGGCCGGGTACGACTCGACACTGGAGTACCTGCGGGCGATGGCGGTTCTGGTGCTGGAGGAGACCGGTCTGCTGCCGCATCTGAACCCTGGGGTGATGAGCTGGAGCGAGATGAACCGGCTCAAGCCGGTGGCGCCGTCGATGGGCATGATGCTGGAGACGACGAGCACACGGCTGCTGGAGAAGGGGCAGCCACATTACCGCAGTCCCGATAAAGATCCCGGGGTGCGTCTGCGTGTGCTGGAGGACGCGGGCCGTCTGTCCGTGCCGTTCACGACCGGTCTGCTGATCGGGATCGGCGAGACGCTGCAGGAGCGGGCAGACGCCGTGCTCCACCTTCGTCGAATTCACCGTGAGCACGGGTCGGTGCAAGAGGTGATCGTGCAGAACTTCCGCGCCAAGCCCGATACCGCCATGCGCCACAGCGACGACCTTCCGCTTGAGGAGTATCTGGCCGCGATCGCCGCCTGTCGGGTGGTGCTCGGGCCGGCGGTTCGGCTGCAGGCGCCGCCGAACCTGGTGGAGCTCGACGAATGCCGTTCGCTGCTGGACGCGGGCATCGACGATTTCGGCGGCATCAGCCCGCTGACGCCCGATCACGTCAATCCCGAGCGTCCGTGGCCGCAGATCGACCGGCTCGCGCGTGTGTGCGAGCAGGAGGGCTTCGAGCTCCGGGAGCGGTTGACGGTTCACCCGCCGTATCTGCGCGGGCCGTGGCTGGATCCGCGGGTGCGCAGTCATGTCGAAGCGCTGGCCGGTCCCGATGGCCTGGCCGACCCGGAGGCGCGCGCGATCGGGCGGCCGTGGCAGGAGCCGGACGGCGGCTGGCAGAGCAAGGGTCGCGTCGATCTGCACACCGGTATCGACCGCGAAGGCCGCTCAGCGGACCGGCGCGGCGACTTCGACGTCGTCTACGGTGACTGGGCGGCGCTGCGTGAGCAGGTTCGCTCCTCGCCGCATCTGGCCGGGCAGTGGCTCGGCTCCACCGATGTGGCGGCGGCCTTGCGGTCGGCTGAACGTGCTCCCGCCGAGCTGACCGAGGCCCAGGCGTTGACGTTGATGACTGCGGAGGAAGGACCCGCGCTCGACGCCGTGTGCGCCCTCGCGAACGACTTGCGGCGCGAGGCAGTGGGTGACGTGGTCACCTACGTGGTCAACCGGAACATCAACTTCACCAATGTCTGCTACACCGGCTGCCGGTTCTGTGCGTTCGCCCAACGCGCCACCGACGCCGACGCCTACACCCTCTCCCTCGACGAGATCGCCGCCCGCGCCGTCGAGGCCGTCGAGGTCGGAGCCACTGAGGTCTGCCTGCAAGGTGGCATCGACCCGGCGATGCCCGCCAGCGCCTACGAGCAGATCGCTCGCACGGTCAAGGCCGCGGCCCCGTCCCTGCACGTGCATGCGTTCAGTCCAATGGAGGTCATGAACGGCGTCGCCCGCACCGGACTGAGCATCCGCGAGTTCCTCGTGTCGATTCGAGAGGCTGGGGTCGATTCGCTGCCTGGCACCGCCGCGGAGATCCTCGACGATGAGGTTCGTTGGGTCCTGACGAAGGGCAAGCTTCCCGCCGCTCAGTGGATCGAGGTCGTTACGACCGCACACGACATCGGGCTGCCGACGACCGCGACGATGATGTACGGGCACGTGGACCACCCGCGGCATTGGGTGGCGCATCTACGAACGCTCGCCGACATCCAGCGCCGCACTCGTGGCTTCACCGAGTTCGTCCCGCTGCCCTTCGTCCACCAGTCCAGCCCCATCTACCTTGCGGGCGTCGCGCGCCCTGGCCCCACGGTCCGTGACAACCGCGCCGTTCACGCAATGTCGCGCATCATGCTTCATGGCCTCATCGACAACATCCAGTGCTCCTGGGTCAAGCTCGGTCCACCACTGTGCGCGCAGGTGCTCGACGGTGGCGTCAACGACCTCGGTGGCACCCTGATGGAAGAGACCATTAGCCGCATGGCCGGCTCCACCAACGGCTCGCGTAAGTCCATCGCGGAGCTGGAGCAGATGGCAACACTCGCCGGTCGTCCCGCGGTGCAGCGGACCACCACGTACGAGCGGGTGCCGGCTTGACGGCGGGCTACACAGCCATTGTTCCGGTCAAGCGCTACCGCCGGGCGAAGTCACGGCTCGCGCTGCCCTCGCAGCAGCGCGAGGGTCTTGCCCAAGCATTCGCCCTTCACGTCGTGACTGCTGCGCTCGATGCGGAACAGGTCGCTGCTGTGGTGCTCGTGGGTGAGGGCAGCGCTGTCGCCAGAAGCGCGGATGTGATCGTCATCCCGGATCCGGGGTCGCTGCCGGGCGCGGTGGAAGCGGGCCGGCGCTGGGCGCTCGACCGCCGACCGCACGCTCCAGTCGCCGTGGTTCCCGCCGACTTGCCGGCGCTCACGTCTCGCCGTCTCGACACCGCCCTCGCCGCTGCTCGCGGACACCAAGCTGCTTTCTGGGCCGACCATCAGGGCTCCGGCACGACGCTGCTGACGGCTAGTGGTCCCGGCAAACTGGTGGCTGCCTACGGCGGAGCCTCCGCAGCGCGTCATCGCGAACTCGGCGCGATAGCGATGCCGGGCGCGTGGCCCGGTGTCCGGGACGATGTCGACACCCTCGACGATCTCGAGCGCGTCGGCGAGTTGGGGGTCGGACCCGGCGTCGCGAGGCTGATCGCCACGCAGGGTATCGCTCCTGCTGCGCGCTTTCTCCCCGCCTAGTCAGCCGCGTGCCGCAGGACCCCGCGCGTTGCGGTGTGTGCTGGAGCCGACCGACTAGGCTGGACAGGTGTACGAGAGCGTGATCCAGGACCTCATCGAGGAGCTCGGCCAGCTTCCGGGCATCGGTCCGAAGAGCGCTCAGCGCATCGCGTTCCATCTGCTCGACGCCGACCCCGAGGACGTCAAGCGTCTGGCCGCCACCCTCGTCGACGCCAAGACCAAGGTCCACTTCTGCGTCGTGTGCGGCAACGTGACGGTCGAGACAGAATGCCGCATCTGCGCCGATCCGCGGCGTGACCCTGCCGTGCTGTGCGTGGTCGAGGAGAGCAAGGACGTCATCGCGATCGAGCGCACGCGGGAGTTCCGCGGTCGCTATCACGTGCTCGGCGGGGCGATCAGCCCTCTCGCCGGCATCGGTCCCGATCAGTTGCGCATCAAGGAACTGCTCGGCCGGCTCCAGGACGGCACCGTCACCGAGGTCATCATCGCGACCGACCCGAACCTCGAGGGCGAGGCGACCGCCACCTACCTTATGCGCATGCTGATGCCGCTCGGCATCCGCGTCACCAAACTCGCCAGCGGCCTGCCCGTCGGCGGCGACCTCGAGTACGCCGACGAGGTCACCCTCGGCCGCGCCTTCGAGCACCGCACGTCCGTCGGTCAGTGAGCGGCGCGGATTACCAGGTTACGTAGTTTTTCCCTCACGTCACCGGGTGAATTCGCCGGGTGGAGTGACAAAGAACCTACGTAACCTGGTAATCCGCGCGCAGCCCGACGCGCCGTCGGCGCCCATCTCGCGGGAGGGGAGCGGACGTCGAGGGATGAGTGCGTAGACTAAGCGATGGCGCAGCGTGGCGTTCATGTTCCCGTCCTCACTAGAATCAGGAACCCTCCATGGGCATTGTCGTGCAGAAGTACGGCGGCTCGTCCGTGGCTGACGCCACGAGCATCAAGCGAGTCGCCCAACGCATCGTGGCGACCAAGAAGGCCGGTCACGACGTCGTCGTGGTCGTCTCCGCGATGGGTGACACCACCGACGAGCTGATCGATCTCGCCAACGAGGTCTCCCCGCTCCCTCCGGGCCGTGAGCTCGACATGCTCCTCACCGCAGGTGAGCGCATCTCGATGGCGCTGCTGGCCATGGCGATCGGCAACCTCGGCCAGGAGGCGCGATCGTTCACCGGCTCCCAGGCCGGCGTCATCACCGACGACGCGCACGGCCGCGCCAAGATCATCGACGTCACGCCCGGCCGTCTGCAGGACGCGCTCACCGAGGGCGCGATCGTCATCGTGGCCGGTTTCCAGGGCGTCTCGCAGACCACCAAGGACATCACGACCCTCGGCCGCGGTGGCTCGGACACCACGGCCGTCGCGCTCGCCGCCGCGCTCAAGGCCGACGTCTGCGAGATCTACACCGACGTCGACGGCATCTTCACCGCGGACCCGCGCATCGAGCCCCGGGCGAGTCGCATCCCCGCGCTCTCGTACGAGGAGACGCTGGAGATGGCGGCCAACGGCGCGAAGATCCTCCACCTGCGATGCGTCGAGTACGCACGCCGCAACGACATGCCCATTCACGTGCGCTCCTCGTTCTCCGAGAAGCAGGGCACGTGGGTCGTGGCCGCCGACCAGGTCGCGCGCTACCTCGACAACGAATCCACGGAAGGTGACACCGCCATGGAGCAAGCCATCATCTCCGGCGTCGCCCACGACCGCAGCGAAGCCAAGATCACCGTCGTCGGTGTCCCCGACCGGGTCGGCGAGGCCGCGGCGATCCTGCGCGCGCTCGGCGACGCCCAGATCAACATCGACATGATCGTGCAGAACGTGTCGGCGGCCGCCACGGCGCTGACCGACATCTCCTTCACGCTCCCGCGCGCCGACGGCCAGACCGCCATGACGGCGCTGGCGCGGCTCAAGGACCAGGTGGGCTTCGAGCGCCTGCAGTACGACGACGGCGTCGGCAAGGTGTCGATCATCGGCGCCGGCATGCGCTCGCAGCCGGGGATCACCGCGACGTTCTTCGAGGCGCTGGCCGCGGCCGGCGTCAACATCCAGATGATCTCGACCTCGGAGATCCGCATCTCGGTGACCGTGGCGGAGAGCCACGTCGATGCCGCCGTCCGCGCGGCGCACGAGGCCTTCGGACTGGGCACCGATGAGGTCGAGGCCGTCGTGTACGGAGGGACCGGACGATGACTCTCTCACTGGGTGTGGTCGGTGCGACCGGACAGGTCGGCACCGTCATGCGCAAGCTGCTGGAGGAGCGCGACTTCCCGGCTGATTCGGTGCGCTTCTTCGCGTCGAGCCGTTCCGCCGGCACCACGCTGCCGTGGAAGGGCGAGGACATCGTCGTCGAGGACGCGGAGATCGCCGACCCGAGCGGTCTCGACATCGCCCTGTTCTCCGCCGGTGCGACGATGAGCCGCGTCCAAGCGCCGCGATTCGCCGAGGCCGGCGTCACCGTCATCGACAACTCGTCCGCATGGCGCAAGGACCCGGCCATTCCGCTCGTCGTCAGCGAGGTCAATCCGCACGACATCCCCGTCGGTGACGGACCCGCCGGTCGTGGCATCATCGCCAATCCGAACTGCACCACCATGGCCGCGATGCCGGTGCTCAAGCCGTTGCATGAGGAGGCCGATCTCGTCCGTCTCGTCGTGAGCTCCTACCAGGCGGTCTCCGGTTCTGGTCTCGCCGGCGTCGAAGAACTGCACGAGCAGGCCAAGGCGGTCGTCGACAAGGCCGACGCGCTGACGCACGACGGTCAGGCCGTGAGCTTCCCCGAGCCGAACAAGTACGTCGCGCCGATCGCGTTCAACGTGCTTCCCATGGCCGGTTCAGTGGTCGATGACGGTTCCAACGAGACCGACGAGGAGCAGAAGCTCCGCAACGAGAGCCGCAAGATCCTCGGCATCCCCGACCTGCGCGTCGCGGGCACCTGCGTGCGGGTTCCGGTGTTCACCGGCCACTCGCTGTCGATCCACGCCGAGTTCGCGCGCGACCTGACGGCGGCGCGGGCCACGGAGTTGCTCGCTGCGGCGCCCGGCGTGACGCTCACCGACGTCCCGACGCCTCTGGCGGCCGCCGGAGGCAACGAGAGCCTCGTGGGCCGCATCCGTCAGGACCGCTCGGTCGAGGGCGACCGTGGCCTCGTGCTGTTCGTGAGCGGCGACAACCTCCGCAAGGGTGCCGCGCTCAACACGATCCAGATCGCCGAACTGCTCGTGTGAGCGAGTTGCCACCCCAAGGAGGGTGTCAACTGCCGTACGCGGTGTAGTCCTCGAGGACCTCGGGGTTCTGGAGGGCTCCGCGTGCGGCGGCGTCGTCGATCGGCGTGCCGCGCAGGATCTTCTTGACGGGCACCTCGAGCTTCTTGCCCGACAGCGTCCGCGGAGCGCCGCGGACCTGGTGGATCTCGTCGGGCACGTGCCGCGGCGACAGCCGCGACCGCAGCTCGCCGCGGATGCGCTGGCAGAGGTCGTCGTCGAGCTCGGCGCCGTCCGCGGTCGCGACGAACAGCAGGAGCCGCCCCGCCCCGCCCTCATCGTCCTCGAGGTGCACGACGAGGCTGTCGGCGACCTCCGGCAGTGACTCCACGACGCTGTAGAACTCCGAGGTGCCCAGCCGGACTCCGCCACGGTTGAGCGTCGCGTCGCTGCGTCCGGTGATGACGCAGCTGCCGTAGTCGGTGATGCGGATCCAGTCGCCGTGGCGCCACATTCCGGGGATGTCCTCGAAGTAGGCGGCCCGGTAACGGCTGCCGTCGGGGTCCCCCCAGAAGCCGACGGGCATCGACGGCATCGGGCGGGTGACGACGAGCTCGCCGAGCTGGTCGCGCACCGGGCGGCCCTCGGGGTCGACGGAATCGACCGCACAGCCGAGGCACCGGCACGAGATCTCGCCTGCGTACACCGGGACGATCGGCGCCGACCCCACGAATGCGGCGCACACGTCCGTGCCGCCCGAGACCGAACACATCTGCACGGCCGGCCCGAACTCCTCGGCGGCCCACCAGAATCCCTCGGCCGGTAACGGAGCGCCGGTGGAGCCGATGGCGCGTAGCGCCGAGAGGTCCGCGAGCTGCCGCGGATGGATGTCCGCCTTGCGGCACTGCAGCAGGAACGGCGCGCTGGTACCGAAGTAGGTCACGCCCAGCTCGCCGGCCATGCGCCACAGCGCGCCGAGGTCCGGACTTGCCGGATCGCCGTCGACCATGACGATCGCCGAGCCCGTGGCGAGACCCGAGACGAGGAAGTTCCACATCATCCAGCCGGTGGTGGAGAACCAGAAGAACCGGTCGCCGGGACCGAGGTCGCAGTGCAGCGCGAGTGCTTTGAGGTGCTCGATCGTGATGCCGCCGTGGCCGTGGACGATCGGCTTGGGCAGGCCGGTGGTGCCCGATGAGAACAGGATGTACAGCGGGGCTGCGAAGGGGAGCCGGCTGAACTCGAGCTGAGCGGACTTTGCGGTGAAGTCGGCCCACGTCACAGCGCCGTCGGGCGCGGAGGCGTCCGCGTCGAGGTAGGGCAGCCAGACGGTCGTGCGGACGCTCGGTAGGGCGGCGCGGATCGCCTCGACCTCGCTGTGACGGTCGATCGGCTTGGTGCCGTAGCGGTAACCGTCGACGACGAGGAGGAGGGTCGGCTCGATCTGCTGCCACCGGTCGACCACGCTCTGCGTGCCGAACTCGGGTGCGCACGAGGTGAAGACCGCTCCGAGGCTCGCGCTCGCCAGCATCAGGATCAGCGTCTCGGGCACGTTCGGTGCGTAGGCGGCCACGCGGTCGCCCTCGCTCACGCCGGCGCGCACGAGCCCCGCTCGCGCTCGGGCTACCTGGTCGCGGAGCTCGGCGGCCGTCAGTGCCACGTCCTCGCGGCTCTGGGATCGGCCGAACACGACGATGTCGTCGTCTGCGCGGCCGGGCAGGCGCAGCATCGTCTCCGCGTAATTGACGCGCACGTGCGGGAACCAGACCGCCCCGGGCATGGCGTCGTGGGCGAGGGCGAGGGTCGGGTCGCCGTCCGAGGGCACGTCGAAGTAGCGCCAGAGTGCCGACCAGAAGGCGTCCGGCTCGTCCACAGACCACTGCCAGAGGCTGTCGTAGTCCGTGACATCGGCCGCGGATTCCTCCGCCAGCCACCGCATGAAGTCCTCCATCCGGCTCGATCCGTCAAGCGGTGGTGACCAGAGGACGGGAGCGGTCATGCGTCGTCTCCTTGGCGTTCGGCGAGGTCGAGAACACGGTCGGCGGCGAGGAAGGCGAGCGCTCCCAGCGCCGGAAGAATGAGAAACGCCCACGCGGTCGCCGCCGGGCGGAGGAAGAGTGCGAGGACCAGCACCGTCACGACGACGGCGCCGAGTGAAGCCACCGTCCAGGCGCGGGGGGAACCGAGTCGGCGCAGGCAGAAGGCGGCCGCGCTCACCACCAACACTGAGAGGAGGGCGACCGCTGCGAAGCCCGCGGCCCCGGCTCCTCCCGACACCCCTCGGACCGCGGCGACGATCGCCGTGGCGACGGCACCGAGTGCCGCCATGAGCACGCCGGCACCGGCGCCGACCACGGTGGCTGCCAGCCAGCTCTCCCACTGCGGCCAGTGCAGGTGGCGCAGTTCGGCGACCGTGAGTTCCGCGACTAGGCGAGCGCCGGCCGATGCCTTGCGCCCGGCGGTGGCGGCGCGATCAGCGAGCGTGCGCTGGGGAGCTGCGGGTGGCGTGGGCTCGGTGTCACGCGGTCGGCGGCGAGGCCGACGAACCCGCGGGATCGTGGCGACGGGACGGCGCTCGTCCGCCGGCGCGGATTCCGGGGTCTTCGTCTGGGGTGCGACCCGCCGGATCACGACCTTCTTGACACGTCGCGGGGACTCCGGCTCCTCCATGGCAGCAGTGTGGCACAGCTCTCATGACGACTCGCGCGCGCGAGGGAGCGCGCGGAAGCGCACAGGAAAAAGTTGCTGATGCAGCAAGATGATGTGCGGTTCGGCAGACACGTCGGGATGCTAGGCGGATGGGTGAGTTCGATGCGACGTACTGGCAAGAACACTGGCGGGACGCGGAACGACGAGGCGACCACCGGGTGCCGCCACATCCCGCGCTGATCACCGCAGCCGCAGAGCGTTCACCGGGCACGGCCCTCGACGCAGGCAGCGGTGAAGGCACCGAAGCGCTGTGGCTCGCCGCGCAGGGCTGGCGCGTCACAGCGGTGGACATCTCCGCCGTGGCGCTCGCGCGCGCCGCGGCGGGGGAGGTCTCCGGCGCCGAGATTCCCGCTGTCCGCCGGGTCGAAGCCGACCTCACCACCTGGGAACCAGCGCAGACCTTCGATCTGGTGACGACGCACTACGCGCATCCCCAGATTCCGCAGCTCGACTTCTACGAGCGGATCAGCCGCTGGGTCGCGCCGGGCGGCACGCTGCTGATCGTCGGACACCTCGCGTCCCCGAACCACCAGCACCACCACCCGAGCGCCGCCACCGCCGACGCCGACGGCATCACGGCGCGGCTTGCGGGCACCGCCTGGGAGCTGGTCAGAGCCGAGGAAGGGCCGCGGAACGTGACGGCACCGAACGGCCGCACCGTCAACCCGTCATCGAACCCTGACGGTGCCATTAATCGGCATCTTCGTCCCGGTTTTCACCCCTACTTCACCCCGGCACAGGCGAGGGCGCTCAACGCAGCGGCGACGCGGGGCGGGGAAGCAGTGCCGTCACGGCGGCCCCGGCCGCCTCCGGCGCGATGTCCTCATGCGCGATCGACCAGAGCAGGATCGCGATGCCCACGGCTCCGGGGTCCGGCACGCCGAGGGCCCTCGCGCCGACGTAACTCGACCGGCCGCGCCGCGCGGTGAATGCGGCAGTATCCAAGGCGGCACGTAGCGCCACATCCGCGACGGCGCTCGGTGCGATATCCGCCTTCGCCGCCTCAGCTGCGGGAACGAGGGCATCCAGCAGGGTGCGGTCGCCGCGTTGGGCTTCGCCGACACGCTGGATCGCCGCCGCACCGGCTTCGAGGCCCGTGGACAGCCAGCGGGGATCGCCCGATGCGCGTGCCTTGGCCAGCTCGTTGAACAGCAGACCCAGTAGCGGCCCGCTCGTTCCGCCGACCTCGTCGAGGAACACCTGTGCGGTCACCGCGAAGGGATCCTCGTGAGGTCGCGCGTCGATCTGCCGGACCGCGCGCTGCAATCCCTCACACAGATTGTCGCCGAAGTCCCCGTCGCCGCTGAGCTGGTCGTACTCGGTCAAGATGACGTGTGCGCCGAGGGCGGCTGCCGTGGCTCGCTGGATCGCGTGGGTCATCGTGGCCTCCTCGGCCAGCCGGGGGCGTCGGCCTCGGCTCGCCAGTAGTGCAACTGGTCTGACGTCATTGCGCTCGTGGTCAGGGAGAATCCGCTCATGTCGAGCGCGGGGACGAAGGTCCCCACGAGAACATCCAGGAGCCGGACGCGGCGCGACCCGAGGTGCTCCGCGGCCAGCTCGGCGATCGTCAGTAGTTCCAGCTGCGTGGTGGCACCGAGGCCATTGACGAGGAGGACAACGCCGCGCTGCTCCTCGTGGCGCTGGAGAAGGTCGTCGAGCATGCGTCCGACGAGGACATCGAGCGGGGGGCGAGGGATGGTCTCGGCGGCGCGCTCACCATGAATGCCCACCCCGTACTCGAGCTCGTCATCGGCCAGCGTGAAGGCGGGCCCGCCGCTGAGCGTCGTCTGTGCGCGGCGCGCCACCGCGACGCTGCGTGACCGCCTGGCCACGTCGGCACCGACCTCGACGAGATCGTCGAGGCCATGGCCTTCGTCGGCCGCCGCGCCGAGGACCTTCTCGACGATGACGGTGCCGGCGGTGCCTCGCCGGCCGGTCGCTGTCTGGGCGTTCTCGGTGGCGATGTCGTCGTCGACGAGGACTCGCTGGACGGCGATCCCTTCGTCCCGCAACCGTTCCGCCGCGATGCCGAAGTTGATGCGGTCGCCCGTGTAGTTCTTCACGATGTGGAGGACACCCTCGGGTCCGGCAACGCGACGGCTTGCTTCGAGAACCTGGCGATTGTGAGGAGAGGCGAAGATCCGGCCGGGAACTGCTGCGTCGAGCAACCCTCGTCCGACCATGCCCACGTGGAGTGGTTCGTGGCCGGAACCGCCGCCAGAGACGAGGCCGACGCGACGGTTGGGATGGCGGTCGTTCGTCGTCGCGTACGTCGGATCCGCGTGAAGTGACACCTGCGGATGAACGCGAGCGAAGCCCCGTAGCGCGAGGTCCACCCCGTCGTCAGTGAGGAACAGTGAGCTCATGAGTTCCGAACCTCCTCGACCACGGTCCGCGAGGAGTACTGCGCCTCGCCCGATCGGAGCCGGGAGGCGGCGAGGGCCGAGACGATCGCCACCGTGAAGCAGTAGATGGGAAGCAGGTGCCAGCTACCGTGACCGGCGGCCAGCAAGCTGGTGCCGATCATCGGCGAAAGGCCGCCACCGAGTGTCGCACCCACCTGCTGCGTGAGCGAGAGCCCCGTGTAGCGGACGTTCACCGGGTAGAGGTTGGCGAACAGTGCTCCCTGGGCTCCGTACATCGCCGCGTGACCGACGCCCAACCCGAGCGCCATCCCGAGCGTGTACGCCCAGAAGTTCCCGGTCTGCATCAGCAGGAAGAACGGGATGGCGAGGACGAGTTGGAAGATGGCACCGCCCGCGTAGACCTTGCGCCGTCCGATGCGGTCGGAGAGATGCCCGAAGAGCGGGAGAGTGAAGCACTCGATGAAGCAGGCGATGAGCACCGCGGTGAGGACCGGGCCGCGAGGCAGGTCGAGCTCGACCGTCACGTAGGTGATGGCGACGACATAGTAGATGTTGAAGAGGCCGCTCTCGGCGAGCTTCGCGAGCACCGAGAGAAGAACCGTCGCGGACTGCCGGGTGACGACCTCGCGGACCGGCAGACTCTGCACCTCTCGGTCAGCGCGCATCTTGACGAACTCGGGGCTCTCCGTCACGCGCAGACGGATGTACACGCCGACGCCGATGAGCAGGATGCTGAGGAGGAACGGGATGCGCCAGGCCCAATTCTCGTAGGCGTCTGCCGGGAGTACCAGGTCGAGCGCGGCGATCAACGCCACGGGAAGCAGCACGCCTGCCGGGGTGCCCACGTGGACGATCGAGGTGAACAGGCCCTGCCGTTCGCGAGGGCTGTATTCGAGGGCCATGAGTACGCCGCCCCCGTACTCGCCGCCCATGCCCAACCCTTGGATCACCCGGATGAGGACGAGGAGCAGCGGTGCCCAGATGCCGATCTGGTCGTAGGAGGGCAGCAGGCCGATCGCGAAGGTGCCGATCCCCATCATCAGCATCGTGATGATCAAAACGTTCTTGCGGCCGAGCTTGTCACCGTAGTGACCGAAGATCAGGCCGCCGAGGGGGCGGGCGAGGTAGCCCACAAAGTACGTTGCGAACGCGGCGAGAGTGCCGACCAGGGGTGAGGCGTCGGGAAAGAAGATGCGGTCGAAGACGAGCGCCGCCGTCGTCGCGTACAACGTGAAATCGTAGTACTCGACGGTCGTGCCGAGAGCGCTGGCGGTCACCACCCGCCTCAACGGGGTCTTCTTCGCGCTCTCTACTGCTTGCTGGGACATAGTGCTCCTTGGAACGTCGCGACACTTCGCGGTCGATCAACGACGTGCTAATATCTGATGCATCAGACATTACATGCTCGTTGTGATGCGGGCAACAGTGGCACGGAGGGCTCTATGAAGCACGTTGAACTCGGCGGAATGATCTCGACGGTCGTGACGCCGTTCGACGCCGATGACCAGGTCGACCTCGAGTTGCTCAGGGCGGAGGTGAAGTACCTCCTGGAGCAGGGTGTCACCGCGATCTGTGCTTGTGGCAGTACCGGAGAGGGGCAGACGCTGTCCCTCGAAGAGAGCGTCGCCATCTGCGAAGTCGTCGTGGATGAAGTGGCAGGTCGTGTCCCCGTGATCGGCGGGGTCATCCAGAATTCCACGGCGCAGGCGAAGCGGTACTCCCTCGCTCTCAAGGAAGCGGGCGTGGATGTTCTCCAGGTGACTCCGGTCCACTACGTCTTCGCGCCCTCGAAGGAGGAGAACGTCGCGCACTACCGGGAGATCGGAGAAGCGACTGACCTTCCCATCATCCTCTACAACGTGGTCCCGTGGGCGCTCTTGTCGATCGAGACGATCGAAGCGCTCGCCGAGGTGCCCCAGGTCATCTCCGTCAAGCAGTCAGGTGGCGACATCCACCTGCTCGCCGATCTGCTGCACCGGGTGCGGGACCGGTTCACCATCCTCGCCGCTTTGGACGATCTGCACTACCCGGCCTTCGTCATGGGCGCCCACGGGGCCCTGGCCGCCATCCCGACGGTGACGCCGCGCCTGAGTGTGGAGCTGTGGGAAGCTGTTCGGTCGGGCGACCACGCGACGGCTCTCGAGCTTCATGAGCGGATCCTCACGGTGTGGCGCGCCATCGACAGGCCGAACCTCCCGGCGCAGATCAAGGCGGCCCTTGAGCTGCAAGGCCGCCGGGGAGGCTTGCCGCGTCGTCCCTTCGCACCGGCCACCGCGGAAGACAAGGAACGCATCCGCGCGGCGATGGTCACGGCTAATCTGATCGATGACATCTGATGCACTGAGTGAGGAGCGTGATGTCGAACGATCTGGGCGTCGCAGGCCGGCCGGTGCTGGCTGCGTCGATCGCCGACCAGTTGCACGACGTCTTGCGACACCGCATCACGACGGGCGTCATGGCTCCGGGCTCGCGGATCGACTCTGGAGCCATCGCCGCTGAGTTCGGTGTCTCCAAGACGCCGATCCGTGACGCCCTGATCAAACTCGAGCATGAGCGACTCGTCGAGACTCGGCCCCGGTCGGGCAGCTTCGTGGTCCGCCCGACGCGCCAGGACGTCCATGAGGTCTGCCAGCTCCGCAAAGGCCTTGAGTGGCTGGCGACGGGAATCGCGGCGCAGAAGATGTCAACGGCGCAGATCGCCGATCTGCGGGCCCAGGCGGTCGCGGCTCTCGAGGCAGCGGAAGCCGGTGATTTCGAGCCGTTCTTCGAGAGCGACACCCGGCTTCACCGGGAGATCATCGAGTTCACCGGCAACTCGCGTCTGATCGCATCGCGATCATCGGTCGAACCGTTCGTGTACTGGCTTCGAGTTCTCGGCGCGACAGGGGCGAATCGCATCGCGGGTTCGACTGCCCGCCATCTGAAGATCCTCGATGCCATGGCAGAGCGTGACGTGGCCGCTGCCCAGTCGCATGCGGCCACGCACCTGGACGAAATCGAGGAGTGGACGCTCGACGACATGTCGTCGCGACTCATCGCCACCTGACGGCCGGCCTGTTCCGTCGCTCGACACAGAAGACCCCCGAACCAGAGGTTCGGGGGTCTTCTGTGTCGATCTTCTGAGAGTCGGGGTGACAGTGTGCTGGTTCAGGACATCTGCAAGGCATGTCTCACGTCATCTGCAAGACCGCTCGTTGATGCTCGTGGGTGTCGA